>JAKADX010000021.1 GCA_021818505.1 Pseudomonadota bacterium
GGCCAGCCGTCCCGGCTGAATGAGAGGCATCGCGCGGCGCTGGCGGCGATGGTCGAGGCCGGTCCGATCCCTTCGGTGCACGGCGTCGTGCGCTGGCGGATCGTCGATCTGTGCCAGTGGGTCTGGGAGGAGTTCCGGGTCAGCATCGCGCGCCAGACCTTGAGCCGTGAGTTGCGGAAGATGGGCTACCGCAAGCTGTCGCCGCGGCCACGCCACCACGCCCAGGCCGCGGGTGCGATCGAGGGTTTTAAAGAAAGTCTCCCCGCCCGTCTGGCGGCGATCGCCCGCCATCAGGGTGTCGCACCCGGCGACATTGAGGTGGTCCCGGAATTTCGGACAGGAGGATAAGCTCGGTTCGCCCTGCGAAGAGGACGGACCCGATGACGGGCAAGCGGACGCGGTATTCGGCGGAGTTCAAGGCGCGTGTGGCGCTGGAGGCTGTGGATCGGCGTGCAATTTTGACCCCGTTTGGGGGCTGATCGGCGTCCAAAATTGACCCCCCTGATGTGAGGACGACAGGCTGCCCGGCTTTGACGGGTGGCACGGGGGATGTTGATCGTGGAGACGGTCGGCCGGATCAGGCGCGCGCACTTCGTCCAGGGCAAATCGATCAAGGAGATTTCTCGGGACCTCCGGGTTTCGCGGAACACGGTGCGTCGCGTGCTGCGCTCCGCCGAGCCGGAGGTGAGCTACGAGCGCACGGTGCAGCCGCGGCCGAAGCTGGGGGCGTGGACGGCAGAGTTGGAACGGTTGCTGGCGGAGAACGAGGTCCACGCTCGCCGTGACCGGCTTGACCTGATCCGCCTCTACGAGGCGTTGCGCACACGCGGTTACGGCGGCGGCTACGACGCGGTGCGGCGCTATGCCCGCGCCCGTGAGCGGCGGCGCGGACATGGCGGCAGGGACGCCTTCATTCCGCTGAGCTTCGCGCCGGGCGAGGCCTACCAGTTCGACTGGTCGCAGGAAGTGGTGCTGCTGGACGGCGTCACCGTCACGGTGAAGGTGGCGCAGGTCCGGCTCTGCCACAGCCGGATGCCGTTCGTGCGGGCCTATCCGCGCGAGACGCAGGAGATGGTGTTCGACGCTCACGACCGGGCATTCGCCTTCTTCCGCGGCGCCTGCGCACGCGGCATCTACGACAACATGCGCACCGCCGTGGACGCGGTATTCGTCGGCCGCGAGCGGAGTTTCAATCGCCGCTTCCTGCAGATGTGCAGCCACTACCTGGTCGAACCAACCGCCTGCACGCCGGCGGCAGGGTGGGAGAAGGGACAGGTCGAGAACCAGGTCGGTGTCGTGCGCGAGCGCTTCTTCAAGCCACGCCTGCGGTTCCGCGACTATGCCGAGCTGAACGCCTGGCTGCTGGAGCAATGCGTTGCCTATGCCCGCATGCAGCGCCATCCCGAGATTCCCGACCGCACGATCTGGGACGTCTTCGAGGCGGAGCGCGCGACGCTGGTGCCCTATGCTGGCCGGTTCGACGGCTTCCACGCGGTGCCGGCGTCGGTGTCGAAGACCTGCCTCGTGCGCTTCGACAACAACCGCTACTCGGTGGCATCGCGCGCGGTCGGCCGCCCGGTCAAGGTGCACGCCTACGCCGAGCGCATCGTCATCCGCCAGGACGGTGAGGTTGTCGGCGAGCATGCCCGCAGCTTCGGCCGCGGCCATGCCGTCTACGATCCCTGGCATTACGTCCCGGTGCTCGCGCGCAAGCCCGGCGCCCTGCGCAACGGCGCACCGTTCCAGGCCTGGTCGCTGCCCGGCGCGCTGGGGCGGGTGCAGCAGAAGCTGCGCGGCACCGCCGACGGCGACCGCCAGATGGTCGACATCCTCGGCGCCGTGCTGAGCGACGGCCTCGCCGCCGTCGAGGCCGCCTGCGCCGAAGCGCTCGCAGGCGGCGTGTTCAGCAATGGCGTGGTGCTGAACATCCTCTCGCGCCGCCGCGCGCCCACGCCGCCGGTGACCATCGCCACGCCGGACGCGCTGCGCCTGCGGCATCCGCCGCTGGCCAACTGCGCCCGCTACGACACGCTGCGGAGCCCCGACCATGGAACGCCATGAGATCCTCAACATGATGGCGACCCTCAAGCTGGCCGGCATGCGGGCCGCCTTCGACGAAATCATCGCCACCGGCCTGAAGCGCCAGCACGCGGTGCAGCAGATCGTCGCCGACCTGCTCAGGGCCGAGATCGCCGAGAAGCAGGCGCGCTCGATCCGCTACCAGGTGACCGCGGCCCGCCTGCCGCTGGCCAAGGAACTCGCCGACTTCGCGTTTGCCGGCACGCCGGTGAACCAGCCGCTCGTGCGCGACCTTGCCACAGGAGGCTTTCTCGCCCAGCAGCGCAACGCCGTCCTGGTCGGCGGCACCGGCACCGGCAAGACGCACTTGGCCGTAGCGATCGCGCGGAGCTGCATCCGAGCCGGCGCGCGCGGCCGCTTCACCACCGCGATCGACCTGGTCAACCGCCTGGAGGCGGAAACCCGTGCCGGGCAGCAGGGCCGCATCGCCGACCAGTTCACCCGGCTCGACCTCGTCGTGCTCGACGAACTCGGCTATTTGCCGTTCGCCCAGTCCGGTGGCCAGTTGCTGTTCCACCTGATCAGCCGCCTCTACGAGCGCACCTCCATCATCGTCACCACCAACCTGCCGTTCGCCGAATGGCCGTCGGTGTTCGGCGGCGACGCCAAGATGACCACGGCGCTGCTCGATCGGCTCACCCATCACTGCGACATCATCGAGACCGGCAACGAGAGCTGGCGGTTCAAGAACCGCTCCTGACCATCCGTCCATCGCCGCCCGGCTTGCACCGGTGGGTCCACAGGCACCCCCCGCGCGCCGCTCCGTCAGCCTCCAAAGGGGCACTCCGCGGCGCGCGGGTCCCCACTGTGGACTACCGGCGCAAGCCTCCAGAAAGGGTCAATTTTGGACGCCGATCAGGGGTCAGATTTCGACGCCGATTGACAAGCAGGTGCAGCCCGACCATCAGCCGGGTCGGCAGGCCGGGGCGGCCGACGCCATCCTTGTAGAGTGGTCCGAAGCTGTTCTCGAAACGCTGCCAGTCGATCAGCCCAGCGAGGCGGACCAGCGGGTGCCGCGGGTCGACCAGATTGTCCAGGCGGGCACGGAACAACTCGGGCTGAGCGGCCGGATCAGGCGGCTTCGGGCGCATCGGCGGCCTCCTGCGTGGGGCGTCGCCGAGCGAATCACGATCCGGCTCGCATCGCAATCGCCGCGCCGATTTGCAAGCCTTCCGCCGCCTTCCAGAAGCTACCCTGCAAATCCGAATACTTCCAGCGGCCCAAACCTCATGCCAACAGCAAGAAAGTCCCGTTCTTCACGGCTGACTATTGACATTCGATACACATCCCCCAATGTCTGTGTAGCTGATGTGTATCTGGAGACCTCAAGCATGCGTGACGCTGCCATCAATCTGCGCGCTCGCGTCGAGCAACGCGATCTCATCGACCAGGCTGCAAGCCTGAGCGGTAAGACCCGATCCGACTTCATGCTCGAGGCCGCCTGTGAAAAGGCGCAAAGCGTGTTGCTCGATCAGGTGTTCTTTCGTCTGGATCGCGAGCACTTCGAAAAATTCCGCGCTCAGCTTGATGCGCCGGTTGCCGCCAACCCTGGCCTGGCACGCCTGCTGGCCGTCAAAGCCCCTTGGGACGCCACAGACCAGGCATGACCTCGTCCCCCGCGCCGCTTGGACCGGAGCACGACTGTGCTGCATTCGACTGTGGTGAACCGGTGCTCAATGACTGGCTCAAGAAGCGCGCTCTGGCCAACCAGCGAACCGGCGCCAGTCGAACCTTCGTCGTGGCCGATCCGTCCGGGCGGGTCGTTGGCTATTACGCCCTCGCCGCCGGAGCCGTGGACCACGCCGAAGCAACCGGTGCAGTTCGCCGCAACATGCCTGATCCGATCCCTGTGATGGTGTTGGCACGGCTGGCGGTTGACCGCTCCCGCCGGGGTGAGAAGCTGGGCGCATCGTTACTCAAGGACGCCGTTCTGAGGTGCCTTGCAGTCGCCGAAAATGCCGGTGTCAGGGCCATCCTGGTGCATGCGCTCAATGATGCCGCCAAGAAGTTTTACATCAGCTACGGCTTTGCTGAATCTCCCGCCAATCCGATGGTCCTCATGCTCCGCCTGCCGCTCGCGGGTATTCGTTGAACGGTCAGAACACCAGCAGCCCACGTTCCTCATAGACCGAGCCGCCCACGGCGACCTGCAACCTACCCACCGCCATGATCGCGGCGACCACCGCGTCGATCCGTTCGGTCGACCTCTCCTTGTCCGGCTTCTCATTGCCGGCGGGATCCCGCCGCACCGTGACGTTCGACGCGCACCAGGTGGCGACCGGATTGCCGCCATGCTGCATCTCCCGGCCGATCAGCATCCGCATGAACTCGGCCGCCGCCGGCCCCATGCTGATGAAGCCCTGGCCGAACTCGACCATGGTCAGGCCTTCGTCCTGAAGATTGCGGACGAGTTCGCCAGCGAAGGTCCGGTCGTAGGCCACTTCCAGGATGTTGAACCGTGTGGTCAGCGCCAGGATCTCCGCCTCGATGAACCGGAAATCCGTGGTGTTGCCTTCCGTCGCCGCCAGCCAACCCTGGTCGCGCCACACCGTGTAGGGGGCACGATCGCGTCGGGCACGGCGGAGGATGTCGTCCTCCGGGCACCAATGGCGCCAGATCACCTTCACCGTCTCGCCCGGCTGCTCGGGCGGGAACACCAGCGCCAGCGACGACAGGTCGTTCACCCGTGCCAGGTCCAGCCCGCCGTAGCAGGTGCGGCCGACCAGTTCCTCCTCGTCGAACGGCTCGGCGCCGTCCGCCCAGACGCCCATGTCGATCCAGCGCGTGACCTGCTCGGTCCATTCGTTCAGGCGCAGCCGCCGGATTGCGTTCTGCTGCGCCGGCATCTCGCGCGCTTCCTCGACCTGACGCTTCAGGTCCTCGACCTTGACGGTAACCCCGAGGCTCGGGTTCGCCTTGATCCAGACGGCTGGGTTGGTCCAGTCGTCGCCGGCATCGATGGTGGCGATGTAGGCGAACCAGCTATCCGAAGCCTCGGCCGGCACGCTGCCCTCCAGCGCCTTGACCGAGAAATCGTGGTGCTGCCAGCACACCGACTGGCGGTCGTGGCCGGCGGTGGTGATCTCGAAGATCAGCGGCTGCCGGCGCGCGCCGGTGGCGGTGTTGAGCTTCTGGATGATCTCCGGGTTCGGATGCTCGTGCACCTCGTCGACCGCCGCGAAATGCACGTTGAGACCGTCCATCTTCGACGCATCGGCCGACAATGGCCGGAACCAGGACGATGTTGTCAGAACTGCCAGATTGTTGACCGTCCGCGTCATCCGCGCCCGTAGCGCCGGGCTGGCGTCGACCATGCGTTCCGCTTCGCCGAACACGATGCGCGCCTGATCCCGCGTCGTCGCCGCGGCATAGACGTGCGAGCCGGGTTCGTTATCGGCGAGCAGCGCGTAGAGCGCAGTGCCGGCCAGCATCGCCGACTTGCCGTTCTTGCGCGCGACCTCGACATAGGCGGTGCGGAACCGGCGCAGCCCGTCCGCCCGCTTCCAGCCGAACAGCGCCCCGATGACGAAGGCTTGCCAGGGCTGCAAGGTGAATGGGTGGTTGGCCCATTCACCTGTGGAATGACGCAGATGGCTGAAGAACGCGATGGCATGAAGCGCTGCATCGCCATCCCAGCGCAGGCCACGCGCCTTGCCCTTGGCCAGATCGTCGAGATGACGCTGGCAGGCGTGCTTGACCAACTGGCCCGCGACCAGCTTTCCGGTCACCACATCACGAGCATAAGCCTCAACAGGACAGGTCGGGGTCTTACGCGCCTTTGCCACGGGTCAGGAACTCCTCGAACGGATCGATTGTCTCGGCCGGTTCGGCCATGCGGATGCGCGAGCGCGAGGACGGCGTCAGGCCGAACTCGCTCTCCAACTGCGCCATCTGCAGCAGGCATTTGTTCGCCACCGCCAGGAACGGGTTCTGGATGATGTTGCCGCCCTCGGTCTTCACCACCGGCCCACGACGCTTGATCTCGGCCTCGGCGTCGATCCACCGGCACCACACCACGACGTAGCGGGACAGCGCGCCGGCATCGAGTTCGGTCATCACCCCGTGCCGGGCCAGCAGCTCCGCCATGGTGGCGAACTTCGCCCGGGCCCGCTCATCCAGATGGCTCGGCGGCTCCGGCACGGCGACTGTGGGCTTGGGCTCATCCTTGTTCAGTCGGTGCGGCCGGGCGGTTCCCTTGACCAGCTTGAGATGGGTGGGCAGCGGCTTGCGCCCCGCCATGATCGATCCTCCGGGGACGCCGGCGGCGGCCCGGCAGAATGATGAAAATAGAAGCTAATACAGTCACTTAATCGCTTGGCTGTGCCGCGCCGCAGCGCGAATGGTCCATCACGCAAGGACGCGATGGAGAGCACCATGACCAAGCGCGAAGCCAACCAGCAGCAGAGCCTGAACCTCTTTCTGGCCCGCAAAGCCGAATTCGACCGGATGGTCGCCGAGCTTCAGCAGATGAGTGCCGACCACTTCGGAGCCGATCCCGAAAAAGTCCTCTGGTGCGAAGCCGCCGACCTCGAACGCCGCAACCAACTGCTCCGCGAGATCACCGACGCCTACTACCGCCGCGGCGAATTCGCCGCCTGACGCACCCCGCCCCACCAACCGCCCCGACCGGCACGCCCGGCGGGGCTCGGGGTGGTAGCAGACGCCCGATGGTCGGGTGTCGCCGCCAGGAGTTACGAACATGAGTGACGCCGCCTTGAAGCTTTCCGACACCGCCCGCATCGTGCTGACCCGCGCGGCCGAGCACCCGGAGCGCCTTGTCTCCTTCCACAAGAAGCTGCCCGTCGGTGCGCGCCACAAGGTCGCCGAAAGCCTGCTCAGGCAGGGCCTGCTTGCGGAGACCGCCGGCGCCTACCGCGACGCGCCGATCACCGAGCAGGACGACGGCATGCTGCTCACCACCCTGCGGCTCACCGACGCTGGCTTCCGCGCTGTCGGCATCGAACCACTGGCCGCCAAGGCCCACACGGCGCCACGGACGGCTTCGGCCGAGGCGGTGGCAGAGGAGGCCAAGGCGGCCGCCGACGCCCTCGACGCCGCGCCTGGGGCGCCCGCGCAGGGCAACGGACGCGACACCCTCCGGCAAGCTGCCCAAGCGGTGCTGGCTGCATGGGACGACGAGGCCAACCGCGCGACGAACATCATGGCCGCCATGGAGGACCCGATCGCCCGCCTGCGCGCCATGCTCGCCGGCCGCGCCACACCGCACGCCACCGGAACTTTGCGGGGACCGCGCCAGGGCACCAAGCAGGAGACGGTGCTGACGATGCTGCGCCGGGCCGAGGGCGCCAGCGGTCCACAGATCGCCGAGGCCACGGGCTGGAACAGCAACACGGTGCGCGGCTTCCTGGCGGGGCTGAAGAAGAAGGGCTTCACCATCCAGACCCTGGAGCGGGTCCGGACGGTCGGGCCGAACAAGGAAGGCGCCAAGGGGTCCTACACGGTCTACCAAATCGCGCCCTGACAGCACCATCACCGCGATCACGCCGCCGCCTGGCAACGGGTGGCGGCGATGTCGTCGAATGTCCGGTCCTTACCTGCCATGTCGCCCATCAATCGGAGGAAAGTTCCGCGCGCTCCAGCCAGCTTGATGTGGGTATCGCCTTGACCTCGTCGGCAAGGGCTCGCCACGGTGCGATACTCCACTGTGCGGACGCTGCGCCTGAGGTGGACGGTAGCACATAGATTCGCGGAATGTCCGGCACAGCAACACCCGGGCCATAGGCGATCGGAGCCTTGCGCTCTGAATAGAACACCCGCGCAGCTTTCACTCCGTTGAACGCAACGATCCGAGGACTTGCCGCTTTGATGCGAGCAACAAAATCACTCACGTCGAAATCGTCTGGCTGGAGACTGGCATCTGACCCAGAGACGCACTTTGCGATGTCGGTGAGACCGACGCCCCAGGCCGTCAGTAGCCGAAACTCCTCAGGGCGAAGCAGGCGGGGTGTCATTCCGGTCTCGGCAAGCGTTCGCCAAAACTTGTTCCCCGGCCCGGCATAGTACGCGCCGCGTGCCGCCGATGCGGCACCAACTGCCGTCCCAACGATGACAACCTTCAGGCCGGCAATCAGGAGGTCATCGAGAACGTGCTGCATGGATCGATTCTGAATTGTCAACTATCGAATGTTGATTCTGAACAGAGTTCTCTGCAACTCATGTCATGTGATGGGTTTTCTCTGGGGATTGCATGGCACACCGCGGGCGGCGGCGATGTCGTCGAACACGCGATCCTCGCCGTCCAGCACCGCCGGCTTGCCCGTGAACTCCTGCCACCGGCGGATGATCACATCGCAATAGGCCGGGTCCAGTTCCATGGCGAGACACCGCCGCCCCACCGTCTCCGCGGCAATCAGGGTGGTGCCGCTGCCGCAGAACGGCTCGTAGATCTGCTCGCCGCGTTCGCTGTTGTTGACGATCGGCCGGCGCATCGCCTCCACCGGCTTCTGGGTGCCGTGCGGTGTGGCGGCGTCCTCGGCGCCGGCGGGGGCGATCGACCAGAGCGTGGACTGATCCCGCGCGCCCTGCCAGTGGCTGCGGGTGCCCTTGCGAACTGCATAGTAGCAAGGCTCGTGCTGCCAGTGGTAATCGCCGCGGCCGAGGGCGAAGCGGTTCTTCGACCAGACGATCTGCGCCCGGATGTCGAACCCGCAGGCGCTCAGGCTCTCCGCCACCGTGGTGCCGTGGATGGCCGCGTGCCAGACATACGCCACGTCGCCGGGAAACAGCGCCCAGGCCTCCCGCCAGTCGGCGCGGTCATCGTTGGCCACCTTGCCGGTGCGCTTGGTCGCCGACACGCCGGCATCGTTGCGCCAGGTCGGGTCGTATTCGACGCCATAGGGTGGGTCTGACACGAGCAGATGCGGCCGGGCGCCGGCCAGCAGGCGCTCGACATCGGTGGCCACCGTGGCGTCGCCGCACAGCAGCCGGTGCTCATCCAGCAGCCAGAGATCGCCCGGCTTGGTGACCGGCGCGGCCGGTGGCTCGGGAACCGCATCCTCGTCGGTGAGGCCGGCGGCGGGGCCGTCCTCCATCAGGGTCCGCAACTCGCCGGCGTCGAAGCCGGTCAGGCCGAGGTCGTAGCCGGCGTCCTGCAGGTCCTTCAGTTCCAGGGCGAGCAATTCGTCGTCCCATTCCGCCCAGGACGCCGAACGGTTGGCGAGCAGCCGGAACGCCTTGATCTGCGCTTCCGACAGATCGTCCGCCAGCGCCACCGGCACCTCCGGCAGCCCCAATCGCTGCGCTGCCTTCAGGCGGAGATGGCCATCGACCACCGTGCCGTCCGAGCGCGCCACCACCGGGATGCGGAAGCCGAATTCCCGGATCGCCGCGCACATCCGGTCCACCGCCTCGTCATTGCGCCTGGGGTTCCGCGCATACGGGATCAGCCGGGCGACCGGCCATGCTTCAACCGTCAGCATCATCAGGCTTCCGTCTGGCGCCGCTCGGCGGCAATCTCGTCATAGGTTCGGCCATCACCGTCGAGGACCGGCTTGATGTCCGGATGGAGCAATTGCCAGCGGCGCAGCGTCACGTCGGCATAGACCGGCGCCACCTCGAGCGCCCGGACATGCCGCCCCGTCCGCTGGCCCGCGATGAGCGACGTGCCGGAACCGGAGAACGGCTCGAAGCAGATCGCGCCCGGATCGGCATAGGCCTCCATGACGAAGGCGACGAGGTTCACCGGGAACACCGCCGGATGTTCGGTCTCGATGCCGCGTGCCTTGTGGCGGGTGACGCGGATGACGTTGTCGGGGATACGGGTGTCCTGCACGCCCTGTCCGGCATGCGTCCATTCGCCGACCGTGCCGTCCTTTGCCCGCATGCCGCCGTGGCTGTCGTTGACGTGCCCCGCCCATTTGCAGGCCACGGTCTTGTTCGGCTTGCGCGGGGTCCGGCAGAAATGGAAGACGAACTCGAAGCTCGGCGCCAGGCGGCCGTTCCAGTCGCCCGGCAGGCCCGGGCCCTGGTCCCAGACATACCAGCCGAACCGCTTCCAGCCCTGGGCGCGCATCCAGGCGATCCAGTCCGACCAGTAGGGCTGCCACTCGCCGTCGCGGTGCACCATGCCGAGGTTGACCAGGACCTGCCCGTCTTCCGCCATCGGCAGCGCGGCGAACACGCCCTGCATCAGCCGGTCCCAATCGCCGATGCTGCCGCTCGCGTAGTCGCGCTGCTGGGCATAGGGCGGGCTGGTGAAGCACAGCGCCGCGGTGTCGCCCGCCATGACGCGCGCCACATCGGCCGGGTTGGTGCTGTCGCCACAGAGCAGACGGTGCTCGCCGAGCCGCCACAAATCGCCCAGCCGCACGACCGGCTCGGCCGCGGGCTCGGGCACCTCATCGGCGGCACCGTCATCCTCCGGCGCGGCGCTGTCGCTCGCCGGCTTCAGCAGGTCTGCGATCTCGGCGTCGGTGAAGCCGGTCAAGCCGAGGTCGAAGCCGGCCGATTGCAGGTCGCTCAGTTCGAGTGCGAGCAGATCATTATCCCAGCCGGCGTTGAGGGCGATGCGATTGTCGGCGAGCACCAAGGCCCGACGCTGAGTCTCGGACAGGCCGGTCAGCACGATCGCCGGCACCTCGTCCATGCCCAGCTTGCGGGCTGCGAGCACGCGGCCATGGCCGGCGATCAGCGTGCCGTCTTCCGCCACCAGCACCGGGTTGGTGAAGCCGAACTCGCGGATGGAACCGGCGATCTCGGCGACCTGTGCATCCGAGTGGGTGCGGGCGTTGCGCGCGTAGGCGACCAGGCTGTCGAGCGGGCGATATTGCACTGCCAGGTCACGCGGCGCGGCACCGTCCGGCATCGTCCCCCCCCTTGCTCATTTTGGCCACGGATAAGAAAAAGCCCATGCCGGTCGCGCGGCCGATGCCGGCGCCGACTTAAACCCCCCGCCTGCCGTGGGCGCGGTTGTGGCAGCCGCGATGGACCGCTCGAAGGTTCGCGAAATCATCCGCGCCGCCGCGTCGCTTTTCGACGAGGTGATGCGCGGTGTCGGCGCCGGGCTCGCCGCAGAGATGGCAGATGCCCTGATCGCGGACGATCACCGCGGCGGCGAGCTTGCGCCAGGCCTGGGTGCCGTAGGCACGGTCGAGCGCATCGCGACGCACCCGCTTTGCCCTCTGCCATCCAGGCGGGCGGTGGAGCATCGGCTTCCAAGGCACGGGGATTGTCCTGAAGAAGCCGACCTATCGTTCAGTTTCAGCGCCGCGCGGCATCGCAGTTCGGGCCGCCGCACTCACATCTTCTCCACGTATCGACATCTTACGATGATCGATTCGCAGAGCGCCACTGGGTGGATTGCAACAGAGACGGCGGAGATTGGAGCGGCGCGGCACGGCCAGTCGCTGCGCCGCACTCACACCTTCTCCACGTATCGACATCCTACGATGATCGATTCGCAGTGCGCCACTGGGTGAATTGTAACAGAGACAGCGGAGATTGGAGCGGCGCGGCCAGGGCGGCAGACCGCGGTCCCACCGCGCCGCTCTCCCCGTCACGCCGCCTGCGAGCGCGGGACCAGACCGAAGTGCATCGCCAGCGTGCCGAGCGTGGCCACCAGCACGCCCTGCGCCATCGGCCCATGGATCGGCTTGCCGCCCCAGGCGCGCCGTGTCGCCCACATGCGCAGCGAGAACTCCAGGCCCAGCACGAACCAGGCGCAGGACCCCGCCGGGCTGGCGGGACCGCCCAGCGCGTCAAGCGCTTCAGCAACCCGGTGTCGTGCATCGGCCTGCCGCGCCGAGATCGCGTCTGTCCCCGCCGTCGACACGCGCAGCAGTTGCGAGGTCGGCATGCCGTCCAGCGCCGATGTGCGGAACAGGCTGCGGAAGAGGACGCCGGCGTCGTGCATCGCCGGCGTGATCGTGCCGTTCGCCAGCATCAGGCCGAGCGTGTCCACCGCGCGCCGATGCAGCACGACCGTGCCAGTGTCCGGGTCGGTGTCGTGGCTCGGATCGAAGCCGCCATGCTGCAACCGCCACGGCGTCGGCCTGGACAGGTCATCGCCCTGCGTCCGCTTCGCCTTGCGCTTACCTGCCATGAGTCTGCCTTCCGTTGCGCGGTCCCCAGCGCCGCGTCGCTTCGTTGGTGATCGCTTGGCGCAGCCAGGCGTCGGTGATCTCCGCGACCGGCAGGGCGGCAATGCCCTGTTCGTGCCAGGCGCGGCGCCGGAAGGCGTCGAGCGTGGCCGCGTCCGTTGCAGACCGGACCATGTCCAGGCACGAACGCGGCGGCTGTGGTGCGCCAGGGAGCCTCACAGAACGCCTCCCGTCGCCTGGGTGGCCCACAGCAGCAGCGCCAGTGCGTCGGCCTCGTTGTCGTCCGCTGGCGCGAAGCCGCGCGCCTGCATCGCGGCGATCACCGCGTCCTTGCCGGCGTTACCCTTGCCGGTGGCGAAGCGCTTGATGGTCGCAGCCGGAACGCCCCCGTAGGGCACGCTGCACTCCTCGCACCACGCGGTGAGGTGACCGAGGAATGCCCCGTAGACATGCGCCGCGTCGGTGCCAGCGTGCGACCGCACCTCCTCGAAGCCGATGCGCCCCAGCCCGCCGGCCAGGTCAGCGATCTCCGCCAGCCACCGGCGAAAGCGCAGATAGCGCATGCCGCCGCCCTCGAACCGGGTCGGCCTGAACGTCAGCGTGCCGGAGGTGATGTGGCCGTCGCCGGTGCGCAGCGCCCAGCCGGTGGTGGTGCCGAGATCGAGTGCCAGGACGGCGCGGGCGATGGCCGCCACCGGGGGCGTGATGGAGGTGCAGGTTGCGTGGGGCGCCGGCGCGATCAGAGTCGCGGTTGCCATGGGTGGTCTCCTGAACGGGGGTCTGTCCTGGTGCGGGCGGCGACGGCGCGGTTCTTGGCGGAGCTCGCCGTCGTCGCCCGGCTCGCGGGCGTGGTGTCGGCCCGGGCGGTCCTGTGGCGGGTGGGCGCATCAGGGCACCCCGTCCAGCCAGGCGGGCGGTGGGAGTGTTGGGGGGCTTGCGTTGCCGGTCCCCCACGAAGTCCCCCCTCCGGAAGCCGGCGGTTTCTCTGGGTTTGGGGGGACTTGGGGGACTTGGGGGTCTTTTTCCGGCCCTTCCTTCGCGTGTGCGCGCGCGCATGTATGGGGGTCGGGAAAAGACCCCCAAGTCCCCCAAGCCCCCCATTTTCCATTGATTTCATGGTCTTGCGTGGTGGTGGACTTGCCGGCGAAGTCCCCCATGGACTCCCCAAGTCCCCCATCGGACCGATCGCGACCGTCTCGATCCTCTGCCGGTGCGGGGCACCGGTCATTTGCGGGCTCCAGTCGCCAACGCTGTGTGTTGTGCAGGATGCTGCCTGAACGCAGGTGCACCAATCGGTCGCTGACCCGGAAGGCGCGGTCGCGGAGCTTCCGCAGCGCCATGCCCAGGGCGATCTTGAACCCGCGGTCGGCTTTGGCGGCCACCGGCAATGGCGGCTCGGCCGCCTGGGCGTAGCCGACGAGATCGGAGACGCTGACCTCAGCGGTGCCGAACCGATCCCACCAGGTCTGGATGAACCCGCGCCAGGCGCCGCCCTCGGTGTCGGAGGCGGCCATCACCTCGTCGAGGTTGCCGAGGAAGCCGCCGATGCCGGCGACCGCCAGGATGCCGCCGATGCTGTGCGCCCAGGATTCGAAGCTGCCGATGCTGCGCTCGCCCCGTGGCCGGCCAGCGACGATCCAGGCCTGGCACAGCGTGAGGCAGGCGGCGACCAGTTGCCCGCGATTCGCCTGCACCCAGCCCATCAGGTTGGGGTGCCGGAAGCCATCGCGCCGCCAGGGCTGGTCGGTGCGGGCATCGAGCCGGATGCGAATGAGCCGGCGGGCGATCTCGTTCGAGAAGCTCGGGTTGTTGCCGGTCGCCACCCACGCGCAGCGCACGGGCAGGCGCGCCATGTCCGACGCGCCGAGGATACGGTCCTCCCAGAACGGCGCGGTGAGCGCCGCCGCCAGTGCCGAGCTGTCCAGTTCCTGGCGGAGATTGTCGATCAGCAGCAGCGTCGGGAGTTGGCGCAGCTTGGCGGTGAGCCGCTTGCGCCATTCGTCCTCGTCGCGTCCTTCGGCCATGACCGCGGCGCCGCTGCCGGTGAGGATGGTCGCGACCGCGTCCACCATCAGCGTGGCGCCGGTGCCGGGCGTGGGTTTCTCGATCAGGTGCAGCGGCGTCGGCCCCGAGATCATCGGCCGCACGAAGCCGAGCAGCAGCAGGGCCAGGACATGCGCGCGCTCGGCTTCGCTGACGAAGGGAAAGTCGCCGAGCAGGTCGTCGATCAGCAGCGTGCGGGCTGCCGTGATCTCCTGCGGCGACGGGCGGTCCGGTACGGCGGGCAGCTGGAAGCCCGGAGCCGGGCAGTAGAGCAGCCGCGCGTCAGGATGATAGCCCGGGGTGGTGAGCAGCACGCCGCCGCGGCCGAACACCGGGGCGGTGACGATGCCGCCGAGTACCGGCAGCGCGGGATCCGGCGTCGCCATCAGCGATTTCACCAGGCCGATCGGTGGTGGCGCCGGCACCAGCGTCTCGTTCGGCCCGGCGCGCCGCCAGTCGGCCAGGCGCGCCAGCATGTGACGGAGGCGTTCCTCCCGGACAGGGACGGTCATCGGCCGGCCGTCGTCGTCCGGCACGATCCAGGTCGGCTCCGCGCCCAGGCGGAACAGCCAGGGCGGGGTGTTTGACGCGTGCACCACGCCCCAGGCCCGGCGTGTGGCGCGGTCGAGGTCGCCTTCGTCGACGCGGAGCATGGGCCGTCGCGACGCCGGCTCCACGAAGCCGAGCGGTTGATGGCGGCCGGTTTCGGGGTCTGGCTGCGGCGCCGGTGGGGGAGCCAGCAGGGTCAGTCCGTGGCCGACCAGGGCGGCCACCGCCTCGGGTCCGGCGCGCAGCAGCACATCGTTCATGTCCTGGCCGGGCTCGGCCGGCAGCGTGATGGCGACGGCGCGCCCCTGGCCCCGCAGGATGGCGGCGGCTGCCTCGGCGGCACGCAGCCCGGCGCCGGAGGCGTCGTGGTCGGCGAGGATCAACACCCGCCGCGCCTCAGGCGGCAGGCGCACCTGCTCCATGCCGGTGGTGGAAAGCGTCGCCCAGACCGGCAGGTCGGGACAGGCGGTCATGGCGGCGAGGCCCGTCTCGATGCCCTCACTGAGCGCCAGCAATCCGTCCTGGCGGATCGGCGCGAGCCGCACCGCCCCGCCGGCCACCCTGCCCAGCATCTTGCGCGGGCTGGCCATCGACGCCTTGCCGATCCGGTCGGGCTGCGCGGGATCCGGCGCGAGGTAGATGCGCTGCAGCCCAATGATCTGGCCCGCCAGGTCACGCACCACGCCGAGCAGCCCGTCATAGCCGCGCCGGGATTCCCGGTCGGTCAGGTCGGGGTGGTAGGCGAGGTCCGCCTGCGGCGCGATCAGGCCACGGCCGTGCAGATAGGCCTCTGCCGGCGTGCCGGCGATGGGTTGGGCACGCTCCAACACGAAGGCGATGTCCTGTGCAGGGTCACGCTCTGGCGCCGGCGGTGGCGGTGCCTGACGCTGCGGCGGCGCGGACGGTGACCACGCGACGAGCTCGGCCGCTTCGGCGAACAACGCGCTGCCCGATCGGCGGCAGCCATGCTCCAGGGTGCTGAGCGGACCGCCGCCGTCGCCGCCGTCGAAGTCATGCCAGTCGCCGGCGTGCTCGCCGCGCAGCGCGATGACGCATGAGCCATTGTGCCGCGGCGGATCGCCCTGGATGTTGGCGAGCCGCCACACGTTGCCGTCGCGTTTGCCATGCCGGAAGTAGTCAGGCACCCAGCGCTCCGCGGTCACGCGCAGCCGGCGGACGATCTCGTCCCAGTCGTAGCGCACCAGCGGGGGATCGATGACGTTGAGGTCAATCAAGGATCACCAGCCCGCGGTCACGCGCAGCCGGCGGACGATCTCGTCCCAGTCGTAGCGCACCAGCGGGGGATCGATGACGTTCAGGTCAATCAAGGATCACCAGCCCGCGTTCGGCGCGCGTGATGGCAGTGTAGAGCCAGCGGGCGCGATCATCAGCGGTGCGGCCCAGCCCGTCGTCGTAGACGATCACGTTGGGCCACGAGCTTCCCTGGGCCTTGTGACAGGTGATGGCGTAGCCCCAGGCCGTCTCGATCAGCCCGCGCATGTCGCGCCAATCGCGGCGCAGGCGATCGGCGTCGAAGGCGACGTGGTCGTCAAAGTGCCCTTTGTAGAAGCGCTGCCGGCCGCTGACCTTGGTGCCGTCCTCGGTGGTGAGCGTGGCCGAGAAGCTCAGTGGGTCTTCGTCGCGCACGTCCTGCAGCGTCACGAACATGCCGTTGATCAGACCGATGTCGTGCCGGTTCTTGAGGCAGATGATCTTCTCGCCGCGGCCCTCCGGATAGGTGCCGTCAAAGCCGGCGACCTGCTTCATTGAACCGTTGAGATGCAGTCGCGTGGCGTTGCGGCCACAGATCACCTGTCCGCCCTTCAGCATCTGCCGTGGCGACACGCTGCTGCGCGGCATCTTCCAGACCATCAGGTCGTGCTCGCCATACGGGATCGGTTGCTGCTGCCGTGCCATGGTGGCGAGGCGCACGATCGCGCTCTCCCCGGCCTGGCGATGGATCTCGGTCAGCATCACGTCGGGCGCGACATCGGTGAAGGCGCCGGCCCCCTTGATCGGCGGCAACTGGCCGGGATCGCCCAGCACCAGGATGGGCTTGCCGAAGGCCAGCAGATCGGCGGCCATCTCCGGTCCGACCATCGAGACCTCGTCGAGCACGATCAGTTCGGCATCGCGCACCATGGACTGGTCGTTGAGGAGGAACTGCGGCTGGTGGATGTCGGCGAGCCGGAGTTCGAGCCGCCTGATCTGGGTCTCTGCGAAGGCCCGCTCGGCGCTGCCCATGCGGCCCAGCGTGCGGCGCAACTCGAACAGTTCCTTCTCGACTCGGTCGATCTCCTCCGGCGTCGCCTCGGACACCCGGTAGATCAGGCTGTGGATGGTCGAGGCCGGTGTTCCCTTGCGGGTCATCACCAGCGCTGCCTTGCCGGTGAACGCCGCGAACACGACGCCGGGCGTGCAACCGGTGTCGCGGTTCATGTGGCTGAGGCCAAGGGCCTCGATCACATGTGTGACGATGGTGGACTTCCCGGTTCCCGCGTAGCCGAACAGCCGGAACACCTGCTGCAGTTGGCGTCGCATCACATACCAGTTCACGATGGCGGCAATCGCGGCCTGCTGCTGAGGCGATGGCGTGACGCTCATGCAGTCATCTCCCAGCAGCGGGTCGCGTAAGGGCAGAAGCGGCAGAAGTGGAAGTCAGCGTGGGCCGCGATGCGGGGCGGCAACTCGCCCGCGGTTGCGGCGCGAAGGATGTCCACTGCGTGATCGGAGAGACGCTGCGCCTCTGCCGGCTCGAACGGCACCGCTTCGTGGTGCAGGACGAGCGTGTCGCGGTTGAGCGCGGTCAGCAGCGCGACGTTCAGATCGAAGTAGGCCATGTAGAGTTGCACCTGGGCGAAGTAGATCGGCTTCGACCGGCGCAGGCCGTGTTTCACCAGATCGTTCCAGGATTTCGCGCCGAGAGCCTTGTGTTCAAACAGAGCCGGCCAACGCACGCCGATGTCGGGTCCGGCGACGATCACCCCGTCCGCATGGCCGCGCAGCCGTCCGCCGGCGACGCTGAACCCGAACTGTTCGCCATCGGCGTCACGGTCGCGCAAGTCGAAGCCGGCGGCGCGCAGCCAGCGGATCGACAGCGCCTCGAACTGGTGGCCGGCATCGAAGACGCGCAGGATGCGGGCATCGAAATCCCGGTCGGCGTCCTTGGGAGTATGGGTGATTTCGAAGACCAGCTTGCGTGCGCATGGCTCGCCGATCCGGCTGCCGCCAAGGTAGTCGCGCGGGCGCTCGCGGGCCTGGCGGTCGAGGATGGCGGCATCGATCAACGCGTTGACGCGCACCGTGATGTCCGGACCGCCGACGCAATCCCGGCCGTAGATCAAGCCGGAGCCGTGGTTGAGATCCAACACGATCATGCTCTCATCAAAATGGCAAAGCGTCGTCCATCGAGTCGCGCTGCGCGGCCTGTCGCCGCATCGAGTCCTGGAAGCCGTCGATGCAGGACTCGATGATGCGGTCGATGTCGGCCGCGCTGCGGTCGTGGAACGGTGCCAGCAGTCCGAGTTCCGTCAGCACTTCGGCGAAGCAGCGCCGGGCGTCCTTGATCGCCTGCGTCTCCATGCGGGTCTTGTCGATCACGCCGTTGCATCTCCGGGCCAGCGCCGCGCCGGCATCGAGGCACCGGCACGAGCAGAAGGCGTAGGTTGGGAAGCGATCGAAACCGAGTTCGTGGGTGTAGCCGGGGCCGCGCGCCTCCCGGCCGCACAGCGCGCAGGTATGGCGCGAGACCAGCTCCGCCCGCATCGCGGTCTGCAGCTTGACCGTCGACCGGTCTGCCGCCCGCCGTGCCGCGCTCGCCTGCCACTTCCTGCGCGCCATGCCGGCCCGTCCGGCATCAGCCGTTCAGCCAAGACGGGCCACCTGTGGGCGCCTGGGCGGGCGCGGGTGGTGGCGCTTGCGGTGGGACCGGCGCCCAGAGCGGTGTCTGGGCAGGTGCGGCGACGGCTGTGACCGGCGGTGCCCAGGCCGGCGCGGGGGCCGCAGCCGCCGCCGGTGCACGCGCCGTGCGCGTGCTGGGCTGCGCCGGCACCGACTCGCCGTCCATGATGCGCTGCCACTCCGGCTCGTTCGGCAGCACCACGCGATCGAGCCGGTTGTTATCGCTGTAGCGCGGATCGCTGGCAGGCTCGACGCGCAGCTTGGCAGCGAAGGTGATGTTGTGCAGGTCGGACAGCCCGCGCAGCATCCGCTTCGCCCTTGCCGCGTCACGCATGTCCTGCGGGTCGAGGCCGAGTGCGCTGTCGATCATCGCCCGGAACAGGCCCTTCGAGATCTTCCAGCCGATCGACACGCCGTGCTCGTCGGCCTTGCCGCCGGCGACGGTGAACATCTGCCAGAACTTGCGCTTGTTGTGCGGGCCGGCGACGACGGTGAACTCGCAGTCCAGCATGCGCACATCGCTGCCGGGCGTCTTCGCCGCCTTGAGCAGTCCCCGGTCAGCCTCGCCCTGGCCGTCGATGCCACCCGGGCGAAGGGTCATGCAGACCTTCACGAAGCTCCCGTCAGGGATGATGTCGGAGCCGCGCGGCAGTTCCGCATCGTTCATGTCGAAGGTCATCGATCAGCCTTTCGCTTGGGTGTTGATCTTGCGGAGCAGCGCGCCGAGGTCGGGCGGCTCGGTCTCGTCGAGGCGGCCGGAGCGATCCTTGGCCGGCAGGCCAAAGCCATTGCCGGCACGACAGACGAGACGGCGTTGGCTTCCACGCTCGGGATCGTGCCGCCACACGTCGCCCTCGGCGGTGAACATCGCCATCGACACGACCTGATCGACGATGCCGGGCAGTTCGCGGCCCGCTTTGCCGCCTTCCATCTGCGGCTGCCAGGTCGTGCGGCCGAACTCGTCGGTCACGCGTTCGAGAATGCCGACCATGATCGTGGTCTTGCCCGGCGCATGCTGCAGATGCTTGAGCAGGCCGATCGTCTCGCGGGCAAGCAGGCCGTAGGCGCCGCGCGTGTCGGGCTTGCCGGTCTTGTCGCTGAACGCCTCCGGCCGTGTCTTCGCCCACGCCATCGCCTGCCGGGTGAGATCGGTGATGCTGTCGACAAAGACGATCGACTTGCCGGCGATCAGCCGCACCAGGTCGGGATAGGAGGTGGCGAGATGCTGGTAATGCCCTTCCGAGAAGAAGCCATTCTGGTCGGCCGCCGGGTTCACGCCGCCAATCAGACAGGCGATGTCGATGGCGTCGGTGAAGCTGCGCACGGGGATGCTGTCGCCGCGCCAGCCCTGCACCGATTTGAGGCCCGCTTCGAGGTCGACACAGATCGTCTCGGCATGCGGCAACGTGGTGAGCAGGTACGTCTTCCCGACGCCACTCGGACCGAACAGCGCCATGGTGGTCTTGTTGGCCGAGCGCGAAAGCCGCTCGTCGGCGCTGACAATGCGGAGCGCCATCAGTGCCCCTCCGCCTTGGTGAGGATGGACAGCTTGAACGTCGGCCGTCCGGTGCGCACGGTGCGTGCCGGCTCAAATGCAGCACGAATGCGCTCGGGCCACGCTGCGTAGGCACGTTCCGGAACCTTGAAGCTGGTTTCCACGTACTCGGCCGGGTCCTCACCGCCCGCGCGGATGCGATCGATGAGCGCCGCCAGGCGGCGCTGGTCCCATTCGACTTTCTTCGGGAGATCGGATGTGATCTCCACCATGCCGTCGTTGAAGCGGACCGTGCCGGTGTCCTTGCCCGCGGCGGCGCGTGCGGCGACGGCCCGCTGTTCGTAGCGGAACGCAATGGCCGCCTCGATCCAGTCGACCTGCCGCTTCATGGATTCCAGAGAGTCGCGCGCTTCCGCCTGCAGCAACGCCAGATGCTCGGCAGGCAGCGCGATGATGTCGCCGATGGGCATGTGGCGGACATCAGCAAGCGTCGGGTGGTTGGATTGGACCGGTGTCATCACGCGGCTCCCTTGAGCAGGCGGACAAGGACGCTGGGGTCGGCGCGGCGCGGACGGCAGCGGGCGACGATCAGGTACTCGTAGTCATGGTCGCCACGCCGCCGCTGCAGCAGATGGGCGAGGTTCGCCTCGGCGAGCTTCCGCGCCCGGCTGGCCAGGCGTGTGAGCGCGATCCGCCTGGGTTCAGGGAGAAGCTGCAGGACGTTTGAGGTGTCGCGGGCGAGGAAGCCGCGATGGTACGTGAGACAGTCCCCTGGCGCGGCGGCGCCGAGCCAGCGGCACAGCGCCTCTTCGGCGAGCGGCGGCGCTGCGGTCGGGATGTCGGGGATGCGGATGTCCATACTGTCCTACTAGTCACGCGCTTGGCGATTTGTTTCAGGCTGCCGAGGACAGGCCCACGGCGAGCAGGCGCAGCCGCATTTCCTGCACCCGGCGGAATGCAGTGGTGCGCGACAGCCCGGCCTGGGCCGGCGCGTGCGCATCGCCACGCGCGAGAGCCGCAAGCAGCGGCATGTCGTCCGGGGACAGCGTCTGGCTGGCCCGCTCCAGGTCGAGGCGGCGCTCCAGCATGGCGATGCGGTCTGTGGGCTGCCCGACCCAGGCGCCGTAGCCAGCGTCCTCGGCCAGCGCGCTGCCAATGGTCATCCCCTCGTCGCCGGGGAGCGGATCGTCGAGGGACACGGCGGCGCAACCGGCCCGCTCGCGCCGGCGGCAGAGGGCCAGGCGGGCAACGCGGTGTTTGAAGCAGGTCGCCGCGAAGCCGCGCAGTTCACCGCGCTCGGCGTCGTAGTCGCGAAGGCGCGCGAGCAGGTCCGTCAGCAAGTCCTGGCGAACGTCCTCAAGCTCATGCGCGGCGAAGCGGAGCGAGCGGCACAGGCGGCGAGCATACCGATCGGCAAGGCGATGCAGCGGTTCGAGATCGGCGAGCGATGGGAATGTCGGCATCGGTGGCTCCGGGCATCGGTGGTGATGCCGGGAACCTGCCGGACCAGCCGGCGCCGATGGTGGGAGCAGCGTGGGACGATCGTGGGAGCAGCGTGGGAAGGCGGCCGGGCGGCATCAGCCTCGTAGGTCGATATCCTTCGCATCCAGCGTCAGGCGGTAGCGGCTGGGGTGCCGCCGGTTCTCGACCAACCCGCTGGCGATGGCCCGGTCGATGCCCGCGTCGACCATGGCGTCGCGCAATTCCCGGACGATATCCCGGATCTGGCGGGACCCCGGCATCGCCCGACCATTCCAGATCGCGCCTTCGATCTCCCGGACCTGCATGTCGCTCCGCGCCGTCCTGGCCTGCTCCGCCAGCAGCAGCAAAAGACGGAACGGCTGGTCAGCGAGCGCGCATGCCTTGCCATCGATGGTTGCCGCCTGCGCGGCGCGGTCTATCACCAACCGCGGCTGGACGGCTGGACCGGGGACCAGCAAGGCTGCGACCAGTGCGAATCCCTCCGCCGCCAGAGCAGTGCTCGCAGCGACCACATGGATGCCTGCGTCACGCAGGCGCCTGTAATCCGCCGCGGCGGCGCTTTCCGGAAAGAGAACCGTCTTGTCGGTCGCCGGCACGTGCGCATGCAAAAGAGAGAGCAACCGGGAATTCGCCGCCTGTGCGGGATCGAGCACCATCACCACCGCACGCCCGGCGGCGCTGCGCCCCAATTCCCAGACCCCGTCCGCGACCGCCACCGGCTCGTCGGCCAGGCCTGATGCCTCGGCAATCGTGGTGATCAGGGCAGCCGCGTCGATCCGAAAGCTGCGGATATCGTCGGGCAGCAGAAAGGTATCGCGAGCGTGGTCCTCCGGGCATTCGGCGACCAGATTGCCACCAATCTCGACGATCGGCCGGTCGCGGCACCTGCCGTCGCAGTCTGCGCAAACGGGCCAGGACTCTGCCGGGGGGCGCTCGACCAAGATGCGACGCGCGAGGACTCGGTCGAATGTCCGTCCAAAGTGCGGGACGGCGTCGCGGCCCCAGAGGACGGCGCCTGGCCGGCCGTCACTCCGCCGCAGCAGCAATCTCGCGAGGCTCTCGGCCACGGCAGAACCCGTTGCGGTTCAGGAACTCCATCACCCGTGCCTCAAACCGCTGTCGCTTGAAGATCGCCTGCGATGGCGGCTTGAGCTTGACGGTCACGGTGGGCGGCCGCCCGCGCGCGGCGCGGAACTGGAGGCGCAGCACGACATGCCCGATGCGGTAGTGGCCGGTGCCGAAGCGAATACGGTCGGTGAGATGCGCAACGGAGGCCAGCGCTTCCCCGCGGGAACATCGGACGACATACGACGCCTCCACGATCTCGGCCGCGCCGATCCCGTCGTGCCCCAGCCGGTCGATCTGGACCTCCACAATGCGTGCGCTCAGGATGCCGTAGGGATCGTAGGCGTAGTCGAGGACAAAGTTCATGCCGGCGCGTTCGATCGGCTCCAGCGTGTAGAGATCCTGGCAGTCCTCCCCAGCGAAGAATCCCGGGCGGTCGAGCATGTAGGTCGCGAAGCTCTCGGCCAGCGTCGCCCGCCGGGCCTTCGCCACGCCGCCGACGCCGAGGCGGCCGGTCGCGATGTCGTAGACGAGGACGGCATATTCGAGGCTGCGGTAACTGATGACGCGCTCACGGTCGCCCTCGACCACGGGCACGATCGACACCGGCGCGCCGTGGGTGACGACCAGCGTCAACTGCCCATCGTCATCGTACCAGCCGAGGCGGCAATACGCGCCGCGGTGGTCGCGCTGGAACATCTCGGCCGCGGCGGCTTCAAACCGGGCTCGCGCCTCCTCGTCGAGGCTTGGCTCGATGCCCTCGTCCGCGCCGACGTATTCCGCCAGCGACTGCGACGCGTCACGTGCAAGAAGATCGGACGCCGCGTCGAAGACCCTGGGCTGGTCGAGGAATGCCAGGACAGCGAAGTGCTTTGGATCCAGCGCAATCCCCGGACCATCGGCCGGCGGGTCGTCCCCGATCCGCCTCTCCAGCCGCGCCGCACGCTCCTGCAGCAGCCGCATGCCGTTCGCGGTGCCAAGCTCTGCAATGCGGTGCAGGTCAGCGACCAGTCCCTGCGGCAGCCGATCCTCCGGACCCTCGAAGAAGGCCCGAAGCGCGGCCCTGGCGACGCCGTCGTCCTGGTCGAACGCGGTCATGTCGAAGACGATGCTGCCCGGCGGCTGGCGCTCGAACAGGCGACGGAACAGCTGCAAATCGACCGTATTCAGGAAACGCGGGTTGACGAACTTCTTCAGGTCCCGGGCCAACGGCAACTCCACATGATGTTCGATTAATGTTCTAGCGAATTGGTTGCGTTTATGTCGAATCGAATCACTCATCGCGTGCATCACGGATAAGTGAGGTCAACCAACCGCCGTCACAACATCGCACCCTGGGCGCGGGGCGGCATCGGAGCGTGGAACATCCGGCTCGGCCGTTGAGTAGATGCTGGGGGTGCAAAACGTCTCACTCGCCCGCGGCATCAACCCCCACCTCCCGCCCCACCTCCGTGAGGTCTTCTCGATCCTCGCGCGCGGCCTGGTGCGGCTGCGCAGCCGCGCGGCCGAGGAAGCCGCCCGCCAGACCATGGACCGGGGAGAATGTCGCCTCGACTTCCATGGCCACCAACGCGGTCATGCCCAACCGAAACGTCGGAGAAGGGCATGACGAGGACTACCAAGACCAAGCACGCAGCGGCGCCGACGCCGGCGATCGCCGCCATCGCCGCGGACACCGTGCTGCCGCGTCTCGCGGCGCTGAAGACCGCCGCTACCGCCGACCTCAAACAGCAATGGCGTGAGTTGTTCGGCGCGGAACCACCGCCCTACAACCGCCGCTTCCTCGAAAGCCGGCTCGCCTACCGCATCCAGGAACTGGCCTATGGGGGGCTGAAGCCCGAAACGGTCGAGCGGCTGGAGGCGCTGGGCGAGCAGCTGGACGGTGGCAACGTCGTCATCCGCCGCATCCGCCACGATGCCAAGCCAATCGCCGGCACGCGGCTGATCCGCGAATACCAGGGCGTCGAGCACAGCGTCACCGTGCTGCATGACGGCTACGAGTGGGAGGGCCGGCCCTACAAGTCGCTGTCCGCCGTCGCGCGGGCGATCACCGGCACGCGGTGGAACGGGCTCGTGTTCTTCGGACTCAAGAACCAGCGGGGGGTGGCATGAAGCGCAATGCCGCCTCCGCCAGTGCCGGCGGCGCCATGCCGGCGACGGTGCGCAAGCTGCGCTGCGCTGTCTACACCCGGAAGTCCACCGAGGAGGGACTCGACAAGGAGTTCAACAGCCTCGACGCTCAGCGAGAGGCATGCGAGGCCTACATCGCCAGCCAGCGCGCCGAAGGCTGGGTCTTGCTGCGCGACCGCTACGACGACGGCGGCTTCTCCGGCGGCACCCTGGAACGCCCGGCGTTGCGTCGGCTGCTCGCCGACATCGAGGCGGGGCAGGTCGACGTGATCGTCGTCTACAAGATCGACCGGTTGTCCCGCTCGCTGATGGACTTCGCCAAGCTGGTGGAGGTGTTCGACGCCCACAGCGTCACCTTCGTGTCCGTGACGCAATCGTTCAACACGACCACCTCGATGGGGCGGCTGACGCTGAACATCCTGCTAAGCTTCGCGCAGTTCGAGCGCGAGGTCATCGGCGAGCGCATCCGCGACAAGTTTGCCGCGTCACGCGCTCGCGGCATGTGGATGGGCGGCCACGTCCCGCTCGGCTATGACGTGCGCGAGCGGAAGCTTGTGGTGAACGACGCGAAGGCGGGCACCGTCCGCCGAATCTTCGAGAGCTTCGCCGAAATCGGCTCAGCCACGAAGCTGGTGCAGGTGCTGCGGTCCGAGCGCGTCACCACCAAGCACGGCCGCCCGTTCACCACCAGCGACATCTACAAGGTGATCAACAACCGCATCTATCTCGGCGAGGCGGTGCACAAGGGTGTGTCGCACCCCGGCGAGCATGCCGCCATCGTGCCGCGCGCCCTGTGGGATCGGGTGCATGCCGTCCTTCAGGAAAGCCCGCGCGTCCGTGCCAACCGCACTCGCAATCAAACGCCGGCGCTGCTGCGTGGCATCCTGTTCGGCCCGGACGGCCGGGCGATGTCGCCCACGCACACCATGCGGCGGGGACGGCAATACCGCTACTACGTCAGCCAAGCGGTGCTGAAAGGGACAGAGGACTGCCCGATCCGGCGTATCCCGGCCGGCGAGATCGAGACGCTGGTGGTTGACCAGGTCCGGGCGCTGCTCCGGCAGCCTGAGGTGGTGGTCGGCACTTGGCGAGCAGCGCGGGCGGATGCCGGCGATCTGACAGAAGGCGAGGTGCGGACCGCGCTGGAGCGGCTCGATCCGCTATGGGAAGAACTGTTCCCGGCCGAGCAGGCGCGCATCGTGCAGTCACTTGTGGAGCGGGTGGACGTGGGCCTGGATGGCGCCGAGGTGACGCTGCGGACGGACGGGTTGGCCTGCTTGGCGCGCGACCTGGGCGGCCTCGGCGCCGAAGCGCGAAGGGCGGCAGCATGAGCACCGTCACCGTCCGGGTGCCGTTCACCGTGCGCCGGCGGGGCGGGCGGAAGGTCATTGTGGCGCCGGATGGAGCCCCCCAAGCGCCGGCACGGCCGCAGGTCGACAGCACGCTGGTGAAGGCGCTGGCGCGGGCGTTCCGATGGCGGCGGATGTTGGAGGAAGGCCGATTCGCTTCGACCATGGAATTGGCCGAAGCCGAGAAGATCAACCAGTCCTATCTGTGCCGGGTGCTGCGGTTGACGCTGTTAGCGCCGGAGATCGTGGAAGCGATCATGGATGGGCGGCGGCCGGAGGTGGCGTTGCCGGAGTTGATGCGGCCGTTTCCGGTGGAGTGGCGAAACCAAGCCTCTGTGGTTGGCAAGGAGCCGCGGACATCGCATTAACGGAAATCTCGCCGTTATTTTCAGCCGCTTTTTCATTTGCGTCCGACCAAGGAAACCCACCTTGCAACCCATGCCGCAGTGATAACTCACCACCCTTCGGCCATGCGCTGTGAAACGTCACGCCGGGAGATGACACGCGAACATGTCTCCCACCCGGTGTGCCAGGCACGCTCTTCGTCCGTCAGTTCCGTGCCAGTCGCCGTTCCACCCCACCGGAGCGAGAATGCGTTGGCAGCGCGCCGCTTTTCAATGAACGTGTCGAGCTCGCGATCAAGCGCCGCGGCATCATCGATCCAGCTATCGTCGATGACGTCTGGAAGCTGGCCGAATAGGTCGAAACGATCGCGCATTCTGCTGGACAGCCGATCGTAGACGACCTCGTCGCGCGTGCCCGCATACACCATGTTGAGCATCTCGACCGTGTCGCGCCGCTGTCCAAACCGCTTGATACGCCCGATCCGTTGCTCCAGACGCGACGGGTTCCACGGCAGGTCCATGTTAATGAGCGTTCCCAGCATCTGAAGATTGAGGCCTTCACAGGCTGCATCTGTGGCGACAAGAAGACGAATTGCCCCCTCCCGCACTGCACGCTTGATGTCGTCACGTGGGCAAGCGACGAACTGTCCCTCGCGGAACACGCCCGATCGACCCGCGCCCGCATAGACAGCTACCGGCGTCATGGGAAGCTCAGCCGCCAGCGAGGTCGCCGCCCAGAAGACCGTATCGAAAAACTGGCTGAAAACGATTGCACCATGACGCAGCCAGTCACGCTCGATCAGAAAATGCCGCAGGAGACGCCATTTGGGGTCTGCCGCTGGGCTGTTCCGCGGCTGCGCGACGATGTCCTCCAGCAACGCGATGGCTCCGCGCAACTCCTCGCGCTCGTCACTCATGTCGGCGCTGAGTGCGGCGAGTTGGTCGGGCAGCAGCTCCTCGTTGTCGTCTTCCCGCATCGAATTTGCGGCGCGGAGACGCTCGAACTTTCCCGCGTCCGATGTCTCACTGCCGGCGTCGCGACGGGGCTCAGGATCGCCTAGCAGAACCCGGGAAGTCGCGAGACCGGATGCGGCCGAGGAGCAGATGCGTTGCAGCAGCAGGCTCTTGAGGTATCCGGCGCCGCGCTTTCGTGACGCCAGGGCCTCGCAGAATTGCTCCGCCGCCGCGAGCGCTTCCTCCATCTGCGGCGACGTGGCGATGCCTCGGCCCCCCTCCGCGAAGAAAGCTCTGGTCTGCGGGTCGTGCTCCGCGTCGTTTGGATGCAATTCGACGCCAACGGGTCGCAGCAGCCCAACTTGTTCAAGGTCGCGGCGGCGGCGCAGAATAGTGTGGCGCACCACTGGGTTGTTCGCCTGAAGAAAGCCAAGCCCATCCCGATCGTGCATCAGCCGGTCATCAATCTCCTCTCGCACCATACCCGCGTCGAGTGCTGTCCATGCTCGATCGGTCGTGAAGACGGCATCATCGAGTCCCAGATCCTGGCGCAGCATGCCGAAAATCGGGTCACGTTCGCGCCGGCTTGGAATCGCATGGCGCAGCCATTCCCACCCCTCGGCAGCGCTCCTGGGGCGGACGCGCCCAGAGACAATGTCCAGCGCGTCGGGAAACCGGCGCCACGGGCTGAGTGGCGGGCCCAGTACGTGACCCGCTCCGGCATCGAGGATTTCGAGCAGGTCCCATAGCTCGCGGACGTCGGTCTGAATGGGCGTCGCGGTGCCGAGCAGCACATGGCGCGCTTTCATCGCCGCGCGCCCCATGAACCGAAGCAAGTTGTTTGCCCGGCGGTCGCCGCTGCCTTCCGACTGTGCCCGCGCCCTGTGCGCCTCGTCGAGGATCAGTGTGCCGAAGGTGGATTCGCCTCGGCCCGCACGGCGGCGCAGGAGAACCTCGGCTTCCGGTGCCTGTTGGAAGACCAGCCCCGTCGAGACGATGGCGATCCGGCAGGGGCACTGTGCAACGCCCTCGACCCCGCCGCCACGAATGATATTCCCATCCTGGTCCACCCAATCCTTCCGCGCGGACAGCCAGCGCGCGGAGGGAATGCCCAACCGATCCTTCAACTCTGTCTGCCACTGCTCGCAGAGCGTTGCCGGAGCCAGGATCAGCGCCGGCCCATCGCCCAGCAGGCTGGCGACCAGGGCCGAGGTTGCTAGCGACAGTGTTTTCCCGACGCCCACCTCGTCGGCAAGCAGCAGCCGTGCCTTCCCGTACCAATCCCGGTGCCGGAGGAACTCCGCGACAAACGCCTTCTGCCAGGGTTGCAACCCTTCCCCGGCCCGCGTGATCGGCGCCTCCGCCATCGCCGCGGCCGGCAGTTGCCAGGCCGTGCAGTCAGGCACTTCGATTTCCTCGCGCTCGGCGCAACGCCCGACTTCGCGGATGATCGCTTGCGGCAGTGGCACGGCTTTGTTCCACAAGAAATCGAACTCTTCCTGGGTCCAGGCGATGCCCTCCTCCGAGGTATCCTCCCACAGGATTTCATAGTGCTTCCGCCATGCGTCGAGCGTCTCGTTGACGGAACCCATGAAGCAAGTGCGGGCGCCACTCCGCATGGTGATGATGCCGGCCTTGCCATGGACCAACGGAGCGGTGGTGCGATCCACAACCCTTATCTGCACCTTCGGCTCGCCATTGCCGTTGCGGGCAGAAAGAAGTTCGGCCAGTCGGCGATAGCGTGTCCGATGCAGCAGGCTTTCGATCTCCAGCGGCAGTTCTCCCCGCCCGCCCTCCCACCAGCGTGCGACCAGCGCCTGCTCGCGGATGGCCTGGGAAGTCCGCAGATCGTCCGGGTCCAGGTCCGAGTTGCAGACGATCCGCACTCGGTCTATTCGCGCGATCTCCTCCGCCGCGACCTCGAAGATCGAGCTGCGAAAATATCCGGCAATCCGGTCATAGCTTGAGGCATCGCGCAGGCGGTCCCGCAGGAAGGCGTGATCCAGCCGGTGCAGCCGGGAGGAGAAGCGGCGGAGCGTCGGCAGGACGGGTTCAGAGGCCATCGAAACTCACCGGGTGGAAGCAACCGCGTGCGGACGAGCGACAGAACGGTCGCCCTGTGATACGTTATCCGGCTTGAAGGCGTTCGGTCCGGATCAGCTCCGCCAGCACCCGAGCCGCCTCCGCCTCGTCTGGCCGGGACCGGAGCTGGCTGCGGCCGAGCCAGGCGGCGATGGCCATCGCATCCACCCGGCGACGCATCCACTCCGGGCCGAACAGGTCGCGCAGGGTGTGGATGGCGGCGGCACCGGCCTCGGCGGGGTCTTGCTGGCTTGCCGCTGCCTGGACGAGGCCGCGGATGGCGAACAGCACCGGCCGGACCAGGCCGCGAGCGAATTCATGGCCTTCCATCACGGCGCGTCCGAAGGCGACGGCGCCACGCAGTCGCGCGCTGTTCGCGGTGGCTTCCTCCATTAACGGCCGCCAATCAGTGCAGCGGAACGCCTTGGCGAAGGTCTGGTATTCGTCGAGCTTCGCGGGTGCGCCGGCGGGCCGGGCGCCCTCGATTTCGGCCATCTTCAGCCAGAACCGTTCGCTGGCATTGTTCAGGCGCTGCCAGAGTGCGGGGTCGAAGCCATCCGGCACCAGCAACTCGGCGGCGGTCTGCACCGCCAACTCGATCATGCGGCCGACAACCCCCGTCTCGCCCCTTGCGCGCGGGCGCAGCGCGGCGCGGGTCATGTCCTCGCCATCGATCTTCGTGTATCCGGTCAGCACCTCCAGCGCCGCGGCATAGCCCGCCATCTGGATGTCGGAGGACGAGAAGGCGTGCTCGCCGCGGTCGCGCAGTGCCACAGCGTCCAGCGCCAGCAGGCGGTTCACCTGTTCCTCGACGCGGAATTTCAATTCCGGCACCAGGTCGTTGGTCCAGGCGGCTTCCTTGCCGGCGCGTTTGCACAGCACCAGCAGCACAGTGCCCTGGACATGGCCTTCGGAGCGAAAAGCGTTCTCTGCTTCGGTCGAGACATACCAAGCGGCGCTCACCTGCAAGCCGGCGGACCAGACGATTTCCGCCAGGTCGGCCCAGACCTGTGCGTCCTGGTGGGTGAACATGCACACGTGCAGGCCGTTCGCCGGCATGGCCGCCGCCATGGCAGCGAGGACCTTGGCCATGTCGGCGCGAAACTTATCGCCACGGCCTTGGATGGCGTACGGTCGCAGGCTGTCCCAGGTCCAATCGGTGAATGGGGCGGGCGGGTTGCGGCGCAGCCACGCGATGAAAAACTCGGTGATCTCGTGATAGTGCACCGCATCGGCGTAAGGCGGGTCATAGACCCAAAGGTCGCTCTCCCGCGTTGTGCGCGTTGCGTCACCGGTGAAGACCGTGCCCGCTCCCTCGACGGGAAACGACGCAAAAACCTCATGCTCGTCGGACTGCAGCATGAACAGCCCTTTTGCGCCATAAACATAGAGCGTGTTGAGCGCCTGATTGTAGAACACATTCTCAACCGCGTCGGCCGAAGGTGCGGTGGTATTGCTGCCAGGGAAACCCATCCGCCAGCGCGACAATCGCGCCGAGCGGTCCGCCATAAAGGTGAGGTCGAAGCACAGCGCGCCGGCGGCGATCGGATCGGCGACGCGCCCGATCTCCGCCTTCATCGTCGCGAGCAGCAGAAGCTGACGCGGCGTGAACAGGTGGTGCCAATGCGTCCAGCCGCGCGTACGGATCGGTTCGTCCGTCTTTTCGCCCGGCTCGATCCGCATGTCGGGCACCAACCCGGCCGCCTGCCAGTCGGCGATGCTGTCCTCCACCAGGGCGCGAAGCCGCGCTTCGCGGGCGAGGTCCTCCGCATCCGGCGTGGCGAACCAGGTCGCCGGCCGGGTTTTTCCTTCGCGGAGATCGCCTGCGTCCATCCACTGGATGCAGAACAGCCGCTCAAGAAACACGTCGCCGCCGCACCACGCGCCGGGCGCGCTGCCGGCCAGCACCGGCGCCGCCTCGACCTCCCATACCGGCTCGCGCGGCGCCACATCGTGCACCCCCCAAGGCCGCAGCCGGTTGCCGCGCGTGCCGTCCGTCCCTGGCGGACCTTCGCCATCGCCGCGCAGCCGGGCGATGGGGATGCGCCATTCCCGTTCCTCGCCACCCGGCAACGGTGCCAGCCGATAGACCAGATGCGAGTCCCGCACTGTGCCGGTCTCGGCCGCCGACAGCGCGGCAGCCGAGGCGCCGTCCTCGATCTGAATATCAAAGCGCTTGCGGGCATGATCGGGCACCAGCCGCGCCAGCGTGCGGCGGTTGCGGCTGATCACCAGGGAGGGAAGAAGCGGCACGCGCCAGCCGGTCTGCGGGTCCACGATCTCGACGCAATAGAGGAATGCCTTGGCGCGGTTGCCGTCGACATCATGCTCGATGCCGAGCCTTGTGATCTCCGCATCCACCGCCTGCGCGACCCGGCGCTGCTCCGTGCCGATGCGCGCCCGCTCGTCCGGCGCGGCGCCGATGATGTTGAGCGCGCCCCAGGTCAGCATGGCGGCGACAGGATTGAGGTCGCTGGCCACCACCCCGCAGCCCAGCCGCGCCGCCTCGAAGGGGATGGAACCGCCGCCGGCAAAAGGGTCGCCCACCACCGGCGCATGGCCGAAGCGGGCAATGCCGAGTTGTCGCACCAGTTCTGGGAGTGTCCCGGCCGTGGTGCCGAGCCGGGCATTCGCCTCCGCCAGCACGCCGGCGTAGAGCGAGTCGTCCGGGTCACGGATCGCCTCGATTTCCTCCGGCCGTTTGCAGACAGAAACCTTCTCGGCGAAGCTCATGGCCGCGAAGGCAAGGGATTTCAGCGCCTCGCGCTCGGCGTCGATGCGGACGCGCTCGGCGCGGCGCTCGGCCGGACGGCGGAGGTGGGCGAGGCTGCGCTTGCGCCAGCGCCATCGCCGCGCGCCAGCCGGGGGCGCTTCGCCGTCGTCCTCACTGTCTTCGTCGGGCTCGTCGGCGGCAGCGCCGGCCAGCGGCTTCGGCTCGATATGCGGCGTCCAGTCGGCGACGGCGTCCGGCAGCTTCGCCACGATATGGGCCGGCGTGATCTTCGGCTGGCGGCGGCGCAGACCGCGTTCATCCATCGCCAGCAGCGCCTCCAACAGCGCGAGATCGCCCGCCGCGTCATCGGTGGCCGGCAGCAACGCGGCCAGGATGCAGGCGCGCACCAGAACCAGCGGCTTGCGGCCTTTCCAATAGCTGCCGAGCGCGGTCAGCGTCTGCCCGGCGCCGCTCTTGCGTTCCTTCTGCGCCTCCACCCCGACTTTCTGCGCGGGGAACACACGCTCGATCAGCGCCGGCGCGTCACGCAGCGCGAAGGGCGCAAGGCCTGGGAGAAGTGGAGCTTCGGGCAAGCTTCAGTCCTCCGGCGTGCGGTCAAGCAAGCCGAGCGCCATCTGCCCGCCTTTGGCGCGCAGGGGCCGCGGCGCGCGCGGCGCCACGGCCGGCTGCCGGTCCGGGCCGGCGGCCAGGAGCAGCGCGAGGCCACGTCGCGGCTTGGCGGCAGAGTCGGCGGCGGTGCCGGCGGCGCTGGCGACGCGGCCGAACAGCCACCACCGCTCCTCCGGCCTCAGCGCGGCCCAGGCGGCGGCCACCGGCGCCACGTCTTCCTCCTCGGCGGCCTCGACCGCCCAAGCGAGGACGATGATCTCCTTGCCGAGCAACCGTTCGACCCGGTTTTCCCCCGTCATCCACCGGGAGGCCGGCAGGCCCTGCTCCTTTAGCCGGTCGTTCAGCACCTGCTTGGCGAGGGTAGCGACCGCGTTCCATCGCGGGCGTGGCAGGGCGCATCGGACCAGCCGATCCGGCCCGCCAGCCTGGGCCACGCCCCAATCCTCCTCGAACAGCACGTCCCCGGTACGGCTCTCCGGAATCGTCACCAGCACATGGTGGACGAACATCTCCGCCGGGCAGCCGAAGTCGGTCGTGGCGGCAGGCTTGAGGGGGCGCGGCTTTCGCGGCAAGGCATTCACTGCTTCACCATGGTGGCGGGACTCTCCACCGGTTCGTGGAGCGCGTCCACCAGGGCCAGGAGATCGGCGCCGGTCTCGAAGTCCAGGCGGTCGAGACGCAGCGTGACAGGCGCGCGTTCATCGCCCACCAATTCTCGCAGCAGGGTTGCGGCGCGCTCAATGGCCGCGCCGTCGGCTCCCGCATCGCGACCAATGCGCAGCATGGCGCTGGCGTCGCCAAGGCCCACCGTCAGCACCGTTCCGAAAGCGCGGGCACGCGCGGACCTGATCTGGTTGACCAATTCGAATGCGCCCTGGGTGTCGGTTCGCTCCATGCGCTTCAGCAGTGCGGCCGGTTTGCCCGATTCCACGGTTTCCTTCAGCGTTTGTGGCTGCTCACTTGTGCCGCGCCGCTGCGGTACGAACTCAAAGGATTCCTCGGCCGAAATATCCCCATCCTCGGCCAGCACGCGCAGCAGGTCGCCATCGGCCGGTATCGCCACCGGGCCCGTGTAGGGCCGGCCCATGTCGCGCGGGCTGGTACCGCCAAGCGTCCACCGCAACGACCCGGCAGGCACCGCCTTCAACTCGACGATGCGGCCGTCGGACGTTTCGCGCGGCTCATGCAAAATCGTGATCTCGTTGCGCCAAAGCACCGGGTCACCGGTCGGGTGGTCGCCAGTCGAATCCTCGGCGAGGAACCAAAGCCGCAGCTTCGTGGTTGCGAAGGAGAGTTCCTTCAGCTCGGAGCTTGAAGGCAGAGCCGGCCCCGTCTCCGACCAGCGGATGACAGGGCGTGGGCCGGCGTCGAGCGCCTTTACTTCGATGCGCGCCTCCCCTGTCGTCGTTTCATAGGCAATGCGTGAGACTGATACGGTGGTGCGCGCCTTTTCGAAGGGGCCGCGCTCGATGAAACCATCGGCTGTCGGACGCCAGCGCATCTGTTGCTCTGCGATCCGCTTCAGCGCATCCAGGCCCTTCGCCGGCAACCAGACGAAGCGCGCTGTGGCGCGGGCGTTTACCTCGATATCGTGCCATTTCACCTTCTTCACGCCACCAGGCCAGAGCTGGTCCTCGATGCGGCCGAGCAGAGCGTCGGCCTGCTTTTCCGGGTCAAGGATCAGCTTGCTGGCCTTGCCCGGACCAAGCGCCGCTTCGATCTGCGGCTCACCGACGAGCCGCGGCGGCAAGTCCTTCGGGCGTTCGACTCGAAGATCGAGCTTCTGTTCCAGCAGGTCGGGCTGGCGCGTGCGAGGCGAGAGACCAGGATACCAAATCTTGTTGAAGACCTGCTCGATGGTGGTCAACAGGTCGAATTCCGCCTGTTCCAGCTTCTCCTGAAGCTCCTCTGCCTGCGGATGGTCGCGGCCAAGGTCCTTCTGGACCTTACGTGCGGCGTAAAGGCGGCGAGCCGCACCGTCCATACTGGCAAATCGCGTCGCGTCACCGGTCACGATCAGCAGATTGTTCTTCTCGACGACACCGGAAAACAACGTGGTGGCGGCATTCGGCGGATTGCCGCTGTCGGGCGACAGGACCAGCAGCACGCGCTCCCGCCGCAGATCGATACCGTCCATCTCTGGCAGCGCCAGCACCTTCTGGTAGGCGCTGCCGGTCTGCGGCGTGAAGACCTCTTCCAGCCGACGCACCAGTTCGCTGTGGATGCGCGGCTCGGGGGCGTCCTTCGCCTCTTTCTGGAGGCGACGGGTCAGGTTCTCCTGGTTGGTGAACCGATAGGTGCCCTCGTCCTTGCCGTCGCCGTGGAGGTACCAGGCGCCTTCCATGCCGCGCAGGGCGTCGAAGGCAATACCGAATTCCGTGGTGGTGCGGTTCGGCGCCATCAGGCACTCGATCAACTCGGAGCGGGTGAGACCGCGTTTGCTTTCGGGGCCGGAGCCGATCGAAGCAAAGAGCAGGGCGACCGCGACTTGAGTGCCGGCGTCCGATCCCTGGGCGGCGTTGATTGTCTCAGCCTTGGCCTGCCCCTGGTTGGTGATGTCGTGGGCGATGGCCTCGCGCATCGGCTCAAGGAAGGGTTCGCTGCGCAGGCTGGAGTCCGACAGGTCGGCGTGCTGGACGCCAATCAGGTGAACGTCGTTGGTCGGGCGATCCCATACGCCGCGGACGATCCGACCTGCTAAGCTGAGGAGGCCGCGGGTTTGCCGAAAGCCCTCGTTGTTCCGGAATGTGGCAACAAGGTCGGCGAAGCGGGGATGGAACGGGTAACAGCCGTGGATTTCCTCGGCGAGCCGCTCCGGCGTCTTCTGCACCGCGCGCGCCTTCACCGCCTCTTCCATGGACTTGGCGTAGGCGTCAGCGACCGCGTCGATCTGCTGGGCGGATGGCAGCTTCTTGAACAGTCGTTTCCGCAGGATGGCGAAAATGTCGCCACCCTGGAGGGAGACAGGCTCAACCGGCCGGGCGCCCCGGAAAGCCTCGCGTTCCAGGTCGCGCACGGCATCGGGATAGGCGCCACCGGCAAGGTTGGACGCGACGATGCAGGTGCTCGGCGTCTTTCGGGCGGCTTCGAAGAGGTTCGCCAGAGCGTAGCGCGCTACATTCGCAAGCGTCCCGCCACCGACCGGCTGCGCCACCGCATAGTCGAACCAGGCCGGCAACTCGTCGAACATGATGAGCGTCGGCTCGGTGCCAAGCAGGTCCTTCCAGTCGGCTTCGTCCGGGGCACGGGGTCCCTCGGCCCAAAAGCGCCGGAAAGCCTCCGGCTTTTTCAGTTGGGCCGCAACTTCTCCCCACAGATAGTGTGGGGGGTTTCGTCGGCCGGTGACGGCGACGACGCGAGCCGCGCCGCCGAATTCATCGGAGAGTCCGGCCTCGGCGAGGATGCGGCGCCGGAGGGTCGGCAGCTGAGCGAGCAGGCCCAACGCAATCATGATGTGCGTCTTGCCGCCCCCCATCGCCTGAGCGAGAACAAAAGAAGCCTGTTCGCCCTTGCTGGCGAGCCGGCGGAAGCCGAGTTCCAGCAGCAGCCGCATCCCGCCGGTGATATGGTTCGTGGCGAAGAACGCCTCGGCCGCTTCCGATGAGGTCGCCGCGGCGGCGATCGCATCAATAAGGTCGTCGATCTCCGGGGCCTGGTCCGGACGCCGGACCTGATCGTGGACTTCGCACGCATCTCGCACCGTGAGGATCATCCGCACCGTTCTCCCGACTAAGCGCCCATCCTGTCGGCGCTCCGCCTGGGGGACAATGCGCTACCAATCACGCGTGACCGGGTATAACCAACAATGGAACGATGCTCCATTGTGAGACGTTGAGCCAGCGCGCTCGGGTTGACGGTGTACCCGGTGGTTCGCTTGTGCTGTCGCCCGCCATGTTGGTTGTGAAATGCGACGTGTAGGGATAGGGTAGTAAGCCCAAAAATTCAGAGGGTTGGCAGTTCCGTACTAAATCCCCGCAGTCCACAGGTCCGGAGAGAAACCGGGGAGAGAGAGCCGATTTCGGCCGGCCGGACGCGCCGGCAGTTCACAGGTCGGCCGGAAAAACCCCAAGAATGATAGGCTTTTGCGGGCCGCTGGGCCAAGCGGAGAACGGGATTTGAAGGTAGACTGGCGGAGGGAGTGGGATTCGAACCCACGGTACGCTGTTAACGCACACACGCTTTCCAAGCGTGCGCCTTAAGCCGCTCGGCCATCCCTCCGGCGCAAGGGCGAAAATACCAGCGTCAGGCGGGCGTGCAAGCGTCGGGCGCGGTCAGGCGTCCATCTTCAGGGCGGCGAGGAACGCGCTCTGCGGTATCTCGACCTTGCCGAACTGGCGCATCCGCTTTTTGCCTTCCTTCTGCTTTTCCAGCAGCTTGCGCTTGCGCGTGATGTCGCCGCCGTAGCATTTCGCGGTCACGTCCTTGCTCAGAGCCCCGATCGTCTCGCGCGCGATCACACGCCCGCCGATTGCCGCCTGCACGGCAATCTTGAACAACTGGCGCGGGATCAGATCCTTCAGCTTGACGCAGATCGACCGCCCGCGCGCCTCGGCGGCGCTGCGGTGGGCAATGAAGCTCAGCGCGTCCACTGGATCGCCGTTCACCAGGATGGAGATGCGCACCAGGTCGCTCTCGGCGTAGCCATCCATCTGGTAGTCGAAGCTGGCGTAGCCGCGGCTGACCGATTTCAGCCGGTCGTAGAAGTCGAACACCACCTCGTTCAGCGGCAGGCGATACACCGCCATCGCGCGGTTGCCGACATAGGTCAGGTCGACCTGCTGCCCTCGCCGCTCGTTGCACAGCGTCAGCACCGCGCCGAGATGCTCGTCGGGCACCAGGATCGTGGCCTTGATCCACGGCTCCTCGATCCGCTCGATCACGCTGCCGTCCGGCATGTCAGCGGGGTTGTGCAGTTCCTCCATCGTGCCGTTGGTGCGATGCACGCGATAGACGACCGAGGGTGCCGTCGCGATCAGGTCGAGATCGAACTCGCGCGCCAGCCGCTCCTGGATGATCTCCAGGTGCAGGAGGCCGAGGAAGCCGCAGCGGAAGCCGAAGCCCAGTGCGGCCGATGTCTCCGGCTCATAGTGAAAGCTCGCGTCGTTCAGCCGCAGCTTGGCAAGGCTGTCGCGCAGCTTCTCGAAATCGTCAGCGTCGGTGGGATAGAGGCCGCACCACACCACCGGCACCGAGGGCTTGAAGCCCGGCAGCGGGGTTGCGGCCGGCGTGCGATCGTCGGTGATGGTGTCGCCGATGCTGCAGTCGGCGACCGTCTTGATGGCGGCGGTGATGTAGCCGATCTCGCCGGGCCCGAGACTGTCCACCGCCACCATGCGCGGCGTGAACACGCCGACCTGATCGACCGAGTGGACCGCGCCGGTGGACATCATGCGGATGCGCTGGCCACGCCGCAGGTGCCCGTCCTTCACCCGCACCAGGATGACCACGCCGAGATACTGGTCGTACCAGCTATCGACCAGCAGCGCCTTCAGCGGCGCGGCCGCGTCCCCTTTGGGCGGCGGCAGGCGCGTGACCAGCGCCTCCAGCACGCCCTCGATGTTCAGGCCGGTCTTGGCGCTGATCAGCACGGCGTCGGAGGCATCCAGCCCGATCACATCCTCGATCTGCTGGCGCACGCGGTCCGGCTCGGCGGCCGGCAGGTCGATCTTGTTGAGCACTGGCACGATCTCGTGCCCCGCGTCGATCGCCTGATAGACGTTGGCCAGCGTCTGCGCCTCCACGCCCTGGCTGGCATCGACCACCAACAGCGAGCCTTCGCAGGCGGCCAGGCTGCGCGACACCTCATAGGCGAAATCGACGTGGCCGGGCGTGTCCATCAGGTTGAGTTCGTAGGTCTCGCCGTCGCGCGCCCGATAGGACAGGCGGACGGTCTGCGCCTTGATGGTGATGCCGCGCTCGCGCTCCAGCTCCATGCTGTCGAGCACCTGGTTGGTCATCTCGCGGTCGCTCAGCGCCCCGGTCGCCTGGATCAGCCGGTCGGCAAGCGTGGACTTGCCGTGGTCGATGTGGGCGATGATGGCGAAGTTGCGGATGCGGGAAAGCGGCGTGTCGGTCATGGGCGCATGACATAGGGCAGCGCGCGGCCGGCCGCTACCCGGCCCCGCCCGGGCGAACCTCAGGCGTTAAGGACCTCGAAAGACCACGGGTGCGATCCTCCTGGGGCGAAATGCGCCGGATGCGGAGGGGCCGATGTCTGGAGCGGTTGCCGGGAACGGCTTGCGGGGTGGTCCGGTGCGGTTGGCGCGCGATCGGCGCGGGGTTACGTCCCTCACCTTCGCCGTCGCCGCTGCCGCGATCCTCGGCATGGCCGGCATGGCCACCGAGGGTGGGGTCTGGTACTCGGCCAGACAGCGCGGCCAGAACGCGAGCGATGCCGCGGCCTCGGCCGGCGCAATCGCGCTCGCGGCGGGCGGCAGCGCCGCCGATGCCATCGCCGTGGCGACCGATATCGCCAGCCGCAACGGCTTCGGCAGCGGCGGCGCGACAGGCGTGACAGTCAATGCGCCGCCGGCCAGCGGGCCCAACGCGGGCAATTCCAACGCCGTCGAGGCGATCATCACGCAGCTGCAGGTGCCGCAGGTCTCCGCACTGTACCTCGCCGCCGGCCCGCGCATCACGACACGCGCGGTCGCCGTCGTGGAGTCCGAGGGCACCGCCTGCGCGCTCGCGCTTGCCAACGGCGGCGGGCTGGCGATGGGTGGCAACAGCACCACGGCAGCGAAGGGCTGCACCCTCGCCTCCAATGCCTCCGGCGCGCAGTCGCTCTACATCTACGGCTCGGCCACCGTTTCCGCCTACACGCTGCACACCACCGGCGGCTGCTCGGGCTGCTCGGGTGCGGGCGTGTCGCTGACACGGCCGGCCTCGGCCTACCAACTGCCGACCAGCAATCCGTTCGCCGCCGCCGATCAGGTGGAGCTGCCGGACTTCGGGTCGTGCACGCCCGTTTCCGGCAGCGTCACGCTGGTGCCCTACGAAACCAGCAGATCTGCCTATTGCGGCTTCAGCGCGGCGAGCCAGCAGGCGATTACGCTGACGCCGGGTACGTATTTCTTCACCGGCGGCATCGCGCTCAACGCCGGAAGTTCCGTGACCTGTCCGACCTGCACGGGTGGCGCGGGCGTGACCATCGTTCTGACCGGCGACGGCGGCTGCAACAGTGCCGGGTCGCTGACCATCGACGGACATGCCTCAGTCACGCTGACCGCGCCCGCCGCGAACCAGACCAATGCCGCCTTCGACGGGTTGCTGTTCTACCAGGACGGTCGCGGCACGCCGGGCAGCATCACGATCAATGGCGGTGCGACCTCGACGCTCATCGGTGGCCTGTATTTCCCCGGGGCGTCGGTGACGTTCGACGGCAACGAGACGATGAACGGCAGCGGACTGTCCACCTGCACCGAACTGGTCGGCCTGACGTTGAACATCTCGGGCAATGCCTCGACGACGCTGGACACCTCGGGCTGCTCGTCCTCTGGCACCCGGACCGCGCAACTGATGGCCGTCAAGCTTCTGGAATGACGGGCCATGCGGTCCGCGCGCACATTCCGCCGTCCACACGTCGCCGCTGACAGGCGTGGCATCTCGGCGCTGGAGTTCGGACTGATCGGCGGGCTGCTGGCGACCCTGCTGCTCGGCGCATGGGATATCGGCAATGCCGCGCAGCAGCAGATCCGGCTGCACGAGGCGCTGCGCGCCGCGGCGGAATACGCTCGCTCCTTTCCCACCGATACCACGGGCATCACCAGTGCGGTGAGCGGCGCGCTACCCGGGGGCTGGACCGATGCAAGCGTCGCGGCGCCGGTCGCTTCCTGTGCATGCTGGAATGCGTCGTCGGGCAGCTCGGCCTCCTCCACCTGTACCTGTCCGACGGGCGAGACGCTGGAGCGCTTCCTGACGCTGGGCGTGTCGCGGCCGTTCTCGGCGATGCTGTTCAGATCGCTCACGCTTGTGTCATCCAGCTATGTCCTGCGCTACCAATAGGCGCGGTAGCGCGGCACTGGAATTCGGGCTGGTGGCCCCGGTCTTCCTGCTGCTCGTGCTCGGCGTGGCCGATCTCGGTCGCTTCTGTCTTACGCTCCATTCCCTGCATACCGTGCTGGGCGATGCGGCGCGCGCCGCGATCGTCGATCCGAGCCTCGACGGGTGCAGTGCGCCGGCCGCTCTGGTCGCGGCGCACGCGCCGTTCCTGCAGGCGTCGCAACTTACCCTGTGCGTCGCTCAATCGGTGGCATCCGGCATCACGACGATCACCGTGAACGCAAGCTACAGCTTCAACTTCCTGCTGCCAGGGTGGAGCGGCGGCAGCGGCACACTGTCCGAGAGCACCACGATTTCCTATTGATCGGTGTACGGATCGTGTTACGGCCGCCAGCCGAACTGCGGGAACATCCACCCGAGTTCTCGCAAAATGAGGGCGTTCAGCTCCGGTGTGATCGTCGCGCGCCAGTCGCCCGCAACCCCCTTGCGATGAAAGGCGCCGTTCTCGGCAACCCCCTTCGGACGCCCGCCGGTCTGGCGCGCGAACTCGGTGCGCGCAAGGCACTCGGCAACCACCTCGGCACGGTCGGAGACGCCGAGGAAGCGAAACAATCGGGCCGCCACCTGTGCCGGCGCGTGCAGCAGCGCCTCATAGGTGATGGTCACGGTGTCATGGGGAAATTCGCTGTCGAGCGCGAGCATCCGCCGCGCCCCCTCGCCCAGCGACGGCAATGCGCTGCGCACGAAAGCAAGCTTGGCACCCGCCTCGTCCGCGCCGGCCTTCGCCTGATGGAAGTAATGCCACGCCGAGGTCAGTACGTCGCGCGGGTCGCGCGCGATGCCGATGAACTTCGCAGCCGGGAACAGGTGCTTCAGCCGCGGGAAGACGAACACGTTCTCCGGCGTCTTCTCGCCCACCGCGCGGCACGGCCTGCCGGCAACCTGACGGCGAAATCCCAGAAGGATCGCGGTGCCGGTCAGCAGGTCCGTCTCCTCTGGCGTGGGCAGCGGATAGCCGCCGGTGTGGCGGAACAGCGTTGCGTTCTTCTCCTCCAGCACGCGACGACGATCGGCGATCACGCGCTCCAGCGGGGTCGCGAAATGCTGGGAGAACAGGCCCTCCCCCCGGCACGATACCTCGGGGTGGGCGTCGAGGATCTGTTGCAGCCACGTGGTCCCGGAGCGCGGCGCACCGCCGACGAAGAAGATCTGCAGCCGCGCGATGCGCAGCAGATCCTCATGGCACGCCGCCCAGCTTTCCGCCGGCCCTGCCCCCTCGCCCATCCCGCGTGTCGTCAGGTCCGTACCAGCATGTGCCCGAGCGGCTTGCCGCCGAAGATATGCACATGGAAATGCGGCACTTCCTGTCCGGAATTCGGTCCCATGTTGGTCAGCACGCGATAGCCGGGCGTTTCCAGTTCCAGTTGCTTCGCGACCGTGGTCACGGCGCGCCAGAAGCCCGCGATCTCGGCCTCGCTCGCGCCGGTGGAGAAATCCGCGAGCGACACGTAGCGGGTTTTCGGAATCACCAGCACGTGCAGCGGCGCCTGCGGCGCGATGTCGTGGAACGCCAGCGCGAATTCATCTTCATAGACGCGCTTGCACGGAATCTCGCCGCGCAGGATGCGCGCGAACACGTTGCCGTCGTCGTATTGCCCCAGCCCGTTCACCGGCATTGGCTTCGTCCCCTCTGCTATGCCAGACCTTTCGACGCCTTCTCGAACGTGCCGCGCGAGAGGCGCGGCGTGTCCAGGATGCGCTGCAGCTCGCCGCGCATCAATGCCGCCCGTGCCGGCGTCTGTCGCCGCCAGGCACCCAGCGGATTGACAAGCCGCGCCGCGGTCTGCCCGTTGATCGGGTCGAGCGCGATCACCGTGTCGGCAAGGAACCGGTACCCGGCACCCGACGCATCGTGAAACCGCACCTGATTGCCGGCGGCGAACGCGCCGACCAGCGCACGCACGCGGTTGGGGTTGCGCAGATCGAAATCAGGATGGCGATACAGCGTCCACACCTCCTCCACCGTCTGCGCACGTGGCGACATCGCCTGGATCGCGAACCACTTGTCGAGAACGAGGCTGTCGCCGCGCCAGCGAGCGTGGAACGCCGCCAGCGCCTCCTCCCGGTCGCGCCCGTCGGTTGCCGCCAGCACGTCCAGCGCCGCCAGCACGTCGGTCATGTTGGACTGCGCGTCGAACTGCGCGCGCGCCAGCCGCACCCCCTCCTCGCCCGCCGCCGCGAGATAGGCGAGACACGCGTTGCGCAGCGCCCGGCGCCCGATCGACGCGCCATCGATGCGGTACGGGCCAGGATCGTGCAGCCGCTCATAGGTCCTTCGCAGCTCGGCGTTGAGCGCCGCGCCGATCTGGGCGCGCACCGCCTGCCGCGCCGCATGGATCGCGTCGGGGTCGACGACAGTCATCTGGTCGGCGACATAGGATTCCGAAGGTAGCGCCAGCGCCTCCGCGGCGAAGGCAGGGTCGGCGTCGGCCTGGGCCAGCGTCGCCGCCATCGCCTCCCGCAAGCCGGGATCGAGCGGCGGCGCCGTGCCATCCCATTCCGCTACCTGATCCAGCAGCAGCGACGTTGCGTAGGATTGCAGGCTGTCCCAGCGCACGAACGGATCGGTGTCGTGCGCGGCCAGGAAGCGCAGCCGTTCGCGTGCGATGCCGGTGAGCTTGACGGGCGCGGAGTAACCGCGCAGCAGCGATGGCACTGGCGCTGCCGGCACGTCGTCGAACACGAAGCTCTGCTCGGCATCCTTCAGCAGCAGCACGTGCGCACTGCCGGGCAGCTCCCGCCCGTCGGGCAGCAGCAGCGCCATCGCGACGGGGATCGGCACCGGGTGCTTCGTCGCCTGCCCCGGCGTCGGGCGGAGCGTCTGGCGCAGCGTCAGCGTATAGCGCCGTGACGGCGCGTCGTACGCGTCCTGCGCGGTCAGCTCCGGCGTGCCGGCCTGCGCGTACCATGACAGGAACGGCGAGAGGTCGAGACCGGACCCATCGCTGAGCGCGCGGACGAAATCCTCGATGGTGACGGCGGAGTTGTCATGGCGGTCGAAATACAGGTCCATACCGCGACGGAATCCGTCGTGCCCGGCCAGGGTGTGCATCATGCGCACCACTTCGGCGCCCTTCTGGTACACCGTCGCGGTGTAGAAATTGTCGATGGCGATGTAACTGTCGGGCCGCACAGGATGGGCGAGCGGGCCGTCATCCTCCGGGAATTGTGCCGCGCGCAGACGGCGCACGTCGGCCAGTCGCTTGACGGCCCGGCTGCCCTGGTCGGCGGTGAACTCCTGGTCACGGAACACCGTCAACCCTTCCTTCAGCGATAACTGGAACCAATCGCGGCAGGTCACGCGATTGCCGGTCCAGTTATGGAAATACTCGTGCGCCACCACCGTCTCGATGCCCTGGTAGTCGATGTCGGTCGCGGTCTCCGGCCGCGCCAGCACGTATTTCGTGTTGAAGACGTTGAGCCCCTTGTTCTCCATCGCCCCCATGTTGAAGTCGGAGACGGCGGCGATGTTGAACACGTCCAGGTCGTATTCGCGCCCGTACACCTCCTCGTCCCAGCGCATCGCGGTCCTGAGCGCGTGCATGGCGTGCGCGCATCGGTCCTCGTCGCCGCGCCGCACCCAGATATTGAGCGCGACCTTGCGACCCGACCGCGTGGTGAAACTGTCGCTGACCGCCACGAGATCGCCGGCCACAACCGCGAACAGGTAGGACGGTTTGGGATGCGGATCGACCCAACGCACCCAGTGTCGCCCGTCCGCGGTTTCCCCCCGCGCCTCGGGATTGCCGTTGGACAGCAGCACCGGGCAGGCGCGTGCATCGGCGCTGACGGTGGTGGTGAAGCGCGCCATCACGTCCGGCCGGTCGGGGAAAAAGGTGATGCGCCGGAACCCCTCCGCCTCGCATTGCGTGAAGAAACTGCCGTTCGAGAGATAGAGGCCGGAGAGTTCGGTGTTGGCCGACGGGTCGATCTGCACCTCGGTTGCCAGCGTGAAGGCGTCGGGGACGTCCGGGATCACCAGCGCCCCACCTGGTTCGATCGTGTATCGGTTGCCGTGCAGCGCCTCGCCGTCCAGCGACAGCGCCAGCAGGCGCAGCGCCTCGCCGTCCAAACGCAGCGGCACCACCTCGCCATGCGCGGGGTTGCGCCTGATTGCCAGTTCCGCCCGCACGCGGGTTGCACCCGGGTCAAGCTCGAAATGCAAGCGCACCGTGTCCACCAGCCAGGCCGGCGGCCGGTAGTCGAGGCGCCGTACCTCGCGCGGCGCTGGGGTGGGGGAGGCATCGCGCTGGGCATCGAGCATGGCGGCTCCAGGATATCGCATACCCGCTTTATGCCCGCCTGCCACGGCAGGGTCACCCCCGCCGGCGCGCAGGCGCCCGCGATTGCCACATCGCGCCAGTTGCGAAATGGTGATAGACTGTGCTATCGCGATGATCGGGACGGAGGCGCGATGAAAGCTGCCATTCTTGGCAACTGCCGGGGGCTCAGGGCGACCGAAAGCTCGCCGGCCCCGGACGCCGTGCGGCGAAGGCGCCCGCGCGCCCGCAACGGCATTCCGACGGATACATCCCAATGACCGAGTTCATCGAACGCAGCGTTCGGCTGCCCGACGACCCGACATCCGCAATGCTGCACCGTGCCGGACCCGAGGACCACGACGCCCTGCGGCAGGTCGCCGACAGCCTGCCGCGCTATGGGTCGTCGCCGCTGTTCCGTATGCGCTACGCTCGTCTGCTGCGGCGCGATGGAAAGCCGTTGGAGGCTGCCGTCCAGTACACCGAGGCGCTGCGGCTGGTTCGCCCGGAGCAGCCGGGGTTGCAGAGTGACATCCTGCGTCAGCTCGCCCGCACGCTGGCCGACATCGCCCCGCCCGCCCCGCCGACCGTGGCCGCGAGCGAACTCGCGTTCAGCCGCGATCAGCCGGGCGCGGCATGTCTCACCGACGGATGGTACGCGCCGGAGGATTGGGGCTGTTGGTTGCGCGGGTTCGCCGGGCGGCTGCGCTTCGCGCTGCCGCAGGTGCCCGACGCCGGAATGCGCCTGCGCTTCGGCGTCACGGCGTTCGTCGATCGCGCGGGTTCGCAGAGCGTCCGCGTGTTCATCAACGGCCGCGAGACCGCGCTGTGGCTGTTCGACAGCCCCGGCGATGCCGAGCGGGTCGTCGAACTGGGCCGCTGGAGCGGCGAGGACGCCACACTCGAAATTGCGTTCTTCGTCGCGCACCCCACGGCGCCGGCCGAAACCGGATCTTCCGACACGCGGCGGCTCGGTCTCGGTCTGCGCACGCTGACGCTTCAGCCACTCTGAGGCACGGCGGGCGGTTCCGTCCCGTCCTCGGTCCGCAAGGCCAGGGCGCGGGCATAGACCTCCCGCCGCTGCCGCCCTGTGGCGGCGCTGACACGGGCCACGGCTTCCTTGAGGCTGTGGGAGGCCAGCGCCGCGCGCAGAGCGGCGTCGAGCCCGGCCGTGTCGTCGGCCCCCGTCCCTTCCGCCGGCGGTGGCCCGACCAACAGTGTCACCTCGCCACGCGGCGGCGCCTCGGCACAGGTCACGGCCAGTTCGGGCAGCGTGCCGCGTCGAACCTCCTCGAACCGCTTGGTCATTTCGCGTGCCAGGGCCGCCGGCCGCGGGCCAAACACTTCGGTCAGATCGGCCAGGGTCGCCGCGGCGCGGTGCGGCGCCTCGTACCAGATCAGCGTTGCCGACAGCCCTGCCCGCTCCGCTGCCCGCAGCCGGGCGAAGGCAGCGCGTCGGGCGGCGCCGCGCGGCGGTGGGAAGCCCAGCACCAGGAACGGCAGCGGCGGCAGGCCCGACAAGACCAGTGCCAGCACCGCGGCGTTCGGCCCAGGCAGCGCCCCGACCGGTAGCCCCGCCGCGATCGCCGCGCGCACCAGGCGAAAGCCGGGATCGGAGAGCAGCGGCGTGCCGGCGTCCGAGACCAGCGCCACCCGCCGCCCCTGCCGCAGCAGCGCCAGCACCTCGGCGATGCGTGCGTCCTCGTTGTGCTCGTGCAGCGGCGACAGCCGCCGCCCGCCAATGCCCAGCGCGGCGAGCAACCGGGCGGTCACCCGGGTGTCCTCGCACAGCACGAGGTCGGCCGCGCGCAGCGTCGCGACCGCGCGCGCCGTCATGTCGCCGATATTGCCGAGCGGCGTCGGAACCAGCACAAGTCCTTCCGGCACGGCATGGGCGGACGGAGGCGGTTCGGATGGTTCGTCGGGCATTCTTTCTCCTTGCCGCGCTCGCCCTCGCCGGCTGCGCGGAGCCGCTCGGCGGGCCGAGGCTTGGCCTCACACCCTCGACCGGCGTGGCATTCCCTGGCGGTGGCGGCGGGCCGGCCGGGCGCGTGGCGCTGCTGGCCCCGCTCACCGGTGCCAATGCCGAGTTGGGGCAGGCGCTGCAACAGGCGGCGCAACTGGCACTGGCCGCGCCCGGCGCGCCCGCGCTCGACGTGCGCGACACCGCCGGCACGCCCGCCGGCGCGGCGGCGGCGGCTCAGGCAGCGGTGGCCGGCGGCGACCGGCTGATCCTGGGGCCGCTGACCGCCGTCGAGACCGAGGCGGCGGCAGGCCCGGCGCGCGCCGCCGGCGTGCCGGTGCTGGCCTTTACCAATGACGCGGCGGCCGCGCGGCCCGGCGTCTGGACGCTGGGGATCACCCCGGCGCAGCAGGTCCGCCGGCTGGTCGGCGCCGCCACCGCCGCTGGAAAGAGCCGTATCGCGGCCCTCCTGCCGCCGAGCCCCTTCGGGCAGGCGATGGCGTCGGCACTGACCGCGGCGGCATCCGCCGCCGGACTACCGGCACCCGAAATCCACATCCACGACGGCAGCAACGGCAGCATCCAGCGCACCCTGCGCGACCTCTCCGGCTACGACACACGCCGGGGCCCGATCGACGCCAAGATCAAGGAAGCGCGCGCCAAGCACACGCCGGAGGGCCGCCAGGAGGCTGCCGAACTCGCCAAGACGCCGATCCCGCCGCCGCCGTTTGACGCCCTGTTGCTGGCCGATACCGGCGAGAAGCTGGCCTGGGCGGTTAGCTTTCTTGGCTACTACGACATCGAGTCGCCGGCAGTGCAGATCCTCGGCCCGGCGCTATGGGCCAATCGCGCGCTGCGCGGTGGCGCCAACCTCAACGGCGCCTGGTACGCCGCCCCGGACCCGGACGCGCGCGCCAGCTTCAACGCCGCCTATCAGGCGAAATACGATGCGCCGGCTCCTCTGGTCGCGGATGTCGCCTATGACGCCGCCGCCATCGCCCGCGTGCTGGCCGCAAGCGGGTATTCGACATCGGCGCTGACGCGGGCCCAGGGCTTCGCCGGCGTCGATGGCGTGTTCGCGCTCCAACCGGACGGCAGCGTGCGGCGCGGACTTGCGGTGTTCGCGATCCAACCCGGTGGACCGACCGTCGTCGAGGCGGCACCAACGTCGTTCGGCGGCCCGGGCATCTGAGGTCGGGGCATCTGATGCGGGTTGGACTGCTGTTTGCCACCGCCGGCGCCGTGGCTGCCGCGCCCGCCCTCGCCCTGCTGCTGCTTGCTGCCACCGGCGCCGCCGCGACCGGCCCCGCACTCCTCGCTCTGCTCGCCGTCGCGCTCGCCAGCCTGCTGCTCGCGCTGCTCTGGGTCCATGACATGGACCGGCTGGCGCAGGCGGTGCGCTACGCCCTGACGGAGAATAACCTCGCACTCGGCCATGCCGCCGACGCGGCGCGGCTGCCGCCCGTGCAGCGCATCGCGCACGCGATCGAAAGGCTGGCACGCACGCTGGCGGCGCGCGCGGCGCAGGTCGGACAGGGACTGCGGGCCACCGAGGCGATCATCGACCGGCTCCCCGACCCGCTGCTGGTGCTCGGCGCCGACCGCGACATCCGCCGTGCCAACGCCGCCGCGCGGGGCGCGTTCGGCAACGACATCGCGGCGGTGCTGCGCCATCCCGCCCTGCGCGGCGCCATCGACCGTGCCTTCGCGCAGGGGGCGACGCAGAGCGCCGATCTGACGCTGTTCGCCCCGGTCGCGCGCGAGTTGCAGGCGACGGTGCTGCCGCTCGACCCGCCGCTGCCGGACGGTGCGCACGCGATCGTGATGCTGTCGGACCGTTCGCGCGAGCGCGCGGTGGAGCGGATGCGCGCCGATTTCGTTGCCAATGTCAGCCACGAACTGCGCACGCCGCTGGCCAGCCTGATCGGCTTCATCGCCACACTACAGGGCCCGGCGGCCGATGATCCGCCGGCGCAACGGCGATTTCTCGGCATCATGGCCGAGCAGGCGGAGCGCATGAACCGGCTGATCGACGACCTGCTCAGCCTTTCGCGCATCGAGCTGACCGAGCACCAGCCACCCTCCGGCCACGCCGACCTGGCTGCGATCGCCGCGCGCATCGCCGCGAGCTTTGAGCCGCGCATGGCCGCCCGCCGCGTCACGCTGGACGTGGCGCTTGCTCCCGACCTGCCGGAACTGGTCGCCGATGCCGATCAGATCGAGCAGGTGCTGCAGAACCTCGTGGACAACGCGCTGAAGTACGGGCGTGAGGGCGGGCGTGTGCGCCTGACGGCCGTGCGCGCCGAGCCGGGGCGGTGGCCGGCGCGGCCGGGGGTGGTGCTCAGCGTCGCGGACGACGGGCCGGGCATTCCCCGCGTCCACATCCCCCGCCTGACCGAGCGGTTCTACCGCGTGGACAAGGGGCGCAGCCGCAGCGCCGGCGGCACCGGCCTGGGACTCGCGATCGTCAAGCACATCGTCAACCACCACCGCGGCCAGCTCGCGATCGACAGCGAGGAGGGCAAGGGCGCGACGTTCCTCGTCTGGCTGCCGCTGCCCACGCCGGGAAGCGGGGCGGCGGACTAGAGCCACCGATGACCGCATGAGCCGCTTTGCGGGGCACGCCACGAGCCAAGGGCCGCGGTTGCTTGGCCTGATCGCGGTGCTTGCGAGCTTCACGGCGGTCAACGCGCGCTGGATCTGGCTGTTCCGGCGCGGGCAGCCGCTCGACGCGGATGAGGCCGGCTATCTTGGTTTCTCGATGATCGACCATGCCGCGTTTGTGCATCACGGCGTCAGCGGCTTCATTTCTGCCCTCGGATCACCGGGCATCCAGGCGCCGCTGACCACGGCGCTGACCGCACTGCTGTTCCTGCTCACCGGCCTGCACCCGATCGCGGGCTTTGCGATCCCGGTGCTGGCCGGCGCGGGAACCATCGCGGCCACGTATTTCCTCGGCTGCACGCTCGGATCGCGCGGCCTCGGCCTTGCGGCCGCGCTGCTGGTCGCCTCCTGCCCGACCATGATCGTGCACGCGCGCAGCTTCATGTTCGCGCTGCCGGCGACATGCATGGCAACGCTGGCGCTGCTTGCGCTGCTGCGTGCGGAGCGATTCCGCCGTCCGGGCTGGACGCTCGCATTCGGTCTCGCCTGTGCGTTGATGTTGTTGTCCCGGACGATGACCGTGGCCTTTCTCCCAGGCCTCACGCTCGGCGCCGTTGTCGTCCTGATGGGCGAACGCACGAGCCTTGCCCGACGCGCGCTCGCACTTGCGGCGGCTTACCTGCTCGGCATCGCCGTCGCAGCGACCTGGTACGCGCCGAACGGCGGATTTGTTTTCGCGTATTTGCTCAAGTTTGGCTACGGCAGCCATGCCACGCAATACGGTCCCGCGCATCCGCTGTTCGGGATCGCCGCCTGGCGTGAGTCGGCACGATACATCATGAGCGAGGTGTACCTGCCGCACGCCTTGGTCCTGATCGCGGGCGCGGCCGCGCTGACCTGGCTTGCCGTGCAGCGCATCGCCGCGAGCGGGGCGCGTCGAGCGCTGGCGACGTTCCTCGTCTCGAAACAGGCGCCGCTGGTGGTCTTTGTCGCCGAAGCCTCGGTGGCGCTGACCTCCTCGCCGAACAAGGGCACCGGCTTCTTCGCGCCGATCGCGCCGGCGGCGATCGCGCTCGCCGCATGGGCGTGCTGGCGGGTGAGCGCGAACCGGCGATGGCGCGCCGCGCTCGCGGCGGCGGTGGCGCTCGTCTCGTTGCTCGGCGGGGTGCCGGCGCTGGATCTGCGCCTGTCGTTCGCGCGCCCCTGGCGCGTCGCGCTGCCGGTGCTGGGGCCAACGACCGTCACGGACGGGCGCAGCTTCATTCAGATCTACGAAACCTTCGGGGCATTGACGGACGGCGACACAATGGAACCGGTCAGCGCGGCCGCCGGGAGGGCCTGGGTCGCATTGAGCGCCGACACGGCGGCGGCACTGTTGCGGCTCGGTGCGGCCCGCAGCACCACGGCCTTCGGCTTCCTCCACGTGCTCTATAACCTGAATACCGTCCGGCTTGCCGAACTGCGCTCAGGCAACCAGGCCTCCAACCTCATCCAGGTGGACCCCGTGATGACAGGCGATACATTGGCTGGCGATCTCGCCTGGTTGACCCAGGGCGCGGCGGCGGAGGCGTGTCTGCTGGTCACGTTCGAGGGCACGGCCGGCCTCGCGCTCGCCTCGACCGATCATCGGCGGATGGGCGACGCCGCGCGCCAGGCCGGATTCGTGGTCGCTGAACGGTGGCGGACCCCCGACGGACAGCCGATCACGCTCTGGCGCCGGCTGAGCACGGCCGCCTGCCGCGACGGGTGAACGTCAGTCGCCCGCGCGCGGGCGCTGGGGCTCTTCGCGTGCATTCCGGGACCGCATCCCAGACCGGCGCTCACTGTATGTTGCGATGAATCGCGGGGTTGGATGCAACATGTGGTGTCTTAAGTCCCTCGCCGTCACGGAAGGACGACCCGATGCACCTCGCCGCCCGCCCCGCCAGACCCGGCAATCCCACGCCTCGCCCCGTGCCGGGCGCGTCATTCGGCGAGGCGCCACTGGTGCCGCGGGCGCTGGAGCCGGGGATGGGCGCGGCGGTGGCGCGGCGAACCATCTTCCGGGCCGAGGATGCCGAATGTTTCGGCCGCGTCGCCGACCGGGTCGCCGGGGGCAACATGGCCCTGCTCGGCCCCGATCGCGGCGGTGTAGCGGCGCTCGAGCAGGCGCGGCTGCGCAATGCCATCGCGACCGGCGCGCTGCTCACCTCCGGGCGGCACCTGCAGCACGGCGATGCCGGGCAGCCGGGACGCAACATGGAGGTGTTCACCAACTGCGCCACCGCCATCGCCTCCTTCGCCAAGTTCTACCTGCTGCTGAACGGCTCCGGCGTCGGCCGCGCCTATGACGATGACCTGATCGCGGTGGACTGGGCGAACGCACCCGATCTGCTGTTCGTTCTGTCCCCGGCGCATCCCGATTTTCCCGCGGATGCCGCCGCGCGCCGGCGCTTCGCCGCCACGCTGGATCACGCCGATCCGCAAGCGGCAGAAACAATGCTGGCCGACCGGCTGCTGACCGATCCCGCCGCGGCGCCCGCCGACGCGGTCTGGCACACCATCGCCGACAGCCGTGAGGGCTGGGCGAAGGCGGTCGAGGTGCTGGAGGCGATGGCGTTCCGCCGCGATCGGCGCACACTGGTCCTCGACTTCAGCGCGATCCGCGCCGCCGGCCAGCCGATCAGCGGGATGCAGGGCCGCCCGGCCTCCGGTCCGCTGTCGCTGCTGCGCGGCTTCCTCAACATCCAGCGCCACGTCATCGATCCAGCGCGCGCCCGCGATCCCGATGGCGAGGCAATGCAGCCCTGGGAGCAGGCGCTGCTCGCCGACCATTACCTGTCGATGGAGGTGCAGGTCGGCGGCGCGCGGCGGGCGGCGCGCATGGCGACGAAGTCGTGGCGCGATCCCGGCGTCCTGCGCTTCATCCGTGCCAAGGCGGAGGGTGGGCTGTGGACCGCCAATCATTCGGTGATGGTGGACCGCGCGTTCTGGGACCTGCTGGACGACGATGATGCGCGCCCCACGTCGCTCGCCCGTCACGCCCGCGCGGTGTTCGCCGAAGCCACGCGCTGCGCCTACATCAACGGCGAGCCGGGCTTCATCAACGGCGACCGGCTGGAGGATCACCGCACCCGCTTCGCCTGGCACAAGCCGGTGTACGACGACGGGCGCGACCTCAGCAGCGCGCGGTATCAGGTCGATGTAGGCGCGGCGCTGATCGCCCAGCTGACGCGCCAGGCATCCGCCGCAGCGTTCCCGGTGACGACGAATCCCTGCGGCGAGATCGTGCTGCACGTCACCGGCGGCTATTGCGTGATCGCGGATTTCGCGCCGCTGCTGGCCTGCCCCGCGCCGTTCGACAGCTTCGCGCCCGGTGCGGCGCCCGACGACGTGACGGCGCTGTGGGACGCGCGCGTGGAGGATTCGGTGCGGCTGGGCGTCCGCTTCCTGATGCGGGCGAACGGCATGGACGCGCTGTATCGCGAGGAAGTTCTGCGCACCAACCGCATGGGCATCGGCCCGACCGGGCTGCACGAATGGGCGTGGATGCGCTTCGGCCTCGGCTTCCGCGACCTGCTCGACGAGGACCGCGCGGCGCCGTTCTGGGCGATGCTGGCGCGGCTGTCGGCGGCGGCGAAGCAGGAAGGTTCGGCCTACGCGGCGGAACTCGGGCTGGCCGAGCCGATGACCGTCACCACCGTCAAACCGGCGGGCACCACCAGCAAATTGTTCGGGCTGACCGAAGGCGCGCATCTGCCGGCGCGGCGGCAATATCTGCGCTGGGTCCAGTTCAAGGGCACGCGCGAGCCGGATGGCTCCTGGGCGCGGGACTCGGACCCGCTGCTCGCCGAATACGCGGCGCGCGGCTACCCGCTGCGCACTCTGAACAGTTTCCCCGGCATGAGCATCGTCGGATTTCCCACCGTGCCGCTGCTGATGCAACTCGGCCTCGACGCCGACCTCGTGACCGCGCCGGAAGCGACGCCGGAAGAACAATACCGCTGGGTGCGCCTGCTGGAACGGCACTGGATCGGCGCCGAGCAGGGCAACCAGGTCAGTTACACGCTGAAAGTCTATACCGACCGTGTCGATCTCGATCGCTTCCGCGCCATCGTGCGGCAGGAACAGCCGGAGGTGCGCTGCTGCGCGGTGCTGCCGAGCCGGCCGGATCACGCGCTCGGCTACGAGTACCTGCCGGAGGAGGAAGTGTCGGCCGAGCATTTCGCCGCGGTGCTGGATGCGATCTCCGAGGCGGCGCGGCACGAGGCGGTGGACCTCGCGCATCTGCAATGCGCTTCGGGTGTGTGCCCGATCTGAACGCTCAGTCCAGCGCCTCGCGCACCTGGCGTTCGTAGTGGCGATAGTATTTGTCGGTGACGAGATCGGTCTTGACCACTACGGCGACGTCGGTGGTGTTGAACTGGTGGTCAATGACAGCACCGTCGCCGACGAAGCCGCCGAGCCGCAGATAGCCCTTGATCAGCGGCGGCAGCGCCCCGGCGACCCGGCGCACGTCCAGCGTCGCAGGATCCCGCCGCCGCATCTCGACATAGCGATGCGGCAGTGCGCGTGGGCGCAGCGCCGGCGGGGCAAGGTGGTTGTGATAGAGATAGGTCAGCTCGTCGGCCAGCGCGTCCGGGTCCGTCCCGGCGAGGCTTGCGCAGCCGAACATCAGGTCGATGCGGTGCAGAAACACATACGCCGCGATGCCGCGCCATAACAGTTGCATCGCCGCCCGGTTGCGATAGGACGCATCGACGCAGGATCGCCCAAGCTCCAGCACCCTTCCGGGGAAGTCGGTCAGCGGCGTGATGTCGTATTCGTCCGCCGAGTAGAACCCGCCCATCCGCTCGGCGGCTGGCCGCTGGATCAGTCGATAGGTGCCGACGACACCCTCCGCCCCAGGCCCGATGGCGTGGTCCACCACGAGCAGATGGTCGGCAACCTCGTCGAAGCGGTCCCGGTCGCGCTGCGTGCGCGCGGTCTCCGGGCCGGGGACCGCGCCCATCTCTTCATAGAAGACGCGGTAGCGCAGCGCCTCGACGGCATCGATTTCGGCGGCACTGGTGGCGATGCGCACGCCGAGATTGCCGCCGCGCAGTTCGCCGAAGCCGCTGTCAGAATCGGCCGGCGGCAGCGCCGCGGGACCGACCGGTGTGTTTGCGGTCACCGCGCCGCCTCGGCGGATGTCACGGGTTCCGCTTCGCTGGCGGCGCGCTTTGCCGGCTGCTGCCCCGGACGCGCGGCTCGGCGCCGTCCGAACAGCTCCAGCCGGTGCGACACGAGTTCGAAACCGAGTCGCGCCGCGATCGCCTGCAAGACCCGCTCGTGTTCGGCGTCCTCGAACTCGATGACGCGGCCGGTATCGACATCGATCAAGTGATGGTGATGGCCGTGCTCGCTCGGCTCATAACGGGCGCGCCCGCCGCCGAAATCGCGCCGGGCGAGGATGCCCTGCTCCTCAAGCAGTCGCACGGTGCGATAAACGGTGGCGATGGAGATGCGCCGGTCGAGCGCGCTGGCCCGCCGGTACAGTTCCTCGACATCGGGGTGGTCGGCTGCCTCCGACAGCACGCGGGCGATGACACGGCGCTGCCCGGTCATCTTGAGCCCCCTCTCGATGCACAAACGCTCGACGCGGCTTTCCATCGCTCTCCCACCGCCCGCCGGGCGCGCCCGTTCAGGGGCGCGCGGCGGCCGGGCCGTTGCGCAGCGGGCGCGGCCGCCAGGCCGGCCCGCCATCGTTCGCTTCGCCGGCCGAGGTTACAGGCGAGGCGGGTGTGAGAGCAAACGCGACGGCGGGTATGGCTGCCAGCCGTCGCGCACCAAGTCCTGTGCGGGAGCGGGCGGGCGCGCTATTTGCGGCTGCGCGGCTTCGTGCCCAGTCCGATCTTCTTGGCCAGCGAGGAACGATGGCGGGCGTAGTTCGGTGCGACCATCGGATAGTCGGGGGCCAGTCCCCAACGCTCGCGGTATTGCTCCGGCGTCATGTTGTAGGCGGTCTTCAGGTGCCGCTTGAGCATCTTCAGCTTTTTGCCGTCCTCCAGACAGACGATGTGGTCGGGGAAGACGGATTTCTTGACCGGAACGGCTGGCTGCGGTTTGTCGGGCGCGGCCGGTTCCTTCCCCACGCCGGACAGTGTCCGATAGACGTCCTGGATCAGCGCAGAGAGCGCGTCCGGCGTGACAGAGTTGTTAGAGACATGCGCTGAGACGATCTGCGCCGTCAATCCGAGTACGTCGGCTTGTTGTGGGTGGTCGGTCATCATACTCCCTTTCGGACCGCGGTACTTGCCCCATATAGGTGATGGGTAGCCTGTTTCGCAACGTATATTACGTCAGGTAGCAACAGTCCAGTCATGCTCAAGATGAGTCTTTCGACCGAGCCACACGCAGACGCGACCCTGGACATCACCGCCGAGGTCTGTCCGATGACCTTCGTGCGCACACGCCTTGCACTTGACCGCATGGCGCCGGGGCAGACGCTCCTGGTGTTGCTGCGCGGGGCGGAGCCGCGGCGCAACGTGCCGGCCAGCGCCGCTTCGCTCGGCCACGCGGTGCTCGCCGAGTCGGAAGACGCCGACGGGACGACTAGGCTGTGGCTGCGCCGCGCCTGAGCGGGCGCGCCAGCACCAGCGCATCGGTGCCGTCGCGGTAGTAGCGGCTGCGCCGCCCGATCTCGCGATAGCCGGCGGTGGTGTAGAGGGCGCGGGCGGGGAGGTTGCTCTCCGCGACCTCCAGGAACACGACGCGTCCTCCGGCGGCTTCGACATGCGACTCGGCGGCCACCAGCAGCGCGCGCCCGAGGCCGCCGCGCCGCCGCGCCGGCATGACCGCGAGCGCAAGGATCTCCGCCTCGTCGGCGGCGAGGCGGCCGAGCACCATGCCGCCGGTCGGGTCGAACAGCCCGAACCCGCCGGGCAGCGACAGTTGCGCGGTGATCGCCGCGGCGTCCCATTGCTCGGCCGGCGGGAACGCGGCCGCGTGGATCGCGGCGAGCAGGTGAGCATGAGGCGGCGCGGCCGGGATCAACTGCATCCGAAACGGCCCAATAATGTTCAGCACGGCGCGGGTCGGCGCGACTCGACGGGCAATCGCGCCTCCGGCGGGTCCAGATAGAGCGGTCGCGCCGCGAGTGCCGGGATTTCACCGCGCAGGCGCCGCAGCGCCACGCGCGCCACGTCGGCGGCGCGCGGCCGGCGGGCATCGGTCAGCAGCACGTCGGCACCACGCGCCGCGAGCCAGGCCGCGGCGAGCGGCGCGGCATCGCCGGCCAGCGCCACTGGGCCGCCAGGGCGCGGCAGGTCGGCCGGACGCAACGCCCCCACGGTTCCTTCGGCCGCCAGGAAGACGCGGTCGCGCCGGCGCGAATCCAGCGCGACCCAGAGCGTCCGGCCCGGCATCGGCGGCACCGCCTCGGCGAGCGCCTCCGCGACGGCGACCCCCAGCAGGCGCGCACCCGACCCGGCGCACAGCCCCTCGGCCAGCGCCAGCGCGGCCCGCAGGCCGGTGAAGCTGCCCGGCCCGACCGTGGCCGCCACCGCGTCGAGGTCGCTGGCGCGCAGGCCGGCGGCGTCCAGCACCTCCGCGGCCAGCGCGGGCAGCAGCGCCGCCTCGCCGCGCTCCTGCTCGCGCTGGCGCTCGGCGGCAATGACGTCGCCCAGCAGCACCGCCGCCGAACAGCGCCCCAGTGCGGCATCGAGGGCGAGAAGTCGCATCAGCGCAGTCCAGCCGTTGCCGCCCGGCGGCGCAAGCACCCGGTCAGACGATCAGGCACGCCTCGTCGAATTCCAGGCGTGGGTTGCGCGGCTTCACCGCCTCCGGGTCGCCGTGGCCCAGATTGATGAGGAAGTTCGATTTCCAGCCGTAGCCGCCGAGGAAGGCCGCATCCACCGTCTCGCGGTCGAAGCCCGACATCGGCCCGCAATCCAGGCCGAGCGCGCGGGCGGCGATGATGAAATACGCGCCTTGCACCGAGCTGTTGCGGAACGCCGTCTCGGCCGCCAGCGCCTCGTTGCCGGCGAACCAGGCGCGCGCGTCGGTGTGCGGGAACAGGCGCGGCAGCTTGTCGTAGAAGCGGGGGTCATAGGCGACGATCGCGGTCGCCGGCGCGGCCATGGTCTTCTCGCGGTTGCCCCGCGACAGCGCCGGACTGAGCCGCGCCTTGGCCTCCGGCGAGCGGACGAAGACGAAGCGCGCCGGCGAGGAATTGGCCGAGGTCGGGCCCCATTTCATCAGGTCGAACACGGCGCGCAGGTCGTCATCGCTGACCGGCTGGTCGGTCCAGGCATTGTGCGTGCGCGCGTCGCGAAACAGCGCGCCGAGTGCGGCGTCGTCGAGGATCATGGCAGTCCTTGGCGCAGAGGGTCGCGACGCGGCTCAGAAACCGACCTGCTCGACCGCGACCACTTCGGGGACGTAGTGGCGGAGCATGTTCTCGATGCCATGCTTGAGCGTCGCCGTCGAGGACGGGCAGCCGCTGCACGCACCCTGCATGTGCAGGCGTACCACGCCGTCGCGATAGCCGCGGAAGATGATGTCGCCGCCATCGCTGGCGACCGCCGGGCGCACGCGCGTATCCAGCAGTTCCTTGATCTGGGCGACGATCTCGGCGTCGGCTTCGGACACGTCCTCCGCTTCCGCTGCCTCCGCCTCGCCCTCGATCACCGGGCGGCCGGCGACGAAGTGCTCCATGATGACGCCGAGCACCTGCGGCTTGAGCGCCTGCCACTCGATCGCGCCGCCCTTGGTGATGGTGACGAAATCGGCGCCGAGGAACACGCGTGCCACGCCCGGCAACTCGAACAGCGCCGTCGCGAGCGGGCTGCGCGCGGCGGCCTCCGGGCTGGCGAAGTCGGCGGTGGCGTTGCCCAGCACGTCGCGGCCGGGGAGGAATTTCAGCGTCGCCGGGTTGGGGGTGCCTTCGGTCTCGATGAACATGCGCGGTCGTCCTGTACGGAATGCGGACCCGGATTGTACGGTTCGACGCTCACATTGCGCGCGCCGCGGCGCTTGACAAGGGCCGAAGCGGCCGGTCAGCCCGGCGCGGCGTGCCGGCGCACCCAGGCGACGAAGGCGTCGTCGGGCATGTCGCCGGCGGCCATCTGGAGCATGGTCACGATGCACTCGCCATCCGATGCAGGGAAAAGGTGGCGGTTCTTGGCCAGGAACAGTTCCAGCGCGACATAGGCCGTGCGCTTGTTGCCGTCGATGAACGGGTGGTTGCGCGCGATCGCCAGCGCGTATAGCGCGGCCAGTTCCGGCACTCCGGCGCTCGTATAGGCGCAGTGGTTGATCGGCCTCGCCAGCGCGCTTTCCAGCAGCCCCTCGTCGCGCACGCCTGCGGCGCCGCCGTGCTCGGCGATCTGCTCACTGTGGATCGCGAGGACGAGGTGCCGACCGAGCCAGGCCGGCGCCTCGTCGCCGGTCATTTCGCCAGCTCGCGCAGGACGGCACGCCGGCGGCGCATGATCTCGCGTGCCATCGTCAGGTCGCGCTCGAACTCGGGCTCCGACCGCGACAGCGTGATCCCCTCCGGCGTGCGCACGACCGAGAGCGTGTCGCCCTCCCGGACCCCAAGTTCCGCCAGCAATTCCTTCGGCAGCACGACGCCGACCGAATTGCCGATCGCGCGCAGCTTCAGCGTGGCCATGGCGCGCCCTCCGTTGCCACAGATGTTATAACGCGCCTGTGGCGTCGCGTCCACATCGTTGCCGCGCCCCGCATTTCCCGCTTGCCCAGGTGACATGTTATTTGTATTCACTCTGTTCGTGAGCTACACTCTCCTCCTCTCCCCGGCCGAACGCTTCGCCCGCGTCATCGAGGCGGTGTTTCAGGCGCTGGCCGCGCAGGGGGTGCGTGGCACGCTGGTCGGGCCGCTGCTGCTGCTGGTCTGCGGGCGGCTGCGCCGTGCCGCCGCCCGCGTGGTCAGGCTGGCCACCGCGCTTCAGGCCGGCACGCTCCGCATCCGCCCCGCCCGCCACCGCCCGCCGCGCCGCAACCCGCCGGCGACCGTGCCGCCAAAGCCGCGCCTGCCGCGCAGCTTCGGCTGGCTGGTCCGGCGGGT
>JAKADX010000022.1 GCA_021818505.1 Pseudomonadota bacterium
CCCCGCCGGTGGCGCGGCCGGGAGCGGGTCGGCAGGCGCCGGCCCGGCCGGCGGCGGCCGGCGCGGCGTCGCGGGCGGCGCCAGCCCCAGCATCCGGCAGAGCGGGCGCAGCAGGCGGCGCATCTGCGGGGCCGCCTCGAGCAGCGCCGCCATCTCCGGCTCCGCCAGCAGGTGGCGCAGTTGCGAGCCGTATCCCGCGGCCTCGCAGGGTACCAGCGGCAGCAGCCAGGCGAAGCCGTCCGGCAGGACGGGCGGCGTGCGGCGCCGGGGCGCGGCCGTCCGGGTGGGTGGCCGGCGGGCGGGATAGCGCCGGTGCCGCCCGGCCTCGACGCGGGCGGCCAGGGCCACGATCTGCGCGGCGATGCGGCGCAGCCGCGACCAGATCAGGATGACCAGCGTCCCCGCCAGCCGGTCCCGGCCACCGCCGCGCGCCGCGACCGCGCGGCACAGGCCGTCGATGATGGCGGCAAAGCGTTCAACGTGCGGGCGGGGCGGCATGACAGTCTCACTAACACGTCCGGCCGCGCCTGGGCAAGCGCGATCCTGCGCGCCTGTCCTGCCTGGACGTCAGCGTCGGGCGCCGTGCGCGCCGATGAAGCCGGCGAAGGCGGCAAGCTGCTGGCCGATGAAGTCCCGCGTCGCCGCGTCGGTGATCTCCGCGGTGGCCTGGTCGATCCGCTGCGCGCAGTTGCCGATGAAGATTTCCGGCTTGTTCAGCACCAGCGCGTCGAGGAACACCATCGACCGGCGCAGCTCGTACTGCACCCGCCCGCCGCCGAGCGGCCCGGGCGAGGCCGATTGCAGCGCCACCGGCTTGCCGGCGAAGGGCTGGTTCGGCAGGCGCGACACCCAGTCGATCGCGTTCTTCAGCCCGCCGGGAATCCCGAAATTGTATTCCGGCGTCACGATGATCACGCCATCGGCCGCGCGCAGCGCATCGGCGAGCGCGGTCACCGGAGCCGGAAAGCCGGACGCGGCCTGGAGGTCGGCGTTGTAGAGCGGGAAGGCGTCGAAGGGCGGCGCCTCGCTGATCCGCATGGTCTCCGGCGCCAGCCCCGGCAGCGCCTGCATCACCATGCGGTTGTACGAGCTCTTGCGCAGACTGCCACAGATGCTGACGACGGTGAGCGTGCGATCGGCCATGCGGTCCTCTCCGGCGGGGTTGCCACGGGCGGCGGAGCCTAACCGCAGACGCGCGGCGCGGGCAAACCGGGCCTTTGGGTCGTGTCGCAGTTTGAAGGTCGGGGTGGTGTGGAAAGCGGCCAGACGGCCTTCGGGCATCGTTGCTGCAGCTCCGGACGTTCGCTTCGCGGCCAGAGTTGGCCGAATCCGCAAGGGCGACTATCTGACGCGGAACAGCTAAAGCGGCTGCTGCCGCGGAACGGTGTTTCGGCGGATATCGAAGATATCGCGCTCGCACGTAATCTCCCTGGCAATGCGACTTGTTGGATTGTCAAAGCCTCTCCACCCCTGGGGAAGTGGAGAAAAGCCGTATCACTTGTGCGCATTATGCGCGCAATATCACGCAGAAGCTCGGGATTCCCCGACTCGTGGCCGACGTGACGCCTTTGTTGGCGCTGGGCCACCGGTGGGAGATCGAGTCGGCTTCGCAAGAAGGTTCTGCGTGGTCTCGTCGGCCTTTTGCCCGGCGAGCCGTGGAAAGGTGGTGATTGTCGGCATGGACGCACTTTTCGAGAAGACGCCAGCGCCAACAGGGGGATTTGAACTAATCGGGCCATCGGAAGATGGCACGGTCAATAACCTATTGTCGACGCTGAGCGAGAGAGACAGGAGGCTGCGCCTTCAAGCGTTGATTGCCGAGTGGTTGCGTATGGAAAACCTTGTCGTGCTGACGGGCGCCGGTACGTCGGTCAGTTCAGGCGGCAAGACCATGGACAATTTGGAGAAAGCCGTCCTCCAGACGGTCAAAGCGATAGAAGAATGCCCGGCTAGCGTTGTCCCGATCATCGACGCCCAGTTGGCTACCAGGGAATCGAAGTTAGGATTCGAAGATTGGCTGTCCTACATCGTGAATGCCAGCTTCATCGGGGCGGCCGATCGGTCGCCGTTTTCCGGGGTGCTGTGGAAGGACGGTAGCACCCCTTCGCAAAAGGAACTCACATGGCTCACTTCATGGATCGGTAGAGCCATCTTCGCCGAATGCGCCTTAATCTTGCCCGATACGGGTCCCGCCGCCGCCGCGGCAGGCCATGTTGCACCTCAGCTCGCCTTCCTTGCTAAGCTAGTCGCTCGTGACAGCAATCTCGGACGCGCGCATCTGTTCACGCTCAATTACGACACCTTGTTCGAGCAAGCCCTGGAACTGCTGGGCATTCAATATTTCGACGGGTTCACCGGCAGAGCGGACGCCCGGTTCGACCCTTCGGTATATGGACTCGACATCTACTATCCGGGAGAGGTGGCCGAGGGCCGTGTCCGCCGCTTCGACAAGTTTCTGCACCTCTATAAGCTGCACGGCTCGATCCATTGGCAATTACGGGAGAGCGAGCTGCGCGCTCGGCACCCCGACTTGGGCGCGTTCAAGGATTATCATGGACTCTCTGCGGAAGGGGCGGCCGGCTTGACAAAAAAAGCCAAGATGCTCCGAACGCTGGCGGACTCGCTGGAGCCGATTGGAATCCTGCCGACGGCGAACAAATTCTCCCAGACTCTTACCATGCCCTTCGCCCATTTATTCCGTTCCCTACAAAACCGGCTGAGTGCGCCGCAAACTTTTCTGCTCGTCCTCGGCTATGGTTTCGGTGACGATCATGTGACGCGCATCATTGAGACAGCATTGATGAATCCGTCGCTCGTCATGCTAGTTGTCGAACCTAATCCCCGCAGCGGTATCATCGACCGTGTGCGGGGCTACAAGGACCTCGGCAAACGAGCCTTCGTGCTGACGCCGACCGAACATGCTTTCACTGCACGGCCCTTCGATCTCGGCACGTTCGACGACTTTGCTCGTTCTATTATGCCGGATGTGCAATGGCTTGACGATTTTCTTCGCTTACGGCGATTTGAAAAGCAGATCAAAGCCTGGACCAATCGTGAGCCCGACACCGACGAAAGAATGTGACCTGATCGATGGAAAATCCGCGAGTCATAGGTCATATCGTTGCCGTCCAGGGTTTCCGGGTGAAGGTCGAGCTTCTGCCCGAAACAAAGTCGGCGCTACGCGCCACGCTCGACGGCGTGCAGATCGCGGTCGCGATCAACGCCTATTTGATCTTCTCAATCGGCGCCGGGCAGTTCGTCATCGGCGTCATTACCGATCTAGAATCGCGTGAGAGCTACGATCCGAGTACCGGCGACGAACTGACGCTCGAATTGGTCAAGCCGCGCCGGATCGCCAGCGTTCAACTGCTTGGAACAATTCAGCACGACGGCACGAAGGGGGCCTTCAGTCCGGGCATCACGATCCTACCGACGCTGGACACGGCGGCTGAAATCGGATCGCCGGACATACTGAAGTCGATCTTCGAGAGGCCGCCGCGGCGCAACCGGCCGGAAGGCTTCGAGGGCGAAGACTTCGACTGCGAACTGCGGATCGGAGCCCCAACCGGCCAGCCCGTCGGCGCAGTCCAGGCATCCTATAACGACTTGTTTTCAAGGCCGCTGGCCATAGTCGGCAACACCGGCTCCGGAAAGTCGTTCACAGTCTCAAGCCTGATCCAGAAAGCGATGACAGCGCTGGGAACCTTCGGCAACGAACCGCATCTCTTCATCTTGGATATCAATGGCGAATATGGCCGCGCGTTTCTTAGCGAAGATGCTAAACTTGAACGTCGACCGGACTGCATCTATCTCAATGGTGTCGAATTTGGCGTTCCGGTCTGGCTCTTCAACGCTAATGAAATATGCGCCTGGCTGAGCGCCTCCGAGCAAACGCAGGAGCCGGTACTGAAGGATTGGTGGGCGATTGCCAAGGCAGGACAGGATGGTCAGGGTCAAGTACCAACCGTCAACCTGCTGCGCCATGCGATTACGAAGGCAAACATTATCCTTCAAACACTGGACGCGCCCAATAAGCCGTACAAAAAAATCTGCTGCCAGCAATTCAAGATACTGAAAGATTACGTGGGGCAAAGATCAATCGAAGGCATTGATGCGCTCCGCAACACACTTTTGCCGCACATGGCCCAATACAGAGCCCAGGATAGGTCCATCGATTGGGAGTCACCCGAGAACGAGGCGCAAATTCGTGCCGCTACCGAAGCAGTCATCGGCAATCTGAAGGCCGCGATTGCGGGTGAAGCGGCGGTCGCTACCTTGAGCGCGACGACGGCCGACAGTCCCCGCTTTATAGCGACGGCCCGTTTGGTGGACCCGACGCTCTTGGATAGCGCGACACCGGCCGAAGACGTCGGCCGCATCGAGGCCCATCTGACAACGCTTAAACTTCGCCTGAAGACACGCCTCGACGATCCCCGTTGGCGCTCATTTCTCAATTACGGGGAAGAGGCAACACGCTTCTCGTCATTGTCCGAATGGATGGACCGATTTGGCTTGGGCCGACGAGAAGGACCGCGGGTTTCAATCATCGATCTTTCCATGCTGAGCCATGAAGTCCTACCCTACGCGTGTTCCGTCGTAGGCCGCGTGCTGCTTGAGGCGCGGGAAAACTTGCCCGCGTCGCGGCGATTCAAACATCCGTGGGTCCTTGTTCTCGAAGAAGCGCATAACTATGCGCGTCCGCCTCGGGCCGACGAGGAGCGCGGCCAAACGTTATCGCGTCTGGCGTTCGAGAGGATCGCTAAGGAAGGCCGGAAGTTCGGCCTTTCCCTTATAATCGCGAGTCAGCGGCCAAGCGAGATCAGTCCGACCATCATCAGTCAGTGCGCCAATTTCATCAGCCATCGGCTGCAAAATCCTGACGATATCGACCACTTCCGACGCATCATTCCGACGCAGGCGCGTCGCCTTCTCGACCAAGTGACCATTCTCGCTTCCGGGGAGGCCATTGTCTTCGGCAGCGCCTTCCATGTGCCGACACGTGTACAGTTCGACCCACCGACACCTGGCCCATTTAGCCAAACAGCTGCGCCCTTCCACGAGTGGAGGACGGAGACGGCACCTTTCCCGTTGAGTGAGATCATCCAGGCATGGGGACTCAACAAGGCAGTCGAAACAGCAGCGTTGCCGGTGGCGCCGGACGAATCTGGCGGCACATCCGTCAACGGGGACGAGGTGCCCTTCTGAATCTTGCCATAGCGTTCGAGACTTGAGAGTAGTGCCTCGTCGCCACTCCCTCGTGGCTGCTCCTGGCCCACAACTGCCAGCACGGCTATTCAAGAGCAGGGGGGAGTCCGCTGTCGGAAAACCAGCGGTCGCGTACGGATCGGCTGGAATGGGCGCGACGCCGGCGGAGCCCGGCGTTCCCGAATGTTCGTGTCCGGGATCGCCTGATGGGTCTGCGTACGGCAGACTTGGGTCGAACCCCGACACTCCAGCCAAGACGCGACCAGCCTCCGGCCGTCAGCCCAGCGTCGCCGCGATCAGCGCGGCCACATCATCGCTCCCCTGCGCGCGCAGCGCCGCGATGACGCTCTGGCGGTCGGCGATGCTGCGGTTCTGCGTCATCTTCCACTGCGCCTCGATCCGCTGCGAGCGCAGGCGGAAGGCGCGGATGCCGCGCATCATGCCGGCCATGTAGCCGGCCGGCAGCGCGTCGAGCGAGAACGCCGCGTCGTGCGCGCCGAGGCGGCGCAGCATCGCGCGCATTTCGCCGTCGTCGGTCATCGCCTCCAGCGCGCCGTGGACATGCACGGCGGCGTAGTCCCAGGTCGGCACCGCCGGCTGCGTCACGTACCAGCTTGGCGAGATATAGGCGTGCGGGCCGCCGAAGATGGCGAGCGCCTCGGCGCCGGCGGCGATCCGCGCGCATTGCGGGTTGCCGGCGGCCAGATGGCCCTCCAGCACCAGCGCAGCGCCCTCGCGCATCACGGTGAACGGGATCGGCGAGGCGTCCAGCCCGCCGGCCGCCGTCACCAGCAGGCCGAACGGATGCGCCGCGATCAGTGCCGTGATGCGGTCGAGGTCGGGCTCGGCGAAGGCGGGGCGGTCGTACATGGCCTCATTCCAGTTCGCTCATTCCAGTTCGGGCATCGGGAAGGGCTGCGCGACCTCCAGCGTGCGGGCCGCGCGCAGCACCAGGTCGTCGCGATACAGCGCGGCGGCGAGTTGCACCGAGCGGGGCAGGCCGTTGGCGGTGAAGCCCATCGGCACCGCGATCGCCGGCTGGCGGGTGAGGTTGAACACGAAGGTCCACGGCGCCCACTCATGCCCCAGCGCATGGACCGGATCGGTGAGCGGCGCGTCGGCGAGCGGGGCGGCGGCCGGCACGGTGGGGCATAGCACGAGATCATAAGTCTGGTGAAAGCGCGCCATCGCGTGCGCCGCCGCGATGCGCGTCGCCTCGATATCGGCCGCGTCGATCGCCGACAGGCCGCCCATGGCGCGCGCCACGTCGAGCAGCCCGGCATCCAGCATGTGCCGCCGCGATTCCGGGAAGGACGCGACCAGCCGGGCGAGTGCCACGCCCCAGATCGGGGCGAAGGTCGCGCGCGTGTCGGGCAGGCCGGGATCGGCCTCCTCCACCTCGGCACCCGCTTCCATCAGCATCCGTGCCGCGTCCTCGACCGCGGCGATGCCCTCCCAATCCACCGGCGCATCGAATCCCGGCCGGCGCAGCACGGCAACGCGCAACTCCGCCACCCCTTCCTCGATGCCGTCGCGCCAGTCACGCTTGTCGTCAGGCAGCGAATACGGGTCGCGCAGGTCGAAGCGCGCCATCGCCGAGAGCATCAGCGCCGCGTCGCGCACGCCGCGCGTGAGCGGGCCGGCGACCGCGACATGGCCGAAGGCGCCGAGCGGCCATTGCGGCACGCGGCCGAAGCTCGGTTTCAGCCCCACCACGCCGGACCAGGCCGCCGGGATGCGGATCGATCCGCCGCCGTCGGTGCCGATATGCAGCGGGCCGAACCCCGCCGCCGCCGCTGCCGCGGCCCCGGCCGAGGAGCCGCCGGGCGTGTGCGCCGGGTTCCACGGGTTGCGCGTGATGCCGTGCAGCGGGCAGTCGCCGGGCGATTTCCAGCCGAACTCGGTGGTGGTGGTCTTGCCGATCACCACCGCGCCCTCGGCCTTCAGCCCGGCCACACTCGGCGCGTCATCGGTCGCCGGGGCGGCGTCGGTCAGGCGCGAGCCGCGGCGGGTCGGGTGGCCGGCGAGGTCGATCAGATCCTTCACCGTCACCGGCACGCCGTCGAGCATCCCCATCGGCCGGCCGATGCGCCAGCGCGCCTCGCTCTCCCCGGCCGCCGCGAGCGCCTGCGACGTCATGACGGCGAAGGCGTTGATCGAAGGGTTGAGGCGGGCGACGCGCTCGGTCACCGCCTGCAGCGCCTCGACCGGGCTGAGACTGCGGCGGGCGTAATGGCCGAGCAGGTCCTCGGCGGTCATCAGGGCGGGGTCGGTTGCGGGCATGGCAGGTTCCGAAAGGCGGGCGGGGGCACGCAGCATGGCCAAGCCGGGGCGCCGAGGAAACCCCCGCATGGCAGACCGCCGCTGACGCCCCAGGAGAGGGGCGGCCCCGCGGGACCGGCCCCGGTCCTACCGCCGGCGCGAAATGATCTTGCCCTTGACGGTCACGATCACCACGATAAGCGGGAGGAGCCAGCGATGGTGTTGCATCGTTGACCCTTGGGGTTGAAAGCCGGCCAGGACCATCCTGGCCGGTTTTTCTTAGTATTGCCGCCGCGATCGTTGCGCCAGCGGTCAGCCGCGCGTCGCCGCCACGAAACGCTGCGTCGCCTCGTCCAGCACGCGGGCGCGGCGCGCGGGCGGCTGGTGGACGTAGAGGGTGCGCTTGTCGGCGCCGATCGCCGCGCCGTCGGAGCGCGGCAGTTGGTAGCGCGCCGGCCGCGCGTGGTCCGCCATCTGCTGCCGTGCGTTGAACACCGAATTGAACTTCCACAGCGACGTGACGAAATTCGTCTGCCCGCGCAGCAGCCGCTTAGCCGCCACCGTCATTGCTCCGCCCACCGCCGCCCAACCGAGATGTTTGCGGCTGAGGACCTGCTGCGTGCTGACCAGCTCGGCGTAGAATTCCGCCAGCGGCAGCGTGGTCGGCAGCACCGCGTGCTGGATGTCAAACAGGCGGTAGTCGCGCGTCGTCAGCAACGCCTCCTGCTGCGGCCAGATTTCCGTGCCGGGATAAGGGGTGGTGACGCTGATGTTGACGATCTCGGGAATCTCCATGCACCACGCCCGCACCGTCGCGAATCGCTCGCGATCCCAGGACGGGTCGGCGATGATGTTGATCGCGACATTGACGCCGAGCGAGCGCGCGAATTCCAGCGCGGCGAAGCTGTCGTCCAGCGACACGCGCTTGCGGAACAGCTTCAGCCGCTCCGCGTCGATCGCCTCCAGGCCGAGGAACATGTAGGCCAGACCGAGGTCGCGCCAGCGGCGGAACACCTCGCGGTTGCGCAGCAGCACATCGGCGCGGGTTTCCAGATAATACTGCTTGCGCACGCCGCGCCGCTCGATCGCATCCGCGATCGCCATGCCATGCTCGGCATGGACGAAGGCCACGTCATCGACGATGAACACGCCCGGCTCGCGCAGCCGCGCCAGTTCGTCGGCGACGATCTCGGGATCGGCGATGCGGTAGCTGCGGCCGTAGAAGGTCCAGGCGCTGCAGAACGTGCAGTCCCACGGGCAGCCGCGCGCGAATTCGATGGAGGCGCAAGGATCGAGCGCGCCGATGAAGTATTTGCGGCGGTGGCGCAGCAGGTCGCGCGCGGGACGGATCGCGTCCAGGCTTGCGGCGAAGCGTGGCGGCGGGCCGTCGCCATCCATCGTGACCGCGCCAGCCACGCGCGCCAGCCCACCGTCGCGCCACGCCACGAGCAGCTCGGCGACTGCCGCCTCGCCCTCACCGCGCAGCACGCAGTCGATCGCGCCCTCGGCGTGGGCGAGGATGTCGCGGGCGATGAAGGAGACGCTGTGGCCGCCGACGAAGATGAAGCAGTGCGGCAGGCGTTCGCGCGTGGCGCGGGCAAGGTCGATGATCTCCGGCACATTGGCGAGGTAGTTGCCCGAGAAGCAGACCGCGTCGGGACCGAAGCGCCGCAGCAGGCGGAAATAGGCGTCGTGCTGCTCCACCTGCAGGTCGATGATCCTCACTTCGTGGCCGGCGCCGCGCGCCGCGCCGGCCACCAGTTCCAGCCCCAGCGGTTCCAGGCGCAAGAAGACGCGCGTGTACATCAGCGGACTGGGGTGGACGCACAGCAGTTTCATGCGACACGGCTCGCGACCGGGGTTGTCATCGCGCCCCAGGCTAGGCCGCGCCGCGCCGTCGTGCGCTACAGCATTTCGTGCGCATGTCCGTGTTAGCCAAGCGAGGCGACGATCTCGCGATAGGCTGTCTCGGGAAATGCCTTCATGGTCAGGCCATGTATGTTGCCGCCCTGGCCGCTCTTGAGAGAGAAGCGCGCCGCCACGGCATCGTCCGGTGCCTCGTAGATGACCACCATGTCATGCTCGCCCATGGTCATGTAGAAGGCGAGCACCTGTCCGCCCATGTCCTGCAGCATCTTCTTTGCCGCATCAAGACGGCGCGGCGACTCGCTGATGCCGCGGCGTCCCTGGTCGGTCCAGCGCGCGAGAGAGATGTAGGTTGGCATCGTACGTCCCTCCGGTCTGTGCAGCAGGGACATTCCTGACTGCGGCGGAGAGTGTAATTCCGTTCAGCGGGGTCGGCCGAACACCTATTGCGTGAGCATCGCCTGCGCGCAGGCGTCCAGGATCGCGTCGGTGTCGAGCCCGTACTCGCGGTAGAGGTCGGGGATGTCGCCGCTCTGTCCGAAGCGGTCGGGACCGAGCGGCACCACGCGCTGTCCGCGCACGCCGCCGAGCCAGGCATGCGCCGCCGGATGGCCGTCCAGCACCGTCACCAGCGCGGCGTCCGGCGCGAGCTTGGCGAGGATCGTCTCGACGTGGCTTCGCGCTGCGCGCTCGCCCGCGCGGCGCGCGCGCAGCGCCGCCAGCCAGCCGGCGTGCAGCCGGTCGGGGCTGGTGACGGCGAGCAGACCGGCGCCGGGTTCTTCCTCGCGCACCACGGCGAACGCGGCCTCCGCCTCCGGCGCGATCGGTCCCTGATAGGCGAGCGCGAACCGTGCGCCTGGCAGCGGCGGCACGGCCCAGTGCGCGCCGCCGATCACCGCGGCGGGGTCGAGCGTGCGCGCAGGCTGTTCGATCTGGCGCGTGGAGAGGCGCAGCCACACGGCCGAGCCGTCCGGCGCCTGCATGTGCGCCAGCGCGTGACGCAGCAGGATGGCAAGTTCATCGACATGCGCCGGCTCGTAAGACGCGAGCCTGTCGGCGGCGATGCCGAGCAGAGGCGTGTTGACGCTCTGGTGCTGCCCGCCTTCCGGCGCCAGCGTCAGCCCCGACGGCGTGGACACCAGCAGGAACCGCGCGTCCTGGTAGCAGGCATAGATCAGCGCATCGAGGCCACGGTTGACGAATGGGTCGTACACCGTGCCGATCGGCAGGACCCGCGCGCCGTGCAGAGCCGGCGACAGTCCCGCCGCGCCCAGCAACAGAAAGAGATTCTGCTCGGCGATCCCGAGTTCGATGTGCTGGCCCTGCGGCGTCATGCCCCAGCGTTGCGCGCTCGCCAGCTTGGCGTCGCGGAACACGTCGTTGCGCGTGTGCCGATCGAACACGCCGCGCCGGTTCACCCACGGTCCGAGATTGGTCGAGACCGTCACGTCGGGACTCGTGGTCATGATATGCGCGGCCAGTTCGCGCAATTCGCCCTGGCCGCGCCCGATTTCGGCGAGGATGTCGCCGAACCCCGACTGCGTGGACATTTTTCGCCCTGCCGCCTTCGGTGCGGGCAACACTGCGGGGACATGGACGGCCGGCGCGGTCAGCGAACGTCCCGCCGGAGTCAGGGGACGCGCGAACGGCACCGCATCGATGAACGCCCGCAATTCCGCCCCGCTCGCCTCCAGCCCCTCGAAGCGGTCCCACTCGTGACCAGGGCGGATGCGCATGGCGGCGCGGAACAGCGCCATCTGTTCCTGCGTCATCAGCCCGGCGTGGTTGTCCTTGTGCCCGGCGAAGGGCAGGCCCATGCCCTTGATCGTGTAGGCGATGAAACACGTCGGCTGGTCGCCCTGCGCCGCCGCCTCGTGCAGCGTGTCGATGATGGTGGCGATGTCGTGGCCGCCGAGATTGGTCATCAACGCGGCCAGCGCGTCGTCGCCCAGCGGGTCGATGATCGCGCGCACCGCGCGCGAGCGGCCGAGATCGGCCAGCACCGCCTGCCGCCACGCCGCCCCGCCCTGGAAGGTCAGCGCCGAGTACAGGCTGTTCGGGCAATCGTCGATCCAGCGCCGCAGCGCCTCGCCGCCGTCGCGTGCGAACGCCGCCTGCAATTTGCGGCCGTATTTCATCGTGACCACGTTCCAGCCCATATCGCGGAACAGGCCCTCGATGCGGCCGAACAACCGGTCCGGCATGACGCTGTCGAGGCTCTGGCGGTTGTAATCGACGATCCACCAGACGTTGCGGACGTCGTGCTTCCAGCCTTCCAGAAGCGCCTCGTAGATGTTGCCTTCGTCGAGTTCGGCATCGCCGGCAATCGCGATGTGCCGTCCGGCCGGCAGCTCGGGCGGCGCGAGATTGTGCAGCCGCACGTAGTCGCCCATCAGAGCGGAAAAGCTCGTCATGGCGACGCCGAGGCCCACGGAGCCGGTGGAGAAATCGACCTCCGGTCCGTCCTTGCTGCGGCTGGGATAGGACTGCGCACCGCCGAACTGCCGCAGCCCCGCCATCTTCTCGTGTGTCTGCCGGCCGAACAGATAGTTGATGGCGTGAAAGACGGGGCTCGCGTGCGGCTTGACGGCGACGCGGTCCTGCGGGCGCAGCACGTCGAAATACAGCGCGGTCATCACCGAGATGACAGAGGCGCAAGACGCCTGATGCCCGCCCACCTTCAGCCCGTCCCGGTTGGGACGAATGTGGTTGGCGTGATGGATCATCCAGGCAGAGAGCCAGAGCAGCTTGCGCTCAATCTCGCGCAGCAGTGCTTCGCGGCGCGTGGCGTCCAGTTTGGGCAGCGTCGCCGCGATCGGCGTGTCCATCGTCTCCCCCATTCAACCGTTCTCTACGCCCAGCCACGCGCCAACCGCCGCACCGCCGTCGCCGCGTTGCGCTTGCCCTCGCCGGCATAGTCTTCGTGATATGTCTCGATCTTCGCCGGATCATAGAGATAGTTGACCATAATCCCCGCACTCTCCCGGAAGCCCTTCTCTGATGTGTCGGCGAGCGGGATGACGCGCTCCAGCCGCGCGCCGTTGGAGAGGTGGAAATGCGCGACCGAATCAAGCGCGCGGCCGTTGCGGCTCTCATTCAGCAGATAGCGTGCGCAGAGCCGTAGCAGCACCGGCTCGGCGGCGCGGCGCATCGCCCCATCGCGCCACCAGCCGCGCGCCGCCAGGATCGCGGCCAGCGCCGCCTCGCCGGATTCCGGCGCGGCACCTGTGGGCGGCGCTGCCGTGCGCAGGGCCGAAGCTTCCTCCTCGCTCAACAGCCCACTGCTCCTCGCAAGCTGCTCGTCAAGCCAGCGTCGGAAGCCCGGCACCGGCGAGAGCGTGGCGAAGCTGCGCAGGTTGCGCAGTTCCGCCGAGAGCACATCGACCACGCGCTTGATGAGGAAATTGCCGAAACTGATGCCGGCAAGGCCGCGCTGGCAATTGCTGATGGAGTAAAAGATCGCGGTGTCGGCGTTCCGCGCATCCATCAGCGGCGCCTTGGGATCGAGCAGCCGCTGCACGCTGTCAGCAAGTCCCCGTTCCAGCGCTACCTCGACAAAGATCAGCGGCTCGGCCGGCATTCGCGGGTGGAAGAAGGCATAGCAGCGGCGATCGGAATCCAGCCGGTTCTTCAGATCGCGCCATGACCGCACGCCATGTACCGCCTCGTAGCCGGCCAGTTTCTCCAGCAGCGCCGCAGGGCTGTTCCAGTCAATCGCGCGCAGTTCCAGGAAGCCCACGTCGAACCAGCTTGCCAGCAGTGCCCGCAGGTCGCTCTCCAGCGCGGTCAGCAGCTTGTCGCCGTCCATCATGGCGCGCAGTTCGGCGCGCAGATCGACCAGGAACTTCATGCCGTCGGGGATTGCCGTGAATTGCGCCAGCAGCCGCGCGCGCGGCGGCTCCAGCACGCGTCGCAACTGCGCCTTGGCGGCGGCGCGCGCCGCGGGGTCGCCGGCTTCGCGCATGGCATCATAGGCCACGTCCACGGCCTCGGCGTCGGAATCGAAGCCGGCCAGCGTTTCCAGAAATCCGCGGCGCCCCGCGGCATCGAGCGCGAGGTAGGCCTGGGCGAGCTTGGCGGCGCGGTTGCGCGCGCTCACCTCACCACCGCGCCCGGCGAGGCAGGCCTGCATCTGGGCCGCGATGCTGTCGTCCTCTTCGCGCGCCACGCCTTGCGCCATGTCGCGCCACACCCCGGCGATGCGGCGCAGCGCGCGGTCGAACAGGCCGGAGTGGAGGCTGGCAACGGGTTCGCTCATGTCATGGCATCCCTGAAGGCGTGCGGCAGAGCCGGCGCGAGGTCCTCGGCGATCAGATGGGGTCCGGCATGGACGGCCGCGCGGCCATGCAGCCAGGCGGCGGCACAGGCCGCAGGCCACGGCGCCATGCCCTGCGCCAGCAGCGCGGCGATCAGGCCCGCGAGCGTGTCGCCGGACCCGGCGGTGGCGAGCCAGGGCGGGGCGGTGTCGTTGATCGCGGCGCGTCCGTCCGGGGCGGCGATGATGGTGTCGGCCCCCTTCAGCAGCACCACCGCGCCGGTTTTCGCAGCGGCGTCGCGCGCGGCGGCGAGCCGGTTGTCGCCTGGCGGACCGAACACGCGCGAGAACTCGCCGGCATGCGGCGTCAGCACCGCGGCCCCGCGCAGCCGTTCGGGCGTGCCGGCGCAGGCGGCGAGCGCGTCCGCATCAACCACCGCCGCCCGTCCGGATGCCAGCAGCAGCGGCAGCGCGGCGCGCGCCGCCTCGATCCCGAGGCCGGGGCCGCACACCCAGGCGTTACGCCGCGCGTCGAGCAGAAGTTCGGCGACCGGCCGGCCATCGACGATGGTTCCCGGCTCGCCCGTGCGGTAGATGTCCCCGCCGTCCTCCGCCGCGATCGTCACCATGCCGGCCCCGCCCCGCCGCGCCGCCACCGCCGCCAGCCGCGCCGCACCCGTCATGCGCGCCCCGCCGAGCACCGTGACGTGGCCGCGCGCATATTTGTGGTCCTCCGGCGCCGGACAGGGCAGGCGCCACAGCGCCGGCTGGTTATGCAATGCGCGCGGGGCGGCCGCCTGCAGCACCGCGTCGGGGATGCCGATATCGGCGAGTACGGTCTCTCCGCACAGCGTGCGCCCCGGCAGCAGCAGGTGCCCGGGCTTGCGGCGGAAGAACGTCACGGTCAGCACTGCCTGCGGCGCGTAGCCGCGCATGGCGCCGGTCGCGCCATCGAGGCCGCTCGGCACATCGACGGCGACGATGCGCGAGGCGGCGCGCAGCACCTCTGCAACCGGGCCCGCAACGTCGCGCGCCAGCCCGGCGCCGAACACCGCGTCGATGACGAGCGAGGCCCGCGCCGCCTCGCCAGCCGCGAACGGAACGACCGGTCCGTGCCAGCGGGCTGCCGCCGCTGCCGCCTCGCCCTGCGGCGGCGCGAACGCGGCGACCGCAACAGGCCAGCCTGCCTGCGCCAGATGCCGCGCCGCCACATAGCCGTCGCCGCCGTTGTTCCCGGGACCGCACAGAACCAGTGTCCGGCACGGTGCGATGCGCGCGCGCACCGCCCGCGCCACGGCCCGTCCGGCATTCTCCATCAGCCATGCCACGGGCCGTCCAAGGGCGACGGCGGCGCGATCCGCCGACGCCATCTCCGCGGGGGTCAGCAGTTCGCAGGGAACGGGTGCGGACACACGGCAAATCTAGGGTGCATGACCACGCGGCGCGAGAGCCGTCGCCGCCTCTCCTTGACGCGTGACGCCGCTCCTTGCCGCGACACGGCGTCGGGCGTGTAGGATCGGCGCATGGCGGTGGTCATCACGGTGGCGCAGCAGAAGGGCGGGGCCGGCAAGACCACGCTGGCGGCGAACCTCGCCGCCACGCTGGCGCCGCGCCGCCGCGTCGCCGTGCTGGACATCGACCCGCAGCGCAGCCTCGCCCGCTGGCACGCCTTGCGTGCCGGCCGGCCCGGTGCCGCGCCGGTCGGGCTGTCGGATCTGTCCGGCTGGCGACTCTCTGCGGAACTCGACCGGATGCGACGATCCCATGACGTTCTGATCGTGGACAGTCCACCGCAGATCGACACCGACGCGCGGCTGGCGGTGCGCGGGGCCGATCTGGTGCTGGTGCCGCTGCAACCCAGCCCGCCCGATCTCTGGGCCGCCGAGGGCACGCTGGCGCTCGCGGCCGCCGAGCGCCGGCCGGCGCGGCTCGTGTTCAACCGCGCGCCGGCCGCTGGCCGCCTGCGCGCCGAGGTCGCGGCGGAGATCGCGCGGCGAGGGATGCCGATCCTCGCGGCGACGCTGGGCAACCGGGCGGGCGTCGCCGCGGCGTTCGCGCGCGGGCTTGGCATCACGGAGACCGCGCCAAGATCGGTGGCGGCGTCGGAGATGCTGGCGCTGCTGACGGAGATCGAAGGGATCGTCGGATGATGGTGCGAGGCGTGCTGCTGGCGCTGCATCTGCTGGGCGCGATGGCCTGGGTCGGCGGCATGGCGTTCGCGCTGCTGGTGCTGCGCCCGTCCATGGCCATGCTGGAGCCGCCGCAGCGGCTGGCGCTGCACCGCGAGGTGTTCGCGCGCTTCTTCCGCCTGATCTGGCACGCCATGCCGCTGGTGCTGATCACCGGCTACGCCATGATCTTCGCGCTGTTCGGCGGCTTCGCGCATCTGAACTGGGCGATCAACGTCATGCAGCTGCTGGGGCTGATCATGACGGCGGTGTTCCTCTATGTCGTGTTGGTGCCCTGGCCCGCGATGCGCGCGGCGCCGACGGCCCAGGCGGTCGATCGCATCCGCCGGCTGGTGCAGGTCAATCTGCTGCTCGGCACGCTGACGCTGATCGTCGCCGCCTGGGCGGGATAGCGCCTAACTGACAAAGGCGGGATCGCGCAGCACCGCGTCGATGGCGTCGGGGTCGATGCGCCAGGTCGCGGTATGCGCCGACGGACCCGCCGGCCCGATGCGCTCGCCCACCAGACAGCCATAGTGCATGCCGCGCAGCGCGGCGAGGCGGCGGAACGCCCAGTGCAGATACCCGTCCATCTGCAATTCGCACAGTTTCGCGCCGGGATGGCAGAAGCCGATGTTGATAAGCCCCGCGCCATGCGGTGCCAGGATATGTGATGCCTCGGCAAACAGTCGCACCTGCTCGGCAATCGACAGACGGCTGAGCACGACCGGGGTGAAGCCGTCTCGCTCGGCACGCGCCATCACTTCGGTTTCGTTGGCCAGCGCGCGGTTGCGGCTGTCGGTGCGCGCGACATAGATGCGCCGCCACGGCCGCACCGTCGGATCCTGGCGGAATTCCGCGGCAATGGCGTCGTACATGCGCAGCATCGCCGGATGCTGCGCGGCGCCGCCGCCGCTGAGGTCAGGCACGTACAGCAGGCGCTGCACGAAGGCGCGCCCGCCATTGGTGAGCGCCACGCGCGGGATGCTGTGCGGCACGAGCGCGTTGAGCGTCTCCCATTTCCAGAACATGTCGAGGTTCGACACCAGCAGCAGCGGCGCGCCGGGTGCCTCCAGCGCGGACCCGAATGCCGCGAACTGCGCCGGGTCCCAGCGCGACAGCGCATCGACCATCCAGTGATAATAGTTGTCCTGGTGGCAGGCGAGCAGGTGATACGCGGCGGGCAGCGTGGCACTGCTCGGCGTGTCCGGCAGGCGCACCCAGGTGTCGTCCTCCACGCTGGAACCCGGAATGAGATGCAAAGGCAAATGTTCCGCGCTCTCGCGCACCACAGTGTCGTCGATCGTCACGATGCCGAACGTGCCATGCACCAGCGCGTTGCGCAGCAGCCACGCCGACAGCGCGGGCCGTTGCAACGTCCGGCCGGCCGCTTCCTTGCGCACCGCGTCGCGCGCGGCGGGAGGGATCGTCGCCGATGTCGCGAAGGCGAACGGGGGCACCGTCAGCGTTACCGCGGGGAGCAACGGCCATCGCTCCGCACGTGGGCGGCCATCAGCCATTGCCGGCACGCGCGCGGTGACCTCTTCAAGCGCCAGCCGCATGTAACGGACAGTTGGCAGCGGCGCGGATGCCGGGCGCGCCCGCGCCGTCCGCTGCGCCTGCAGCAGCGCCGCCAGACTCGCCCGCGGATACTGCGCGCGCAGCGCCTCGCTGGCGGCACCTCGGACAACTGTGCCAGGGGCAGCGTCGGCGCGCCAAAGTTCATGCGCTGCGTGACAGATGTCGATCCAAACGTCGGACAGCGCGTGCGCGTGCGCATAGGGAGCGAAACGGTCGATGTAGCCTTTCAGCAGTCCCGGCCGCAGCACCTCGACGGTGCCACACGGATGCGCGTCGTCCGCCACCACGACCCACAGAAGCGTCGCCGGCCCGTGGCGCCGCAATGCCTCGAACAGCGGAATCACCTGTTCCGGATGCGTGGAATCCTCGCCCTTGCGCACGAAGATCTTTTCGCCGCTTCGCAGGTCGTCGAGCAGTTTGCGTGTGAGAAAACCGACCGCGCGCACCTGCTGCGCCCACAGTTCCTCGACATCGACCTCGCCGACGTTGCGGTCGGTATGATACTGGAATCCGTAGCCGCGCACGCGCACCATCAGTTCGCGGCTCGGCGGCGGCTCGGTGTAGATCTCGATCGACCCGGCGCCGTCGAGATCGGCGAAACGGCAGTCGAGTCCGCGCAGCAGCGGCGTCAGGTGCGAGAAGCTGAACCGGAAGAAGCCAAGCGGCTCAATGCCCGCGGCCCGCTGCACCAGCCCGAACTCGCAATTGTCGCCGAGGCTCTCGAAACACGCGGCTATCTCGGCAAAGGTCATCGGATTTCTCGTGTCTCACGCCGCCAGACATACAGTCCTGCGGCCACCAGCACAGCGACGCCGGCGAAGCTCCAGCCGTCCGGCACCTCGCCCCAAAGCAGCGCGCCGATCAGGGTCGCGTGGACGATCGCGCCGTATTCGAACGGCGCCACCGCGGTCGCCTCGCCGTCACGATACGCCTCGGTCATCAGCCATTGCGCCGCCGCGGTGACCAGCCCGGCAGCGAGCAGCAGGGCGGTGTCGCGCGGGTCTGGGGCGACCCAGACCGGGACGGCCAGCACCAGCGAGATCGCGAGCGTGCCGAGACTGTACCACAGCACGATCGTGGCGTTGCGCTCACCGGCGCTGCCGAGCCTGCGGATGGTGATGGTGCTCAATGCCCAGCCCAACACGCCCGCCAGCACCAGGGCCACGATGCCGAGCGGCATGGGGGCGCCGGCCTCCCGCCACGGCCGGACGATCAGCAGCACGCCGAACAGGCCGATGACCACCGCGAGCCCCCGCCGCCAGCCGACGCGCTCGCCCAGCAGCGGCACCGACAGCACGGTCAGGAACAGCGGCATCGCGAAATTGAGCGCGGTGACGGTCGCGAGCGGCAGGTGCAGGTAACCGAGATAGGACGTCATCATTCCGGAGAAGCCGAACAGCGTCCGCAACACATGGCCCCAGGGATGGTGCGTGCGCAGCGCGCCGATCAGTCCGCCGCTACCGACGCCGACCAGCGCGGTCATCGCCAGCACGATGACGACGGAGCGGAACACCACCATCTCGCTCAACGGAATGCCGGACGGCCGCGTCGCCTTGATCAGCGCGCCAGCGACCGCGAAGCAGACGCCCTCGGCCAGCACGCACAGAATGGCCCGTCGCCGCGCCGCCGAGGCGGAGCGCGGAGCGGGAAGGGCCGCAAGCCGTGTGTGCATGGGTGAATGCTAGGCCGGGCCGGCCGTTCCGGTCGAGCCCGCTTCCTTGTCATGGAGTGCCAGGCGCGCCTCCACCACCGTCTCGTCATCGGGCGCGCGGTGCAGTTCGAAGCCGAGATGGCGCACGAAGCCCAGCATCGGCGCGTTGTCGGCCAGCACCATGCCCACGATCTCGCCGATGCCGCGTGTCCGCGCCCAGTCGATCAGACGGCGCATCAGGTGCGCGGCCAGCCCCTGGCCCTTGGCGTCCGGCTGCACCAGCACGGCGAATTCCGCCGGACCGTCGGCGGTCTCCTGCACCAGCCGCGCCACGCCGACTGTCTCCCCGGTCGCCTCGCGCACGGCGATGAAAGCGATCTCGCGGTCGTAATCGACCTGCGTCAGCCGCGCGATCTGCTCGGCCGACAGCTCCCGCACCGCGCTGAAGAACCGATAGCGGATATCCTGCGATGGCAGGCGCGCGAATAGCGCCGCGTGCGCCGCTGCATCCTCCGGCCGGATCGGGCGAACCAGCAGGGTTTCGCGCTCTCCGACGAAGTGCCCGGCCAGGTCCGCCGGATAGGGCGCGATCGCGAGCAGCGGCGCGGGCGCGCCTGGCGGGCGCAGGCGCAGCGTCGCGGCAGCGAACGCGGCACCCTCGTCCGCGGCCCGTACGCCGTCGAGCCGCAGTGCCGCGATCTCGGGGCAGTCAACGATCAACTGGCTGATCCGAACCAGCATGTCCGCGATCGCGGCCGGCACCGCGCCGTCCGGCAGCCGCGCCGCCAGTGCCTGCGCCAGCGTCAGGTTGAGCGGCGGCAGACCCAGCACCGAGGCGGCGCTCTGGCTGAGCCGGATCGTCGGGCCGAACACGGCATCCTCGCCGACTTCAATGGCGAATGGCGCTTCTGCCGCGCCGGCTGCCCCGCCGGCGATGCCGTAGGCGCCAAGCACCGCCTGCGCCTCCGCTGCCGCCAGCTCCAGCCGCCCGGCGCCGCGCGCGGCGGCGAAGGCCGCGACGACGGCGTCGCGATCGGGTGCGATCTGCAGCACCTTCGCCGGCGGCAGTTCGCGCGCGGCGGCGCGGCTGCGGCGGTCGCGGACGAGGTGCAGGAAGCCGCGCACTGCCTGCTCGGGCGTGGCGAAGGCCGGCACACCGGCAGCGGCGAGGTGCGCGCGGTGCGCCGCGCCGGTGATTTCGCCCATCGCCGCGACCAGCAGCGGTACCTGCATCGCCCTGGCGGCCGCCGCCAGTGCCGCTATGCCAGCGGCGTCGCCCTCGCCGGTCGGCGCGTGAACCGCCAGCACGCCAGCCACCTCCTTTGCCCCGGCCAGCAGGGAGGCCGCCTCCGCCAGCCGGATCGGCGCGCTGCTCCCGGCATAGACGAGGTCGGTCGCGGCACGCGCATCCGGCCGGTGTACCCGCGCGCCCAGCGGCTCCGGCAGCGCCAGCCGGAGCACCGCGCGCGTCTCCTCCGTCAGTGTCGCCAGCGTCAGCCCCTCGCGCAGCGCCGCGTCGGCGGCGAGCCAGGCGGGGCCGATGGCGTTGGTGGCGATCGCCAGCGCCTCCCCGCGCAGCGTCCGCGCGCGCGTCAGTGTTTCGGCGGCGGCAAGCAGTTCGGCGAGCGTGGTCACGCTGAGCACGCCGCAGCGGTGCAGGGCGGCCTGCAGCACCGCATCCGCCGTGCCGGTCGGGTCGAGCAGCCGCCCGCCCGCCCGGATCGCAACCACCGGCCGCAGCCGCGCCGCCGCCCGCGCGGCCGAGAGGAACCGCCGCGCATCCTTGATCCGTCGCAGGTCGAGCAGGATCGCCCCGGTGCCGGGATCGCGGGCGAGCCAGTCCAGCACGGCGGAGAAACCGAGATCGTCATTGCCGCCGACGCCGACGATGTGGCTGAAGCCGACCCCGTTCGGCTCCGCCCAGTCCAGCACCGCCCGGCACAGCGCCGCTGACTGCGACACCAGCGCCAACCGCCCGGCCCGGGGCGGCAGATGCCCCAACCCGGCATTCAGCCCGATCCCCGGCACCACGACGCCAAAGGAGCCGGGACCGAGTGCGCGCACCCCGCTCCGCCGCGCCAGCGCCCCGACATCGGCCGCCATGCCCAGCACTGCCGCGACCCGCGTGCCGAGCCGGCCGAGGGACGTGAAAGCCGCGCCAACCGCCTTGCCGTCCAGGCAGATCACCGCCAGATCGGGTGTCGCCGGCAGTGCGGCGATGTCTGCGGCCTCTTCCGCGGTCAGGATCGTGCCGCCGAAGCCGCCTTCATGCAGGTTGGCCAGCACGCGCCGCCCGGCCGGCGTGGCCGTGCCGACCACCGCCACGCTCGCCGGGCGGAACAGCCGCTCGATATGGAAGCGGCCGGGAAGCGGGGCCTGGGTTGCGGGCATGTCGCGCCGCAATGTAGGCGGCGGCCGGCAGCGTCGCTACGGTCCTGCCCCGGCGGGACGGGTCAGGAGGCCGCGAGACGCAGCCGCGCGGCGCCGAATGGCGCCTCGGCAGCGAGCAGCGGCGCACGGGCGAGCAGGGCCCGCACGTCGCCGGGCGGCATCGGCCGCGCCAGCAGAAAACCCTGCACCTCAGTGCAGTTTTCCGCTCCCAGCAGGGCAAGCTGCTCCTCGGTCTCCACTCCTTCGGCGGTGGTGGCGATGCCCAGCGCGCGGCACAGATCGACGATGGCACGGATGATCGCGCGCGAGCCGCTGCCTGCCGACAGCTCGCGGATGAAGAACTGGTCGATCTTCACCTTGTCGAACGGGAACTTCCGCAGGTAGCTCAACGAGGAATAGCCGGTGCCGAAATCGTCCATCGACACCGCCACCCCCAGCCGCTTGATCCGCTCCAGCACCGCGATGGTGGTGTCCCAGTCGGCGATCAGTGCCGATTCGGTGATCTCAAGCTCCAGCCGCTCGGGTGCCAGGCCGGAGGCGCGCAGCGCGGAGCCGACGGCGTCATAGAGGCCGGCGTTGCGGAACTGGATGGTGGAGAGGTTCACCGCCACTTTCTGCCCGTCGGGCCAGTTGGCCGCCTCCGCGCAGGCGTGGTGCAGCACCCACTCGCCGATCGGCACGATCAGCCCGGTGTCTTCGGCGAGCGGGATGAAATCGCCCGGTGCGATGCAGCCGCGCGCGGGGTGGTGCCAGCGCAGCAGCGCCTCGAAGCCGTTGACGCGGCCGGACGGCACGCTGACCAGCGGCTGATAGACCAGCGCGAACTGCCCGGCGGCGAGCGCCTGGCGCAGTTCCAGCTCCAGCGAGCGGCGGCGCTGCGCGTCGGCGTCCATGCGCGGCTCGAACACACGGAACCGGCCGCGCCCCTCGGCCTTGGCGCAGTAGAGTGCGAGGTCGGCGTTGCGCAGCAGCACGTCGGGGTCGCCATCGCCGGGCGGGGCGCAGGCGATGCCCACGCTGGCGCCGACGATGATGCGATTTCCGTCGATGCCATACGGCTCGCTCAGGTCGCGGATCAGCCGTGCCGCCAGCAGCACGGCGTCGCCGGGTTCCTCAGTGCTGGTCTGCACCATGGCGAACTCGTCGCCGCCGAGCCGGGCGAGCACGTCGATACGTGGCAGGTGCCGGCGCAGCCGTCCCGCCACCGCCTGCAACAGCCGGTCGCCGACCGGATGGCCGAGCGTGTCGTTCACGTCCTTGAAGCGGTCGAGGTCGATGCACAGCACCGCGCATCTGCGATCCTCGCCGGCTTCGGCCAGCGCCGCCTCAAGCCGTTCGCGCAGGCGCACACGGTTGGGCAGGTCGGTGAGCGCGTCATGGTGCGCCATGTGCGCCAGCCGCTCTTCCATCTGCCGCCGCTCCGTCACGTCCTCATGCGTGGTGACGAAGCCGCCGTCGGGGAGCGTGTGGTGGCGCAGCGCCACGTAGCGGCCGTTCTTCAGCCGGAACACCGCACCCGTGACGGTGCGCGCGCTTTCCTCCCCATGCCGGGTCCACCACGCGATGTAGTCATCCGGCGCCATCTCGGTGACGGAGCCAACTGCGGCGCGCAGGTCGAGGATGTCCCGCATCGTCATGCCCGGCCGCATCTGCTGCGGCTCCAGTCCGTAGATTTCGGCGTAGCGCCGGTTGCTCACCAGCAGGCGGTGGTCGCGGTCGAACAGGCTCAGGCCATGCGAGATGTTCTCGACGGCGACGCGGAACCGGCGGTTCTCGGCGTGCAGGTCCGCCAGCAGCGCGGCGTGCTCGGCCGCGCCCGGCGGCGCGCCGGTCGCGTCGGCCGGCAGCGACGACAGGGGGGAATGACGCATGGGCGCGGCTCGACTTCTGATTCGCGGCAGGATCGAACGTCAGCCCTAACGCTTCCTTTCCGCCGCGTCGATGCCGCGCGCCGGCGCGGCTCGGCGTCAGCCCGTAAATTCGATGACGTAAAGCCCGGCGCTGAAATCGGTGCAGTAACAGATTCCGTTGCGATCGACGAACACGTCCGCCGAATGCAGCACCACCGGCCGGTTGGGCCGCGGATCGACCAGCTTCGCCGGCGCCGGCGGCACGCAGGCGCCGACCTCGACGGGGCGGAACTTGTCGCTGATGTCAAAGGCGCGCAGCCCGGCGTTCTGCCAGGTGGCGAAGATCAGCGTCTCGCTCTGAAAGCCGTTCGGCCGGTTCTCGTAGACGTTGTGCGGCCCGAAATGCCCGCCGACGGCGACGTAGTCGCGCTCCGACGGTTCGGGGAAGGTGGCGATGCTGATCGGGTTCGACTTCACGCGGTTGTCGAACACCCAGATCGGCTTCTCGCCGTCCTCCTTGTTGTCGAGCACGGCTTCATCGACCACGATCAGCAGGTCGCGCCCCGGCAGCGGCAGCGCGTTGTGCGTGCCGCCGCCGAACGGCGGCGCCCACATCCGATGCGTGATCAGCTTCGGATGCGCCCGGTCGGCGACATCGACGACCGCGAGGCAGGCATCGCGCCAACTGCAATAGGCGATGTCGCCGTGGATGATCGGATGATGCAGGCCGTAGCGGCCATATTCGCTCGGCCAGTTCGGCGTCTCGCCGGCGGCGAGGTTCATGCCCGGCAGCCAGAACCTGCCGGTCAGCACGGGTTTCGTCGGGTCGGCCATGTCGATGGTGACGAGGATGTAGTCGGAAAACCCGTCGAGCAGCGCCGAGCCGTACGCCCAGCGCCCGCCGACATACCACAGCCGGTGCAGCCCGCCGCCCTCGACCGGCATGAAGCCGATTTGCCGCGGCGCCTCCGGCTTGCTCACGTCATAGACCGCCATGCCGGCCGACCAGTTGCGCTGTGTCGGTGCCTCGGCGTGGAAACTGCCTTTGCCCTTGTAGTAGTTCTTCTCGTCGGCAAGCTCGGCCTGCGCGAACATGTCCTTGGCGTGGACCACCAGCAGCAGATCCTCGTGCTGCTGCAGATGCAGCGTCCAGGTATTCGCGGGTGCCGCGATGAAGGAAACCGGCTTCGGCGCCTTCGGGTCGCGCACATCGACGACCGAGAAGCCCTTGGAGAAGATGTGGCCGATATACGCGTAGCCCTTGTGCACCATGATCTGCACGCCGTCGGCCCGGCCCCCGCCCTGGTCGGTGTGGCCAATGATGCGCATGTTCTTCGCATAGGTCGGCGTCATGATGTCGGCCATGGTCGTCTCTCTCCCTCGGATTCATTGTCGCGGGGTCAGCCGCCGGCGGCGCGCGCCAGGCTTTCCGCGAGGTCGCCATAGCCGACGTAGCGCCGCTCGAAGCCGAGCGCCAGTCGCGCCGCCGCCGCCTCGGCCGAAGCGGTCAGCGAGGGGTCGTCGGTCTGCGCCAGATAGACGACAGTCGCGTACTGGCCGAAATAGGCGTCACGCAGGTCCGGGTGGCGATCGAGGCCCAGCCCCTCCCAGATCAGCGTCTCGAAATGCCGGGCGAGGAAGTCGGTGAGGAAGAAGGCGCGCATGTCGGCGTCACCGCGCGCGGCGAAGTGCTCGACCCCGCTGAAGAACGCGTAGCAATGCGGCCCCGGCAGCCGGGTCGCGCCGAACTCCGCGACCACCTTGTCCACCTCGCCGCCGCTGCCGCAGTCGCCGTAGCCGACCAGCACGCGGTCATAACGGCCAGCCCGCTCGGCCAGCGCCGCCCGCAGCGCCGGGGCGATGCGCTCGGGCCGGTTGTGCAGGTTTGCCGGCAGGCAGTGCAGTTCGACCGTCGGGAACCGCTCCGGCGGCAGCAGGGCCAGAATTTCGCGCGCCAGGGCCCCGCAGGCGAGGACCAGGACGCGCGGCGCGGTCATCCCCGGCGCCGCCCGCCGGCGCGCCGTGCCTGCCCGGCCTGCGCCGGCGGGGAGGCGAGGGCGCCGAGGCGCGCCACGACCGCATCCGTGTCCGGCCGCTCGCCGCGCGCGTGCGTCTCCAGCGCGCGGCGCATCGCCAGCACGTGCTCGGGCCGCGTGCCGCAGCAGCCGCCGATCACCCGCGCCCCGGCGTCCAGCGCCAGCCGCGCATAGTCGGCCATGATCGCGGGCGTGCCGGAATAGGTGACACCCTCGGCGCCGACCTGGGGGATGCCGCAATTCGCCTTGGCGATCACCGTAGCCTCCGGCGCCGCCTCGGTCATCGCCAGCACCGAGCACACCAGGTCGGAGGCGCCGACGCCGCAGTTGCAGCCGATGCCGTGCGCATGCGGGGTGAAATCGCCCACGGCGCGGGCCAAGCCGGCCGGCCGGATGCCCATCATGGTGTTGCCGGCGGTGTCGAAGGAGGCGGTGAGCGTATAGGGCATCCCGACCCGCCCGGCGGCGGCGGCGGCGGCGCGCATCTCCTCCATCGCCGACATGGTCTCGATCCAGATCAGGTCGGCCCCGCCGGCGCGCAACCCCTCGATCTGTTCGGCGAATACGTCCACCGCCTCGTCCTCGGTCAGCGCGCCGAGCGGGGCGAACAGGTCGCCGGTGGGGCCGACCGAGCCGGCCACGATGACCCGCCGGCCGGACCGGTCGGCGACCGCGCGGGCGTGCTCGGCGGCCAGCCGGTTCAGCTCATGCACCCGCCCCTCGGCCTTGTGCAGCGCCAGCCGCCGCGCGTTGGCGCCGAAGCTGTTGGTCAGGATGATGTCGGAGCCGGCATCGACGAAGCTCTGGTGCAGCCGGCGGATGCGGTCGGGATGCTCCGCATTCCACAGCTCCGGCGCGTCGCCCGAGGTCAGGCCCATGTCGAACAGATTGGTGCCCGTGGCCCCGTCCGCCAGCAGCCACTCGCGTCCTTTGGCGCGTTCGCGCAAGAAATCGTCGATCATGCGAAAATCCGCGGCCCTCTGCCTGCCTACACTGGCTCATTCAATCTGGCTATCATATAAAGGTTTGTCTATATGTTTTTATGAGAGCGAGGAGCCCGGCGGACGCATGGCGCAGCGCATCATCGTCTATTGGCGCGACATCCCGACCCAGGTGATCATCCGCCGGGGCCGCACGACCGCGAAGCGCGAACTGCCGGAGCGTTTCATCCAGGCGGTCGATCGCGCCGCCATGCGCTCCGGCGCGCGCGACACCGACGCCTATCTGGCCGAATGGCGCCGCGGCGATCCCACCCCCTGCGGCGACGACCTCGACGCCGAGGCCGATGCGGCGGTCGCGGACCTGATCGCCGCCTATGACGCCGCCCGGCTCGCCGCCCTGGTGGGCGCGGGCGGGCGCGAGACGAAGGACGCCTGAATGGACCAGATGCCGCCGCAGGATCAGGTGCAGCCCGACGCCGCGACCGCCAGGGACGCGCTGGTGCTGTTCATGCCGAGCGGGCGGCGCGGGCGCTTCCCCGTGGGCATGCCGCTGCTCGACGCGGCGCGGCAGCTTGGCGTCTATATCGAATCCGTCTGCGGCGGGCGCGGCCTGTGCGGGCGCTGTCAGGTCGAGGTGGCCGAGGGCGCCTTCGCCAAGCACGCGATCACCAGCCGCGCCGACCATCTCGGCCCCGCGGCCGAGATCGAGGAGCCCTATCGCCGCCGCGGCATCCTGACCGCCGCGCGCCGCCTGTCCTGCTCGGCGCGCATCCAGGGCGACCTCGTCATCGACGTGCCCAGCGAGTTCGCCGTCAATCGCCAGATCGTGCGCAAGCGCGCCGAGACGCGCGCGATCGCCTCCGACCCGGCGACACGGTTGGTCACGGTCAGTGTCCCGCCGCCGGACATGGAACATCCGCTCGGCGATGCCGACCGCCTGATCGCGGCGATCGAGGCGACCGGCGAATGGCGCGGCGTCTGGATCGACCCGCCCCTGTTCGCGACGTTGCAGCGCACGCTGCGCGCCGGCAACTGGACGGTGACGGCGGCGGTGCATCAGGACATCGCGCGCCCGCAGGTCATCGCACTGTGGCCCGGCACGCAGTCCGCCGCGTTCGGTGTGGCCTTCGACATCGGCTCGACCACCATCGCCGGGCATCTGGTCGATCTGACCTCCGGCCGCGCCGTCGCCTCCGCCGGCACCACCAATCCGCAGATCCGGTTCGGCGAAGACCTGATGAGCCGGATTTCCTATCTGATGATGAACCCCGACGACCGCACCGCGCTGACCGACGCGGTGCGCGGCGCCATCGCCACGCTCATCTCGCGCCTGTGCGCGCAGGCGGACGTGCCGGCGGAGGACGTGCTGGAGGCGGTGTTCGTCGGCAATCCGGTGATGCACCACCTGTTCCTCGGCATCGACCCGCAGGAGTTGGGGCAGGCGCCGTTCGCGCTCGCGGTCTCGGGCGCGATCCGCATGCCGGCGCGCGACTTGGGGCTGGCGATCCATCCCGGCGGGCGCGTCTATGTGCTGCCCTGCATCGCGGGACACGTCGGCGCCGACGCGGCGGCGGTCGCGCTCGCCGAGGGGCCGCAGCACCATGAGGAGATCACGCTCGTCGTCGATGTCGGCACCAACGCGGAAATCCTGCTCGGCAACCGCGACCGCGTGCTGGCGGCCAGCTCCCCCACCGGCCCGGCCTTCGAGGGTGCGCAGATCACCGCCGGCCAGCGCGCCGCCCCTGGTGCCATCGAGCGCGTGCGCATCGACCCGGTGACGCTGGAGCCGCGCATCAAGGTGATCGGCGTCGATGCCTGGTCGGACGAAGCCGGCTTCGACGAAGGCGTGGAGAGCGTCGGCGTCACCGGCATCTGCGGCTCGGGAATCATCGAGGCAGTAGCTGAGATGTTCCTCGCCGGCATCGTCGGCGCCGACGGCCTGATCGACGGCGATCTGGCATCCCGCTCCCCGCGCATCGTCAGCGACGGGCGCGTCGCGTCATACCGGCTGTGGGATGGTGCGGTGTCGATCGCGGTGACGCAGACCGACATCCGCGCGATCCAGTTGGCCAAGGGCGCATTATACGCCGGCGCCAGACTGCTCATGGACCGCCTCGGCGTCGATCATGTCGAGCGCATCAAACTCGCCGGCGCCTTCGGCAGCTACATCGACCCGAAATACGCCATGGTGCTCGGCCTGATCCCCGATTGCCGCCTCGATCGCGTCAGCGCCATCGGCAATGCCGCCGGCACCGGCGCCCGCATGGCCCTGGTCAACCGCGAACACCGCGCCGAGGTCGAGGCGCTGGTGCGCCGCATCGAGAAGATCGAGACGGCGCTGGAGACGCGATTCCAGGAGCATTTCGTCCACGCCATGGCCCTGCCGAACGGCCGCGATGCGTTCCCGCATCTGGCCGCGGCGGTGGCGCTGCCGAAGCCCAAGGAAGGCGGCGAAGGACGGCGGCGCGGGGGCAGACGGCGAGGGGCGTAGGGCCGACGCCGCCCGCCAGCGTGCGGGACTCATATCGGCACGTCGCCGCCATAGCTCGTCATGCCCGGCGCAGGCCGGGCATCCACACCCGCCCTGCTCCGCTGGCGGCGTGTGGTGCGCGCGGATGGCCGGGACAACCTCGGCCATGACCCAATGCGAATGGACGAGGAAACGCGTCACCGCATCGGCTCGCGGATATCAGTCGGTTTGCCATCCAGAGCCTGACGACGCATTTCGTTCCGCCGGCCGCACCCTCACCCCGGCCCTCTCCCGCAAAGCGGGAGAGGGAGAATTGCGCCGACGTCCTTTCCCTCTCCCGCCTTGCGGGAGAGGGTGGCGCGAACCGCCGGGTGAGGGACGGCCACGGGCGCCGACATCGCGGACGTGTCCCCTACGTCGCGCCTGAACATCCACTCCTTCCGGCAGGTTGCGCCGGCCGATGATCACGCCGCGCTACGGATCGGCGTCGCGCGTGCGATCCGCTCGCGCTCGCGGGGATTGTTCATCGCTTCCCACAAATCGCTGCGCCGCTGCACATTCAGCCAGAAATCGGGGCTATTGCCGAACACGCGCGCGAGGATGAGCGCCGTCGCCGCCGTCACGGTCCGCCGGTTGTTGCACAGCTCGTTGACATGCTTGCGCTGAACGCCCATCGCCTCGGCCAACGCTGCCTGCGTCAAACCCATCGGCTGCATGAACTCCTCGACCAGAATCTCGCCGACCGTGGCCGGCTTGCGCTGCGTCGTCAGCATGGTTCGCCTCATCTGTAGCTGTGGTCGTCGAGATAGACGCCTTCCGCCTCGCCGCTTCTGCCGTCCCAACGGAACACCAGCCGCCATTGGCTGTTGACCCGGATCGAATGGAACCCGACTAGATTGCCGCGCAGCTTCTCGAAGTGATTGCTGGGCGGCACCCGCAAGTCCTGATCGGTCGTCGCGTCGTCGAGCATCTGAAGCTTGCGGAAGAGCCGGCTTTCGAGGTCGGAGGGGATGTGCCGCGACCGCGTGTCCGCGACGAAGAAGGCCCGCAGCCAATCGTCCCGAAAGCTCACGATCACGCGGCAGCTCCGTCTTTGTGTCTATGTACCACCCTTCGGTACAAACCTCAATGGCGGAAACCTGCATCGCGGCGGCTGGCGCCCGGATCATTGACATCATGGAGCTTTCGGCTCGAAGCGCCAGCGGGAGGCATTCTGCGGGAGTCCAGGGCCGTAGGGCGGGTGCAACCCGCCGACACAAGCCGCCCGCGGCACCGTCGATGCCGCCTCCGCGATCCGGGTTTGCCACCGCCATGGCTCATCACCCAACCCTCCGCGGGCCGAATGTTGCGTCGGCGGGTTGCACCCGCCCTACGATGTTTTGGCGTCCGGGCTACGCTGGCTGACGGCTCGTTTCGTTCCGCTGGCAGCACCCTCACCCCGGCCCTCTCCCGCAGAGCGGGAGAGGGAGTGTTGCGCCGCCGTCCTTTCCCTCTCCCTCACCCGCTTGCGGGGTTGGGCTGCGAAGCAGACCAACGGGTCGCGAAGCGCCGGGCGAGGGCTGGTCATGAGCGCCACATCGCGGCTGCGCATCCTGCGCCGCGCCTGAACCCCCGCCCTCAATCGCCGCCAGCACATCCGGCGGCAGCGTGTCGAAGTCGGGTGCCATGCGAAGCCGCCCGCGCAGCGCGCCGGGTTGCCGACGTGCCCGTGCCGGTTCGTCCAAGTCCTGCCCCGATGCGTGCATCATTTGCGCACACGAATGGCGCCGACCCTCCCGCGAGGTCAAACCGTTGCCGGCTGCTCGCCTCGGCACTACCCGGCCCAAGCGGGAGAGGGAGAAGTGAGGTCAAGGCTTCTCCGCCTCTCCCGCTTGCGAGGGCGACTATACACCTCGTGACACCAGCGGTTCGTTGCACCATATCGGTGTCCGTTACGCACGGAGTCGCATCCGATGAGCGGCAAGTTGACCCGGCAGATGACGGTTCCCGAGTTCGAGGCGCTGTTCCCCGGATTCCGGTCGCTGCTTAATCGTGGCATCATCGGCAGCTTCCACAAGGTCTGCGCCAAATACCTGCGGCTCGACGTGGCCGCGTTCACGTGGCGTTACAACAACCGGAGCAGCCCGGACATCTTCGGTGCAGCCGTAGCACGGTGCTGAGACGCCAGAAGAACCGTAGGAGGCGGACTCAGTGGACTGGAAAGCGTTCATCGTAGCGATATGCGCCTTGACGTTGTGGGGAGCCACAATTGCTTACTCATCGCGCCAAGAACGCCATGATAAGGACGGAAATCCCGATAGCCAAAAGGAAACGATCAGCCCTGTGCGCAATGACGGGCGGATAACGTCCACCTCGGGGCCAATGAATGCCGCAAAAGAGACCAACCCCAGCGATGAACGCGCCGAACATCTCCGTCAGATAACGAGGCAAAGTAACGCTGCTGTTCGGCAAGCAAATGCGGCTTTTATAACAGCGTGGATCGCTGCTATCGCCCTCGCTGCCAGCATCGTCGCTGGCGGCGGTGTGTGGTTCACTTACCAGGAAGCGCGGCGACAAGCCGATGCGGCTGAGAAGGTTATCCCGCGTTCCTGGCTTTATGTCGAACTGCCGACTCGAGAAGACTTCCTCGAACAGTTGAAATCGGCAATCGATGTTCCCTGGCAGGGGTGTTCGCCCCCTCCCCATTTCGAGATGAATTTCCCTCCTTTTAAGTGTGTAGATCGATTCGACAATAAAGATGGCACCAGGAGTTATGCTCTTACGCTGCAAGCGTTCATCCATAATTATGGGCAAATCCCCGCAACGGTTAAATCGGCAGAAGGGTATTTGTTCTTTACTCCTGATCCCAACAAGAGATTCCCATCGGGGGAAATTCCATTTACCGCTGAAGGCAATTTGGAGCGCGGAATTGTCTGTGTGAAATCCTCTTCCATCGAGAACCTCAATGGCGCTATGATTGGGGCTGGTCATAAAATAGAAACGCCAGAAGGCTGGACGTTTGTGGTACGCAATCAAGTAGGGTCGCAAAACTTTGGATTCTTCGTCGTTTGGATATGGCTGATCATTAAATATAATGATCCATATGGAGTCGAGAGAGAAACTGGATATATGGTTAAAATTCACAGAGGCAACGAAATAGGGATTGTAAACCGTAGATATACTTATAATGACAATCCGAATCGCGCATGGGTACCGCGCGAATGCATGGATTAGGCGGGGCCGTAGGGCGGGTGCAACCCGCCGACACAAGCCGCCCGCGGCACCATCGATGCCGCCTCCGCGATTTGGGTTTGCCACCGCCGTGGCTCATCACCCGACCCTCCGCCGGCCGAACGTTCCGTCGGCGGGTTGCCCCCGCCCTGCGACGTTCTGGCGTCCGGGCTACGCCGGGGCGCTTCCGGCCACGCCAAGCCTCAAACCGGCTTCCGCCCACTGGCGATGTGGAACTGCGCCGGTGCGGCGAAACCGTCTGGCGTCATCCACTGACCGAGGGCGGTGCGGACCTCGGCCCAGGCGGCGTCCTGCGTGGCTTGGGGCTGGTCGGCGACGATGCCGCGGACCGCGCCGAAGGCTTCCTGGATCATCGCCAAGGCGTCGTCGATCGAGGGCAGCGTGTAGGTCGCATCGAACGTCGTGATGGTCACATCGGACAGGCCGGCGCCGGTGAACAGCCCGGCCAGCACCTCCGGGTCCGCCAGGGCGAAGAAGCCGGGGCCGGAGGCGGGGGCCGGTTTGTTGGCGTGGCGGCGCAGGATCGACGGCAGGGCGACATAGAACGGGTTGGCGGCGGGCGAGGACATGACCAGGCCGCTCAGGCGCCCGCCGGGCCGCAGCACGTCGCGCACGGCGGCGACGGCGGCCGCCGGGTCCGGCATCAGCATCAGGCCGAGGCGGCAGATCGCGGCATCGAACGGCGCCTGATCGCGCGGCAGGTCGTCGGCCGCGCAGGCAAGGGTCGCGATGTTCGCGAGCCCCGCGGCGCGGGCCTGTTCGGCGACATACGCCAGCATCACCGGAGAGATATCGGTCGCCAGGACATGGCCCGCCGGCCCGACCCGCCGTGCCGCCGCGAGCGCCTGATCGCCCGCGCCGGTGGCGATGTCGATGACGCGGCCACCCTCGGCGACACCGGCGCGATCCAGCAACTCCTCGGTCGCCGCGGCGAGCATCCGGTTATGGACCGGTTCCCACTTCACCCAGCCCGGGGCCGTGCTGTTCCACTGCCGCAGCGCTTCATCGTTGTTCATCAGGCTCCCTCCCGTTATCCGACGCCTCCCGACGGTCCGGCGGCGCCTGGTTGGCATCAGGATAGTCGCGCCACGGTCGAAGCCAAAAGCAAAAGCGCCGGCTGACCCGATAGTGCCGCGCACGATCGCCATGAACATGGCACGAACGTCAAAGGTGCCCGTGGATACTTTCCCGTGCGCGAAATTATTGGATAACGCTCCGGGTGGATTGTCCGCTCGCGGGAGTGTGGGCAGCGCGGACGGGCGGCCTCGACGCCCGGGCCTTCCCGCCCACGACCCGCTTGCCCAGCCCCCGGTTCCTCGTGTTAGAAACTCTGTCGTGAGCCCAGCCGCCCCCGCCGAACGCTTCGCCGGCATCATCGAAACCCTGTGCCAGGCGGTCGCGCGACGCGGCGGCGGGCGGGACCGGCTGGCCGGGACGCTGGTCATCCTGATCTGGCGGCACCTGCGCCAGTTGGCCGCCCGGATCGTGGCGCTGGCCGCCCGCATCGAGGCCGGCCGCCACCGGCGCTACCCCTCCCGCCGCCCGCCTCGCCGCCCGGCCCCACCCCGGCGCCGCGCCCCGCCTGTCCTGCCGCACGGTCCCGCGTGGCTGGTGCGACTGGTGCCGGAGGCGGCGGCCAGTGGATCGCAACTGAGCTACCTGCTGGCCGAGCCGGAGATGGCGGCGCTGCTCGACGCGGCGCCGCAGATGCGCCGCCTGCTGCGCCCGCTCGGCCGGATGCTCGGGGTCCGCCTGCCGCCGCCGGCCCGCCCGGCCGAACCGGCCCCACCAGCCGCTACCGAGCGCGCAACGCCCCCGGACACGCCCGATCCGCCACCGCCCCCCGCGCCGCGTCTCCCGCCGCCGCCACCACCGCCGCGCCCGCCGCCCGCGGGCCCACCTGCCCGGGCCGCGCCGGGCGTTCCCGATTGAGCGGCACCGGCCCGTCGCGCTAACCAGACCTGCCGGCCGTCGGGGAGGATGGCGTGGTCGAACTCGTGCGGGTGCTGGCCGTGTTCGTGCTGCTGTGCGCGAGTGCCGCGTTCGGCATGTTCGTGCGCCCGCGCCTGCCCGAGCATCATCGCACGCGCGAAGCCACCGAGTTCATGCAGATCTCGATCGGCCTGCTCGTCACCTTCGCCGCGATCGTGCTCGGCCTGCTCACCGCCTCGGTCAAGCAGGGCTACGACAAGGCCGCGCACGACCGGCAGGAATACGCGCTGCAACTGACGCTGCTGGATCAGTGCCTGGGCGACGCGGGGCCGGATGCCGCCGCGATCCGCGCCGACATCGCCGCCTACACCGCCGCCGTCATCGCCAGCACCTGGCCGTCGGAGCCGCCGCCCAGCGGCGTGCGGTATCCCGACGTGGCGGGGATGCCGCGCACGGGCGCCGCACCGGCGCTGAACCGGCTGATCAACGCGGTCGGAGTTGCGATGAGCCGGCTGCCCCAGGGCGATGCGGCGCAAGGCGACGCGGCGCACGCGCGGATCGCGGCACTCTGCAGGGATCGCTACAAGGACGTGATGCACGCGCGGCTCGATGTCATCGAGGACGCGCGCGCCGCGCTGCTGGAGCCGTTCTACCAGATTCTCGTGTTCTGGCTGATGATCATCTTCGCCTGCTTCGGCCTGGTGGCGCCGCGCACCGGGCTGTCGATCACGATCATCGTGTTGTGCGCGGTCTCATTGAGCAGCGTGATGTTCGTCATCAACGATCTCAGCCAGCCCTACGGCGGACTTTTCGGCGTCCCCAGCACCTCGATGCGGACGGCCCTCGCCGCGATGCTGGGCGCGGATCGCTGAGGCGGCCGGGCTCGCTGGCGCCGTCACAGCCCGGCCACGTCCACCACGCCGACCGTGACCTGCCGCCGCACGCCGTCGCGCTCCACCGTCAGCGTCGCGGTGTGGCCGATGCCGACGGCGTCGAGCGCCGTGCCGAGTTGCGCCATGCTGCCGACCGGTTGGCCGTTCACCGCCACGATGATGTCGCCGACCGTCCCGCTCGCCAGATCGACGCCGCGCAGCCCCGCCTGTTCGGCGGGCGACCCCGGCACGACGCGCATGATGATGATGCCGGCGACACCGATCTGCGCGGCCACCGCCGGATCGGCCGAGACGATGCCGATGCCGGGTGTCGGCACCGTGCCGGTGCTGATCAGCGACGGCACCACGCGATTGACGGTGTCGATCGGAATGGCAAAGCCGATGCCGGCCGAGGCCCCGGACTCGGACAGGATCGCCGTGTTCACGCCGATCATCCGCCCGGCCGAGTCCAGCAGCGGCCCGCCGGAATTGCCGGGATTGATCGGCGCGTCGGTCTGGATCAGGTCGGAGATTTCGACCCGCGGGCTGACCGCCAGCCGCCGGTGCAGCGCGCTGACGATGCCGTCGGTCAGCGACTGATCCAGCCCATAGGGATTGCCGATCGCGAACACCGACTGTCCCACCTGCAGGTCCGACGACCGCCCGATCGCGAGCGGCCGCAGCGCCGCGCGCGGACGCACCAGCCGCAGCACGGCGAGATCATGTTGCGGCGATGCGCCGATCAGGCGGGCGGCGACGAACTCGCCGTCGGTCAGCCGCACGCCGAACTCCCGCCCGCCGGCGATCACATGGTTGTTGGTGACGATGTCGCCGGCCGCGTCCCACACCACGCCCGAGCCGGTCTGCAACTGCCCGGCACTGCGCACGAAGGGGTTCGGCGGTCCGCCGCGGGCATAGACATGCACGACCGAGGGGGAGGCCTGGCGGAAAATCGCGATCGCGGTCTTTTCAGCCTCGGCAAGGCTGCCGCGCGGGGTGACGCTGCGCGGCTGGCTGACCGCCCACCACAGGCCGGTGAGATAAGGCTGGAGCACCCAGACCGTGAGCAGCAGCACCAGCCAGACAATCAGGAACCGGTAAGCGCGTGGAGCCATGCGGCTCTGTGTCAGCGGCGGCCCGCCCGGTCAACGGGCCGCCGCTTCACTCAGCGGACGCCCAGCGCGGCCAGCGTGGCGCCCCAGCCGGGGCCGGGGCTGGCCGTGGCCGCGGCGGCAGCGGCAAGCAGGATGGTCAGGATCGAACGCATGATGCGGAAACCTCCGTGCGGCAACCGGCGACAGGCTGTGCCGGTTCGTTGCCGGGTCACGTCGTGCGCCGCCGGCCCCGGCGCAATGCCCCGCCCCGTCGTCGCGCGCGCGTCTGCCGCGCGCTTGCCGCGGGACCGGCGCGCGTGTGACAGTCGCGACAATGTCAATGGGGAGGCTGAAGATGCGTCGTCTGCTGAGTGCCGCGGCCCTCGCCGCGCTGCTGATCGCGCCGGGCGCGCGCGCCGACATGCTGCCGGGGATGCGCGGCATGGACCATGTCGGGCTGACCGTGCCCGACATCGACCAGGCGATCGCGTTCCTCACTGACGTGCTCGGGTGCAGCAAGCCCGCCTATGTCATCGGGCCGTTCAAGTTCAACGACGACTGGATGCAGGTGCACCTGAACGTCGATCCGCGCGCCGAGATCGCGAAACTGGCAATGGTCCGGTGCAATAATGGCTCGAACGTCGAGCTGTTCCAGTACAGCGCCGCCGGCCAGAACCGCACCGAGCCGCGCAACTCCGACATCGGCGGGCACCATCTGGCGTTCTACGTGGACGACATGAACGCCGCCGTGGCCTACCTGAAAGGCAAGGGCGTGCGGATGCTCGGCGATCCGACGCCGTTCGCCGACGGCCCGATCGGCGGGGAGACGATTGACTATTTCCTCACGCCGTGGGGCGCGCAGATGGAGCTGGTGTCCTACCCGCACGGCATGAACTATGAGAAGGACGCGCCGCAGAAACTCTGGACGCCCAAGGACCCGGCGCACTGATCCGGCTCGTCGCGGCGCTGGCGCTGGCGTTGCTCGCCGGCGCCGCGTCGGCGCACCCGTTTCTGACGCGCAACCTGCGCGTGGTGCATTTCGCGGCCGAGGGCGATCAGCTTCTCGCCTTCTATCGCCTGACGCTGCCGCTGGTGGTGGGGGCGGGGGTGGTGCCGCCGGCCGTCGATGCGCCCGTGCCGCCCGCGCCGTACACGCGCCCGGCGCGGGAGAGCGGGGCGGCGTTCTGGTATGCCGACATCGCGGCGATCACGGCCGACCCGCAGGGCCTGGGTGCCCGCATCCTGGCCGGCCACACGCTGCGCGCGGACGGTGTGCCGCTCGCCGGGCGGCTGCTCTCGGTCGCGGTGCATCCCAAGGGCTATGTGCCGCCGTTCGACGATGTGGCGGAGGCCCGCGCGGCGACGCGCCCGGCGCCCTGGCCGGCGGCGGTGACCTCGATCGACAGCGGCTATGTGCTGGTCGATGCGGCGATCGCTTACACCATGCCGCCGGGGGCGCGACGCTTCACCCTCTCCAGCACGCTCGCCCCCGGCGCGCTGGGGGAGGCGGGGACGGTCAACCTGCTGGTCGATCATCGCGGCGGTGGGGCGGTGTTCTACCGGGTCGGCGGCCTGCTGAGCGAACCCGTGGTGATCGCGCCGGGGATGCTGGAGGGGTTTCTCAGCTTCATCGGCGGCGGGGTCGAACACATCCTGGAAGGGGCGGACCATCTAGCCTTCCTGATCTGCCTCGTGCTGGGCGCGGGCGGACTGGGTGCGCTGGCCTCGCGCATCACCGGCTTCACCATCGGCCACTCCGTGACGCTCGCCGCTGGCTTCTTCGGCGTCACCCCGGCGGGTGCGTGGTTCGCGCCCAGCGTGGAGGCCGCGATCGCGCTGTCGATCCTGCTCGCGGGGCTCGCGACACTGACCGGGCGCGGCGGGCGCGGGCTGTTCCTGGTCACACTCGGCCTCGGCCTGATCCACGGTTTCGGCTTCAGCAGCGCGCTGCGCGACGTGCTCGCCGCCGACGGGCCGAACGTCGTGCCGGCGCTCGCCGGCTTCAATGTCGGCGTGGAAATCGGACAGCTTGCGGTCGGACTGAGCGTCTATGCGGCGTTCCGCTGGTTGCGCCAGACCGGCACGGCGCGCCCCGCCCGTGTCCTCGCCGTCTCCGCCTGCATGGCGGTGGCGGTGTTCTGGCTGGTCCAGCGCGTGCCGGTGGTGTGGGCGGCGGCGCTGGGCTGAGCCGCATACGCGCATGTGCCCATGAGTTTTTCCGAACGCCGTGCCGTTGACCGCGCCCCGGCCCGGCCGCACCCTCCCGCGCGCAATCGCGGCGTGAGCATGTGATGAACGACACGACCTCCGACACCATCCATGCCGCCCGGCGCGGCGGGCGCGCCGCGCGGGGGGGGCACCGCGCAGGCGCGATCGCGCAAAAACCGTTCCGCCAGCCGCGCCGCCGCTTCCCGCCCATGGAGATCGTCTCGGCCGACGAACTGGAGGCGATCCATCGCGCCTCGCTCGACATTCTTGCAGAGATCGGCATGGACTTCCTCAATGCCGAAGCGCGCGCGCTGCTGCGCGCGGCCGGCGCGGAGGTGAAAGGCGACAGCCTGCGCGTGCGCTTCGACCGCGCGCTGATCGAGGAAAGGATCAAGTCGGCGCCAGCGGAGTTCACGCTGCATGCGCGCAACCCGGCGCATGACGTGCGCTTCGGCGGCGACTGGATCGCCTTCGCGCAGATGGCCTCGGCCCCCAACTGCTCGGACGCCGATCGCGGGCGGCGGCCCGGCAGCCAGGAGGATTTCCGCAACCTCGTCCGCCTAGGCCAGAGCTGCAACATCCTCCACCTGAGCGGCGGCTATCCGGTCGAGCCGGTGGATCTGCATGCCTCGGTGCGGCATCTCGACTGCCTCGCCGATTTCGTGCGGCTGACCGACAAGGCGTTCCATGCCTATTCGCTCGGCCGCGCGCGCATCCTGGACGGCATCGAGATCGCGCGCATCGGCCGCGGCGTTTCGGTCGAGCAGATGACCCACGAACCTTCGCTGCTCAGCATCATCAACTCGTCCTCGCCACTCAGGCTGGATGATCCGATGCTGCAGGGCATGATGGAGATGTCGGCGCGCAACCAGATCATCGTGATGACGCCGTTCACGCTCGCGGGTGCCATGGCGCCGGTGACGATCGCGGGCGCGCTGGCGCAGCAGAACGCCGAGGCGCTGGCGGGGATCGCGTTCTGCCAGATCGTGCGGCCGGGATCGCCGGTGGTGTATGGCGGGTTCACCTCCAACGTGGATATGAAATCCGGTGCGCCCGCCTTCGGCACGCCGGAATACATGAAGGCGCAGATCGTCGGCGGGCAGCTCGCGCGGCGCTACCGCATTCCCTACCGCACCTCCAACACTTGTGCCGCCAACACGGTCGATGCGCAGGCGGCGTATGAGAGCGTGTTCTCGCTGTGGGGCGCGGTGATGGGCGGCGGCAACTTCGTCAAGCACGCCGCCGGCTGGCTGGAAGGCGGCCTGACCTGCAGCTTCGAGAAGACCATGGTGGATATCGACACTCTTCAGATGGTCGCCGAGTTCCTCGATCCGCTCGTGGTCGATGAGGAGACGTTGGCGATGGCGGCGATCCGCGATGTGGGGCCGGGCGGGCATTTTTTCGGCACACCGCACACGCAGGCGCGCTATCGCGATGCGTTCTACGCGCCGCTGATCTCGGACTGGCGCAATTTCGAGACATGGCAGGAGGCCGGCAGCCCGACCGCGATGGCCAAGGCCAACCGGCTGTTCAAGGACGTGCTTGCCGCCTACGAACCGCCGCCGCTTGATGCGGCCGTCGCCGAAGAACTCGACGCGTTCGTGGCGCGACGCAAGGCGGAGGGAGGGTTCAGGACGGATTTCTGAGGGCCGCGCGCAGCCGCGCCCCGGCCTCTGGCGTGCCGGGCAGGCCGAAGCGCAGCCAGCCCGGCCGGTCGGCGAAGCGTCGCACCAGGATGCCGGCGCGGCCGAGCCGGTCGAACAGCGCCGCCGCCTCGTCATGCGCGGCCAGCCGGAACAGCCGCGTGCCGCCGATCACGCGCAGCCCCGCCGCCGTGAGCATCTCATCCAGCGCCGCCGCCTCGCCGGCCAGACGCGCCCGCATCCGCTCGCGCCACGCGGTGTCGGCCAGGGCGGCGCAGCCGGCGGCGATGGCGGGGCCCGACACCGCCCATGGCCCGAGCGCCGCGCGCAGCGCCGCCGCCTCGGCGGGCGCGGCCAGCGCGAAGCCAAGCCGCAGCCCGGCCAGCCCGTAGGTCTTGCCGAAGGAGCGCAGCACCACCACGCCGGGGCGCGGCAGGTAGGACGCAATGCTCAGGCCCGGATCCTCCAGGTCGGCAAACGCCTCGTCCACCACCAGCAGCCCGCCCGGCGCCGCCGCCAGCACCGCTTCCGCCGGCCAGCACCGGCCGTCCGGGTTGTTGGGATTGCAGAGCACCGCGGCCGATACTGCCGCCAGATCGGCGAGGTCCGCCGCATCCCTCACCGCCGCTCCGGCGCGGCGCCACGTCGCGGCGTGCTCGGCATAGGTCGGGCCGAGCACCGCGATGCTCGGCTGCGCGAACAGCAGCGGCAGCACCTGGATCAGCGCCTGCGTGCCAGGTGCGGCGACGACCAACGCGGGGTCCGCAACGCCATAGGCGCGCGCCGCGATTGCCTCCAGCGCCGCCACGTCCTCCGGGTCCGGCAGCCGTGTGAGGGCCGCGTCCGGCAGGCGCGGCAGAGGGTAGGAGTGGGGGTTGATGCCGGTGGAGAGGTCGAGGAACGGCCCCGGCGCGCCGGGAAACATCCGGCGCGCCGCGGCGAGCCGGCCGCCATGCGTCGGCCCGTCGCTCACCGGCCGTAGGCGAAGAACACGCCGAGCAGCGCCGCCCCCACCACGACCGGAATCAGCAGCACCAGCAACCCGATCATCCGCTGACGGGCCGGCGAGAGGTCGTCGCGGCCCGGGTAGAAGGCGACGATTTCGGAGTGGCGATCCCATGCGGTCTGGAGCCGGTGCGCCACGATCGGCCGCACCGTGGGGTCCGGGTCGGCCACCTCGACCAGCATCCCCTCCCGCGGTTCCTGGTTGAAGATCGTGCCGGACATGCGCACCGGCACCGGCGGGACGCCCTGATCGATGAGCAGGTCGAAATCGACGATCAGGAGGTTGCCGAACGCGCCGACCTCGAAACTGCGGCGGACATTCGCGATCTGCCCGCGAATCCGGCCCTTGCGCGGCGGGCGCAGGCCGAAGCGGTCCTTCCCCTTTGGCGGCCGTGACGGTGCGGCGGCGGCCTTCGCTGCGCTCACGCTTGTCCCCGATCCTGCATCGCGAGGTTCTAGCCGCCGGGATAGCGGATCGCCAGAACCTCGACCTCGACGACGCCCGAAGGCGTGTGCAGCCGGGCGGTGTCGCCGACGCGGGTGCGCAGCAGTGCGCGGGCGATCGGCGAATACAGGCTGACCTCGCCACGCCCCAGATCGGCCTCGTCGGCACCGAGGATGGTCACCGTGCGCTCCGCGTCGGCCTCATCGACATAGGTGACGGTGGCGCCGAAGAACACGCGGTCGCGCTGGGGCTGGCGGGTGGGATCGACCACCTCGGCGATTTCCAGCCGCTTGGTCAGGAACCGGACGCGCCGGTCGATCTCACGCAGCCGCTTCTTGCCATAGAGATAGTCGCCGTTCTCCGAGCGGTCGCCGTTGCCGGCGGCCCAGGACACGATCTCGACGATGCGCGGACGCTCCTCGCGCAGCAGCGCGTGCAATTCGGCGCGCAGCCGGGCGTGGCCGGCGGGCGAGATGTAGTTCTTCGCGCCGCGCGGGATCGGCGGCGCGCCCTCCTCCAGATCATCGTCCTCCGCGCCCGCCACGCGACGCCCGCGTTCAGGCGATCGTCTTGAGGAAATTCGCGAGCTTGGTCGCCGCCGTGGTCTTGTCGGTCTGATCGAGCGCGGCCAGTTCCGCTGCCAGCCGGTCCATCGCCGACTCGTAGATCTGGCGTTCGGAAAAGCTTTGGTCCGGCTGACCGGCGTTGCGGTGCAGGTCACGCACCACCTCGGCGATCGCCAGCGGATCGCCGGAATTGATCTTGGCCTCGTATTCCTGCGCCCGGCGCGACCACATGGTGCGCTTGATGCGTGCCCGCCCCTTCAGCACCGCCAGCGCCTCGTCGAACAGCTTGCGTGTGGCCAGCTTGCGCAAGCCCGCACTGCGCGCCTTGGCGACCGGCACGCGCAGCGTCATGCGGTTTTCTTCGAACGTGATGTGGATGAGTTGCAGGCGATGGCCGGCGATCTCCTCCTCGGCGATGCGCTCGACGCGGCCGACGCCGTGGGTGGGATAGACCACGTAGTCGCCCTCGGCGAAGGTTTCGTCCTTGTTGCTGGCACGCGAGATCGGCGCAGGGCGGCCGTTGATCTGCGGCGGCACGGGGCGCGGCGGGTCGGCGGCCGGCGTCGTCTGGACGGGGGCCGGCGCAACCGGGGTTGCGGCGGCAGGGGCCGGGGGTGGCGCCGCCGGCTGGGCCTTGGCCGGGGCCGGATGCGCGGCAGGCGCCTTGGCCGGCGACGCCGCCGGGCCCGGTGGGGCGGCATCCGCCTTCTTCGGCGCTGGCGCCGGCGCGGAGGCCTTGCGCGGCTGCGGCTTGTCCGGCGCGGGCGGCGTGTGGGCGGCCGGCGCCGGCGTCTTGGCGGCCGGCCGAGCCTCGGCCTTCCGCTCAGTGGTTGCAGACGCCGCAGACGCCTTCATGCCGAACCCTCGTGACCCTCTACGCACCATGCCCATCGCCCCAGCAACCGATCCGCGTGCTGGATTCCGTCCGATCCGGGCTTCCCTCGGGACAGGTGGCGGAGCATGTGACTGCCCTGCTCCGCCGCCGCGCATCTTGTAACACAGATTGGCGGCCGCGTCATCCGGGGCAAGCATATCGGCGCCCGCGCGCCGCAGGGCAGAGTCGCTTACGGTTGCCCCGGCTCGGGTGAGAACAGCTTGGCCTTGTCGGGCTTGTCCTTCCACTCGTCGGCGTCGGCGGGCGGCTCACCCTTGCGGGTGATGTTCGGCCAGACCGCGGCATAGGTGCGGTTCAACTCCAGCCAGGCGGCGGCCTGGTCGTCGCTGTCGGGCACGATCGCCTCGGCGGGGCATTCCGGCTCGCACACGCCGCAGTCGATGCACTCGTCAGGGTGGATGACGAGCATGTTCTCGCCGACATAGAAGCAGTCCACTGGGCAGACTTCGACGCAGTCCATGTACTTGCAGCGGATGCAGTTCTCGGTGACCACGTAGGTCATCGCAGGCTCCTGGATGCGGGCCGGGGCGGCGGTTCAGGCGCGCGGTATGGCGCCGAATCCCCGCCCCCGCAAGGGTCGCGCGGCGCCGCCGCATCCTCGGGCACCTTGCGGTACAGCGCCGCCGCGCTGGCCGCATCGCCGCGCCGCTCGGCCAGTGCCAGCACCTCCACCACGCGCACGCCCCCGGCCAGCGGCAGCGTCACCACATCGCCCGCCCGCACCCGCGCGTGCGGCTTGTCGGTCGCCATGCGGTTGATGCGCACCAGGCCCGAGGCGGCGAGCCGCGCGCAGGCCTCGCGCTGGCGCAGGAAGCGCGCGCACCAGAGCCAGGTATCGAGCCTCTGCCAGCCCCGCGCCTGGGCGTCGGGTGCCGCCATCAGCGCCGCAGCGCGGCGAGCGCCGCGAACGGGCCTTCCTGGCGCGCCGCCGCCGGGCGGGCCGGGGCTGGCTCGGGGCGGCGGCGTTGCGGCGTCATCAGTGCCGGCGCCGGCGGACCGTACTGGTCAGCCGCCAGCGGCGCGGCCGGCAGCAGGCGGAAGCCCAGGCCCCGCAGCACCGCCGGCACGAGTTCCGCCCGCACCGAAAGCCGCGAGGCGAGGTCGGCCGGCACCGGCACCGGCCGGCGGCGGCTGCTCCAGGCCAGTTCGGCGGCGATCCGCTCGGCGATGTCCAGCCGCAGCAGCACCGGCCCGGCCGGCACCCAGCCGATCGCGGCCGCATAGCCCTCCGGCCAGTCCTCCGGCGGCGGCATGGCGACCAGCCCCGGCGCGGGCAGGGACGGCAGCTTCGCCCCGCGCCAGAGCGCCCACAGCGCGGCGCGGCGAGCGGCGGCGCGGGGTTTCAGCAGCACGGGCAGGAACAGGGCGTGCCGGCCGGCGCGCACGCCCAGCGCCTTCAGCCGCCCGCGCAGCGCAGGCGAGGTCTCGGCCGCGATCGGCGCCACGCCGATCCCCTCCAGCAGCAGGTGCAGCCTGCCGCGCAGCAGTGGGTCGGCATCGGCCGCGGCGGCGGCGGCGAACAGCGGTGCCAACGGCTCGCGCACCTCGGCGTCGACGAACCCCTGCAACCGCTGGCGCACCCGCTCGCGCTGCGCGCCGTCGAGGAACTCGCTATCCAGCACCTCGACCTGCGGGCGCAGCGGCGTGGCACCGGGGCGCAGGCGGGCGATCGGGGTGCCCTCCCAGGCGATGCGCTGGCTCGGCAGCCAGGCGAGCGCGGCGTTTGGCGCCGCCTCCAGCCGCGCCACGCGGCGCGGCATCTCCGCGCGCAGCGCGCGGCGGGCGGCGCGCAGCACGAGGCGGCGCTCATCGCCCTCGGTCAGCGGGTCGGGGACGAAGCCGAAGCCGGCGATGTGGCCGACCGGATGGCCCTCCACCACCACCTCCCCGCGGCGCGTGACGGCGGAGAGCAGGTCGTCGCGCTCGCTGCCCTCCAGGCGGCGCAGCAGGTGGGCGGCGCGGCGATCGACGAAGCGCGTGGTCAGCCGCTCGTGCAATGCGTCCGACAGCAGATCCTCGACCTCGCGCGCGCGTGCCTGCCAGTGCGGCGCGTCGGCGACCCAGTCGGCGCGGGCGGCGATGTAGGTCCACACGCGCACGCCGGCCAGCCGCTGCATCAGCGTGTCGATGTCGCCGTCGGCGCGGGCGAGGGCCGCGATCTGTGCGGCGATCCAGTCGGTCGGGATGCCGCCGTCGCGCACGACATGGCCGAACACGCGCGCGCAGAGGCGCAGATGCGTGTCGTCGGCGAGCTTGCGGAAATCCGGGATCTGGCAGGCGTCCCACAGCAGCCGCACACGGCGCGGGCCGCGCGCGAGATCGCGGATCTCACGCTCGCGGGCCAGGGCCGCCAGCGTCTCCAGATCGCTTGCCTCGTTGCCGCGCACGAGGCCGGGGCCCGGCGGCGGCGCGTTGAGCGAGGTGACCAGCGCATCGAGACCGCTGAAATCGAGATCGCTGTTGCGCCAGCAAAGCTGGTCCAGCGGCTCGAAACTATGCGCCTCCACGGCCTCGACGATGTCGGCATCGAGCGGGCGGCAGTCGGCGGTGGTGCCGAAGGCGCCGTCACGCATCCCGCGCCCGGCACGCCCTGCGATCTGCGCCACCTCGGCGGCGGCGAGCGCGCGCGGGCGATGGCCGTCGAACTTCGCAAGCCCGGCGAACGCGACATGGTCCACGTCCATGTTCAGCCCCATGCCGATCGCGTCGGTCGCGACCAGGAAGTCCACCTCCTTGTCCTGATACAGCGCCACCTGGGCGTTGCGGGTGCGCGGCGAGAGGCGCCCCATCACCACCGCACAGCCGCCGCGGCGACGGCGGATCAGTTCGGCGATCGCGTACACTTCGGCGGCGCTGAACGCGACCACGGCGCTGCGCGGCGGCAGGCGCGTCAGCTTGGCGTGGCCGGCATGGATCAGGTCGGACAGGCGCGGCCGCGTCTCGATCTGCGCCTGCGGCACCAGGCGTTGCAGCAGCGGGCGGATGGTCTCGGCGCCGAGGAACATGGTCTCGACCAGGCCGCGCGCGTGCAGCAGCCGGTCGGTGAAGACGTGGCCGCGGTCGGGGTCGGCGCAGAGCTGGATCTCGTCCACCGCGACGAACTCGGCCGCGCGATCGAGCGGCATCGCCTCGACGGTGCAGGAGAACCAGCGCGCGTCGGGCGGGATGATCTTTTCCTCGCCGGTGATCAGCGCCACCTGCCGCGGCCCCTTGCGCGCCACCATGCGGTCGTAGTTCTCGCGCGCGAGCAGGCGGAGCGGGAAGCCGATGATGCCGGAAGCGTGCGCAAGCAGGCGCTCGATCGCGAGATGGGTCTTTCCCGTGTTGGTGGGGCCGAGCACGGCCTTCACCCGGGGGGCGAATCCGATCATGGCCCCGATGGTTGGGGGTCGCGGCCGGTAATGCAAGGCCCGCGTGCGTATCGTCGTCCGGCCATTGAACCCGGCGGCCCGGCCGCGCATATGCGCGCGCGCAAGGAGGGCCTGACCGATGACCGAGACGACCGCGACCGCCGCCGCCGAGCGCCATGATTTCGGCGCCGAGGTCGGACGGCTGCTCGACCTGGTGGTGCATTCGCTCTATTCGGAGCGCGAGATCTTCCTGCGGGAACTGGTCGCCAATGCCGCCGACGCGATCGACCGCCGCCGCTTCGAGGCGCTGACGCATCCCGCGCTGGCGCTGCCGGAGGGGGCGAAGGTGCGGATCGTGCCGGCGCGGCCCGAGCGCACGCTGACGATTTCCGACGACGGCATCGGCATGACGCGCGAGGAGCTGGTGACCAATCTCGGCACCATCGCGCGCTCCGGCACGCGCGCCTTCGGCGAGACGCTGGCGCAGGCGAAGCCGGAAGAGCGACCGAGCCTGATCGGCCAGTTCGGCGTGGGCTTCTACTCCGCTTTCATGGTCGCCGACGAGGTTGAGGTCGTCTCGCGCCGCGCCGGGACGGAGGAAGCGTGGCGCTGGGCCTCCGACGGGCGCGGCAGCTTCACCATCGCCCCGGCAGAGCGCGCGACGCCCGGCAGCGACGTGATCCTGCGGCTGAAATCCGACGCGCAGGACTATCTTGACGCCTACCGGGTGGAGACGGTGGTGCGCAAATGGGCCGACCACGTCACGGTGCCGATCACCATCGAACGCGACGGCCGCGACATGCCGGCCAACGAGGGCACCGCGCTGTGGCGCAAGCCCAAGGCGGAGATCGACGAGAAATCCTATGTCGATCTCTACCGCCATCTCGGCGCGATGTTCGACACGCCCTGGGCGACACTGCACTGGCGCGCCGAGGGAGCGATGGAATTCTACGCGCTGCTGTTCATCCCCTCCGCCAAGCCGTTCGAGCCGATGGAGCAGGACCGGCACAGCCATGTGCGGCTGCACGTGCGGCGCATGTTCATCACCGACGAGGCCGAACTGCTGCCGCCCTGGCTGCGGTTCGTGCGCGGCATCGTCGATACCGAGGACCTGCCGCTCAATGTCTCCCGCGAGATGCTGCAGGCGACGCCGGTGCTGGCGCGCATCCGCAAGGCGGTGACCAACCGGGTGCTGACCGAACTCAGGACACGTGCCAAGGATGCCGACGCCTACAACAAGTTCTGGGACAATTTCGGCGCGGTCCTGAAGGAGGGCGTGTGGGAGGACCCCGACCACCGTACCGACATCGCGCCGCTCCTGCGCTTCGCCTCCTCCGCCGTCGAGGGCCTGACCTCGCTGCCCGACTACGTCGCGCGCATGAAGGACGGGCAGGAAGCGATCTACGTGCTGGCCGGCGACAGCGTCGCGACCCTGCGCACCTCGGCGCAGCTTGAGGGCTTCCGCGCGCGCGGGATCGAAGTTCTGCTGCTCGGCGACCAGATCGACGCATTCTGGCCCGACCGGCTGCCGGCGTTCGAGGGCAAGCCGATCCGGAGCGTCACCCAGGGCGCGGCCGACCTGGCGAAGTTCGCGCCGGACGGCGAGGTGGCGGCGCCGGACGTGACGGCACTGCTCGCGGCGCTGAAATCCGCCCTCGGCGATGCGGTGGCGGAGGTGCGCGCGACCGACCGGCTGGTGGAGAGTGCGGTGGTGCTGTCGGCGGGCAGCGGTCCCGACCTGCAGATGCAACGGCTGCTGCGCCGCGCCGGCCGCGCCGGCATCGCCGCCCCGCCGGTGCTGGAGGTGAACCCGCGCCATCCGCTGATCGCGACGTTGCTGGCACGTCACGCGGCGGGCAGCGATCTTGCCGAGGACGCGGCCATGCTGCTCGATCTGGCGCAGGTGCAGGACGGCGATCTGCCGCGTGATCCGGCCTCGTTTGCCCGACGTGTCGAACGGGCGCTGGCAGCGGTACGGGGTTAAGTATTCGCCATCCCGCATTGCGCGAGTACCCGGTTGTTTGCTGGGATTGCTGACACTGATGTCCTCGTGATTTGAAAAATTCCAGCCGCGATTTGGCGGCGGGGTTGTCGGGACGCGGTCGCGATGTCATGTGAGAAGCGGATCGGCCGCCCCGGCCGGTCGCGACGCGGGAGTGCCGATGCCGGACGCCGAATTGCCCTGCGTATGGTCCGAACCCTCGGCCCGGCCGCTGCACGTCGTGCGTCCGGCGGGGCTCGAGTCGTTTCTCGCTTCGCTGCCGACGGCTGACGCCGCGTTCCTGCGCGGCTGCGACTTCGCTGGCCGGCCGGGTGAACTGGTCCTGCTCCAGGACGCCGACGGCATTGCCGGCGCAGTGTTCGGGCTGGGCGACGACCGCTCGCCGTTCCCGTTCGGCGATCTGCCGTCGCGGCTGCCGGGTTCGGTCGCATGGCAACTCGCCCCGGGCGATTACGATGCCGATCTGGCGGTGCTGGGGTGGTGCCTCGGCGCCTACCGATTCGCCCGTTTCAAGGCGCCCAGGCGCGCCCCGGCGCGGCTGGCGCTGCGTGCGCCGCACGACGCGGCGCGGCAGGAGGCGCAGGCGATCTGGATGGCGCGCGACCTCATCAACACGCCCGCCAATCTGCTCGGTCCGGCGGAACTCGCCGACGAAGCGGTGGCGCTGGCGGCGCAGTTCGGCGCGCGCCCGCTGCGCGTCGAGGGCGCGGCGCTGGCCGAGGCCTATCCGGCGGTCGCGGCGGTCGGCGCGGGGGCCGCGCGCGCGCCGGTGGTGGCGGGCCTGGACTGGCGCGGCAGTGCCGCGGCCGAGGATGCGCCGCTGCTGGCGCTGTGCGGCAAGGGCGTGTGCTTCGATTCCGGCGGCTACGACATCAAGCCGGCCGAGGGCATGCTGCGCATGAAGAAAGACATGGGCGGCGCCGCCGTCATGCTCGGCGTTGCGCGGGTGCTGATGCAGGCGGACCTGCCGATCCGCCTCATGCTGCGCATCGGCTGCGTGGAGAACAGCATCTCCGGCACCGCGATGCGTCCGCTGGATGTGATCCGCACGCGGCGCGGGATCACGGTCGAGGTCGGCAACACCGATGCCGAGGGGCGGCTGGTGCTCGCCGACCTGCTGGCCGAGGCGTCGGACGCGCGGCCGGCGCTGCTGGCCGATGCCGCGACTTTGACCGGGGCCGCGCGTGCCGCCCTCGGCCCGGACCTGCCGGCGATGTTCGCGACCGACGATGCCTGGGCGGCGCGGCTGGCGGCGGCGGCGGCGGCAGTTCACGACCCGCTGTGGCGGCTGCCACTGTGGGACGGGTACGATACGTGGCTCGACAGCGGTGTGGCGGACCTGAACAATGTTTCCACCCGGCCGTTCGCCGGCGCGATTGTTGCTGCGCTGTTCCTTCGCCGCTTCGTTGGGCCGAAAATACCTTGGCTGCATTTCGACCTCTACGCGTGGAACGATGCAAATCGCCCAGGACGACCCGAAGGCGGCGAAGCGCAGGTGCTGCGCGCGCTTTGTTACGCGCTACGACAGGACGGTGTCCTTATGGGAGGCGACCGGAACATGGCGGTAACGTAATCGGCATTTTCAAGAAACTTCGGCCGGCCTTAGAACTTGTATTGACGCGGAGCGCGACGGATTCGGAATCTTACCCTCACCTGCTTCGCGAGACGGGTTAGGAGATTTCCCGCAGTTGGATAGAGAGGAAGTAACGATGGCAACAACACCAACCGCCGACCAGCTTGTGGCGATCCTGCGCGACACGATCGTCGCCCTGGTCCGCCGTGACGGCCCCGATCTGTCGGCCCGTCAGCTCGGCGTGTTCCTGACCTGCTACCTGCAGGACGGGGCGCACACCGTGCGCGGGCTGGCGGCCGACCTGAACGTGTCCAAGCCGGCGATCACGCGCGCACTGGACCGGCTCGGCGAGCTGGACCTGGCGCGGCGCAAGGTCGATCCGATGGACCGGCGCAGCGTGCTGGTGCAGCGCACGCTCAAGGGCACGGCGTTCCTGCGCGACCTGCGCAGCATCATGACGGAGGCCGTGACCACCTCGAAGAAGTCGATGCCCGCCGAAGCCAATGCATCGCGCAAGGCCGCCAGCGCCTGAGTTCGCCGGCGGACGGACGATGGTCGGTCAGGGCACCGGGACGTCGGTGATCCGGCAAAGATCCTGGTGCCGCTGCTCCAGCGCCCGGTGGTCGGCGAACACCGCGCGCAGGTCGTAATAGCACTGGGTCGTGCGCGCCATGCGGATCACGGTGGCGGTGCCCGCCGGCAATCCGCCGCCCTCCAGTCGGTTGCGGCCCCAGCCGGGAACGCCTGAGGGTGTCACGTAAAGTTCGCGCAGGTCCTCCGCGCCGCGGTTGACCAGCCGGAATGACGGATCGTCGAGCGACTTGGCGAGGCGCTGCTCCGGCCCGCCGACGGCGACGGCGTCTAGCGCGCAGGTGTCGAGGTGCCGCCGCTCCTCGCTGCTGCGGTCCGCAAACACGACTTTCAGGTCGATCACGCAGTTGCCGTCGATGCGGCGGTTGACCTGAAACGTGCCGCCAGGCGGTACGGACTTCCCGTGCAGCCTGTTCTGCCCCCAGTCGGGATCGCCCGCAGGGGTGACAAACACCTCGCGGACCGCGCTGGTGCCGCGGTTGACGAGGTTGAAGGACGGGTCGTGCCCGCCCTGCGCCAGAGCGGTCGGCGCGGCGATCAGCGTGGCGGCGAGGGCAAGCTTCAGGCAGCGGCACCTCATGGCGGCATCCTTCGCGGTGGCGATGGGGATCACCGCAGGATAGGGTCCGCCCGGCCCGCGGTGAAGCGCGGCGCGGGGGCGGGACGATGGCGCGGCGGTTACAGACAAAGCATCAGCCCGGCGCGGTCGCAATCGGCGCGTGGATACTTTACGACTGGGCCTACGGCGCATTCAACACCATCGTCACCACCTTCGTTTTCGCCACCTATTTCACGCAGGCGGTGGCGCCGGACCCGGCGCGCGGCGCGGCGCTGTGGGCGGGGATGCAGGCCGCGGCGGGGGTCGCGATCGCGCTCTTGTCAGTCCCGCTGGGCGCGATCGCCGATCGCGGCGGGCGGCGACGGGCAATGCTGGCGGCCGCGACGGCCGTCATGGTCGCCTGCACGCTGGCACTCTGGACGGTGCATCCGCGAGTCGCCCACGTGCCGCGCGCGCTCTGGCTCGCCGGCGCCGCGACGGTCGCCTACGAGGTGGCGACAGTGTTCTACAACGCCATGCTGCCGGGGCTGGCCACGCCGGGGCGGATGGGGCGGTTGTCCATGCTGGGATGGGGCGCGGGCTATGCCGGGGGGCTCGCCTGCCTCGGCCTGGCGCTGGTGCTGCTGGTCTCGCCCCGCCCGCCGCTGTTCGGCCTCGACGTGGCAGAGGCCGAGCCGGTGCGCGCGACCGCGCTGCTGGCCGGCTTCTGGCTTGCCCTGTTCACGTGGCCGGCGATGGTGTTCGTGCCGGAGGCGGCCCGCCGCACCGCCTGGAGGGTGGCGCTGCGCGAGGGCCTGGCCGAGATGCGGGCGGTGTGGCGCGCGGCCTGGCGCGAGCCGGCTTTGCGACGCTATCTGCTGGCGCGCCTGCTGTTCATGGACGGGCTGACCACGCTGTTCGCCTTCGGCGGCATCTACGCTGCCGGGCAGTTCGGGCTGACGGCCGAGCAGGTTCTGATCTTCGGCATTGCGCTCAACGTGGCGGCGGGGCTTGGGGCATTGGGCTTCGCCTTCGTCGAGGACCGGATCGGCGCCAAGGCGGCGGTGATGGTCTCGCTCATCTGCCTCGTCGCACTCGGCACGGCCTTGCTGGTGATCCACGGCCGGGCGCTGTTCTGGGCGCTCGGCTGCGCGCTCGGCCTGTTCGTCGGTCCCGCGCAGGCGGCCAGCCGCAGCCTGCTCGCCCACATGGCGCCGCCGGACGCGCGCGCGGCGTGGTTCGGCCTGTTCGCGCTGTCGGGGCGGATCACCGGCTTCGTCGGCCCGGCGGCACTCGGCCTCGCCACCGCCGCCTTCGCCAGCCAGCGCGCGGGGATGGCGGTAATCGTGGTGCTGCTGGCCGGCGGTGCGATGGCGCTGGCGGGCGTGCCGTCACCAGCGCCCGATACCGGCGCGCCGCGCGAGCCGGGCGACCGCGCCGAGCCAGATCAGTTGCGGGATCAGCAGCAGCGGCGGCAGGACCGGCTTGACGCTTGACGGCGCGGCAATGAACGCCAGGCACACCGCGCCCCCCAGCGCCGCGAAGCCCCAGTGCAGCACTGCCACAAGCCGCGCGTCCATGCCGCCCCGCTGCGCCACCTGATACAGATGCCCGCGATGCGCCTCGGTCAGCCGCTCGCCGGCCAGCGCGCGGCGAACCAGCGTGAACGCCACATCGAACAGCACGCCGGAGAGCAGGCAGGGCACCAGCAGGAACGACATCTCGATCCGCTCGAACCGCGCCGCCGCGACGCCGAGAATCGCAAGCACGAACCCACAGAACTGACTGCCGACATCGCCCATGAAGATGCGCGCGCGGGGAAAGTTGAACGGCAGGAAGCCGAGCACGCCCGCCGCCAGCAGCAGGGACGCGAAATACACGAACCACGCGCCCTGACTGCCGGCCATCCAGGCGAGGAACAGGCTGGCGACCAGCACGGTGCCGCCGGCCAGGCCATCCAGCCCGTCGATGAAGTTCATGGCGTTGGTGGCGAACAGCACCCAGCCCAGCGTCAGCACGAGGCCGAACCCGCCGAGATCGACCGGCCCGACATGCGGCAGGTTCAGCACCCGCACGTACATCCCGCTGCCCGCCGCCGCCAGCGCCGCCAGCGCCTGCGCCGCGAGCTTGATGGCGAAAGGCCAGTTCTTCAGATCATCGAGAAACGCCACCACGGCGATCGCCAGTGCGGCGATGATGACGCCGCGGAAATACGGCTCGGCAAGCCGGGAAAAATCGGCATAGCCGTAGAGCACCGTGATACCGAGCATGAAGGCGACGACGATGCCGACCCCGCCGCCCTTGGGCGTGGGCCGCGCATGGGAACTGCGCGCGTTCGGCACGTCCATCACCCGCGCGGAGATCATGGCCGCGACCACCATCGCGGAGACCAGCGCGAGGGCCGCGACGAAGGCCAGATGACGCAGGAAGGCGAGCAGGGTCATAGGCGCGGTCTAGACGCAAGGCGCGGCGCCGTCACCCCGGCGGCGGTTCGTCGCCCCCGCGGAACACCAGTTGCAGGTAACAATTCGAAGCTTGGACGGCTGCAGACATGCTGCCTTGCCTCGCAGCGTGCCGGCCCGCGCCGCACCGCCGCCCTGCAGACGAAGGACAAACAGATCTGATACCATAATAGCTGCAAAAAGCAAATACATCGCGCGACCAAAGATTTCTTGCGCAAATTGCGAAGCTCGCATAATATTCCAACAAGCGACGCCGATTTCCGCTCTCCATCGTCATTCGGGACATCCCGCTGCCGGTCGAGGAGGCCCCCATGCGTCCGCCGTTCCTGGCCGTCATTGCTTTCCTGCTGCTCACCGCGGCCTTCCATGACGCCGCGGCGCAAAGCCCCCAATTCGTGCCCGCCTACCCGCTCTATTGCGCCGGCCCGCTGACCACGGGCGCGCCCTCCGGGGGCGAAACCACGACACCGTTCCAATGGGCCTCGGTCGGGGCCGGCGCCGCCAACCCCGCACCCGGGCAGTGCGTCTGGGCCGACCGCGCTCCGCGGGGCGTGGAGATCCTTCCAGGCGGCGGCAACATCATCTGCGACTGGTCCGGCGCGATGCAGAGCGTCCCGTCCGGCACCTTCGTCGAAGTTGGCGTCGCGCGCGATCCGCTTGTCGGCAACTGCATGCATCTCGCCCGCTACATCGGCGCGGTCTCGCCGCCGTTCTCCGCCGTGCCGTTCCTCGCGCCCTTCACCCGGCCCAGCGTCGCCAGCCTGTCGGCCGCGCAGGTCGCCTCGCTCCGGCATGGCATCCAGGTGATGATGAGCCGCCCGGTCACCGACCCGACCAGCTATCGGTTCCAGGCCAATATCCACGGCACCTACGACACGCCGACCACGCCGGCGCAGACGCAGAGCTGGAACCAGTGCGAGCACGGCAGCTTCTACTTCCTGTCCTGGCACCGGATGTATCTGTATTTCTTCGACCGCATCCTGCGCGCCGCGGCCGGCGACCCCAATCTTGTGCTGCCGTACTGGGACTGGACCGACCCGGCGCAGCGCACGCTGCCGGTTGCGTTCCGCCAGCCGGCCGATGCCAGCAATTCGCTCTACATCGCCTCGCCCGGCCGCCCGGCGGCGTTGAACGCCGGCACGGCGAGCCTGAGTGCCGCCACCGTGGACGATTCGGGCGCCTTCGCGGACGTGGCATACGAAACCGGCGGTTTTTCCGGCCACGGCTTCGGCGGCGGCGCGTCCTCGCCGATGCAGTTCTCCAGCGCCTACGGCGATCTGGAAATGCAGCCGCACAACGTCGTCCACTCCGCCCTGGGTGGACTGATGGGCGACCCCAATACGGCGGCGGAGGACCCGATCTTCTGGCTGCATCACGCCAATGTCGACCGGCTGTGGAACCGCTGGATCGCGCAGGGGGGCGGCCGCGGCGACCCGGCCGACGCCGCGTGGCGCGACACCACCTTCACCTTCTGGGACGAGGCCGGACACGCGGTCTATCTGACCGGCGCGGAGATCGTCGATTCCGTCGGTCAGCTCAACTACCGCTACGACGACGACCCGCCGGCGCCGATGTTCATCCGCTTCCCGCTCATCCTGGCCGAGAACCTCGCGGTTGCCGGCGAACGGCGGATCGCGCTTGCCGCCGCGCCGGCGGTGGTGCGCCTGCCGCTCGACGAGCCGGCCCGCCAGGCGCTGATCGCTCTCCCGCGCCAGCCCGGCCACCGGCTGTTCCTGCGCATCAACGATATCCAGACGCAGAAGCCGCCCGGCTATTACTATGCGATCTATCTCAACCCGCCCGCAGGGGAGAAGATCGGCGCGCAGACGCCGGGCTTCGTCGGCAATCTCAGCCTGTTCTCGATGGTGCGCCACCGGATGCCGGGCGGGATGCCGATGGCGGGCGGAGCGATGCACGCCGACTACGACATCTCGCGATTCGCCAGCCAGATTCTGGAACGCGATGCCAGGGAGTTGGCGGTGGTCCTGGTCCCGCGTGGCCTCGTTGGCCCGGACGGCGAGCCGTTGCCGGTGCCGGAGGCGATGGCGGGCACGGCGGGCGGCGTGCAGCTCATCGAGCGGTAGGCCGCCCTTCGCGTCGTCATCAACGTCATTCATCCAGCCGGCGCGACGATCCCGCCCGCCGCCGACCGGCCATTTCCAGGCGGATGTCGGAAGAAGCGCCTCCGGGCTTCGCTGACGACGACGCGACGCGGCGGCCCGTACGATCGCCCCGGGAGGCACCGGGACCGAGGGCCTGGGTTCGTCAGGCGCGGACTGTCGCGACCTCACCCGCCCGCGCCGGCCTTTGCCTGCGTTCCGGTCACGGCGTTGGAGGGCATGAAAATACGCTCGTAGAGGTCAGCGCCGAAGCTTTTTGACAGCGGCTTCGCCTCGCGCAAACGGAAGCTCCTGGTGCCATCCTCGCCGCGCTCCGCGCGCAGGAACAGCGTCCGATCATCATCGAGGAACAGGCGGGCGAATTCGTACATGTGGGAGACGAAGAACACGGAGACGTCGCTGTCCAGAAGGGCCGATACGACCTGCCGTGCGATCTCGGACCCCTCCTGCTCATTGGTGGCGGCAAACGACTCGTTGAACAGCACCAGCGCACGGCGGTGGATGTGATCCGCGATCGTCCCCATTCGCACCAGCTCTTCGTCGAACTTGCCGCTGCGCATGCTACGATCCTCCTCATGCCTGTAATGCGTGAAGAGGCCGGTATGAAGTGTTGACGTGAACGCGTCGGCGGCGACGAACAGTCCGCATTGCATCATCAGTTGGGCGAGACCGACGCTGCGCAGGAACGTCGATTTCCCGCCGCGGTTGGCGCCGGTAATGATCACGAGCGGCCTGCCGTTCGCATCCACATCGTTCCCGACAACGCCGCGCCCCATGGTCAGAGCGAGGCAGACATCGCGAAGGTTGCGGCATTGGAAGCGTCGTGGGGCCTCGCTCGCCTCCGGGAACGCGATCGATTCGCCGATGCGATCGAGCTGCTCCTTGAGATTCAGACAGCCGATGTAGAAGGCAAGCTCGGCCCGCAATGCCTTTATGAAGCCGAGGACGTGCTCCGCGGATTGATAGACGGCATCCGAGATCAGGCTAAGCCCGCGGTTCTTCAGCTCGCTGAACGCCTGCGCGCCGGCGTCGTCGCGTGGATGCAGCTGGAGTGTGAAGCTTTGAGGACCGGGGGTGAGAACCTGTCGGACCCAACTCAGATCGCGCGGCTGAGGTTTGCGCAGCATCGTTGCCACACCCTTGCCGCCGTCGCCCACCTGCGCGCTCAGCAGGACGCCACGGCGGAACGTCAGGTTGTTCAGATCCGTTCTGGCGGCTGCCAGATAAGCATCGTTTAGGTCTCGCTCCAGCGTATCGAAAAGCTGGTGAAAGCCCTGGGAGTCGAAGCGGCTCGCATTCGCCGAGCAGGCATTGCGCAGGCGCGCCAGAACGTCGAGACAGCTCTGCAGGGTTCGCACTCCGCTTCCGAGCATAGCGGACGGGTCGCGCCCATAGAGGCTGAAATACCAGCTGCGCTCCCGGCTGAACGGTTCGATGGCGATCGCATAGAACTGCCTGACGAGCGACGGGTTCGCCAGACAATCCTTGAGGATCGCCTGTCGATATCGGATGGTGGCGATGTCGTTGGTCCAGGCACTCGCGCAGGCGGCCGACATGATATCACGAAGATAGCGGTCGTCGCCGGCGGCCGCGCCGACCAGGACGTCCAGTTCAAGATCGCGGGCAAAGAGGATCGGCTCATTCGGGGACGGCGGCCGCACGTCGAAATCCCGATCGGGGTGCATCAGGAACGTCTTCATGGGCGCACCCGCGTCCGCAACTGCGCATAGGTGACGCCCCGCTTCTCGGCGAGCGAAAGCGCGTAGGCGAGACCATCGGCTGGCTTGCGCACGATCGCGAAGGTGCGCACGGCCGGATCATCGGGCACGACGGTGCTCACCATGCTCACGGTCTTCTCGCTGAGCTTGGACAGCGCGTCGATGAACGTCACGCAGACACCGATCGCGTCGATCGCGAGGATCTGCTCAAGCACTTTCGTGCTGAGGAAGACCTGATCCTCAAGGCTTGTGGAATTGAAGATTTCGTTGAGGACCACGACGCTGTTGGACGTCATGACCTGGCAGGTCCGGTGCAGCCGGACCAGGTCGTCCTCGAGCTTGCCACGCAGATTGGTGATATCCTCCTCGCGCTCGAAATGCGTGAACACCTGATCGGCGAGGAACAGGCGGGCGCGACGCCCCGGGACGGGACAGCCCAGACCGGCCAGGAAGTGCAATTGGCCGAACATGCGGGCAAACGTGGTCTTGCCGCCCTGGTTGGGGCCCGACACCACGATCAGCCGCTCGGCGTCGGTGAGACGAAAATCGTTGCAGACGACGCCGCCCCGCTCCTGGACCAGTTTTGCCGCCAGCGCCAGGTCAAAGCTTTCGGCAACGTCCGTATCTTTCGAAGAAGCCGACACGTCGGGACGGCAGAACGGCAGGCCGGCCTGCCTGAGCCGGTCGATGAAGGCAAGATAGGCGACAAAAAAGCCGATCTCGCGATCGAAGGTTGCGACAGTGTCATCGATGAACTGCGAATGGCGCGCGACATACTCCTCCAGCATCTGGAATTGCTCCGCAAACAGGCGGGCTACGAACTCAAGGATGCCCTCCTCGATGTGATTGAGGGAAAAGTCGTCCCTGATCCGCGGCGAAGCGGGAGGTTCAACATGCGTCTGTCGGAACTTCGCGAACCGATCGAGGATCGTCACCGTGTAGTCGGGTTCGGCGGCATATCGGCGCACCGTCACCTTGTCCCCGCGAAACAGCATACCGTAGCTGATCTTTGACAAGGTGGCGCGGACGTCTCTTGTCTGCGTTGCCAACGTCGTGAAGCCATGCGAGTCCGTGTAGCCGGCGAGGTAGGCGCGCAGATCGCGCAGTCCCGCGGACCGCAGATCGAGTGGCTGCAGGCCGCGAAGAAGGGTTGCGACGGCCTCACAATACAGCCCCGCGGCACGCAGGATCACCATGTGTCGATGGCACCTGGACGAAATCTTGTCAGCATAGGCGATATCCGCCCGGACCATGCGCATCGCTTCGCAAAATCCGGGAAAGATCCGGATTACCTCGGCCCGCTCGACATCGGCGAAGACGGCCTGCCGATATCGGATGATCTCCTCGTTTCTGTACGTCGAATAGAAGATCGGCCGCAAAACGTCCTCGTCGCGCCGCGCCACGATCGCGGCAATCACCTGGTCGAGGTTCAGATCGACGAAGCAGGCCGGCTGTTCAGTGCGCTCCGCGCGCGCGTCCTCCAATCCTGGAGGAAAGAGAATGCTGCGAAAGACGGGCGGCTCGGCCGTCCTGTCACCGTCGCGGGGAAGCGCATTTTCGACGGGTTCCCTCACGGGGCACGCCGCCCTTCGGCGTCGATCGGCACGGCACGGTCGTTCATGCGGAACGGCCGCGGCGGCAGAGGGTCAGTCTTGCTCAGCCCGCACCGCTTCGCGTGTTCGGCCGTGCCGACGATCGGATGATGGACCGGCACAGGGTGCGCGATCATCGCGGCCCGCAGCGTTGCATCATCGACGGAAGGGGCCGGCACGCGAAACATGGTCGCCGGAGCGGCGGTCTCCCGGCGCGCGATGCGCGCTGCACGTCGTTTGACCGCCGGCCCTGCCTCGTGCCCGCCGCGCGCGCCGCTGACCATCGTCACGACCGACAGCATCATCAGAACCTCGATGCGTGAAGGCGGCCACCATTCAACCCCATGCACGACTCGGTTGCCCACCCCCGGACCGCGGTGTTAGTATCGCTATCGTGATCCACCCCGCCACCCCCGCCGAACGCTTCGCCGGCATCATCGACACGCTCTGCCAGGCGGTCGCGCGACGCGGCGGCGGCCGGGACCGGCTGGCCGGGACGCTGGTCATCCTGATCTGGCGGCACCTGCGCCAGTTGGCCGCCCGGATCGTGGCGCTGGCCGCCCGCATCGAGGCCGGCCGCCACCGGCGCTACCCCTCCCGCCGCCCGCCCCGCCGCCCCGCCGCACCCCGGCGCCGCGCCCCGCCGGTCCTGCCGCACGGCCCCGCCTGGCTGATCCGGCTGGTGCCGGAGGCGGCGGCGGGCGGATCGCAACTGAGCTACCTGCTGGCCGAGCCGGAGATGGCGGCCCTGCTCGACGCGGCGCCGCAGATGCGCCGCCTGCTGCGCCCGCTCGGCCGGATGCTCGGGGTCCGCCTGCCGCCGCCGGCCCGCCTGAACCGGCCCCACCACCCGCTACCGAGCGCGCAACGCCCCCGGACACGCCCGATCCGCCGCCGCCCCCCGCGCCACGTCTCCCGCC
>JAKADX010000071.1 GCA_021818505.1 Pseudomonadota bacterium
AGCGCGCGGCGGCCATAATCGGCGACATGCGGCGGCGCCGCCGCCAGCCGCGCAATACGCTCGGCCAGATCGCGTTTGTCGGACACGGGATTTCCCTCCTTGTTGTCAGGCATTGCGCAAAGTCTCGCCGCGCCGGCGCAGCAACTCGACGCTGACCAGCAACGCCGTGGTCAGCGCCAGCAGCATCGTCGAGGCGGCGGCGATCGTCGGGTCGATGTCCTGGCGGATCTCCTGCCACATCAGGCGCGGCAGAGTCATCGCGGTGGTGCCGGAGACGAACAGGGCCACCAGCAGCTCGTCAAAGGACGTGATGAACGCAAACACCGCACCGGCCATCACGCCCGGGCGAATGAGCGGAAATGTCACCTGCCAGAAGCACCGCCAGGGCGTCGCCCCTAGGCTGAGTGCCGCCTGTTCGAGCCGTTCGTCAAATCCGTAAAGTGCCGCCGACACGTTGATGACGACAAACGGAACGGCGAGACATGTATGCGCAAGCACCAGTCCGGTCGGATGGCCAATCAGCCCCAACCGCGCGTAGACGAAGTAGATGCCGATGGCAACGATGATGCCCGGGACGATGATCGGCGACAGCACGAAGCCGTTGAGCAGGCGCTTGCCGGGGAACTTTCCGCGCACCAGACCGAACGCCGCCGGCGTGCCGAGCACGCAGGCGAGCACCGTCACGCTGAGGCCGACCCAGATGCTGAGCCAGGTGGCGCCTTCCCAGTCGCCGCTGCCGAAGAAATTCGCATACCAGCGCAGCGACCAGCCCGGCGGCGGGAAGCTGAGATAACTGCCGGACGAAAAGGACACCGGCACGATCACGAAGATCGGGAATACCAGATAGAACAGCACCAGCGACGCGAGCGCCGCCAGCCACCGCGGCACCGCGCGCGCACTGGTCATGCCCGTGCCCGCCCGAAGGTCTGCTCGACCCGCAGCACCCGCGTGAACACCGCGAATGTGCCCAGCGCCGCGGCCAGAAGCACGACACCGAGCGCCGAGCCGAGCGGCCAGTTGAACAGGTCGATCTGCTGCTGGATCAGGATCGCCATCATCAGGTCGCGCGGGCTGCCGACCAGCGCCGGCGTGATGTAGAAGCCGAGGGCAAGGATGAACACCAGCAGGCAACCGGCGGAAATTCCGGGCAGGCTCAACGGCAGCACGATGCGGCGGAACACCGCGGAGGGACGCGCGCCCAGACTCGCCGCGGCACGCAGCAGTGCCGGGTCGATGCCACGCAGCGCGGCATAAAGCGGCAGGATCATGAACGGCAGCAGCACATGCACCATCGCGACATAGACCGCGAAAGTGGTGTTCAGCAGCCTGATTGGCTCGCTGGTCATGCCGCTGGCCAGCAGCAATTGGTTGATGATGCCGTTGCGGCCGAGCAGCACCATCCAGGCATAGCTGCGCACCAGGATGCTGCTCCAGAACGGCAGGAGCACCAGGATCATCAGCAGATTGCTCCGCGCCGGCGGCAGTCGCGCCAGCATGTAGGCCACCGGATAGCCGAGCAACAGCACGACGATCGTGACCACGAGGCTGATCCGCAGCGTGATCCACAGCACCAGCGCATAGATGCGGTCGTGCAGCAGCGCGGCGTAGTTGGCGAGCGTCCAGTGCGGTTCTGCCACGCTGCGCAGCATCATGCCGGCGACCGGCAGCGCGTACAGCACCAACAAGTACAGCAACAGCGGCAGCACCAGCAGCAGCCCGGGCGGCACCGCGGGTCGTGCGACCCGCGGCGCCACGGCCGCCACCGCTCCGCCGGCCTCCGTCGCCATTGCGCCGCCCTCATACGATCCTTCAGTGAACCATGCCAACCTTCGCGCAATGCTGTAAAGCGCCTATCCGGCTCAAACCGCAGGAGGGCGCGATGATTGCGCGCATCGACGTGAGTAGCCTGTTCGGCGCGCCCGGCCGTGCGCGCGAGGCGACCGATGCCGCGATCCTGGCCGCAGCTACCGGCACCGGCTTCATGACGATCGCCGCGGCACCCGGCCTGCTGCCAGGCGGCGTGGCCGAACGCGCCGCGTTGCTCCGCATCTTCACGCTGTCCGAGGTCGCACGCGCGCCTCTGCTGCGGCGCAGCTTCGCACCCGCGAACCGTAACCTGTACCGCGGCTGGTTCCCATTGCAGAACAATGCCGGGTCCTACAAGGAGGGCATCGACATCGGCCCCGACGTGGCCGACCCCGCGCGCGCCGTGGCGGGAGGTGACCCACTGATGGAGCCGACGCCGCTGCCGCCGGAGGACGCGTTGCCGGGCTGGCGCTCGGCCGCCGCGTCATACTATCGCGGGATGGAACGGCTCGGCATCACGCTGATGCGCGCGCTGGCGCGCGGGCTCGGGCTGCCGGAGACAGTGTTCGACGCGGCCTTCGCCGGCGGCATCTCGACGCTACGGCTGATCCGCTATCCGCCCCGGCCGCCAGCGAGCTACGCCGGGCTGGCTGAGGCGGTCGCCTGGGTCGAACACGGGGGCAAGCGGCGACTGTTGATCGGCGGTGAGCACCACGACAGCGGCTTCGTCACCCTGCTCGCGCAGGACGGCGTGGCCGGGCTGCAGGCGCAAGCGGCGAACGGGGCATGGTTGGACGTGCCGGCCGAGGAGGGCACGCTCGCGGTCAATTTCGGGCTGCTTCTGGAACGCTGGACGACGGGACGCGTGAAGGCGACGCGGCATCGCGTCCTGGGCGGGGTGCAGACGCGCCATTCGATTCCCTTCTTCTTCGAGCCGCGGGCCGATGCCGTGATCGCGCCCCTGGAACCGCGCGGCGCCGAGCTGGCTGCGCCGTTCAGCTATGGCGACCATCTCTGGGCAGCGATGCTGCGATTCCCCGAGTTCCGCGGCCTGGAAGGCGTGCGGCCGCCGCGCGGAGCGAACCTTTCCTGAGTGGCGCCGGCCGCGGCCCGGTTGCCTTGGCCGCGAATGCTGCCATCATCGCGCCATGCGCCCACCCGTCGCCCTGCTCCCGCTCCTGCTCCTCCTGCCGCCTGTCCCAGCCGCGGCCGATGCCCAGCCGGTCGTGGTCGAACTCAGCTATGCCGGCTACGCGCGGGGCTTCCACGCGGTGACGATGAAGAGCGTGCTGACCATGACGCCGAGCGGCTATCGAATCACGCTCGCCGGTCACACCGCCGGGGTGGTCGGCTTCCTCTATCACGCCCGCTGGCAGACCTGGGCCGAGGGCGTGTGGGACGGAACCGGCGTCAATGCGCTGCACTTCGACAATGAGGGCGTGTTCGGCGGCCAGCCGCGCCATGTCGCGGTGGCTTTCACGAACGGTGATGCAACGGTGGAGACTCTGCAACCATCCGATGACGGCGAACACACCCCGGTTCCACCGTCCTTCGAGCAGCATGTGATCGACAGCATGAGCGTCACGGCGCTGGTGGTGCATGAGGTCGCCACGCAGGGCCATTGCAGCGGACACGTCAAGGTGTTCGACGGGCGGCAGGTGGAGGCCGTCAATCTGCACGCCGACGGCCCGGACGATCTGCCTCCGACCGACCGCTCCTCCTGGCGCGGGCCAACTCTGCGCTGTGTGCTCGACACGCGCGTGCTCGCGGGTTTCTACCGCGATGAGTCCCCTGATTCGCCAAGCATGCACTCCGACACTATCTGGATGGGGACCGTCCTGCCCGGCCTGCCGCCGCTGCCGGTGCGGATGTCCACCGCGACGCGTCACATCGGCCGCATGATGCTGTACCTGACCGATGCAACACTGCGCGATCCACGAACATTGACCGCGAACCGTCCGTGAACCGGCCGAACCTGCTGGTCCTGATGGCGGATCAGCTTAGCGCGCTGGCGTTGCCGTGCTATGGCGATGGTGTCGCGCGCACGCCGCACATCGACGCGCTGGCGGCACGCGGCGTGGTGTTCGAGGCCGCCTATTGCAACAGCCCGCTCTGCGCGCCCTCGCGCGGCGTGCTGATCTACGGGCAATTGCCGTCACGGACCGGCGTGTACGACAACGCCGCGGAGTTCCCTTCGCAGCTTCCGGCCTTCCCGCATTACCTGCGGTGCGCCGGCTATCGCACCATCCTGACCGGCAAGATGCATTTCTGCGGTCCCGACCAGTTGCACGGGTTCGAGGAGCGGCTGACCACCGACATCTATCCCGCCGACTACGCCTGGACGCCGGACTGGACGCGCTTCGAGCATCGGCCGGACTGGTATCATTCGATGGAATCGGTGATCCAGGCTGGTCCCTGCGCGCGCACCAACCAGATCGACTTCGACGAGGAAGTCGCCTTCACCGCCGAACAGAAGCTGTTCGATATCGCGCGCGGCAGCGATCGACGGCCGTTCTGCATGGTCGCCTCTTTCACCCATCCGCACGACCCCTTCACCATCACCGAGGAATACTGGAACCGCTACACCGACGCCGACATCCCGCCGCCGCGCCTCGCGCAGCCGGCCGCGGATGCGCACGCGCGGCGGCTGCGCCATGTGTTCGGCCTCGACGCGCAGCCGGTGACGGCGGCGCAGGTGCAGGCGGCACGGCGCGCATACTACGCCGCGATTTCCTATTTCGACGACAAGGTGGGCCGCGTGCTTGCCGCGTTGCGCGCGGCACGGCTGGCGGACAGCACGATCGTCGTGCTGATCGCCGATCACGGCGAGATGCTGGGCGAGCGTGGCCTGTGGTACAAGATGAACTTCCACGAGCCGGCGGCGCGCGTACCACTGATCGTCGCAGCCCCCGCCATGTTCGCCGCCGGGCGGATAAGCGCCGCCGTATCGCTCGCGGATCTGTTGCCGACGCTGGCGGAGATCGCGGGCGACGGCCGTGCGCCCGATTATGCAACGCCCATCGACGGACGCAGCCTGCTGCCGCACCTCGCGCGCAGCGGCGGTCACGATGAGGCAATCGGCGAGTATCTCGCCGAGGGCGTCGTCGCGCCGATGGTCATGATCCGACGCGGCGCGGAGAAATTCATCCACACGCCGGACGATGCCGACCTGTTCTACGACGTTGCCGCCGATCCTGACGAGCGGGTCAACCTCGCCGACGATCCGGCGCATGCGGCGCGTGTCGCGGCCTATCGCGCCGAGGTGACGCGGCGGTGGGACATCCCGGCGCTGCACGCATCGGTGCTGGAGAGCCAGCGGCGCCGCATCCTGCTTACCGAGGCGCTGCGGCAGGGCACGCCGACCGCCTGGGACTGGCAGCCGCCGCGCGATGCCAGCCGCATGTATGTCCGCCATCACTTGCCGCTGGAGGACCTGGAGGCGATGGCGCGCTTCCCGAAATGGCCGGCGACATGAGGCCCGACGCGCGTCTGCAAAGCGGACGGCGGCGTCGCGCGAAGTGACGATCCCGACCGGTCGGCGGGCGAAGCAGCCGCAGATTTCCGCTAGGCAGGCACTGGCACGCCGGTTGCGCTGAGCAGCGTGCGGGCCGCTTCGGCCCGGTGTTGCAGGAGAATCCCATGTCACGCCTGAGAACCGCCCTGCTGGCCGCCACGCTGCTCGCGGCCGGTGCTGGCGGCATCGCCTATGCGCAGATGGACACCACCTTCGACCTCGACCAGTTGCCGGCGACGAAGGGCACGGTGGCACAGTACCTCCCGACCCCGCGCGGAGACGTGGACGGGCTATTGCTCGCCGACGGCACCGAAGTCCATGTGCCACCATCGCTCTCCACCCAGCTTGTTTTCGCGGTGAAACCCGGCGATGCCGTCACCGTTCACGGGTTGAAGGCGCGCGCGGTGAAGCTGATCGCTGCCGCTTCGGTCACCAACGATGCGACCCACATCACCGTGGCCTGGAATGGCCCACCGCACCTGCGCGAGGCCGGTGCGATGACCGTGCAGGGCACGGTGAAGGCCCCACTCTATGGACGGCGCGGGGAGGTCAACGGCGTGCTGATGGCGGACGGAACGGTCGTGCATCTGCCGCCGCCGGAAGCGCAGCGGCTGGCCGACATGCTCTCCCCGGGCAAACCGCTGTCGGTTCACGGCGACGGCTATGCCGGTCCGCTCGGCCGCGCCATCGACGCGCGCCGGATCGGGCCGGACGCGGCGCATCTGCAGACGGTCGCCGGCCCGCGCCCGCCCTGGGGCGAGCATTTCTGGCGCGAGCATATGGGGCATGGCTGGGGCGAGGGCATGAAAGGCGGTCCCGGCTGGGACAATGATGGCCCTGGCGCCCCACCGCCGCTCCCGCCGCCGGCGCAGTAGCCGACGCTGCACGATCCGCCGCCGATGCCCCGGCGGCGGGTTCAGCCGACCATCAGGCGCACGATCTCGTCGGGATTGGTCGCCGCCCGTGTCCGCTCGCCGGCATTTGTGCCCCGGCGCAGCACCACGATGCGGTCGGCGACCGCGAAGATGTCGGCGAGGTTGTGCGAGATGAACACGATGCCGACGCCATGAGCCTTCAGCGACTGGATCAGCGCGATCACCTTGCGCTGCTCCGGCACGCCCAGCGCCGCCGTTGGTTCGTCCATGATGAGCACGCGGGCGTTCCAGTGTAGCGCGCGTCCGATCGCGACGCATTGCCGCTGCCCGCCCGACAACGCGCTCACCGGCCGGTCCAGCCGGTCGAGCCCGATATCGAGCCGGTCGAGCGTCATCGCTGCCTCCGCGCGCATCCGGCGCCGGTCGATCACCGGCAGCCCGAAGCGGCGCGTCATCGGCTCGCGGCCCAGAAAGACGTTGGCGCCGACATCGAGATTATCGGCAAGCGCGAGGTCCTGATAGATCGTCTCGATGCCGCGCGCGCGCGCATCCTGCGGATTGGCAAAGGCAACGCGGCTGCCCTGATAGAACAGCGTGCCGCCGTCGGGTGGAAACACGCCGGAGATGATCTTTATCAGCGTCGATTTCCCGGCCCCGTTGTCGCCCGCCAGCGCCACCACCTCGCCGGCCGCGAGGCCGAAATCGACATCCTCCAGCGCGTGCACGCCACCGAACCGCTTGCTGATGCCGCTCGCCTGCAGCAGTGGCGTTCCCTCACTCATCGACGCGCCCTCCGCCCAGCCGTCTCTGGCTCTGATCGACGAGCACGGAAATGATGATGACGACGCCGACGGCGACGAACTGCCAGAACGGCTCGACGTTGATGAACACCAGCCCGTACTGGATCACCGCGACGATCAGTGCGCCGATCAGCGTGCCGACGATGGTGCCGGAGCCGCCGAACAGGCTCGCGCCGCCAATCACCACGGCGGCGATGCTGTCGAGCAGCAGCGGCTCCCCGGCCTGCGCGGCGCCGGCGGAGAAGCGGCCAGTGTAGAGGATGCCGCCGATCCCGGCGCAGACCGCCGAGAGCACGTAGAGGCGGATGGTGACGCTGCGCACGTTGATGCCGGCGCGCACCGCGGCGGCGCGATTGCCGCCGACGGCGTAGGTGTACTGCCCGAACTTCGACTGCGACAGCAGGTAGTGCAGCACCAGCAGCGCCAGCACCGTCAGCAGTACGACCACCGGAAAGCCGGCAAGCTGGCCGTTGCCGATGTAGTTGAGCGCGGCGTTGGAAACCGGAACCGTGGTGCCGCCGGCGAGCAGAAACGCGACGCCGCGCGCTACGCCATACATGCCGAGCGTGCCGATGAACGGCGGCACGCGCAACCGCGCGATCAGCAGCCCGTTGACCACACCGGGAATCATCGAGGCCAGCACGGCTACGGCGACACCGACGAGCAGCCCCGCCCCGGTGCCGAGCGCAGGCGTCGCCAGATTGACCGTGTGCGCCAGCACGATCGCCGCCAGTCCCATCGTGAAGCCCACCGACAGGTCGATGCCGCCGGAGATGATGACGAAGGTCTGCCCGATGGCCAGCAGCAGCGGCGCCACCGCGAACACCGCGACCGAGCGCAGGTTGAACAGGTTGCCGACGAAGCTGGCGCCGAACGACACGCGCGCCCAGATTTCGAAGACTGTGATCAGGACGATCAGGAACAGCCACGCCCTCGCCGCGGCGAGCGCGGCCAGCAGCGGGACTCGGGACGATTGCCTGGCGGCGACGGTGGCAGTGGTGGACACAGAGTTTCCTTACGTCGGCACCCTCACGCGCCTCGCTGCGCTCGGCACCCTCTCCCGGAAGCGGGAGAGGGCCTGGCTCAGGGTCTTGCGATCAGTCGGAATACAGGAATCGGCTGACGTTCGGGTCGTCCACGTTGTCCTTTGTGATCACCGTGAAGCCGGTGCCGATTGCGGTCGGGATCGAGTGGCCGGTCAGCGCGGCGTGCGCCGCCACCACGCCGAAATAGCCGATCTCCGACGGGTGCTGCGCGATCGCCATATCGACCAGCCCGCTCTTGAGCTGTTCGACGATCGACTTCGGCGCGTCGAACGCGGCGACCTTGATCGCGCCCGCCTTCCCTGCCTGCTTGACGCCGTTGGCAGCCCCCAGGGCGGAGAACAGGTTGGCGCCGAACACGCCGGCCAGATCGGGGTTGCGCGCCAGCACCGATTGCAACTGGCTCGCCGCCTTGTTGGCGTCGTCGTCGTTGAACTGCGTCGTCAGCACGGTGATGCCGGGATGGTTCTTCATCTCCTCCTTGAAACCCTCCTCCCGCTGATCGGTAGTGGAGACGCCGGGCTTGACGTTGGAGACATAGACCTTGCCCTTGTCGCCGATCGCCTTCGCCAGCGCGCGTGCCGCGATCTGCCCGCCGAGGATGTTGTCGGAGGCGACGTAGCTCAGCGGGAAATCCGCATCCCCGCTGCCGGTCTGGTACTTGCCGGTGCCGATGAAGGTATCGACGGTGATGACCTTGATCCCGGCATCAATGGCTTTCTTGAGCGGCTGGATCAGTTGCACCTTGTCGGTCGGCGCGATCAGGATGGCGTCGGGATGGCGCGCGATCACCGCGTCCAGCACCGGCACCTGCAGCACCGCGTTGAATTCCGGGGCGCCCTGGAACACCAGAGTGTCGCCCAGCGCGTCCGCCGCCGCCTGCGCGCCCTTGTGCATGGTGATGTAGAACGCGTCGGTGGTCAGGCCGGGGATCAGCGCGATGGTCAGCTTCTTCCCGGCGGCCTGCGCCGGGGCGGTTGCCAGTGCGGCAAGCCCCAGCGCCGCCAGCGCGGCGCCCAGTGTGCGTCGTTTCATGTGTTTTCCTCCCGTTTTGCGGTCATCGCCCCGGCATCGAAGCGCGTCAGCGCATGACTGAGCGGCGCCAGGTCCGGGTAGGCACGGCGGTAGATTTCCCCGAACAGCGTCGCGTAGCAAGCCGCCCATTCCGGGTCCGGTGCGATCGTCCGCCGCGCCTGCGCGATCGTACCTAGCGCCGTGGCGAGATCGGGCCACAGGCTGGCTGCGATGCCGCCGAGCAGGGCCGCGCCGAGCGCGGTCGCCTCCGGCGCGTCGATCACGGTCAGGTCGCAGCCGTACACCGCGGCCTTGATCCGCAGCAGCAGCGTGTTGCGCGCGCCGCCACCAATGACGCGAATCTCCTCCGGCGGGCCGGCCCCTGGCAGCGCCGAGATCGCGTCCACCGACAACCGCGCTTCCATCGCCAACCCTTCCAGCACAGCGCGGAACAGCGCGCCGGGATCGGTTGCCGTGGTGAGCCCCAGGAAGGCGCCGCGCGCGGCGACATCCACCACCGGCGCGGTGGCGTAGGCGAGATGCGGCAGGAACAGCATCCCGCGGCTGCCGATCGGCGTTGCCTCCGCCTGCGCGATCAGGTCCGCGCGCGGGCGGTCGCCGAGCAGGCCGCATAGCCACTCGATCGCGCCGCCGGCGCGGTTGATACCGGCGCCGACATAAGCGAATCGGGCATCCAGCGCAGCGACCCCCTGGAAGAAGCCGAAGCGGCGCGTCGCCTCGGTCAGCACCGGCCGCACCACCGTCCGCAGCAGTGCCTCCGCGGTGCCGATGCTGTCGAGCAGCACGCCCGGCCGCCCCGCCCCGGCGGCGAACCCGCCGACGACGTGATCGTGCCCGCCTACCCCGACTACCGGCCGGCCCCGCAACCCGGTCGCCGTCAGTACGTCTGCCCGAACCGGCCCCAGGCACGCCCCGCTCGACCGCAGCGGCGGCAGCAGCGCCGCGCTGATGCCTGTGCGCGCCAGCAGATCGTCCGACCAAACCCCCGCGCCGATGTCGAGCAGCAATGTGCGCGAGGCCAGGCTGCGGTCGGTCGCCGCCTCACCGCACAGGCGGAAAGCGATGTAATCGGCGAGGTTGAGCATCCGCCGTGCCCGCGCGAAGCCGGCGGGATCGGTACGGCGCTGCCACAGCAGCTTGCAGAGCGTCAGCGTCGGATCGACCGGCATTCCGGTGACCGCGAACAGGTGCCCTGCGCCGACCTCTTCGGCCAGAAGCGCCGCATCAGGCTCGGTGCGGCGATCGAACCAGGTGATGCTGCGGCCGAGCGGACGGTCAGCGTCGTCCAGCAGCACGCAGACCTCGCCCATGCTGGCGCAGGCGATGCCGGCAACCTCGATCTCCGGCGCCGCCGCGGCAACCTCGGCCAGCACCGCCAGCACCGCCTGCCACAGCGCCTCCGGTTCGTGTTCGGCCTGACCGGGAGCGACCGCGATCGTCGGCGTGGGACGGCTGGCGAGCGCGCGCGTGGCGCCGTGCAGATCGACCAGCAGCGCGCGGATGTGCTGCGTGCCGCAATCCAGCCCGATCAGCCCGGCGGTCATCCTGTCAGGCCGGCATCCGCCATCGCATCGGCGACCGTGGCACCCTGGTGGATGATGCCGCGCAGCGCCCGCACCACGCGCGCCGGCTCCGGGCTTTGCCAGATGTTGCGGCCGAACACGACGCCCCTGCCCCCGGCCTGCACCGATCCGTGCACGACCTCCAGCGCCGCCCGCATCGTGTCCATGCGCGCCCCGCCGGCGATCAGCACCGGCGCCGGGCAGCCGGAAACGACCCGGCGAAAGCTGTCCGGCGAGCCGGTATAGTAGGTTTTCACGATGTCGGCGCCGAGTTCGAAGGCGATGCGGCTGGCGGAGGCCATCGCCTGCGCATCGGTCGGATCGGGGATGCGCTCGGCGGGACACGGCAGCGCCTCGACCATTACCGGCAGCCCGTCGCGCGCGCAGTCGCCGACCACGCGCGCGACGATCTCATAGGTGCGCATCTCGACCGTGCCACCCATGAATCCCATCACGCACACACCATCGACGCCGAGCGCACGCGCATCCTCGACGCTGTGCAGCAGCGACCATTCGCTGTAGCGCAGCCAGTCCTCCCGATAGATCGACGGTCCGCCGTCGAGCCGCAGGAACGTCGGCACGCGGCCGATCAGCCGCTGGCGGTAGTGCTTGATGACGCCGTATGACGTCATCACCGCGTCGGCGCCGGCATCCAGCACGCGTTCCAGCACCGCGCCTGGGTCCTCAAGGCCCTGCACCACGCCGAGCGTGCGGGCATGATCCATGGCGACCACGATCGCCCGCTCGCCCAGTTGCATCCGCGGCATTGTTATCCTCCCTTGGTGCGGCGCCGCCGAGGTTAGCGGATGCGACGGCGCCGGCAAATCGCGCTAGGCTGCCACGGCAAGGGCAGTGAGGGGACCATGCTCGACCATGTCGGCTACGCGGTGCGCGATTTTGCGCGCAGCCGCGCCTTCTATGTCGCGGCGCTGGCGCCGCTCGGCATCGGCATCGTGGTGGAGGGCGACCGCTGGGCGATGATGGGACGCGACGGGCGGCCGCAATTCTGGTTCGGCGTGGCTGGCAAGCCGGTGAACTATCTGCACCTCGCCTTCAACGCGCGCAGCCGCGCGGAGGTCGATGCGTTCTATGCCGCGGCCCTGGCGGCCGGCGGCAGCGATAACGGTGCCCCCGGCCTGCGCCCGCACTACTCGCCGGACTATTATGGCGCTTTCGTTCTTGACCCGGACGGGCTGAACATCGAGGCGGTGACCCACGCGCCGGCGTGACTCACCGGCAATCGTGCCACCCGCACCAGCCACGATGGTGCCAACCGTCATCCACGATAATGCAGCCCGACAGTGCGCCGCCGAGCACCAGCAGCCCGACGGTCACGGCAAGCGAACGCAGCGGATGGCGCATCGGTGGCTTCCTTTCGCGGCTCCATGAGTGCCGGGACCGCATCGTTGCCCGGCGCTGCGGCGACATGGTGTTGCCCGCGTGACGCGGTCGCGACGGAATGTCACCGAACGTAATCGCGTCAGTGCCCAAGCAGGATGTAGCGGATGGTGATGTCCAGGTCGGCCTGTGGCTCCGGCGTGCTGGGCGGGAACGGTGGCAGTTGCGCGCCGCGGAACGTCGCCTGTGCGCCCATGTCCAGCCATTGCGAGCCCGAGGAGCTTTCCAGTTCGACCAGATGCACGTGGCCGTAGCGATCCACGTTCACATGAATGCGGACCGCTCCGGATTCGCCTTTCCGCGCCGCCTCGTCGGGATAATAGCCGTGCTGCAGCCACCACTCGTGCAGCAGCTCCTCCCAGTCCTTGCCGACATGCGCGCCGCGCACGACGATGTCGCCTTGCGCGGCCGAGGTGTCGCGCGGTGGCGCGCCGGGCGAATCGCGGGCAGCGCGGCCGAGCGAGAGGTCCACGGCGCCAGTGCCCCGACTCGCGAGCCGCGTCGGCGACGGCGCGCCGATGCCGAGACTGGTGTCCATCGGCATCGGGAAGACCGGCCGGCGGCGCGGTGCCGGTGAAGGGTGGGGTGCCGACAGCTGTCGGGGCGTCTCGAAGATCGGCGGCGGCGGGAGTTCGCGCGGCATCAGCGACAGCCGCACCTGCGGCTCCTCGGTCGGGGCGGGCTTGGGCGGTGTCGGCGCCGGCGGGGCCGGCACCGCTGGCGGCAGCGCCGTCGATGCGGCGGGTGCCTGGGCCGCGGGCGCCGGGGTCGCGGGTGCCGGCTTGGCCAATGCGGGCGGTGCTGGCGGAGGCGGTGCGGCGGTCGCGGGCGCCGGTGGCGGCGGAACGGC
>JAKADX010000023.1 GCA_021818505.1 Pseudomonadota bacterium
GGCGTCACGGCGGCGACGCTGACGGCGTGGCGCGAGGCCTTCCTGGCCGCCGGGGAGGCGGCGCTGGTCACCCGCCCGGACAGCGGCGAGGCGCTGGAGAACGAACGGCTGAAGGCGAAGCTCGGCGAAGTGATGATCGAACGCGATCTGCTGCACAAGAAGATCGCCATCCTGGAGTCTGGCCGCCCTTTAGCCCGCCGGAGGCCGCGACCATGAGCGGCGCCGTCTCGCCGGTCACCGGCCGCCCTTATGGCCTGGCTGCGGTCTGCCGGGCTTGGTGCGTCTCGCGCGCAACCGTCTACCGGCAGCGCGCTGCGCCGCGGCCGGAACCAGCACGGCGCCCCGGGCCGGTCGGTCCGATGCCGGACACGCGATTGCTCGAGGCGATCCGCGTCGTCCTGGCCACCAGCCCCTTTCACGGCGAAGGGCACCGCAAGGTCTGGGCCCGGCTGCGCGTGCAGGGCGTGCGGACCTCGCGGCGGCGGGTGCTGCGGCTGATGCGCGCGCACGATCTGCTCGCCCCGTCGCGCGTCGGCGCGCCACGCGGTCCGCGCAGCCATGACGGCACCATCATCCCCGCGACGATCGACACCATGTGGGGCACCGACCTGACGACCACCATCACCGGCGAGGGCCAGGCAGCGGTGTTCATCGCGGTCGACCACTTCAGTGCCGCGTGCGTTGGCATCCACGCCGCCCGGCAGGCCACCCGCTTCGAGGCACCGGAGCCGATCCGTCAGGGCGTGCGGCAGCATTTCGGTGGCTTCGCCAAGGACATCGCGCGTGGCCTGAGCGTGCGCCACGACCACGGCTCGCAATACATGTCCGACGCCTTCCAGGGCGAGTTGCGCTTTCTCGGCATCGAGAGTTCGCCCGCCTTCGTGCGGGCACCCGAAGGCAATGGCTGTGCCGAGCGCTTCATTCGCACGCTCAAGGAGAACCTGCTGTGGGTGAGGACATTCGAAACGGTCGACGAACTCCGCCTCGCCCTGCTCGCGTTCCGCGAGACCTACAACGCCACTTGGCTGATCGAACGCCACGGCTTCATCACGCCGCAAGCCGTTCGCCGAAACCAGCTTCAACCCGCCGTGCTCGCGGCGTAGGCTGCAATCCGGTGTCTCAAAAACCGCGGCCGGTACACGAGCACCTTGACCAACATAGGAGCATCAATGCCCTCGCCGAAAGCATCATCGGCCTCTACAAGGCCGAGGTGATCCACAGGCGCGGCCCTTGGCGATCTTTCGAGGCCGTCGAGTTCGCAACCCTGGAATGGGTCGACTGGTTCAATCACCGCCGCCTCCTCGAACCCATCGGCAACATCCCGCCCGCCGAGGCAGAAGAAAGGTTCTACGCCCAGCTCAACGCCACGCCGATCGCCGCTTGATTTGACCCAAACAGCCTCCGGCAAACCCGGCGCGGTTCAGATGATCTCCACCACCCCGTCCATCACCACACCTCAAGCGCCTACTTAACCAGCTACTTAAGGTGTCGAGCGGCGTCGCACCCAGGCGGCCATCGGCGGAGGGATACGGCGCTGGTGGTGGACACGTCACTGTCCGGGCGGCGCGTGGTGCGCGAACTGGATCGCATCGTCGCGCTGCGCGGCCTGCCGCTGCTGGTGGTCAGCGACAACGGCACCGAGCTGACCTCGCACGCGGTGCTGCGCTGGCAGGAGGACCGGAGTGTCGGCTGGCACTACATCGCCCCCGCCAAGCCGGTGCAGAACGCGTTTGCCGAGAGCCCGATCGGCCACTTGCGCGACGAATGCCTCAATGAGCACGTCTTCCCGGGTCTGCCCGCGGCCCGGCGGATCATTGACGCCTGGCGGGCCGACTATAACGCGCATCGCCCCCATACGAGCCTGAAGGGGCTGACCCCCAACGAGTTCGCGGCACAGTCAAGGATGAACCCCCACCAGAACGAATTCTGCTTATGAACGAGGACGCGTTGGGGGCAAGGTCACAGCGTCGCCAAGCGCCTCGGCGTCGAGGAAAGCCTCATTCACGACATGACAGTCGGCCTGGAGCCCGAAGATGGCGGCATCTAGGTCTATGGCCTCGACGATGACGATGGAACAATGGCCTTCAACGACGAGGGCATCGACGAGGTTCGGCTCCTCCTCGAAGAATACCGCCGCGCGGCACCCGCAAAAACCTGAAATCCCCCCCCGCGGTACTCACCGGATGGATACGAGGCATTGCTGCGAGGTGCAGCTTCGTCCTGCTTGTCGAGGCACTTGCGGAGCATCCGCAGGCTGCGGCGCAGCGTGCACTTCACCGTGCCGAGCGGCATGTGCAGGGTTCGTGCGATCTCCGCATGCGGCAGGTCGTCTACAAATGACAGCAGCACGACCTGACGTCGGAGGGGATGCAGGCAGCGCAGGCAGACATGCAGTCTGACCGCGTCGGATCTCGCCGCGAGCGTCGTCAGTGGATCCGGTGAATCGTCGACGGCATCGGTCGCCGGGCACCCCTGCGTCTCGTGCGCGCGGCGACGGGTGATGTCGATCGCACGATAGCGGACCAGGCGCAGCAACCAGGCCTCGGCGTTTCCGCGCGTCGCGTCGAACCGGTGGGCGTTCTGCCAAAGCTGCAGGAAGCCCTCCTGCACGGCGTCCGCGGCCAGTGCGCGTTGATGCGTAATGCCGAGGGCAGCGGCCGAAAGCCGCCCCCATTGCAGATCGTGGATGCGCCGGAAGGCCTGCTCATCGCCGGCAGCGACCCTGCCGATCAGCACTTGAAGAGCGTTGCCGCCGCATGCGCCCTCCGGCGTTGCTGCATCCGGCGCCACCGCCCCATCGCACATCTCACCGCAGTACCGGGATGCCAGCATGACCGTTGACCTCAGACTGAGTGTTGAGCGGATCCCCGCCTGACGGGTGTCGTCCATTGTGCGGGTCGGCAGCCCCACCGCAGAATCGTCCGCGGCGGGGTGATCCTTCGACGGCGACACAGCAGAGCAGCGCGACGTACATGACCGCTCCCGCGAGGATGAAGCTGAACATCGTCGTTCCCCCTTAGCCCCAGCCCAGGCCGATCGAGGCGACTGGCGCGGGGGCATCGGAGGTCGGAACGGCCGACGGAGACAGCGCGCTGTTCTGGGCCTTCACCGATGCGGCCTGCGTTGTCTCGGCCAGCATCGGCACGTTCTGAACCGCCGAGGCGGATTGGGCGGATTGCGCGAACCCGGCCAGAACGGCGGTCCCCACCAGGATGATCGCGGCAACCGAGCCGATGCGGCTGCTAAACGGGGCGGTGGTCGAGGTGGCGGCCATGGTCACTCTCCTGCGTGGCCCTAGCGGTGTGAAGACAGGCGGCCGGGGCGATGGGGACAGCTTCCGCGCCGATCGTGTGAGCGCCCGTCGGAGGGTACGTCGAAATTCGCGCTCAGGAGTCCGTGATCGATGCCGACCCTTCAAACGGTCGGCCTCCTCCCGACGACGGCCGACGCGAATGCCCGTGGCGATCGCGGCCAATCCAGGCGGGAACAGGGGAGCACCGTGCAAGAAAATTCGACGTACAGTTGTGTCCACGACGAAATACTAAATCCGGCTTTAATCGCGCTGATCGCGGGTGTAGGATGCCCATGACGCGTGAAGAACGCCGTTTGGAGTGAACGTGGCTTCGCTCGTACCGCGGAGCGTCTCGCCGATCCCCCCAGTGCCGCCCGATCAGGGCGAGCTGCACATACGCCTGCTCGGCGACCTGCAAGTGACGCGAGCCGGCGAGATGATTGCCCTGCCTGCATCGAAGCGGACACGCGCGCTGCTTGGCTATCTCGTCTCCAATCGCACGCCGCAGTTGCGGCAATCCCTTTGTGATCTACTCTGGGACGGGCCGGACGACCCGCGCGGCGCGCTGCGCTGGAGCCTGAGCAAGCTGCGCGATGTTGTTGACGATCCGGGTACGACGCGCCTGAATGCCGATCGCGAACGGGTCGGCTTCGTGGCGCAACGCGCCTTCATCGATGTGGAGCGCGTGCGCGCCCTGGTGGCCGGCAGCGCCGAAGACGTACCGCTGGAGGCGCTCGCAGAAGCGGCCGCGCTGCTGCAAGGCGAGTTTCTGGACGGCCTCGACCTACCGTCCTGCCATCGCTTCCATCACTGGTGCATGGCCGAGCGCGAGCGCCTTGGAACGTTGCGCCGCGACCTGCTCACCCGCCTGATCGAGCGGCTGCAGGACGACACCCCGCGTGCGCTGGTCTATGCGCGCTCGCTGGTCGCGGCCGACCCGCTGTCGGAGGCGGCACATGCGATGTTGATCCGACTGCTGACGAAGGCGGGACGTCCCGACGAGGCGGAAGCGCACTGCCACCGCGCAAGCGAAATGCTGCGTCACGAGGTTGGAACCGAGGCGGCGGAGTCACTGCGAGCGACTCTGCGCGAACTGCGCCGCAAACGCACGGCCACTGCGGCCGCAATGACGCCGTCGCCGACCGTGCCTGCGGAACCGCAACAGGACTGGCATTCGACGCTGGTGGGCCGCGATGCGGAGCTGAGCCGCATCATCGCCGCCGTCAGCAGGCTTTTCCAAGGTTCGCCATCCACTCCACTGATCTTTCTCGGACCGCCCGGCATCGGCAAGACCCGTCTGCTGGAGGCGCTGACCGCCGAGGCGCGCGGACGTGGAGCGCGCGCCGCTCTTGCACGCTGCTACGAGGCAGAGACGGTGCGTCCTTATGGCTGCTTCATCGATGCGCTGCGCGGCCTTCCTGACGAACTCATTCCCGAGGAGCTGCGGCCGCAGCTGTCGGCCATGCGTCCCGGCTCCCTTCAGCCCGCCGACGCAAACAGCCGCGAGCGGTTGCTGGCGAACATTGCTGCATTCACGCAGAACCTCGCGCAGGTGCAGCCCTTGGTACTGATCGTCGATGACCTGCAATGGCTGGACGAGGCGTCGGCGTCGCTGTTCCACTTCCTGGCCCGCAGTGCCATCCCCCATCTGCTGCTGGCGGGCGCGGCACGCGCCGGCGAGATTGAGGACAATGTCTGGGCGAGGCGACTTGTTCAATCACTCGTGCGCGACCGTGCCTTGGAACAGGTCGAACTCAGACCGTTGAACGCGGACCAGACAGCGACCCTGGTCGGGCTCGATCCGCGCAGTGACGACGCGGCAGCTGCCTTCCGCTACAGCGGCGGCAACCCGTTCCTTGCGGTTGCCCTCGCGCTCGCTCGCGGGCAGGGGGTGGATGTGCGTGACCAGAGTCTCGACATCCTCATCGCGGACCAGGTCGCGCGGCTGAATGATCAGGAGCGCGAACTCCTCGTCTGGGCCGCGACGATCGGGCGGGAATTCCGGCCGGAATTGCTGGGGGCGTGTCTTGGAATGCCGGAGATGCAGCTGTTCAGCCGGTTGGAGCGGCTGGAGCGCCTGGGCTTTCTGCGCCCCACCGTGGACGGATACTTCGATTTCGCGCACGATCTCATCCGTCAGGGAGTCTATCGGCGCCAGTCCCAGCCGCATCGCCGGTTTCTGCATCGCCAGATCGCGCGTGCGATTTCCGCACTTCTGGAGGAGGAGCCGCGGCTCTACGGCGATCTCGTCCATCACGCGGATCTTGCGGAAGATCACGGCACCGCGGTGCGGGCGTGCATCGGCGCGGCGCAACGCTGCCTGAGGCTTTGCGCAAACGCGCAGGCGGCCGAGACGGCAGAGCGCGGCCTGGCGCATCTGCTGCATCTGCCGGCCGGGCAGGAACGGATCCGCCTGCAAATCAACCTGCTTGGTGTGAAAGTCGTCGCCGGGACCTCCAACAAGCGTGACATGCAGGTGCTCGTCGCTGGACTGGAAAAGGCTGCTGACGCCGCGCTCATGAGCGGCATGCACAGCGAGGCCGTCAAGGCCGTGAGTCTCGTCTCGGAGGTGCATTTTCAGGCCAACAACACGGAACTGGCACATCAGGCGACGTTGCGCGCGGAACGGATCAGCCGCACGGCCGATGTCGCGACACATTTCCGGCAGGCGGCGAACACGGCCTATTGCCTGCTCGCGGTCGAGTCCTCGATCCCCCGTGCGCTGGACCTGATCCGGGAAGCGGAGACGCTGGCGGAGACGAATAACCTCGATTTTGTCGATCTCAATATCGGCAGGGCGCTCGCCGCGCGGTGGCGCGGCGATCTTGACACGGCGTCAAGCCAGATCGGGCGGGCGATCAGTTTCGCGGAGTTCCGGGAGGACCGTTTCTACCAGGCGGAAGCCATGATCTGGCTGACGACGATCGCCCTGGAACGCGGGGATTATGACGAAGTCGAAGTACGCTGCGACGAGTTCGCGAGCAAGCTGGCCGAGGTCGACTCGCTGCGCATGCCGATTATCGAAGCCATGCAGGCGCTCGCGCGCGTGGCACGCGCCGAGGCGGGTGCGCAGGAGTTATTCGAGTCACGGCTGGAGAGGGTGCGGGCGATCGATGACAAGTCGCGGCTGGCCTTTCTCCTGAACACATTCGCGGACCTCTGCCTGCGCAATGGCGCGGCAGGGCGCGCAAAGGCAGCCGCAGAGGAGGCGCTTGCGCTCGCCAGCATGTTGCGCCGGGCGACGGAGGCTGTCGTCGCCCATGCGATTCTGGGCCGCCTCGACAGTGCGGCGGGGGAGATTCAGCAGGCCGTTGCCCACCTTGAGGCGGCACGCGCACTTGACCCCGTCGATATACGCAGCGCGCGGGCGCTTTTCTATCTGGAGGAGGCGGAAAAGGAGGCGGCAGACGGCAATCGTTCGTCCGGGCAGCTGGGCCCGCACGGTGCCGTCGCTTCGTAGCAGAAGGAGACGAATGTGATACACTTCATCGTCGAGAGGACATTCGCCATCCCGCCCAGCGACGAAGACCTGGCGGAAGCGGCAAGGCGACAGCACAATTGCCTGGATATCTACGGCGTGACCTGGAAACGTAGTGTCATGTCCGAGGATCGGCGGCGGGGTATTTGTGAATACGACGCACTGGACGCCGAGAGCGTGCGGAAGGTGCAGTATGAATCCCAGTCGCCGTTTGACCGCGTCTGGATCGGTCACGTCGTGGAATAGGGATTTGTCACGCGTCGCCGCGGCCGGATCCGCCATGTCCGGACGCCCGCTGCTCGTTCGCCAGGGTGGAGGGGCGGCGACGGGCTGAAGGATGCGGTGCAGCCTGCGCCCGCGCGGGGTCTCCGGCGGTGTCGCCGCCTTGCGCGGCGTGGGCCTGCGACCGTGGGCCTCGGGCCGCAGCACGGCCGGGTGCTTGACACGGGCGGCTTCCGGGACGATCCGGGTTAGGGGCGGAAGCACGATCGTGGGGCGGGATGCCGGGCACCGGGCGGGTCTGGGACGTGGCGGTGGTCGGTGGGGGCAACGCGGCGTTGTCAGCAGCGATCACCGCGCGCGAGGCGGGGTGCTCGGTGGTGGTGCTGGAGCACGCGCCACGTGCGATGCGCGGCGGCAACAGCCGGCACACCCGCAATGTGCGCGTGATGCACCCGGCGCCGACCGCGGTGCTGACCGGATGCTACCTGGAGGATGAGTACTGGGACGACCTGCGGCGCGTCACCGGCGGTCAGACCGACGAGGCGCTGGCACGGCTCACGATCCGCGGTTCGCACGACGCTCTGGCGTTCATGCGGCGTTGCGGCGTGCGCTTTCAGCCGTCGCTGGCGGGCACGCTCAGCCTCGCGCGCACCAATGCTTTTTTCCTCGGCGGTGGAAAGGCGCTCCTCAACGCCTGTTACGCCACCGCCGAGCGACTCGGCGTGGAGATCCTGTATGACACGGAGGTCGAGTCAATCGCGCTCGATGACGGCCGTGCCGGCACGTTGAGCGGCACCAGCCGCGGCTTCCCGCTGCATCTCGCAGCCAAGGCGGTCGTTGCCGCCGCCGGCGGATTCCAGGCCAATATCGAATGGCTCAAGGAAAGCTGGGGGCCGGCTGCGGAGAACTTCCTGATACGTGGTACGCCCTACGCGCGCGGGCGGGTGCTGCGCAACCTGCTGGCGCAGGGTGTCGCCGCCGTCGGCGATCCGACGCAGTGCCACGCCGTCGCGATCGACGGGCGGGCGCCGAAATTCGACGGCGGCATCGCCACGCGGCTGGACTGCGTGCCGTTCTCGATCGTGGTCAACAAGCACGCGCAGCGCTTCTACGACGAGGGCCAGGATGTCTGGCCGAAACGCTACGCGATCTGGGGCCGGCTAGTAGCGCAGCAGCCCGACCAGGTCGCCTACAGCATCTTCGACGCCCGCAGCGAAGAATTGTTCATGCCATCGGTGTTTCCGGCGGTCCGAGCGGGCTCCATCACCGAACTGGCGCGGCTGCTCGGTCTCGATCCGGCGGCGTTGGACGCGACAGTGGCGCGCTTCAACGCCGCTTGCCGGCCCGGCGCGTTCGACGCCACGCGGCTGGACGGTGTCGCGACGCAGGGGCTCGATCCGCCGAAGACCAACTGGGCGCGCGCGATCATCGCGCCGCCGTTCACCGGCTATCCGCTGCGACCGGGCATCACCTTCACCTATCTCGGCGTGCGCGTGAATGCGCGCGCCCAGGCGATCATGCAGGACGGAAGCACCGCGACCAATCTGTTCGCCGCGGGCGAGATCATGGCCGGCAGCATCCTCGGCCAGGGCTATCTCGCCGGCTTCGGAATGGCGATCTGGCACTGTGTTCGGCCGGATCGCTGGGGCGGAGGCGGCGCAGCATGTCCGGGGCTGATCCTTCGGCATTCGCCGAAACCGCGACGATGCAGGAGGCGCGGCGGACCATGGAGGTCTGCAACGCTTGTCGCTACTGCGAAGGCTACTGCGTGGTGTTTCCGGCGATGGAGATGCGACGGGCATTTTCGGCGGCGGACCTCACGCATCTCGCCAACCTCTGCCATTCCTGCCGTGCCTGCTACTATGCCTGCCAGTACGCCCCGCCCCACGCATTCGGCATCAACGTCCCGAAGGTGTTCGCGCAACTGCGCCAGGAGAGCTACGCGGCCGCTGCCTGGCCGGCGCCGCTCGCGGCTTCGTTCGAGCGCAATGGTCTGGTGATCGCGCTGGCGATGTCGCTCGGCACCGGTGGCGTGTTCCTGCTCGCGCTGCTGCTGCAAGGCCCGATGAGGCTGTTCGATGCGCGGTCGCTCGCGCCCGGTCACGGGTTCTACGATGTCATTCCGTACGGCGCGCTGGTTTGGGGTGGAAGCGCTGCGTTTCTGTTCGCGCTGCTGGCGCTCGGCATCGGCTTCGTCCGGTTCTGGCGCGCCAGCGGCGGGAAAACGGCGCAGCCTCCGGGGCCGGGGGCGCTGCTGCAAGGCCTGCGAGACGCGGCGACCCTGCGGCATCTCGGCGGCGGCGGCTATGGCTGCAACGACACCGGCGAGAGCTTCGCGAACGGGCGCCGCCGCCTGCATCATCTGATGGCCTACGGGTTTCTGCTGTGCTTCGCGGCCACTGTGGTCGGCACAATCGACGACCATCTGCTCGGCTGGCCGGCGCCCTATCCGTTCGTCAGCCTGCCGGTGCTGCTGGGCACGACGGGCGGGCTGGGTATGGTTGCCGGCACGGCGGGGCTACTGTGGCTCAAGCTGATCGGCGACCCGGCGCCGCAGCCGCGCGGGTTGCTGGGCGGGGATGCAGCGCTGCTTCTCCTGCTGCTGCTGATCGCGCTCAGCGGGCTGCTGCTGCTCGCGCTGCGCGCCACCGGGGCGATGGGGCCGGTGCTGGCCGTGCATCTCGGCCTTGTGCTCGCATTCTTTCTGACCATGCCATACGGCAAGTTCGTGCATGGCCTCTATCGGGCCGGTGCGCTTGTGCGCGACGCCGCCGAACGGTCAGCGACGAGCGGACGCGGCGGTTGACAGCGGGGGCCCTGCCGCGCCGTTGCCGGCGGCTGGCGCGTTAGCTAACCCTGTGCGCCGGCGGCCGGTCGGGCCGCGCATCGGGGGAGGACGGACGATGGCGGATGCAGCGCGGCTGCGTATCCTTTTGGTCGGAGCAGGCGGCACGATCGGCCGGGCGGTGGCGGCGGAACTGGGCGCGCGGCACGATGTGGTGGCAGCCGGGCGCAAATCCGGCACGGTGCAGATCGACATCGACGACCCAGCGAGCGTCGTCGCCGCCATCCGCAAGGTCGGGCCGATCGACGCCGTGGCCTGCGCCAGCGGGGCCACCGAGTTCCGCCCGCTCGGCATGATCGAGGTGGCTTCGGTGACGCAGTCGGTTTATGCGCTGGGGCTGGCGAGCAAGCTGATGGGGCAGGTGAATCTGGCGCTGGCGGCGCGGGAGACGCTGCGCGACGGCGGCTCGATCACGCTGGTCTCAGGCGTGTTGAGTGACACGCCGATCGTGGCCGGCTCCTCGGCCAGCATGGTCAACGGCGCGCTGGAGGCGTTCGTGCGCGCCGCCGCGATCGAGCTGCCGCGCGGCCTGCGCATCAATGTCATCAGCCCGACCGTGCTGACCGAGTCGATGCCGGCCTTCGGTCCGTTCTTCCGTGGCTTCGAGCCGGTGCCGGCGTCTCGCGTCGCGCTTGCCTACAGCCGCAGCATCGAGGGCGCGCAGACCGGCCAAGTGTATCGCGTGCCCTGAGGCGGCGCGTCAGCGCGCGCGGCCCTGAGTTTCAAGCTGCGCGGTGCGCACGGACGGCGCCGGCGCCGCCTGGGCCTGTGGCTCGCCCCGCCCGGCCATCTTGAGCCGCACCCGCACGCTCAGGCCCTGCGGCACCCGGTTGACGGCGGTGATGTCGCCGCCGAGCGCCCTGGCGTTCTGCCGCGCGATCCACAGCCCGATACCGAAATGCGCCGGCTCCCCGGTGCCAGCCGGCGCTGTGTGGTGCGGCATCGCGCGGCGGTCGGTGTAATAGCGCTCGAAGATGCGCGACAGCGCCGCTTCCGGCACGCCCGGCCCTTCGTCCTCGATCTTCGCCAGCGCGGTGCCTTCGGCAACCGCCAGCGTCACCCGCACCGTTCCGCCGGGCGGGGAGAAGCTGATCGCGTTATCCAGCAGATTCTCGAAGATGCTCTCGATTGCCTCGGCCGCGCCGAGCACCACGACTCCCGGTGCCAGCGATTCGGTGATCGTCACGCGCTGATCGCTCCGCATCGCGCGGCTGTCGGCGGCCAGCGCGCGCAGCAGCGCGGAGAGGTCCACCCGGTCGTGCGCGATCTCCAGGAGATCGGCCGTCGCGGAGTCGAGGCGGCGGGCCGAGCGCACCAGCCCGTCCAGCCGGTCGAGCGAGGTGTTCACCGCCGCCAGCGACCGCTGCAACGCCTCCGGCGCGACCAAAGCGGCGTCCAGCGGCGCCACCGCCTGGCGGATGGTGGCGATCGGTCCCTTGAAGGCGTGAGCGTTGTCCTCCGCGGCCTGCCGCAACAGCTCGGCCGCGTCGCGCAGCCGCTGCACCATGCCGTCGATGGCGCGCGCCACCGGCACCATCTCCGGCACGTCGGTCACGTCCAGGAAGCCGCCGGCCGCGCCCGGCGCCAGCGCGCGGCGGTGGAAGCGGCGCAGGTTGGACCACACGCTCTCGAAGATCAGCAGGATCAACCCGGCCATCAGCGCATAGACCGCGCCGGCAAGCGCGAGCTGGCGCCGCACCTCGGTCGGCCGGTCGGCGATGCCGGCGATCTCATCGACCGCGTGCACCGCGATCACGATGGCCCAGCAGCCGGCTGCGCCCGCGACACCGGTCACCGAGGTGATGACCGTGGTGTCGTTGCCGGCCCCTGGCACGCGCTCCGTCAGCGGTGTGCCCCCGGTGCAGGACCGCGCGAGCTGGTCGAGCACGCCAAGGGCGGCCAACCGGTCGCGCTCGGGGGCGATCTCCGCGGCATCGACGGGGGGCACGCTCGCCACCAGGAAGAACTGCTGGTCGGCGGCGCTGCCGTTGGGGTGGAAGAACAGTGTGACCTGCCGCCGCGGATCCGCGAACGGCGCCAGCCGGCCGGCGAGCGTGCCGAATTCCGCCGGCGTTACCGAAGCGAGCGTGGGCGCCAAGCCGGCGGCGATGGCAGTCCCGGCATCGCGCACGGCGGTCAGCAGCAGCGCCCGCCGCTCGTTCTCGATGCGGGCATAGATCGAGTACAGCAGCACCGGCAGCAGCGCCAGCACCACCAGCAGGGCCAGCGCCCGCAGACTGAGCGAACGCAGCAGCGAGCGGCCGGTCCTACGCATCATCGCGCCAGCGGTAGCCGAAGCCGGGGTAACTGCCGAGGCAGGCGAAATCCGCATCGACGGCCTCGAACTTGCGGCGGATGCGCTTGATCATGGCACGCACATTAGCGCGGTACCCCTCTTCGCCGGGACCGGCGAGGAAGCCCTCGCCCTTGATCGCGTCGTAGATCTGGCGGTAGGCCACATCCTCCCCGCCGGCCGTCACCAGGCGATGCACGACATCGAACTCGGTGCGGCTGAGCGGCACTTCCTCGCCGTTCCATAGGGCGCGGCGGGAGCGGCAGCGCAGCAGCAGCCGCCCGCTGGCCAGGTCCGCCTCGGCCGCGGTGGCGCCAGTACCGGCGGTGGGTGCCGGACCGGCATCGCGCGGGCGGGTCACCAGCTCCAGCCGCTGCAGGATGATCGCCGGGCCGCGGCCCTTGTCGATGAACTCGACCGCCCCGTCGCGCAGCGCCTGCTCCTCGAACATCGGCGCGCCGTGCGAGGTCACGAACACGATCGGCAGTTCGATCCCCTCGGCCTTCGCCGCACGCAGGAAGCTCAACCCGTCCAGCCCCGGCATGTCGAGGTCGAGGACGCAGGCGCAGGCGCCACTGCCGGCCCGCAGTGCCGCAAGCGCCGCCTGCGGGTCGTCGAAGCAGACCGGCTCGAAGCCCGCCGAGCGCAGGTTGGCGGAGAACACGTCCAGGAACAGCCGATCGTCGTCCACCAACACGAGCCGCCGCGCCGCCGGCGAGCGCGCGACGGGATCAGGAGGTCTGAGCGTCATGAATCCCAGCCAGGCATGTGCCACCATCGCCGCCGCCGGCGAGCTGCTCGCTGAGCGCGAAGAAGCCGGCCCGCGTCACGTCGTAGTAGAATACAATATTTACGCTGCAACCGCTGCCCTGATACGTCCAGGTCTGCGACGCGCCACTCGCGGCTTGCGAGGCTGGCTGGCCGAGCAGGCGGCGCACCGCGTCCTGCGACAGGCCCACCACCTGCAACGGCGGCAAGGCGGGGGCCGGTGCGGCCTGCGGCGTGTGGGTCAGACGCCCGGCCGCTGCGGCCGACCCGCTCGGCGCTGGTCGGACATGTGGCTGCAGCGGGAGCGGAGCCTCATGGGCGACCGGTTTCGGCGGCGGCTTCGGGGGCGGGGGCTTGGGCAGTAGAGCGCAGCCGGCCAGCGCCAGCACGCCTAGCAACAGCGCCGCCGCAGAGCCGTCACTCGCAGTCACCGGCCGTGACAAAGCTGGGACACGGATTGTATCAGGCAGCGCCTGCACCCTAATCCGAGTGCGCAACCAAGTGGCTGCGCGAACAAGGAGGACGGAATGGCGGTCGTGCGGGTGCTGTTTCTGGGGCTGGGCGTCCTGGCGCTTGCAGGTTGCTCCAACCTCAATACAACGCAACAGCGCGCGTTGAGCGGGGGTGCGATCGGGTCCGCGGCAGGACTGGGCATTGCCGCAATCTCCGGCGGCAGCCTGTTGGCGGGTGGTCTGGTGGGCGCCGCGGGGGGCGCGGCAATCGGGGCGCTGACGCATTGAACCGGTGCAACCTACAGTGCGACGGAGTGTGACGCAGATGATCGCAAACTGGAACCGCCTGCCTTTCGCCGCGATCGCTTTTGCCGTGGCGTTCGCGGCGGCGGCGGTGCCCTCGGCACGCGCCGATGGCCACTGGGAGCACCATGGCTGGGGCGGCTGGCGCGGCGGCGGCTGGCGCGGCGGCTGGGGCGGTTGGGGCGGCTGGCACCGCGGCTGGGGCTACGGCTACTATGCGCCGCCGGTGGTGGTGGCGCCACCGGTCGCCGTGGCGGTGCCGCCCCCGGTGGTGGTAGCGCCGCCCGTGGTTATGGCGCCGCCGGTCGTTGTGGCGCCGCCGATGTTCGCTTTGCCTTCGATCAACTTCTTCTTCCGGTGACGGCCATGGCGGACCCGCTTTGGGCTGACATGAAGCGGCGCTGGCAGCCGGATGAGGCGGCCGACGGCGTGACGGTGCTGCTGGTTGAGGACGATCCGCTGGTGCGCGAGGTCCTCGCCGAAACGCTGGTCAACGGCGGGCATAGCGTGGTCGCCTGCCGCGACGGCGAGGAGTGCCTGCAAGCGCTGCCCGGCATCGACAGATCCGTCGTCCTGCTGACCGACGTGGCGCTGCCCGGCTGCTCCGGCCGGGCGCTTGCGGACGAGTTCCGCCGCCAGCGCCCCGGCGCGCCGGTGCTGTTCGCGACCGGGCTGCCGACGGACAACCTGCCGCCCATGCATGACGACGAGGTGCTGCTGCTGAAGCCGTTCAGCCTGCGCGGGATGCTGGACGCGGTCGATCGGATGCTCGGCGTCGGATCCTGAGCGCGCCGCCGGCGTCGGCCGGCGGCGTCACGACGCTGGCGGCATTGGCCGCCACCGTGCCATCGTGCGGCGAAACCACCTGATCCGGGGGTCGCACGCATGGGCCTGCGCCGCCGCCATCATACGCTGCTCGCCGGCATTTCGCTGCTGCTGCTGATCACCGGCTGCGGCAAACAGAACGCCTATGTGCCGCCACCGCCGCCGGAGGTCGGGGTGGCCACGCCGCTGGCCCGCGGCGTGACGCCGTATCTGGAGGAAACCGGCACCACCGTGGCCTACAACAGCGTCGATCTGGTGGCGCGCATCGAGGGGTTCGTCCAAAGCATCAACTACACCGACGGCGCCGAGGCGAAGGCCGGCAAGCAGCTTTTCGTCATCGAGCCGACGCCCTATCAGGCGAAGCTGCAACAGGCGCAGGCGTCGCTGGCGGCGGCGCAGGCCCAGTACGTGCAGTCGGAGGCCGAGTTCCAGCGCCAGGCCTCGCTCGCCAGAAAGGATTTCGCCTCGCAGTCCGCACTTGATCAGGCGCGGGCGACACGCGATGCCAACAAGGCCAACGTCACCAACGAGCAGGCCGGCGTGGTGCTGGCCGGCATCAATCTCGGCTACACCAGCGTCACCGCACCATTCGACGGCACGGTGACGCAACACCTGGTCTCGGTCGGCGAACTCGTCGGCGCCAATGGCACGACGAAGCTCGCCAGCATCGTTCAGCTCGATCCGATATACGTCACGTTCAGCATCAGCGATCAGGACGTGCAGCGCATCCGTGCCGAACTGCGCAAGGCCGGGCTGACCGCACGCGATCTCGGTAAGGTCCCGGTCGAGGCCGGGCTGGCGACGGAGCAGGGCTATCCGCATCGCGGCGTGCTCGACTACGCGGCGCCGGAGGTGGACAGCGGCACCGGCACGCTGACGGTGCGCGGTGTGTTTGAAAATAAGGATCATGCACTGCTGCCTGGCTATTTCGTGCGCGTGCGCGTCCCCCGTGCGCTGCAGGCGACGCCCGCATTGCTGGTGCCGGACGCCGCCCTGGGCGCCAACCAGGCCGGGCGCTATGTGATGGTGGTCAACAAGCACGACGTGGTGGAGCAGCGCGCCGTCGTGACCGGCGCCAAGATCGGCACGTTGCGCGTCGTGGAATCCGGCCTCAGCCCGGACGATCGCGTGGTCATCAGCGGACTGGCGCGCGCAATCCCGGGCGAGAAGGTGGTCGCGAAGCCGACGCCGATGCCGCAGTCGTGACCGCGTCGTGATCTCGAAATTCTTCATCGACCGGCCTGTGCTCGCCAATGTCCTGGCGATCCTGTTCGTGCTGATCGGGGCAGTCGCGCTGTCCGCGCTGCCGGTGGCGCAGTACCCCAATGTGGTGCCGCCGACGGTCCAGGTGACCACGCGCTATCCGGGCGCGTCTGCCGAGACGCTGATGAACACTGTGGCACTGCCGATCGAACAGGCGGTGAATGGCGTCGATCGTATGATCTACATGCAGTCCACCAGCACCTCGGATGGCGCCTATACGCTGACGGTCACGTTCCAGATCGGAACGGATCTGAATTTCGCGCAGGTGCTGGTGCAGAACCGCGTGTCCAGCGCACTCGCGCAACTGCCGCAGGCGGTGCAGGCGCAGGGTGTCACGGTGCAGCAGAAATCCACCGCGATCCTGCAGATCGTCACGCTGACATCGCCCCATCGCACCTATGACAGCCTCTTCCTCAGCAACTACGCAACCCTCAACCTGCTGAACGAACTGTCGCGCATTCCTGGCGTCGGCAACGTCAATGTGTTCGGGGTGGGCCAGTATGCCATGCGCGTCTGGCTCGATCCGCAGTTGTTGTACCGGCGCGGTCTGACGCCGCAGGACGTCGTCCAGGCGATTCAGCAGCAGAGCCAGCAGGTCGCCGGCGGACAGATCGGCGCACCGCCGGCGCCGGGCGGGCAGGACTTCCAGTACACCGTGAACGTCGCCGGCCGCCTCGCCGACCCGGCGGAGTTCGGCGCGATCGTTGTGAAGTCGGCGGCCGGCGCGGTGACGCGGCTGTCTGAGGTGGCGCGGGTCGAACTGGGTGCGCAGACCTATTCGCAGGTGTTCCGCGTCGATGGCGCGCCAGCGGCGGGGCTCGCGATCTTCCTTACGCCGGATGCCAACGCCTTGCAGGTGGCCACCCTGGTGCGCGCCCGAATGCAGGCTCTGGCACGTGGCTTCCCGAATGATATCGCCTATGCGGTGCCGTTCGACACGACCAAGTTCGTCACGGCGTCAATCAATGAAGTGTACCGCACGCTGATCGAGGCGGCGGTGCTGGTGCTGCTGGTCATCCTGTTCTTTTTGCAGGACTGGCGCGCCACGCTGGTGCCGGCGACCACCGTGCCGGTGACCATCATCGGCGCCTTCGCCGTGATGGCGGCGCTCGGCTTCACGGTCAATCTCTCGACGCTGTTCGCGATCGTGCTGGCGATCGGCATCGTCGTCGATGACGCGATCGTGGTGGTCGAGGGCGCCGCGCATCACATCGAGCGCGGTCTGTCGGCGCACGACGCCGCGGTGAAGGCGATGGACGAGCTGTTCGGCCCGATCATCGGCATCACGCTGGTGCTGATGGCGGTGTTCATCCCCGCCGCCTTCCTGCCCGGCCTGACGGGACGCATGTATGCGCAGTTCGCGCTGGTGATCGCGGCCACCGCCCTGATCAGCGCCATCAATGCCGCCACGCTGAAGCCGACGCAGTGCGCGCTGTGGCTGCGCCCGCCGCGTCCGCCGGAGCAGCGCAACATCGCCTTCCGCGGCTTCAACCGTGTCTATCTGCCGATCGAGCGCGCCTATGCGCGCCTGATCGGGCGCATGACACGCCATGCAATCCCGCTGGTCGCATTCGCGCTGGTGCTGGTCGGCGTCGCGTTCTGGGGGCTGGCGCGCCTGCCTACGGCGTTCATCCCGACCGAGGACCAGGGCTATGTCGTGGTGGCGCTGCAACTGCCCGACGGCGCTTCGCTGGAGCGCACGCAGACGGCGCTGTCGCGCGTGAGTACCATCGCTCGCGCCGTTCCCGGCGTCGATCAGGTGATCGAGATCGCCGGCGTCTCGCCGCTCGACAACAATGCCTCGCTGTCGAGCGCGGCGGCGGCCTATGTCATGCTGAAGGACTGGGGCGAGCGGGCACGCGCCAAGGGTGAGGACCTGCGTAGCCTGTATTTTCACCTGCAAAGCGCGCTTGACACGCTGCCCGACGGCAAGGCGCTCGTGATCGTGCCGCCGCCGATCCAGGGCATCGGCAACTCCAACGGCTTCACCATGCAGGTCGAGATGCGCGACGGCAATTTCGACTGGCAGAAATTGCAGCGCATCACCGGCACGGTCATCGCCGATGCTGCCTCCCAGACGGCGCTGCAGCACGTTGCGACCCCATTCCGGGCGGAGGTGCCGCAACTGGCGGTCGATGTGGATCGCACCAAGGCGGAGACGCTGCATGTCGCCGTGGGCGACGTGTTCAATGCGCTCGGCGGCTTCATCGGATCGAGCTACGTCAACCAGTTCAACCAGTTCGGACGCACCTTCCAGGTCTATGTGCAGGCCGACGCGCGCTACCGGCTGCGTGAGCGCGACCTCGACACGCTTTACGTACGCAGCGCGACCGGCAGCATGGTACCGCTCGGCGCTCTGGTGACGATGCGCCCGGCGGTCGGGCCGGCGCTGGTGACGCTGTACAATCTCTACCCGTCATCGACCGTGATCGGCCTGCCGGCACAGGGTTTCAGCTCGGGCCAGGCGATCGCGCTGATGGAGCAGATCGCGGCGAGTGTGCTGCCACCCGGCACCGGCTATGACTGGACGGCGATGTCGTACCAGGAGAAGGCGGTCGGCGGGCAGATCTATCTGGTTTTCGCGCTGGCGCTGGTGCTGGTCTGGCTCTGCCTCGCGGGGCAGTACGAGAGCTGGATCGCGCCGTTCTCGGTGATCCTGGCGGTGCCGCTGGCGCTGCTCGGTCCGGCCCTGGTGCTGGAGGCGATCGGGCTGCCCAACAATCTCTACACGCAGATCGGCATCGTGCTGCTGATCGCGCTGTCGGCCAAGAATGCGATCCTGATCGTCGAGGTGGCGCGCGAACGCCGCGCCACCGGGGTACCGATCCTCGCCGCCGCGGTCGCCGCGGCGGAGGCGCGGTTCCGCCCGATCGTGATGACGTCCTTCGCCTTCATCCTCGGCGTGACGCCGCTCGTGCTGTCTAGCGGCGCCGGCGCGGCGGCGCGCATCTCGCTGGGGCTGGCGGTGCTCAGCGGCATGACCGCGTCTACATGCCTGACGGTGCTGTTCGTGCCGTCCTTCTTCGTGCTGATGCAACAGGCCGAAGAACGTCTGGTCGCGCGACGCCGCCCCGCCGCCGAAGTCATGACGCGCGCCGAGGGGCCGCCGTGAAGCGCCGCGCTCACGGATCGTCCGGCGCGATCACGTTCTGCGGCCGGTTGCTGAGCAGCGCCGCCGCCATCGTCTCGGCGGATTTGCGGCGGATGTCGTCCCAGGCCTGCGGCGAGTGGTACGCGACATGCGGCGTCACCACCAGCCGTCCCTCCAGCCACGGTTCGCGCGCCCGATAGGCCCGCAGCAGCGCCGGCTCCGGCTCCGTCGGCGGCTCGACCGGCAGCACATCGAGGCCCGCGCCGGCAAGGTGGCCGGAGCGCAGCGCCGCCTCCACCGCATCGAGATCGAGCACCGGGCCGCGCGAGGTGTTGACGACCACGGCATCCGGCGGCAGCAGCGCCAGTTCGCGCGCACTGATCATGCCGCGCGTCTCGTGCGTCAGCGGCGTGTGCAGCGACAACACATCACTCTGCGCCAGCAACTCCTCCAGTGTGCGCGCGCGGTCAAGGCCGAGCGCGCGATCGGTGCCGTTGGGCCGGTACGGATCGAAGAACACCACGCGGAAGCCGAGCGCCCGCGCCCGCAGCGCCGCCGCGGTGCCGATGCGGCCAAGCCCCACCACGCCGAAGGTCTGCCCGCCGATGCGCCGCACCACCCGGTTCGCGATCGGCACCCATCCGGCGGGCGGCGTGCGGCGTTGCGCGTCGTGCTGCAGCAGGATGCCGCGCCGCAACGCGAGCGTCATGCCGATCGCATGGTCGGCGATCTCGGTGGTCCCGTAGTCGGGCACGTTGCACACCATGATGCCGCGCGCGGCGGCGGCGGCGCGGTCGATGCGGTCATAGCCCACACCCATCCGCACGATCACGCGCAGCCGCGGGAAGCGCGCCAAGTCGGCGGCCGAGGCCCACAGCCGGAACAGCATCAGCCCATCGGCCGCCGCGCAGTCCTCGTCGGGTAATTCGGCGAGCGTGCGCGGGGCGCGCATCAGGACGCGCACGTCCGGGCCGAACACCTCGCGTTCGACGCTGTCGTCGGCATACATGCGTTCGCTGTAGAGGACTGTAGTCATCGCGGCTCCTGCGGGCTATGGCGGGGCGGGCTGGGCGGAACGGGTGGTCGGGATGAACGGTGCAGAGAGCCTGGTGCGGACGCTGCTCGGGTCGGGGGTGGATACCTGTTTCGCCAATCCCGGCACCAGTGAGATGCACTTTGTCGCCGCGCTCGATCGCATCCCAGGGATGCGCTGTGTGCTGGGCCTGTTCGAGGGCGTGGTCACGGGCGCGGCCGATGGCTATGCGCGGATGACCGGCAGGCCGGCGGCGACGCTGATGCATTGCGGCCCGGGTCTGGCCAATGGCCTGTCCAACCTGCACAACGCGCGCCGCGCCCGCTCGCCGATCGTCAACTGCGTGGGCGATCTCGCCACCTATCACCGCCCGCTGGACGCGCCGCTGACCGCCGATACGGAGGGCTGGGCGCGCGGCGTCTCCGCCTGGGTGCGCACGGCCCGCAGCGCGCGCGAGGTGGGGGCGGATGCCGCCGTCGCCGTGCAGGCCGCTCGCACCAGCCCCGGCCAGATCGCCACCCTGATCCTGCCCTCCGACACCTGCTGGGACGAGGGCGGCGAGGTTGCACCCGCCCTGCCGGTCCCGGTTGCACCCGAGGTCGCGCCTTTCGTTGTTGATGTTGCACGACGGTTGCTCCTTGGCGGCGAGCGGGTTGCACTCGTGCTCGGCAGCGCGGCGCTGGGGGAGGGGGCGCTTGCGGATGCGCACCGGATCGCCGCGGCGACCGGGGCGCTGCTGATCGCGCCTGGGCAGAACGCGCGTATTGCCCGCGGGCGCGGTCGCCATCCGATCGAGCGGATGCCCTACCCGGTGGAGGCCGGGCGGGCGCTGATGGCCGGGGTGCGCCACGTCATCCTGGTCGGCGCGCCGGCACCGGCGTTCTTCTTCGCTTATCCCGGCAAGCCCGGCCGCCCCTATCCTGAGGATGCGGATGTCTGTGTACTGGCACGTCCGGAGCAGGACGCGCCCGCGGCTCTGGCCGCTCTCGCCGGGGAACTGGGCGCCCCCGCGGTGCCGCCGCCGGCAACCGAGCGTCCCGACCCGGCGCGTGGCGTGATCACGCCCGAGAGTTTCGCCCGGTCGCTGGCCGCGCTGCTGCCCGAGCAGGCGGTGGTGGTGGATGAGAGCCTGACCTTCGGCCGCGCGCTGTTCCCGCCGACGCATTGCGCCGCGCCGCATGACTGGATTCAGTTGACCGGCGGCTCGATCGGCGATGGGTTGCCGTTGGCCACCGGGGCGGCGATGGGCGCGCCCGGCCGGCGCGTCGTCACGCTGCAGGCCGACGGCTCGGCCCTCTACACCGTGCAGGCGCTGTGGACGCAGGCGCGGGAGCGGCTGGACGTGACCACCATCATCTTCAACAACCGCCGCTACGCCATCCTGCAGGGCGAACTGATCGCGGTCGGCGCCAATCCGGGGCGCACCGCGCTCGACCTGATGGACCTGAGCAACCCGGACCTCGACTGGGTCCGCATCGCCGAAGGGTTCGGCGTGGCGGCGGCGCGGGCCGAGACGATGGAGCGGCTCAACGACCTGCTCACCCAGTCCTGCGCGCAGCGCGGTCCGTTCCTGATCGATCTGGCGGTATGAGCGGGATCGGCGAGGAGGAGATCGAACGGCTGGCCAACCGGCTGGCGATGCTGGTGTCCGACGACGGCGAGGCGGACAACGCCGGACGCGCGGTCGGCGCGCTGGCGCGGCGGCTGGGGCTGACCGGCGGGCAGCTCAAGGCGATCTTCATGGCGGGCGCGGATTCGGCGGTGGCGCAGAGTGCCCGGGTGCGGCGGCTGGAGCGCGAGACGGTGCGGCTGCGCGAGCGCCTGGGCGAGGCCGAGTCAACGGCGGAGATGCTGCAGCGCGAGCGCGACTCGCTGCTGCGTGAGAACGAGGAACTGCAGGCCGAGGTCGCCTCGCTGCGCCAGGGGGGGCGAATGCGCTGGATCGCCGCTCTCGCCTTCGTGGTCATGCTGGGCGGCGGCGCGGCGCTGGTGGCTTGGGGGCCGAAGCTGCGGCTGGGGGGCGGCGAGGCGGTGGCGCCGCAACAGGGCGCACCGGTCTGGCGCACCGCCATCGTCCACGACCGCCCGGCGGTGCTGCGCAGCGCGCCGGACACTGGCGCGCCGGCGCTTGCGACCCTGGCGCCCGGCACACGGCTGACCGTGCAGCGCCAGCTCTGGCACAACCTGACGCAGTGGGTCGAGGTCGAGCATGACGGGCAGACCGGCTATGTGCTGAGCACCGAGGTCGATCTGTCCTGAGCCGAATCGCGCTGGACTCGCGATCACGAATGCTCTAGACGCGCCGCTTCACTCGGAACGCGGGAGACCGGCGCCGCGGCGTGCGCGCGCATTCGGTCGTATGCACCGCGGTCCCTCGGGCGCAAGGAGCCAGGGATGGCGAAGAAGATCGTCGGCTACATCAAGCTGCAAATCCCCGCCGGCAAGGCCAACCCCTCGCCGCCGGTCGGCCCGGCGCTCGGTCAGCGCGGGCTGAACATCATGGCGTTCGTCAAGGAATTCAACGCCGTGACGGCGCAGATGGAGCCGGGGATGCCGGTGCCGGTGGTGATCACCGCCTATGCCGACCGCACCTTCACCTTCATCATGAAGACGCCGCCGAACACGTATTTCCTCAAGAAAGCGGCGGGGATCGAAAGCGGCTCCACGGCGCCGGGCAAGGGGGCGACGGTCGGGCGCGTGACCACCACGCAGCTGCGCGAGATCGCGGCGCAGAAGATGAAGGACATGAACGCCAACGACATCGAGGGCGCGGTGAGGATGCTCGCCGGCTCCGCCCGCTCGATGGGCCTGACCGTGGTGGAGGGCTGAGCGATGGCGCACGACAAGCGGCTGAAGCAGGCGCTGGCCCGGGTCGATCGCGGCAAGTCCTACGCGCTGGCCGACGCGGTCGCGCTGGTCAAGCAGAACGCCACCGCCAAGTTCGACGAAACCATCGAGATCGCGATGAATCTGGGCATCGACCCGCGCCATGCCGACCAGATGGTGCGCGGGCTGGTCAGCCTGCCGAACGGCACCGGCAAGACGTTGCGCATCGCCGTGTTCGCGCGCGGCCCGAAGGCCGAGGAGGCGCAGTCCGCCGGCGCGGACGTGGTGGGTGCCGAGGATCTGGCGGAGAAGGTGCAGGGCGGCGAGATCAATTTTGACCGCTGCATCGCCACCCCGGACATGATGGCGCTGGTCGGGCGGCTCGGCAAAATCCTCGGCCCGCGTGGGCTGATGCCCAACCCGCGGCTGGGCACGGTCACGATGGACGTGCGCGGCGCCATCCAGGCGGCCAAGGCGGGGCAGGTGGAGTTCCGCGCCGAGAAGGCGGGCATCGTCCATGCCGGCATCGGCAAGGCGAGCTTCCCGGCCGACAAGCTGCTGGAGAACGCCCGCGCCTTCGCCGACGCCATCATCAAGGCGAAACCCGCGGGGGCGAAGGGAACCTATGTGCAGAAGGCGGCGCTCAGTTCGACCATGGGGCCCGGCGTGCGGGTCGATGTGGCGAGCCTGACCGCCGCCTGACGGCGACGAGATACGCCGCGCGCCCTTCCTGGGTGCGCGGCGGGCAGGGGGCGGGAGCCCCCGAACCTGTCCGAGACCGCGCGTCGTCCCTTTGGGGACGGTAATGGGCCACCGGCCCGCGCACGGGAGACGGGGAAGCCAGACGGATTGCCGGCCGCGAGGCCTGGTCCCATGGCGGTTCCGGCTGCGGGGCATCCGCCCCGACTGGACAGGCGAACCGGGTCCGCTTCGCGCGCCGCCAACAGGCGCGTCGATGCGGCCCAGAGGGCAACCCGGCCGGTCGTGGTCACTCCGCGCCCGGCCATCGAGTGGAGAGAGGTCTTGGACCGTACGGAGAAGCGGGAGTTCGTGACCTCGCTCGCTTCGTCGCTTGCGGATACGTCGATCGTGGTGGTGAGCCGCAACAGCGGGCTTACCGTCGCGGAGGTGACGGAGCTGCGGCGGCGGATGCGGGCGGCGGGTGCGACCTTCAAAGTCGCGAAGAACCGGCTGGCCACCCTCGCCCTGAACGGGACCCGATTCGAGGGCGTCAAGCCGCTGCTGAAGGGACCGACCGCGCTCGCCTGGGCGCAGGACCCGGTGGCAGTGGCGAAGACCGCCGTCGAGTTCGCCAGGATCAACGAGAAGTTCGTGGTGCTCGGCGGCGCCATCGGCGGCCAGACGCTGGATGCGGCTGGTGTCAAGGCGCTGTCGGAGCTGCCGTCGCTGGAGGCGCTGCGCGCGCGGCTGCTGGGGCTGATCCAGGCCCCGGCAACCCGGATCGCGGGCGTGCTGCAGGCGCCGGGCGGACAGCTCGCACGGGTGCTGGCGGCCTTCGCCCAGAAGGATGGGGCCAAGAAGGAAGGGCCGGGCGAGGCCGAGGCTGCCTGAGGGCGGCGCGTGAACGAAAGTGATGGCAGGCCCGCAGCGCCGGGCTTGCGTGGAACCGACCTGGGACTAGATTAGGGACACAGATCATGGCCGATTTGCAGAAACTGGTCGACGAGCTGTCCAGCCTGACCGTGCTGGAAGCCGCCGAACTCTCCAAGCTGCTCGAAGACAAGTGGGGCGTCTCCGCCGCCGCTCCGGTTGCGGTTGCTGCTGCGCCGGCCGCCGCCGCCGCCGCGCCGGCCGCTGCCGCCGAGGAGCAGACCGAGTTCACCGTCATCCTGGCGAAGGCCGGCGACAAGAAGATTAACGTCATCAAGGAAATCCGCACCATCACGGGCCTGGGGCTGAAGGAAGCCAAGGACCTGGTGGAGGGCGCCCCCAAGACGGTCAAGGAAGGCGTCAACAAGGACGAGGCGGCGAAGATCAAAAAGGTGCTGGAAGAGCAGGGCGCCAGCGTCGAGGTGAAGTAACTGGCAAGCAGAAACCAACCGAGCTTCGGCGGCCCCGCGGGGCCGCCTGTTGACCTGAAGCGGGCGGAAACCCGAGCGGTTTCCGCCCGCAACCCCGTTTTCGCGCGGCCAGGCGGCGTGCGGCGGGGCGGCGCGGCGGCGTCACACGGTCCCGACGGGGGTGCGGGATCGGGCGGCGAATGCGGCGACCGGGCGGCGAGAGAACGGCATTCCCCCCACGTCCTTTTCCACGGGGCAGCAGGACAGGCATGAACGCGATCACCAGGTCCTTTACCGGGCGCAAGCGCATCCGCAAGACGTTCGGGCGGATTCCCGAAGTTGCGCCGATGCCTAACCTGATCGACGTGCAGCGCGCCAGCTACGAGGCGTTCCTGCAGATGAACGTGCCGTACGACAGCCGTACGCAGACCGGGCTGCAGGAAGTGTTCCGCTCGGTGTTTCCGATTGACGACTTCGCCGGCCGCGGCCGGCTGGAGTTTGTGTACTACGAACTGGAAGAACCGAAATACGACGTTGAGGAGTGCATCCAGCGCGGCATGACCTTCGCGGCGCCGCTGAAGGTGATCCTCCGGTTGATCGTGTGGGACGTGGACGAGGATACCGGCGCGCGCTCGATCCGCGACATCAAGGAACAGCCCGTGTACATGGGCGACATGCCGCTGATGACCGAGAACGGCACGTTCATCATCAACGGCACCGAGCGCGTCATCGTCAGCCAGATGCACCGCAGCCCCGGCGTGTTCTTTGACCACGACAAGGGCAAGACGCATTCGTCGGGCAAGTATCTGTTCGCGGCGCGGGTGATCCCGTATCGCGGTTCGTGGCTCGATTTCGAATTCGACAGCAAAGACCTCGTGTACGTGCGGATCGACCGCAAGCGTAAGCTGCCGGTCACGACACTGCTCTACGCGCTGGAAAACGAGGCGACCGAGAAGCTGCGCGAGGCGCGCGCGGCGCAGGGTGAGACGCTCGATATCAGCGAAATCCGCGGCATGGATGCCGAGGAAATCCTGCGGCATTTTTATGCGCAGGTGGTGTTCACACGCACACCGAAGGGTTGGGCACGCCCGTTTGATCCTGAGGCGTTCCGCAACATCAAGCTGCTGGAGCCGCTGGTCGATGCGGACACCGGCGAGGTGGTGGCAGATCCCGACACCAAGCTGAACGCGCGCACCGTGCGCCGCATCGCCGAGAAGACGAAGGAAGTGCTGGTCGGCCGCGCCGATCTGCTGGGGCGTTACGTCGCGGTCGATATCGTCAACGAGGACACCGGCGAGATTTACGCCGAGGCGGGCGAGGAACTTGCCGAGGCGCGGCTAGTCGCGCTGGAGGAGGCGGGGGTCGTCGATCTACCGACGCTCGCGATCGACCAGGCGAATGGCCCGTGGCTGCGCAACACGCTGACCGTGGACAAGAACGCCAACCGCGACGACGCGCTGATCGACATCTACCGCGTCATGCGTCCCGGCGAGCCGCCGACGCCCGAGACGGCTGAGGCGTTGTTTCGCGGCCTGTTCTTCGATCCCGACCGCTATGACCTCTCGGCCGTTGGCCGCGTCAAGATGAACATGCGGCTCGGACTGGAGACCGAGGACACGGTGCGGGTACTGCGCAAGGAGGACATCCTGCGCACCGTCAAGATCATGTGCGAGCTGAAGGACGGCCGCGGCCAGATCGACGACATCGACAATCTCGGTAACCGTCGCGTGCGCTCGGTCGGCGAGTTGATGGAGAACCAGTACCGTGTCGGCCTGCTGCGCATGGAGCGTGCGATCCGCGAGCGCATGGGCAGTGTCGACATCGACACGGTGATGCCGCACGACCTGATCAACGCCAAGCCGGCGGCGGCGGCGGTGCGGGAGTTCTTTGGCTCCTCGCAGCTGTCGCAGTTCATGGACCAGACCAACCCGTTGTCGGAGGTCACGCACAAGCGGCGCCTCTCGGCGCTCGGACCGGGCGGGCTGACGCGCGAGCGCGCTGGCTTCGAGGTGCGCGACGTGCATCCGACCCATTATGGCCGCATCTGCCCGATCGAGACGCCGGAGGGGCCGAATATCGGCCTCATCAACTCGCTCGCCACATACGCCAAGGTCAACAAATACGGCTTCATCGAGACGCCGTACCGGCTAGTGCGCGACGGTGTGGTGCAGGAGGGGTGGAAATACCTCTCCGCCATGGAGGAGGAGAAGCTGGTTGTTGCGCAGGCCGACGCGCCGACCGATGGCGCCGGCCGCTTCACCGGCGAGTTGGTGTCCGTGCGCAAGCAGGGTGATTTCCGGCTGGTGAAGCCCGAGGACGTGACGGCGGTCGACGTCTCGCCCAAGCAGCTCGTCTCGGTTGCGGCGGCGCTGATCCCGTTCCTGGAGAACGACGACGCCAACCGCGCGCTGATGGGCAGCAACATGCAGCGCCAGGCTGTGCCGCTGATCCAGGCCGACGCGCCGCTGGTCGGCACCGGCATGGAGGCGTCGGTGGCGCGCGATTCGGGGGCAACGATCGTGGCGCGAAGGGCGGGCATGGTCGATCAGATCGACGGCGCGCGCATCGTGGTGCGCGCGACCAACGAGGACGGTACCACCAAGGGCGTCGATATCTACCGGCTGCGCAAGTTCATGCGCAGCAACCAGAGCACCTGCATCAACCAGCGTCCGCTGGTCCGCGTCGGCGACCGCGTGGCCGAGGGTGAGATCATCGCCGACGGTCCGTCCACCGAACTCGGCGAACTGGCGCTGGGGCGCAATGTGCTGTGCGCGTTCATGCCCTGGAACGGCTACAACTTCGAAGACTCGATCCTGATCTCGGAGCGCATCGCGCGCGACGACGTGTTCACGTCCATCCACATCGAGGAATTCGAGGTGATGGCGCGCGACACCAAGCTCGGCCAGGAGGAGATCACCCGCGACATCCCCAATGTTGGCGAGGAAGCGCTGAAGAATCTCGACGAGGCGGGCATCGTCTATGTCGGGGCCGAGGTCAATCCGGGCGACATCCTGGTTGGCAAGGTGACGCCGAAGGGCGAGAGTCCGATGACGCCGGAGGAGAAGCTGCTGCGCGCCATCTTCGGCGAAAAGGCGTCGGACGTGCGCGACACCTCGCTGAAGCTGCCGCCGGGCGTCACCGGCACGATCGTCGATGTGCGTGTGTTCAGCCGGCGCGGGGTGGACAAGGACGAGCGCGCCATGGCGATCGAGCGCGCCGAGATCGAGCGGCTGGCGAAGGACCGCGACGATGAGAAGGCGATCCAGGAGCGCAGCTTCCTGAACCGGCTGCGCGAGAAGTTGCTGGGGCGGAAGGCGGCCGGTGGGTTCAAGGGGATCAAGGCCGGTACCGTGCTGACCGACGAGGTGCTGACCGAGCATCCGCGCAATGCGTGGCGCCATATCGGCGTGCAGGACGACGCGGTGATGGCGGAGATCGAGACGCTGAAGCGCGAGTTCGACGCCGCCGTGCAGCGGCTGCAGGCACGCTTCGACGGCAAGGTCGAGAAGCTGCAGCGCGGCGACGAACTGCCGCCCGGCGTGATGAAGATGGTCAAGGTGTTCGTCGCGGTGAAGCGAAAGCTGCAACCCGGCGACAAGATGGCCGGCCGCCACGGCAACAAGGGCGTTGTGTCGCGTGTGGTGCCGATTGAGGACATGCCATTCCTGGAGGATGGCACGCCGGTCGATCTGGTGCTCAATCCGCTCGGCGTGCCGAGCCGGATGAATGTCGGGCAAATTCTGGAGACCCATCTTGGCTGGGCCTGTGCCACGCTCGGCGCGCAGATCGGCGAACTGGTCGAGGAATACCGCCGCACCGGCGCGGCCCGTCAAGAGCTGCTCGACCGGCTCAAGGACGTTTATGGAGAGCGGGCTTTCTCCGACGAGATTGCCAATCTCGACGACGCGCAACTGGTCGAACTTTGCGAAAACCTGCGCAAGGGCGTGCCGATCGCAACGCCGGTGTTCGATGGCGCGCGCATGGACGACATCGAGGCGATGCTGGACCGCGCCGGGTTGGATACTTCGGGGCAGGTGGTGCTGGTCGATGGCCGTACCGGTGAACCGTTCGAGCGGCGTGTGACCGTCGGCTACATCTATATGCTCAAGCTGCATCACCTTGTAGACGATAAGATCCACGCGCGCTCAATCGGGCCTTACAGCCTGGTGACGCAGCAGCCGCTGGGCGGCAAGGCACAGTTCGGTGGCCAGCGCTTCGGCGAGATGGAGGTGTGGGCGTTGGAGGCGTATGGCGCGGCCTACACGCTGCAGGAGATGCTGACGGTGAAATCCGACGACGTGTCAGGGCGCACCAAGGTGTACGAGGCGATCGTGCGCGAGCAGGACACGTTCGAGGCCGGCATCCCCGAGAGCTTCAACGTCCTGGTCAAGGAGCTGAAGGCGCTCGGCCTGAACGTCGATCTCGACATGCGGCCGGTCTGAGCGCCGGCGACCGATTGATCGAGGGCGGGCCGCGGCACCGGCCCGCCTATCCATTCCCGTTGGGGACGAAGTCATGAACGAGCTGATGAAGATTCTGGGTCAGACAGGTCAGAGCATGACCTTTGACCAGATCAAGATCCAGATCGCCTCGCCGGAGCAAATCCGGAGCTGGTCGTACGGCGAGATCAAGAAGCCCGAGACGATCAACTACCGCACCTTCAAGCCGGAGCGCGACGGCCTGTTCTGTGCGCGCATCTTCGGGCCGATCAAGGACTACGAGTGCCTGTGCGGCAAGTACAAGCGGATGAAGTTCCGCGGCATCATCTGCGAGAAATGCGGCGTCGAGGTGACGCTCGCGAAGGTGCGACGCGAGCGCATGGGCCACATCGAGCTGGCGAGCCCCGTGGCTCACATCTGGTTCCTCAAGTCGCTGCCGAGCCGCATTGGCCTGATGGTCGATCTGACGCTGAAGGAACTCGAGAAGATCCTGTATTTCGAGAGCTACGTGGTGCTGGAGCCGGGGCTGACCGACCTCAAGCTGCACCAGTTGCTTTCCGAGGAGCAGTTGCTCGCCAAGCAGGACGAATTCGGCGAGGACGCATTCCGCGCCGGCATCGGCGCCGAGGCGATCAAAAGCATCCTGCTCGGCATCGACGCCGACGCCGAGAAGGTCAAGCTGCGCGCCGAGCTGAAGGAGACGACAAGCGAGGCCAAGCGCAAGAAGCTGGTCAAGCGGCTGAAGCTGATCGAGGCCTTTGCGGACTCGGGGGCGAAGCCCGAGTGGATGATCATGGACGTGATTCCGGTGATCCCGCCCGAGTTGCGCCCGCTGGTGCCGCTGGATGGTGGGCGGTTCGCGACCAGCGACCTCAATGACCTCTATCGCCGCGTCATCAACCGCAACAACCGCCTCAAGCGGCTGATCGAGCTTCGGGCGCCCGACATCATCGTGCGCAACGAGAAGCGCATGTTGCAGGAAAGCGTGGACGCGCTGTTCGACAACGGCCGCCGCGGCCGCGCCATCACGGGCGCCAACAAGCGCCCGCTGAAGTCGCTGTCCGACATGCTGAAGGGCAAGCAGGGGCGGTTCCGCCAGAACCTGCTCGGCAAGCGCGTGGACTATTCCGGCCGCTCGGTGATCGTGGTCGGGCCGGAGCTGAAGCTGCACCAGTGCGGCCTGCCGAAGAAGATGGCGTTGGAGCTGTTCAAGCCGTTCATCTACTCCAAGCTGGAGAAATACGGCCACGCCACGACCATCAAAGCGGCCAAGCGGATGGTGGAGAAGGAACGTCCCGAGGTCTGGGACATCCTGGAGGAGGTGATCCGGGAACATCCGGTGATGCTGAACCGGGCGCCGACGCTCCACCGCCTCGGCATCCAGGCATTCGAGCCGGTGCTGATCGAGGGCAAAGCGATCCAGCTGCACCCGCTGGTCTGCACCGCGTTTAACGCCGACTTCGATGGCGACCAGATGGCGGTGCACGTGCCGTTGAGCCTGGAGGCGCAGCTGGAAGCGCGCGTGCTGATGATGTCCACCAATAACATCCTCAGCCCGGCCAACGGCAAGCCGATCATCGTGCCGAGCCAGGACATCGTGCTCGGCATCTATTATCTGTCGCTGGAGACACCGGAGTTCCGCGCGATTCCCGACGATCGCGCGCCGGCGTTCGGCGGTCTCGGCGAAATCGAGCATGCGCTGCAGGCCGGCGTGCTGAAACTGCACGACAAGATCCGCGCGCGTCTGCCGGTGACGACGCCCGATGGGCGTACCGAAGTGCAGCGCGTGGTGACGACGCCGGGGCGGATGCTGATCGGACAGGTGCTGCCGAAGCACCCGAACGTGCCGTTCAGCCTAGTCAACCGGCAGTTGACCAAGAAGAATGTCTCAGACGTGATCGACGCGGTGTACCGTCACTGCGGGCAGAAGGAGTGCGTGATCTTCGCTGACCGGCTGATGGGTCTGGGCTTCGGTCAGGCTTGCAAGGCCGGTATCAGCTTCGGCAAGAATGACCTGATCATCCCCGACGAGAAGTGGCCGCTCATCCGCAAGACGCAGGCGGAGGTGAAGGAGTTCGAGCAGCAGTACCAGGACGGGCTGATCACGGCAGGCGAACGCTACAACAAGGTGGTGGACGCCTGGTCGCGCTGCACCGATGAGGTGGCGGGCGCGATGATGCGCGAAATCTCCAAGCAGGAGCCGGGCCGGGTGACCAATGCGGTCTGGATGATGAGCCATTCCGGCGCGCGCGGGTCGCCGGCGCAGATGCGCCAGTTGGCCGGAATGCGGGGCCTGATGGCCAAGCCCTCGGGCGAGATCATCGAGCAGCCGATCATCGCTAACTTCAAGGAAGGCTTGACGGTGCTGGAGTATTTCAACTCCACGCACGGCGCGCGAAAGGGCCTGGCCGACACCGCACTGAAAACCGCGAACTCCGGCTATCTGACCCGGCGGCTGGTGGATGTAGCGCAGGACTGCATCATCGTCGAGGAAGATTGCGGAACGCAGCGCGGGCTGACGGTGCGCGCGGTGATGGACGGCGGCGAAGTGGTATCGAGCCTGGCCGAGCGCATCCTCGGCCGCACCACGGCCGAGGACGTGTCTGACCCGGTCTCGGGTGAGGTGATTGTCGCCGCCAACACGCTGATCGAGGAGCCGGAGGCCGAGCGCATCGAGAAGGCCAGCGTGGAAGCGGTGAAAATCCGCTCGGTACTCACCTGCGAGGCCAGTGTCGGTGTGTGCGGCCACTGCTACGGTCGCGACCTGGCGCGCGGCACGCCGGTGAATGCCGGCGAGGCCGTAGGCGTGATCGCGGCGCAGTCGATCGGGGAGCCGGGCACGCAGCTGACCATGCGCACGTTCCACATCGGCGGCGCGGCGCAGCGTGGCGCGGAGCAGAGCAGCGTTGAGGCGAGCCATGACGGCGTGGTGGCGGTCAAGAACCGCAACGTCGTGTTGAACAGCCAGAACGTGCCGGTGGTGATGAGCCGCAACTGCGAGCTGGTGCTGTCCGACGAGAAGGGGCGGGAGCGCGCGCGCTTCCGGGTGCCGTATGGCGCGCGCCTGCTCGCCGACGAAGGTGCTCACGTGTCGCGCGGGCAGAAGCTGGCCGAGTGGGACCCATACACCCTGCCGATCATTACCGAGCGCGCGGGCAAGGTGGAGTATCTCGACCTGATCGATGGCGTGACGCTGGTCGAGCGGGTGGACGAGGTCACCGGCCTCACTTCCAAGGTCGTCGTCGACTACAAGCAGGCTGCGCGGGGCGCGGACCTGCGGCCGCGGTTGCAATTGAAGGACGCGAAGGGCGAGGTGGTGCGGCTGCCCAACAACACCGATGCGCGTTACTTCCTGGCCCCCGACTCGATCCTGTCGGTCGAGAACGGCGCCGAAGTCGCGGCCGGCGACGTGCTGGCGCGAATCCCGCGTGAGGGCAGCAAGACGCGCGACATCACCGGCGGCCTGCCGCGCGTAGCCGAGCTGTTCGAGGCGCGGCGGCCGAAGGACCACGCGATCATCGCTGAAACCGACGGGCGCGTGGAGTTCGGCAAGGACTACAAGGCCAAGCGCCGCATCATCGTCAAGAACGACGAGACCGGCGAGGAAACCGAGTACTTGATCCCGAAGGGCAAGCACGTCTCGGTGCAGGAGGGCGACTTCGTCCGCCGCGGCGACCCGCTGGTGGACGGCCCCCGCGTCCCGCACGACATCCTCAAGGTGCTCGGCGTGGAGGCGCTGTCCGATTACCTCGTCAACGAGATCCAGGATGTGTACCGGCTGCAGGGCGTGAAGATCAACGACAAGCATATCGAGGTCATCGTCCGCCAGATGCTGCAGAAGGTGGAAATCCTTGATCCCGGCGACACGACCTTCCTGGCCGGTGAGCAGATCGACCGCATCGACTTCGAGGCGGAGAATGCCAAGCGCATGGCGGAGGGTGAGCAGCCGGCGCAGGCGATGCCGGTGTTGCAGGGCATCACCAAGGCCAGCCTGCAGACGCACAGCTTCATCAGCGCGGCCTCCTTCCAGGAGACCACCCGCGTACTGACGGAGGCGGCGACGGCCGGCAAGGTGGATACCCTGATGGGGCTGAAGGAGAATGTGATCGTCGGTCGGCTGATCCCGGCGGGCACGGGCAGCGTGATGAACCGGCTGCGCGCTGTGGCCGCCGGACGCGACCAGGCGCGCGGACTGCCCAAGGAGGGGGCGCCGGCGATCGCCGGCAGCACTGTCCCGGCCGAATAACCGACGGGCCACGCAGCGGACGACGAAGGCCGGCGGTGCCCGCATCGCCGGCCTTCGTCTTTTGTGGGGCTGCGCCGAAAACCAGGGTGGAGCAGGTCTTGACTTGCCTCCCCCCCGCTCGTAGGTTCCGCGCCCTCGGCCAACCCCGGACCCGTCGGACGGCCGTCGTTTGCAGGCACCAGCGCGTGCGGCGCCGCCCCCTTCCCCGACCGGGGCGGGGGCCAAGGCCGTAGGCAGGGTCGAACCCCGCACGGTGGGCGGCGCCCGCCTGTTGCGGGGCTTGTCTGTGGCGGACGGTCACGTCGGGGGCATGGCGGTCGCGGAGCAGGATGAAAGAGGGTCTATGCCGACCATCAACCAGTTGATCGCCAAGGGGCGCGAACCGCGGAGCGTGCGCAACAAGGTGCCCGCCCTGCAAGGCTGCCCGCAGAAGCGCGGCGTCTGCACGCGCGTCTATACGACGACGCCGAAGAAGCCGAACTCGGCCCTGCGCAAGGTGGCCAAAGTGCGGCTGACCAACGGCTACGAGGTCGTCAGCTATATCCCCGGCGAGGGCCACAACCTGCAGGAACACAGTGTGGTGCTGATCCGCGGCGGTCGCGTGAAGGACCTGCCCGGCGTTCGCTACCACATCCTGCGTGGTGTGCTCGATACTCAGGGCATCGCCAAGCGTCGCCAGCGCCGGTCGCTGTACGGCGCCAAGCGGCCGAAGTGAGGAGGGCGCGATGAGCCGTCGTCGCCGCGCCATCAAGCGCGAGATCTTGCCGGACGCGAAGTTCGGCGACGTCGTCATCAGCCGCTTCATGAATGCGCTGATGTACGACGGCAAAAAGTCGGCCGCGGAAGGCATCGTGTACGGTGCACTCGATGTGATGAAGAAGCGCGGCGGCTCGCAGGCCGACCCGGTGCGCATGTTCCACGAGGCGCTTGACAACGTGAAGCCGTCGGTTGAGGTGCGGTCCCGCCGCGTTGGCGGGGCGACGTACCAGGTGCCGGTGGAGGTGCGGGCGGAGCGGCGGCAGGCACTGGCGATCCGCTGGATCATCGACGCAGCCCGCAAGCGCGGCGAGCACACGATGGAGGACCGTCTCTCCAACGAATTGATGGACGCGGTGAACAACCGCGGTGCGGCGGTCAAGAAGCGCGAAGACACCCACCGGATGGCAGAGGCGAACAAGGCCTTCAGCCACTACCGCTGGTAACCACCCCATACCCCGGATCGTAGAGCGGGCACGGAGATAACGACGATGGCCAAGGCGAAATTCGAGCGCACCAAGCCGCACTGCAACATCGGCACGATCGGGCACGTGGACCACGGCAAGACCACGCTGACCGCGGCCATCACCAAGGTGCTGGCCAAAGCCGGCGGCGCCACGTTCACCGCTTATGACCAGATTGACAAGGCACCGGAGGAACGCGCCCGCGGCATCACCATCTCGACCGCGCACGTCGAGTATGAGACCGGCAAGCGGCACTACGCCCATGTCGATTGCCCAGGCCACGCGGACTATGTGAAGAACATGATCACCGGTGCAGCGCAAATGGACGGCGCCATCCTGGTCGTCTCCGCCGCCGACGGGCCTATGCCGCAGACGCGCGAGCACATCCTGCTCGCCCGCCAGGTCGGTGTCCCGGCGCTGGTTGTGTATCTGAACAAGATGGACATGGCCGATCCCGAGCTGGTCGAGTTGGTCGAGCTGGAGCTCCGCGAACTGCTAAGCAGCTATCAGTTCCCCGGAGACGAGATCCCGATCATCAAGGGTTCGGCCCTCTGCGCGCTCGAGGATCGTGACCCGGAGCTCGGCGAGAAGTCGATCCTGGCGCTGATGGACGCGGTGGACAGCTACATCCCGCAGCCCGAGCGTCCGAAGGACATGCCGTTCCTGATGCCGATCGAGGATGTGTTCTCAATCTCCGGGCGCGGAACGGTGGTCACCGGGCGCATCGAGCGCGGCGTGATCCGCGTCGGCGAGGAAGTCGAGATCGTCGGCATCCGCCCGACCGCGAAAACCGTAGTGACGGGCGTGGAAATGTTCCGCAAGTTGCTCGACCAGGGCGAGGCGGGCGACAACATCGGTGCGCTGCTGCGCGGCACCAAGCGCGAGGAAGTCGAGCGCGGCCAGGTGCTGGCGAAGCCAGGCTCCATCACGCCGCACACCAAGTTCAAGGCCGAGAGCTACATCCTGACCAAGGAAGAGGGCGGGAGACACACACCGTTCTTCACCAATTACCGCCCGCAGTTCTATTTCCGCACAACCGACGTTACCGGCATCGTACATCTGCCGGAGGGCGTCGAGATGGTGATGCCGGGCGATAATGTGTCGATGGACGTGGAACTGATCGCGCCGATCGCGATGGATGAGGGGCTGCGCTTCGCGATCCGCGAGGGCGGGCGCACCGTCGGCGCCGGCGTCGTGGCGAAGATCACGGCCTGAACGCAAAGGGATCGGCCGGAAAGACTGAGCCATGGACAACCAGAACATCCGCATCCGCCTCAAGGCGTACGATCATCGCGTGCTGGACAACAGCACAAAGGAGATCGTGAACACTGCCAAGCGGACGGGCGCGCGGGTGCGCGGGCCGATCCCGCTGCCGACGCATATCGAGCGGTTCACGGTGAACCGCTCGCCGCACGTGGACAAGAAGAGCCGCGAGCAGTTCGAGATCCGGACTCATCGCCGGTTGCTCGACATCGTGGAACCAACGCCGCAGACCGTGGACGCGCTGATGAAGCTCGATCTCGCGGCCGGCGTGGACGTCGAGATCAAGCTGTAGCCGAGTTTTGGGCCTAAGGACGGTGGCTGGGGGCCGCCGTCCCTCTGGGGAAGGCATAGATGCGCACTGGATTGCTAGCAAAGAAGCTGGGGATGACCCGGCTGTTCAAGGAGGACGGGACGCATGTTCCGGTCACCGTCCTGCACCTCGACGCGGTGCAGGTCGTGGCGGCGCGCACCGAGGAGACCGACGGCTATTCGGCCGTCCAACTCGGCTGGGGTGAGGCCAAGGTGAAGAACGTGTCGAAGCCAAACAAGGGCCACTTCGCGAAGGCAAAGGTCGAGCCGAAGGCGAAGCTGGTCGAGTTCCGCGTCGCGGCGGACGCCGTGCTGGAGCCCGGAGCGACGCTGAGCGCGGCGCATTTCCTGGTGGGCCAGCGTGTCGACGTGTGCGGCACGACCAAGGGCAAGGGCTTTGCCGGGGCGATGAAGCGCTGGAATTTTGCCGGACTGGAGGCAAGCCATGGCGTATCGATCAGCCACCGGTCGCACGGATCAACAGGCAATCGCCAGGATCCGGGCAAGACATTCAAGAACAAGAAGATGGCAGGGCACCTTGGTGTCGAGCGCGTCACTACGCTCAATCTCGAGGTTGCCGCCGTCGATGTCGAAAAGGGGCTGCTGATGCTCAAGGGCGCGGTGCCGGGCGCCAGGGGCGGCTTCGTGCTGGTGCGCGACGCTGTAAAGCGGGCACTGCCGGCCGAGGTGCCGTATCCGGCGGCGCTCGCCGGCGCGGCGCAGGGTTGAGGGCGAGAGCGATGCAGATCGAGATCAGGACCCTCGACAATACTGTGGCGGGTACGATCGACCTACCGGATGCCATTTTCGCGGCGACTCCGCGTGGTGACATTATGGCGCGCGTGGTGCATTGGCAGCAGGCTAAGCGCCGCGCCGGCACGCACAAGGTCAAGGGCATGGGCGAGGTGCAGGGCACCACGAAGAAGCCCTACAAGCAGAAGGGCACCGGCAACGCGCGCCAGGGCAGCCTGCGCGCACCGCAGTTCCGCACCGGGGGTGTCGTTCACGGCCCGGTGGTGCGCGATCACGGCTATGATCTGCCGAAGAAAGTACGGAGGCTCGGTCTGATCGCTGCGCTGTCGCAGAAGCAGGCGGAGGGCAAGCTCGTGGTGCTCGACGCGGCGACGGCCGGCGGCAAGACGAAGGATCTCGCGAAACGGCTGGGCGCGCTGGGCTGGACATCGGCCCTGATCATCGACCGCGCGGTGGACCCAAACTTCCTGCGAGCAAGCCGCAACATCGTTGGAGTGGACGTTCTGCCGACGATCGGGGCGAACGTATATGATATCCTGGCGCATGACGTGCTGGCGGTCACCGCGGCCGGAGTGGAAGGCCTGAAGGAGCGCCTAGCATGAGCGAAACGTCCGCTCCCGCCAGCCCATCACGCAAGCCATATGGCGTCCGGCTGTCACGTGAGGCGATGTACGCGATCATCCGCAGCCCCGTCATCACCGAGAAGGCGACGGCGCTGGGCGAGAAGAATACGATGGCCTTCCGGGTCGCGATCGATGCCTCCAAGCCCGAGATCAAGGCGGCGGTGGAGGGGCTGTTCGGCGTTAAGGTAAAGGCGGTGAACACGCTGGTTGCCAAGGGCAAGACCAAGCGGTTCAAGGGGCGTCCCGGAAAGCGGAGCGATGTGAAGAAAGCGTATGTGACGCTGGCGCCCGGTCAGTCGATCGACCTGACGACCGGCCTGGCGTGACGCAGGAAACGCAGCGATGGCACTGAAGAATTTCAATCCGGTCACGCCCAGCCTGCGCGGGACCATCCTGGTGGACCGCAGCGAGCTGTGGAAGGGCAAGCCGGTAAAGGGCCTGACGGTCGGCAAGACGTCGACCGGCGGGCGCAACAACCACGGCCACATCACCAGCCGCTTCCGCGGCGGCGGCCACAAGCGCACGTACCGCGTCATCGATTTCAAGAGGCGGAAGTTCGGAGTGCCGGCAACGGTCGAGCGGCTGGAATACGACCCGAACCGTACCGCGTTCATCGCGCTGATCAAGTACAGCGACGGAGATCTCGCGTACATCCTGGCTCCCCAGCGGTTGCGCGCCGGCGATTCGGTGGTGGCGGCACAGCGCGCCGACATCAAGCCGGGCAATGCCATGCCGCTGGCGGCGATCCCGGTGGGCACGATCGTCCACAATGTCGAGATGAAGCCACGTGCTGGCGGCAAGATCGCGCGCGCCGCAGGGCAGTACGCGCAACTCGTCGGAAAGGATGCCGGCTACGCGCAGATCAAGCTGATGTCCGGCGAGCTGCGCATAGTGCGCGGGGAGTGCATGGCGAGCATCGGCGCCGTCTCGAACCCTGACAACGCCAACGTGCAGATCGGCAAGGCGGGGCGGCAGCGATGGCTCGGGCGTCGGCCACACAACCGCGGCGTGGTGATGAACCCAGTCGATCACCCCCATGGCGGCGGCGAGGGCCGTACATCCGGCGGGCGCCATCCCGTGACGCCGTGGGGCAAGCCGACGAAGGGGTACAAGACTCGGGTGAACAAGCGCACCGACCGGCTCATCATCCGGCGCCGCAACAAGGGGAAGGGCTGAGCCGTGGCGCGTTCCGTCTGGAAAGGCCCGTTCGTGGACGGGTACATGCTCAACAAGGCCGAGGCGGCGCGTGCTTCCGGCCGCAACGAGATCATCCGCATCTGGTCGCGCCGCTCAACCATTCTGCCGCAGTTCGTCGGGCTGACATTCGGCGTGTACAATGGCCATAAGTTCCTGCCGGTCCAGGTGAACGAGAACATGGTCGGACACAAATTCGGCGAATTCTCGCCGACACGCACGTTCACTGGCCATTCGGGCGACAAGAAGGCCAAGCGGGGCTAACATGAGCAAGCCGAAGCATCCGCGTGGACTGGACGAGACGGAGGCGCAGGCAGTGCTGCGGAATCTGCGAGTCAGCCCGCGCAAGCTCAATCTCGTCGCCGGCATGATCCGCAACCTGCCGGCGGGTGAGGCGGTGGCGACGCTGACCTTCAGCAAGCGGCGCATCGCCCAGCAGGTGCGCAAGACTCTGGAGAGTGCCATCGCCAATGCCGAGAACAATCACCAGCTCGACGTGGACCGGCTGTTCGTGTCCCGCGCCGAGGTCGGGCGGTCGATGGTGATGAAGCGGTTCCACGCACGCGGCCGCGGTCGCGCTTCGCGCGTGGAGAAATGGTTCAGCCACCTGAAGATCGTGGTGGCGGAACGCGAGCAGGCGGCCGAGCCGCCGACGGCGCAGGAGGCCGCGTAGCCGATGGGTCACAAAGTCAATCCGGTCGGGCTGCGGCTGGGCATCAACCGCACGTGGGATAGCCGCTGGTTCGCCGGCAACGACTATTCCAAGCTGCTGCTCGACGATCTCAAGCTGCGTGGGCATCTACGTCAGAAGCTGTCGAGTGCCGGCGTCAGCCGCGTGGTCATTGAGCGTCCGGCGAAGAAGCCGCGCGTGACCATATATGCCGCGCGGCCGGGCGTGGTGATCGGCAAGAAGGGCCAGGACATCGAGGCGTTGCGCAAGGACCTCGCCAAAATGGCGAGGGCCGAAGTGGCGCTGAACATCGTCGAGATCCGTAAGCCCGAAATCGACGCGACGCTGGTTGCCGAGAATATCGCCCAGCAGCTTGAGCGCCGCGTTGCGTTCCGGCGGGCGATGAAGCGGGCAGTGCAGTCGGCGATGCGGCTGGGTGCTCAGGGCATCCGGATCAATTGCGGTGGCCGGCTGGGCGGGGCGGAGATTGCGCGTGTGGAGTGGTATCGCGAGGGCCGCGTGCCGCTGCACACGCTGCGTGCCGACATCGACTTCGGCATCGCCACGGCCAAGACGACATACGGCACGTGCGGCGTGAAGGTGTGGATCTTCAAGGGCGAGATCCTGGCGCATGACCCGATGGCGCAGGACAAGCGCGCCGCCGAACAGGCACCGCAGCGCTAAGGAACCGAGCAGATGCTTTCGCCAAAGCGCACGAAATACCGAAAGGCCCACAAGGGCCGCATCCACGGCGTCGCCAAGGGAGGCACGGCGCTGAACTTCGGCACATTTGGGCTGAAGGCGCTGGAGCCCGAACGCGTGACCGCCCGGCAGATCGAATCGGCGCGGCGCGCGATCACGCGTGCGATGAAGCGCGCCGGTCGCGTCTGGATCCGCGTCTTCCCGGACGTGCCGGTGTCCATCAAGCCGGCCGAGGTTCGTATGGGCTCCGGCAAAGGCAGCCCGGAATTCTGGGTCTGCCGTGTCAAGCCCGGCCGCATCATGTTCGAGATCGATGGCGTGCCCGCCGAGTTGGCGCGCGAGGCGCTGACGCTGGGCGCGGCAAAACTGCCGATCAAGACCAAGATGGTCACCCGCATCGGAGATGCCTGAGATGGCCAAAGGGCCCAAGACTGGTACGAAGGTGGCCGACGTGCGCGCCAAGAGTGCTGATGAACTGGGCGCGATGCTGCTCGATCTGCGCAAGGAGCAGTTCAACCTGCGTTTCCAGCGCGCGACCGGGCAGCTTGAAGGTGTTGCGCGCGTGCGGCAGGTGCGGCGCGACATCGCGCGGGTGAAGACGATCATGGCGGAGAAGATGCGCTCCGCGGCACGGGCTTGAGGGGAGTAGGGCGATGCCAAGGCGCGTCCTGACGGGGCGAGTGACGAGTGATAAGATGGACAAGACTGTGACGGTGCTTGTCGATCGTCGTGTCATGCACCCGCTTTACAAGAAATTCATCCGCCGTTCGAAGAAGTATGCGGCGCATGACGAGGAGAACCTGTGCAAGACGGGCGACACCGTGCGCATCGAGGAATGCCGTCCGATCAGCAAGCGCAAGACCTGGCTGGTGATCGAACGCAACGGGCAGCCTCTCGGCGTCGCTCCGGCGCAGGGCTGAGGAGAGGGCGATGATCTCGGTCGAAAGCAATCTCGACGTCGCCGACAACTCCGGCGCGCGGCGGGTGCAGTGCATCAAGGTACTCGGCGGGTCGAAGCGCAAGACCGCCTCGGTGGGCGACGTGATAGTCGTTTCGGTTAAGGATGCGATCCCGCGCGGCAAGGTCAAGAAGGGCGATGTGCATCAGGCGGTGATCGTGCGCACCTCATTCCCGGTGCGCCGGCCGGACGGCAGCGCGATCCGCTTCGACGGCAACGCCGCTGTGCTGATCAACAAGCAGCAGGAGCCGATCGGCACGCGCATCTTCGGTCCGGTGGTTCGCGAGCTGCGGGCGAAGAAATTCATGAAGATCATCTCGTTGGCGCCGGAGGTGCTGTGATGGCGGCGCGGATTCGCAAGGGCGACACGGTGGTGGTGATCAGCGGTGCCGCGAAGGGCCGGCGGGGCGAGGTGTTGAGCGTGCTGCCGCGGGCACAGCGTGCCGTCGTGCAGGGCGTGAATGTCGCCAAGCGGCATACCAAGCCGCGCGGCGTGGGCCAGCCCGGCGGCATCATCGAGCAGGAGGCGAGCATCCATCTGTCGAACCTGATGCTGATAGATGGCAAGACCGACAAGCCGACGCGCGTCGGCTTTCGGGTGCTGGAGGACGGACGCAAGGTGCGGGTGGCCAAGGCGACCGGCAACGTGATCGAGGGCTGAGGAGGCGGCGGTGAGCGGTTCCAATAAGGGCGGCAAAGGTGCCCCCGCGAAGGGCGGCGCCGCGGCCAAGGGCAAGGCGGCCAAGCCGGCCCCGACCGGGAAGGCAGCGTCGAAGGGCGGCAAGGCGACAACAGGCGAGGGACAGGCCGTTTCGCTGCAGCCCGTGACCGTGACGGCCGATGCACAGGCCGCGCCGCAGGAGACGCCGCGCATGCAGCGCCGCTATCACGAAGTGATCCGTGCGGCACTACAGAAGGAATTCGGCTACAAGAACTCGCTGCAGGTGCCGCGGCTGGAGAAGATCGTCATCAACATGGGTGTTGGCGAAGCGACCGGGGACCAGAAGAAGCTGGACGCGGCGGTGGCGGAGTTGGCGCTAATCAGCGGCCAGAAGCCGGTCAAGACGCTGGCGAAGAAGGCGATCGCGGGCTTCAAGATCCGCAAGGGCCTGCCGATCGGCTGCAAGGTGACGCTGCGCCGTTCGCGGATGTACGAGTTTCTCGACCGGCTGGTGACGATTGCGCTGCCCCGTGTGCGGGACTTTCGTGGCATCACCGGCAAGGGCTTTGACGGGCGTGGCAACTTCGCGATGGGTCTGAAGGAGCAGATCGTGTTCCCCGAGATCGTCTATGACCGGGTGGACGCGATCCGAGGCATGGATATCGTTTTCGTCACATCGGCGCGCAGCGACGCCGAGGCGAAGGCGCTGCTCAAGCAGTTCGACATCCCGTTTGCCAACTGACCGACACGGGATTGGGCGTGACACGAGATTTGGAAAACCGCCGGCGTTGGCCGGCAGGTTCCGGAGGGTAAAGACAGGATGGCCAAGAAGTCTCAGGTCAACCGCAATGGAATGCGCGAACGGCTGGCCCAGCGCGACAAGGGCAAGCGGGCGGCGCTGAAGGCGATCGTCATGGACCGCACACTGGCGGTCGAGGATCGCTTCAACGCCACGCTGAAGCTTGCGCAACTGCCGCGCAACGGAGCCAAAGTGCGGGTGCGGTTGCGTTGCGCCCTGACCGGCCGGTCGCGGGGCAACTATCGCAAATTCAAGCTCTGTCGTATCGCGCTGCGTGATCTTGCCAGCAGTGGCCAGATCCCCGGCATGGTCAAGGCGAGCTGGTAGGGAGCGCGATCGCATGAGTATGTCCGATCCGCTCGGCGACATGCTGACCCGTATCCGCAATGCGCAACGCGCGCGGCATGCGGTCTGCGTCGCCCCCGGCTCCAAGCTGCGCGCCAATGTGCTCGACGTGCTGCGGCGGGAGGGCTTCATCCGTGGCTTCAGCACCGAGAGTGTGCGCCCCGGCGTGTCGCAGTTGCGAATTGAGCTCAAGTACAATGAGGGCGAGCCGGTCATCAAGGAGATCCACCGGGTTTCCAAGCCCGGCCGGCGCGTCTATTCGAAGATCAAGGAACTGCCGCGGGTCTATGCCGGCCTCGGCGTGTCCATCCTGTCCACGCCGCGAGGCGTGCTGAGCGATGCCGAGGCCCGCGCCGCCAATGTCGGCGGCGAGGTCCTCTGCCGCGTGTTCTGAGGAGGATCGGCGCGTGTCGCGGGTAGGCAAGTATCCGGTCGAGATCCCGGCCGGCGTGCAGGTGGCGGTAGTTGGCCGCACGCTGAGCGCCAAGGGCCGGCTCGGCGAGATGAAGCTCGACCTCACCGACAATGTCGAGGCGAAGGTCGAGGGCAACAAAGTGGCGATCGCTCCGCGCGACGGCACCACGCCGGCGCGCATGATGTGGGGCACCACGCGTGCGCTGGTGGCCAATATGGTCAAGGGCGTTTCGGCCGGCTACGCGAAGACGATGGAGATCACCGGAACCGGTTTCCGTGCCGCGGTGCAGGGCAGTAACCTGGTGATCAATCTCGGCTTCTCGCATGACGTGGTGTATCCGATCCCGCAAGGCATCAAGATCACCTGCGAGAAGCCGACCTCCATCAAGGTCGAAGGCGTGGACAAGCGCCAGGTCGGGCAGGTTGCCGCCGAGATCCGGGCTTTCCGCCCGCCGGAACCCTACAAAGGCAAGGGCGTGAAGTTCGAGGGCGAAGCGATCCGCCGCAAGGAAGGCAAGAAGAAGTAATGAGCGCGAGCAACCAATTGCGGGAGCGTCGGCGCGAGCGTCTGCGGTTCTCGCTGCGGCGGAAGGGGGGTGGGCGGCCGCGCCTGTCGGTGTTCCGCTCGTCCAAGCATATTTATGCGCAGGTGATCGACGACGCTGCGGGGCGCACGCTGGCCGCGGCCTCCTCGATCGATGCCGGCCTGCGGACGAGCCTGCGCACTGGCGCGGACAAGGCGGCGGCGGCGGCGGTGGGTAAGTTGATCGCCGAGCGCGCTCTCGCGGCTGGCGTGTCGGAGGTCGTGTTCGACCGCGGCGCCTATCTCTATCACGGCCGGGTCAAGGCCCTGGCCGACGCCGCCCGCGAGGGCGGTCTGGCGTTCTGAGGGGAAGCAGCATGGCACGTGAATCGCGCGGCGGACGCGACCGCGATCGCGAGCGCGAGCGGGACAGCGGCGACGAGTTGATCGACAAGCTCGTCACCATCAACCGCGTTGCGAAAGTGGTGAAGGGCGGCCGGCGCTTCGCCTTTGCGGCGTTGGTGGTGGTCGGAGACCAGAAGGGCCGCGTCGGTTACGGCGCGGGCAAGGCGCGCGAGGTGCCGGAGGCTATCCGCAAGGCAACGGATCGCGCCAAGCGCAGCATGATTCGGGTGCCCATGAAGGAGGGCCGCACGCTGCACCACGACGTGCAGGGCCGCTACGGCGCTGGCTCAGTGGTACTGCGTTCGGCCTCGGCCGGCACCGGGATCATTGCGGGCGGGCCCATGCGCGCGGTGTTCGAAACGCTGGGTATCGGCGACGTGGTGGCGAAGAGCCTGGGCAGCCGCAACCCGCACAACATGGTCAAGGCGACGTTCGACGCGCTCACGCGCTGCGCCAGCCCCCGTTCGGTTGCCTCGCGGCGCGGTAAGAAGGTGTCCGACCTGCTTGGCCGGCGCGAAGCCGCCCCGGCCACCGCCCCCGCGCAGGAGGCGCAGGCCGATGGCTGACGCCCCGAAGACGCTGCGCGTGACGCAGACCGGTTCCGGCTTCGGTCGCAAGCCGGGCCAGCAGGCGACGCTGATTGGGCTTGGCCTGAACAAGCTGCGGCGCACCAGGGATCTGCCGGATACGCCCTCGGTGCGTGGCATGCTGCGCAAGGTCGCCCATCTGGTGAAGGTGGAAGAGAAGTGAAACTGAACCAATTGCGCGACAACGCTGGCGCGCGCCTGAAGTCCAAGCGGCTCGGCCGCGGCATCGGCTCGGGCAAGGGCAAGACGAGCGGCAAGGGCGTGAAGGGCCAGAAGGCGCGCGAGGGCGTGGCGCTCAACGGCTTCGAGGGCGGGCAGCTCCCGATCTATCGCCGGCTGCCGAAGCGCGGCTTCAAGAATATCTTCCGCAAGGAATATGCGCCGGTGAACCTCGGCGCGTTGGCCCGCGCCATCGAGGAAGGCCGCATCGACGCGGCTCAGCCGATTACCGAGGCGGAACTGCGCGCGGCGGGCCTCGTGCGCGGTGGCAAGATCGACGGCGTGCGCCTGCTGGCGAGCGGCGAACTGAAATCGGCCGTGACCATCACCGTCGCCGGTGCTTCGGCGGCGGCGGTGGCAGCTGTGGAAAAGCTCGGCGGGAGCGTCACTACGACGGTCGCCAGGCCGGCGGCGGAAACGGCTTCTCCGGGCTGACCGGCCTTGCGCACACCGTCGGCGCGGCGGCACTATAAGGCTCGAAGCGTGGCGCCCTCGGCACGTCCGGCGGGCGCCGCTTGCATGACGGAGTAGCGCATGGCCTCCGCGGCCGAGCAACTTGCTGCCAATCTCAGCCTGGGCACGCTGTCCAAGGCGACCGAACTGAAGAAGCGCATCTGGTTCACCCTGGGCGCGCTGCTGGTTTATCGCATCGGCACCTACATCCCGGTGCCGGGTGTGGATGCCTCGGTGCTCGGCGAACTGCTGCAAAGCCGCAGCGGCGGCGGCGTGCTGGGCATGTTCAACATGTTCAGCGGCGGCGCGCTGGGGCGCATGACCGTCTTCGCGCTGAACATCATGCCCTATATCAGCGCCAGCATCATCATCCAGCTGATGTCGGCGGCGATCCCGACGCTGGAGACGCTGAAGAAGGAAGGCGAGAGCGGACGCAAGAAGCTCAACCAGTACACGCGTTACCTGACCGTCCTGATAGCCATGTTCCAGTCATATGGCATCGCTATCGGGTTGGAGGGAATGCACGGCAGTTTTGGCGCCGCGGTGATCGATCCAGGCATGTTCTTCCGTCTGTCCTGCGTGGTGTCGCTGGTCGGCGGGACGATGTTCCTGATGTGGATCGGCGAGCAGATCACTGCGCGGGGCATCGGCAACGGCACCAGCCTCATCATCTTCGCCGGCATTGTGGCCAATGTGCCCCACGCGATGGCGACATTGCTCGAACTGGGGCGGACCGGGGCGCTCAGCCCGATCTTCATCCTCGCCTTCATTGTCATCGCCTTCGCGGTGATCGCCTTCATCGTGTTCATGGAACGGGCGCATCGACGGGTCGTCATCCAGTATCCAAAGCGGCAGGTCGGCACCCGAATGTTCGGCGGCGATGCCACGCACATGCCGCTGAAGATCAACACGTCGGGCGTCATCCCGCCGATCTTCGCCAGTTCGATTCTGTTGATCCCGGCTACCATCTCTGGATTTTCTGCCCGGGCGGGCGATGCGGGCTGGCTTGCCACCATCGGCAACGTGCTCGGCCATGGGCAGCCGGCCTACATGGTGGCCTATGCGGCGCTGATTGTGTTTTTCAGCTACTTCTACACCGCGGTGGTGTTCAATCCGCAGGAAACCGCCGACAACCTCAAGAAATATGGCGGTTTCATTCCGGGCATCCGGCCCGGCACCGCGACGGCCGAGTATTTCGACTATGTGCTGACCCGTCTGACGACCGTCGGGGCGATCTATCTGGTGGTGGTCTGCCTGCTGCCGGAAATCCTCATCAGCAACTACGGTGTGCCGTTCTATTTCGGTGGCACCAGCATCATGATCGTCGTCTCGGTCACCATGGACACCGTCACGCAGATCCAGTCGCACCTGCTCGCCCATCAGTATGAGGGCCTGATCCGCAAGGCCCGCGTGCGGGGGAAGGGGCGGTGAACCTGATTCTTCTGGGCCCGCCGGGGGCGGGGAAGGGAACGCAGGCCAAGCGGTTGGAGGCGCGCTTTGGGATCGTGCAGATCTCGACCGGCGACATGCTGCGCGCGGAGGTGGCGGTGGGATCGGAGGTCGGGCTGCTGGCCCGCGCGGTGATGGAGGCGGGGCAACTTGTCTCCGACGACATCCTGATCCGCATGCTCGGCAACCGCATTGCACGGCCGGACTGCGTGCCGGGCTTCATTCTCGACGGCTTTCCGCGCACCGTTCCGCAGGCTGTGGCGCTGGACCGGTTGCTCGCCGAACGTGGCTTGCGGCTCGACGCGGTGATCGAGATGCGGGTAGATGCCCCGGCCCTGGTCGAGCGCATCGCCGGCCGGTTTACCTGCGCCAAATGCGGCGCTGGTTACCACGACACTTTCAAGCGCCCGAAAGTCGAGGGCGTCTGCGACATCTGCGGCAGTCGCGATTTTGTCCGCCGGGCCGACGACAACCGCGAGACCGTGCAGGCGCGGCTGGACGCCTACGCGCGCCAGACGGCGCCGATCCTGCCGCATTACGCCGCCCAGGGCCTGCTGCACCAGGTGGACGGCATGGCCGATATCGACGCCGTGACGGCCGAGATCGTGGCGGTGCTGGACGGGTTGGCGGCCACCCGGGCGGCCTGACCCGTGCTCCGCAAGAATTGACAGCCATGCGTTGACACCGACTCCGGTGCGGCTATACTGCGCGCCCTCGGCGGCGCCCAACCGGGCGGGGCCGCTGTTGTGTTTTCCCAGCCTCTGGGTGTGAAGTCGATGCCGGGGTCATCCCGGAACGAAGGAGTATGACGGCGTGGCGCGTATTGCCGGCGTGAACATCCCCACCAACAAGCGGGTCGTCATCAGCTTGCGCTACATCTACGGTATCGGGCCGGCGAAGGCGCGCGACATCTGCCAGCGCCTCGGGATCGCCGAGGAACGGCGAGTCAACCAGCTCTCCGACGACGAGGTGATTCGCATCCGGGAGGTGATCGACCGCGACTACCGGGTGGAGGGCGATCTTCGGCGCGAAGTGGCGATGAACATCAAGCGGCTGATGGATCTCGGCTGCTATCGCGGCTTGCGGCACCGGCGCGGCCTGCCGGTGCGTGGCCAGCGCACCCACACCAATGCCCGCACCCGCAAGGGCAAGGCGGTGGCGATCGCCGGCAAGAAGAAGGTGACGAAGTAGCCCGTCGCGGGCTCGCCTCCGGGCTCTCCAGAAGCTGCGAACGAGACAGGATCAAAGATGGCAAAGCCGGCAACCGGCGTCGCGCGCACCCGCAAGAAGGAGCGCAAGAACATCAGCTCCGGCGTCGCCCACGTCGCCGCGACGTTCAACAACACCATGATCACCATCACCGACGCGCAGGGCAATGCGATCGCGTGGTCGTCGTCCGGCAGCCAGGGCTTCAAGGGCAGCCGGAAATCGACGCCGTATGCCGCGCAGGTCGCCGCGGAGGACGCCGGGCGCAAGGCGCGCGAGCATGGCATGGAGACGCTGGAGATCGAGGTCAGCGGTCCCGGTTCGGGGCGCGAGAGCGCGCTTCGCGCGCTGCAATCGGTCGGCTTCGCGATCACCGCGATCCGCGACATGACACCGATCCCGCACAACGGCTGCCGCCCGCGCAAGCGGCGCCGGGTCTGATACGCCTGCGCATTCGCATATCTTGACGCCGGTACGCCGCGCGTCGCTGCATTCGAGAGTACCATGAGGCAGAGCGCCGTCTTGCAGAAGAACTGGCAGTCCCTCATCAAGCCCGAGAAGCTTGATGTGGAGCCGGGCTCCGATCCGTCCCGTGTCGCCACCGTCGTCGCCGAACCGTTGGAGCGCGGCTTCGGTATGACGCTGGGCAACGCGCTGCGCCGCATCCTGCTGTCGTCATTGCAGGGCGCGGCGGTGACCGCGATCCAGATCGACGGCGTGCTGCACGAATTCAGCAGCGTGGCTGGCGTGCGTGAGGACGTGACCGACATCGTGCTGAACGTGAAGCAGCTTGCGCTGCGGATGCACGGCGACGGCCCGAAGCGCATGACTCTCACGGCGACAGGGCCGGGCGAGGTGCGCGCTGGGCAGATCCAGACCGGGCACGACATCGAGATCATGAACCCCGACCTGGTCATCTGTACGCTCGACGACGGCGTGAAGCTGGGCATGGAGTTCACCGTCAACAGCAACAAGGGCTATTGGGCCGCCAGCATCAACCGGCCGGAGGACGCGCCGATCGGCCTCATTCCGATCGATGCGATCTACTCGCCGGTTCGCCGGGTCTCCTACAAGGTCGAGCCGACGCGTGTCGGCCAGGTCACTGATTACGACAAGCTGCTGCTGACGGTGGAGACCAATGGCGCGGTGACGCCGGAGGATGCGGTGGCGCTCGCGGCGCGCATCCTGCAGGACCAGTTGCAACTGTTCATCAATTTCGAGGAGCCGCAGCAGCTTCGCGTCGAGGAGCCGGAAGACAACCTGCCCTTCAACCGCAATCTGCTGCGCAAGGTCGATGAACTGGAGCTGTCTGTGCGCAGCGCCAATTGCCTGAAGAACGATAACATCGTCTATATCGGCGACTTGGTGCAGAAATCCGAGCAGGAGATGCTGCGCACCCCGAATTTCGGTCGCAAATCGCTGAACGAGATCAAGGAAGTGCTGACCTCGATGGGGCTTTCGCTCGGCATGTCGGTGCCAGGCTGGCCGCCGGAGAACATCGAAGACCTGGCCAAGCGGCTCGAAGAGCCGTTCTGAGCCGGACCGGGGAGACAGACCGATGCGTCACGGAGTCGCTGGCCGCAAGCTGGGTGTCACCAGCAGCCACCGCGCCGCCATGTTCCGCAACATGGCCCATGCCCTGCTGAAGCACGAGCAGATTACCACGACGCTGCCGAAGGCGAAGGAACTGCGTCCGGTTGCCGAAAAGCTGATCACGCTCGGCAAGCGCGGCGGCCTGCACGCTCGCCGGCAGGCCTATGCGCACTTGCAAGATGACGTCCTGGTAGCAAAGCTGTTCGGCCCGCTCGCCGAACGGTATCGCGCTCGCAAGGGCGGCTACACGCGCGTGCTCAAGGCGGGGATTCGCTACGGTGACGCGGCGAGCATGGCGGTCATCGAGCTGGTCGATCGCGACACGTCCGCGAAGGGGCAGGACAGCGGGCCGAAGCCCGAGGTAGCCGAAGAGTCGGAGAGCGAATAGCCTAGCCGCCGCAGCCCCGGCCTCAGACGGCCGGGGCGTGGCGCAGCGCGTCGGGCCGGTGATAGGCGTCGAACACGCTGGCGACCGCGCGCACCAGGATCGCCGCTTCCGGTTGCACCGCCACGCGTGCACCATCCCAGGCAATCACGCCGTCCTCGGCCAGCGCGTGGAGCGCTGGTGCCGCTGAACCGAAGGTCGACGGATCAGCGCCGTAGCGGGCAGCAGTCTCGGCGAGATCGACCTCACCCTGGCACATCAACTGCTCGATCACATCGCGCCGCAGCCGGTCGTCGCCGGCGAGTGCGACGCCGCGGACGGTCGCGAACGATCCGGCGCGTATGCGTGTACGATACTCGGGCAGGGCCGCGGCGTTCTGCACGTAGCCCTGCGGCAGCGCCCCGATCGCCGAAGCGCCCAGGCCGATCAGCGCCGGCGCGGAATCCGTGGTGTAGCCTTGGAAATTGCGGCGCAGCGTGCCGCGGTCGGCCGCGCGCGCCATGTCGTCGTCCGGTCGTGCGTAGTGGTCCAGCCCGATTGCGACATAGCCCGCACCGGTCAGCGCCGCGTCGGCGGCCGCCCGCTGACGGCGGCGCGCGCGCAGGTCGGGCAGCGCGGCCTCGGGGATCAGCGCCTGATGGCGCTTCATCCAGGGCACATGTGCATAGCCGAATACGGCCACCCGGTCGGGCGCAAGATCAAGCGCCCGCCGCACCGTCTCCGTCACTCCTGCCTCGGTCTGATGGGGTAGTCCGTAGATCAGGTCGAGATTGATCGCGCTTATGCCGCGCGCGCGCAGGCGCGTCGCACACGCCAGCGTCTGCTGGAAGCTCTGCAGCCGGTTGACGGCGCGCTGCACCCGCGGGTCGAAGTCCTGCACGCCGAGGCTGGCGCGGTTGACGCCGATCTCGGCCAGCGTGTCGATCACTGTCGCGCCGGCGGTGCGCGGGTCGATCTCGACCGCGATCTCGGCATCGGCCGTGAAGGAGAAGGCCTTTCGCAGCCGCGCCATGATCGCCGTCATGCGATCGGCGGGTAGCGCGTGCGGCGTACCGCCTCCCCAATGCAGGTGCGCCACCTCCATCCGCCGCCCGAGCGCCGCCACCACGCGATCGATCTCGGTCAGCAGCGTTTCGGCGTATGCGTCCATCGGCTCGCGCCGGCGCACTGCGGTGGTGTTGCAGCCGCAGTACCAGCACAGTTCCGCGCAGAACGGCACGTGCAGATAGAGCGAGACCGGCACGTCCGGCAGCGCCCTGAGCCAGCCGTCGTACACGGCAGCGTCGATGCTCGGCCGGAATTGCGGTGCGGTCGGGTAGCTGGTGTAGCGCGGCACCCGGATGTCGTATTTCGTGATCAGTGCATCGATGTCCATGGGTCACCATCGCGCCGAGCCAGGCCTGCGCCCTTGATCTGCGTCAAGCCGGCCATTGCGCTACCGCCCCGGCCGGACGGCCGGCTATAACGCAGCGGAACAGCAGTATGGACCAACCGTGAGCAGCCCCGCCGATCCGAACGATGGCGTCATCCCCGACGGGGCGCTGGCTGGCCTGCTCGGGCGATTCGCCGCGTGCCGCGTCCTGGTGCTGGGTGACGTGATGCTCGACCGCTACGTGCATGGCGAAGTCCGTCGCATCTCGCCCGAGGCACCGATTCCGGTCCTGAAGGCCGAGGCTCGGCGAGCGGTTCTGGGTGGGGCAGCCAACGTGGCGCAGAACGTGGCGAGCCTCGGCGCGGGCGCACTCCTGGTCGGCGCGGTCGGCATGGACGACTCGGCGACGGAGATCGGCCGGCTGCTTGCCGGTGCGCCAGCCATCGAGGCGTGTCTGGTGCCGATGCCCGGTCGACCGACCACGGTGAAGACCCGCTTCGTTGCGGGCGGCCACCAGTTGCTGCGGCTCGACGAGGAGGACAGCGCGGCGATCGACGTGGCGCAGGAAGGGCGGGTGCTGGCGGAGTTCGCGCAGGCGCTTCAGCATGCCGACGTGGTCGTGCTGTCCGATTACGCGAAAGGTCTGCTGACCGACCGCGTGCTGGCGGATGCGATCGCCGCCGCGCGCGCAGCCGGCAAGCCGGTGATCGCCGATCCCAAGCGCGCCGGCTTCGCTGCCTATCGCGGCGTTGATGTGCTCACCCCGAACGAGGCCGAGGCGGCGCGGGCGAGCGGCATCGCGACCGATGCGGATGACGGGGCCGCGCGCGCGGGCGAGGCGGCGCGGGCGCAGGCCGGGGCCGGGGCGGTGCTGGTGACACGCTCGGCCAAGGGGGTGACGCTGGTGCGCCGCGATGCTCCGCCGCTGCATGTGCCGACGCGGGCGCAGGCGGTAGCCGACGTGTCCGGCGCCGGCGACACGCTCGTTGCCGCCTTCGCGATCGGGCTCGCCTGCGGGGCCGATCTGCCGCACGCGGCGATGTTGGCTAACGTCGCCGCCGGCATCTCGGTCGGCAAGCCCGGCACGGCCACGGTCGGCCACGCCGAACTAGGCGCCGCCCTGCACCGGCGCGAGCTGCTGGCGTTGGATGAGAAGATCGTCGAGACCGAGACAGCGCAGGCGACAGTCGCCGGCTGGCGGCGGGCGGGCCTGCGCGTCGGGTTCACCAACGGCTGCTTCGATCTTGTGCATCCGGGCCATGTGCGGCTTCTGGCGCGCGCGCGGGCGGGGTGCGACCGGCTGGTGGTGGGGCTGAACAGCGATGCCTCGGTGCGGCGGCTCAAGGGGCCGGACCGGCCGGTGCAGAATGAGATGGCGCGCGCCACCGTGATGGCCTCGATCGCCTCGGTCGATCTGGTGGTGCTGTTCGAGGAAGATACGCCGGAGTCGCTGATCCGCGCGCTGCTGCCTGACCTGCTGTTCAAGGGCGCCGATTACCGGCTTGATCAGGTGGTGGGCGGAGACATCGTGCGCGCCCATGGCGGCGAGGTGCGCCTGATCGATCTGGAGGCGGGTCACAGCACGACCGCAACGATCCGGCGGATCAACCAGCGCGCCGGCTGATGCGCCGGCGCCATTGCGCGACTCCCGGCCCGCCGCCACAGTGCCGCCGATGAGCGAAACCGTTCTGGACGTAAAGGGCATGTCCTGCCCGCTGCCGGTGCTGCGTGCCAATCGTGCGCTGCGCGGCCTCGGCCCCGGCGAACGGCTGCGGGTGCTGGCCACTGACCGCGCTGCTGTCGCCGATTTCCAGGCGTTCTGCCGGGAGAGCGGGCACGCCCTACTCGCCTGCACTGAGGAGGCCGGGACCTTCAGTTTCCTGATCCGCCGGCGGGAGGATTAGGCTCGGACAGAACGCCCCGACCACGGAGAGCACGCCGTGACCGTCGCCCTGATCACGCACGAAGCCTGCCTGGCACACGATACCGGCCCCTGGCACCCGGAATGTTCCGATCGCCTGCGCGCGATCCTGCGCGCGCTGGAGGCCGAGGAATTCCAGGTGCTGCTGCGCGAGCAGGCGCCGCCGGCAACCATCGAGCAACTGTCCCGCGTGCATCCCGATCGGCACCTGCGCAGCATCCTCGATCTGTCGCCGGCGCCGGGCGAGAGCATCGCGCTCGATCCCGACACCGTGTTCAGCGCCGGCAGCCGGGAGGCGGCGCTGCGCGCGGCCGGTGGGGCGGTGCACGGGGTGGACGCGGTAATGGATGGCTGGGCGCAGCGCGCCTTCGTCGCCGTCCGTCCGCCCGGCCATCACGCCGAGCGCGAGCGTGCCATGGGCTTCTGCCTGTTTGCCAATGCTGCCATCGCCGCGCGTCACGCGCAGGCGCGGTGGGGGCTTCGGCGCATCGCGGTGGTCGATTTCGACGTGCATCACGGCAATGGCACGCAGGACATCTTCGCCGATCATGCCGACCTGTTCTATGCCTCCTCGCATCAGTTTCCCTGCTACCCCGGCACCGGCGCGGCCAGCGAGCGCGGCATTGCCGGCAATGTGGTGAATGCGCCACTGCCGCCCGGCGCCAACGGCGCCGCCTTCCGCACCGCTTGGTCGCAGATATTGCTACCCGCGCTGAACCGGTTCGCTCCCGAACTTTTGATCGTTTCGGCTGGGTTCGATGCTCACAAGTCCGACCCGCTCGCGCAGTTGCGCCTGGAAACCGCGGATTTCGCCTGGATCAGCGAACAACTCGTGGCGGTTGCAACCCGGCATTGCGGCGGGCGGCTGGTCTCGGTGCTGGAGGGCGGCTACGACCTCGACGCGCTGGCCGCCAGCGCAGCCGCCCATGTCCGGGCGCTGTTGCAAAATTGACGCAGCCGGCCAATGAACACCCCGCCTCTCGCTCTCGTTGCGATCCGCCCTGTTTCGCCGCGTTAAAAGCCAGGGCAGTGCAGGAGTACCCCATGCCCGCATCGAGTCCGTCCGCACCCCCGCCTGTGCCCGAGGTTTCCACATTGTCGTTCGAGGACGCCCTGGCCGAGCTGGAGCGGATCGTGCGTGGACTGGAGGGGGGACAGCAGCGCCTGGATGACGCCATTGCCGCCTACGAGCGCGGCACAATGCTGCGGCGGCACTGTGAGGCGAAACTAAGCGAAGCCGAGGCCCGCGTGCAGGCGATCGTCGCCGGCGCCGATGGAACGCCGGCGTTGAGCCAGGCCGAGTGAGGAACATGCGATGACGGCGCCCAGCGTCTCCCCGCGGCCGAAAACGCCGCTGCTCGATCGCGTCGCCCTCCCGGCCGACCTGCGCAACTTCTCCGCCGATCAGCTCAGGGAGGTTGCCGACGAACTGCGCGCCGAGACGATCCACGCCGTCTCCGTCACCGGCGGGCATCTCGGCGCCTCGCTCGGCGTGGTCGAGCTGACGGTGGCGCTGCACGCGGTGTTCGAAACACCGCAGGACCGGCTGATCTGGGATGTCGGCCACCAGGCTTACCCGCATAAGATCCTGACCGGACGACGCGACCGCATCCGCACGCTGCGCCAGGGCGGTGGCTTGTCCGGCTTCACGCGCCGCGCCGAGAGTGAGTACGATCCGTTCGGGGCCGCGCATTCCTCAACCTCGATCTCGGCCGGCCTCGGCATGGCGGTAGCCCGCGACCTCAAGGGCGAGGAGCGCCACATCATCGCCGTGATCGGCGACGGGGCGATGAGTGCCGGCATGGCCTATGAGGCGATGAACAACGCCGGGGCGCTGCACTCGCGTCTCATCGTCGTCCTGAATGACAACGACATGTCGATTGCCCCGCCGGTCGGCGCGATGAGCGCCTATCTCTCGCGGCTGCTGTCATCGCACAAATTTCTTTCGCTGCGCGATCTTGCCTCGCGCATGGCCAAGCGGTTCCCGCGCGCGCTTGAGCGCACCGCGCGCCGCGCCGACGAATTCGCCCGCGGCATGCTGACCGGCGGTACGTTGTTCGAGGAACTCGGCTTTTATTATCTCGGACCGATCGACGGCCACAATCTCGACCACCTGCTGCCGGTGCTGCGCAACGTGCGCGACGCGGAGGAGAGCGGGCCCATCCTGCTGCACGTCATCACGCAGAAGGGCAAGGGCTACGCACCGGCCGAGGCGAGTGCCGACAAGCTGCATGCGGTCGGGCGCTTCAACGTCGATACCGGCGAGCAGGCGAAAGCGCCGCCCGGCCCGCCCACCTACACGCGCATCTTCGCCGACGCGCTCACGGCGGAGGCAGAAGTCGATCCGGCGATCGTCGCCATCACCGCGGCGATGCCTTCGGGTACCGGGCTCGACCGCTTCGCCCGCCGCTTCCCGACACGCTGCTTCGACGTGGGCATTGCCGAGCAGCACGCGGTCACTTTCGCCGCCGGCATGGCGACCGAGGGGATGAAGCCGTTCTGCGCCATCTACTCGACGTTCCTGCAACGCGCGTACGATCAGGTGGTGCATGACGTGGCGATCCAGTCGCTGCCGGTGCGCTTCGCCATCGACCGCGCGGGCCTGGTCGGCGCCGACGGTGCCACGCACGCGGGCAGCTTCGACCTCGCCTATCTCGGCTGCCTGCCCGGCGTGGTGTTGATGGCGCCGAGCGACGAGGCGGAACTGGTTCATATGGTGGCGACCGCTGCCGCGATCGACGACCGTCCGAGTGCGGTGCGTTACCCGCGCGGCGAGGGCCGCGGCGTTCCCGTGCCGGCGAAGGGCGACGTATTGCCGATCGGCCGCGGGCGCGTGATCCGCGAGGGGGAGAGCGTGGCCATCCTGTCGCTCGGGGCGCGACTCGGCGATGCGCTGCGCGCGGCGGATATCCTTGCGGTGCGCGGGCTGGTGCCGACGGTCGCCGATGCGCGCTTTGCCAAGCCGCTTGACACCGACCTGGTCGAGCAACTGGCGCGCCACCACGCGGTGCTGGTGACGATCGAGGAGGGCTCAGTCGGCGGATTCTCATCGGCCGTGCTGCATCATCTGGCGTGGCGCGGACTGCTTGATCGCGGGTTGAAGGTGCGGCCGCTGGTGTTGCCCGATCGCTTCATCGACCACGACGCGCCGGCGCGGCAGATCGCGGCGGCGGGGCTGGACGCCGCGCACATCGTCGCGGCGGTGCTGGCAGCGCTGGGTCACGCGGACGCGCCCGTGGCCGCCTGAGACGTCGCGTATGGCGCCGCGGGCGCGCGCCGATCAGCTTCTGGTCGATCTGGGCCTAGCCGAAAGCCGCGCGCGGGCGCAGGCGCTCATCCTGGCGGGCAAAGTGTTCGCGGGAGACCGGCGCGTCGAGAAGGCAGGCCAGATGCTTTCCGAGCACGCGCGGCTTGCAGTGCGCGGGCATGATCACCCTTGGGTGTCGCGCGGCGGCCTGAAGCTAGTCCACGCGCTCGATGCCTTTGCGCTATCGCCGCAGGGGCGGGTCTGCCTTGATATCGGCGCCTCCACCGGTGGCTTCACTGACGTGCTGCTGGCGCGCGGTGCCGCGCGTGTCCATGCCGTCGATGTCGGGCACGGCCAGCTTGCCTGGAAGCTGCGTGCCGATCCGCGTGTCGTGGTGCATGAGCGCGTCAACGCCCGCCACCTCACGCCGGCCGTGATCGGCGAGTCGGTGGAGGCGCTGGTGTGCGACGCCAGCTTCATCGGACTGGCCGCGATCCTGCCGGCGCCGCTGGCCCTGTGCGTTCCTGGCGCCTGGGCGGTGGCGCTTATCAAACCGCAGTTCGAGGCCGGGCCGGAGGCGGTGGGCAAGCGCGGTGTGGTGCGCGACCCGGCGGTGCACGAGGCGGTGTGCGGGCGCGTGCGCGACTGGTGGTCCGCGCATTCCGGCTGGCGCGTGCTGGGGATCGTTGAGAGCCCGATCACCGGGCCGGAGGGCAATCGCGAATTCCTGATTGCGGCGATTCGCGATGCCTGAAGCTGCGCGGATGTTGCGCGCCGCCGGTCAACCCGCCTAGGAGAGCCGAAGCGTCAGCAGGAGAAGTCCGATGCGGCTCGAAGCGATCCCGATCGGCGACAACCCGCCGGAGGACGTGAACGTCATCATCGAGGTGCCGATCGGCGGCGAGCCGATCAAATACGAAATGAACAAGGCGGCCGGCACGCTGTTCGTCGATCGCTTCCTGCACACGCCGATGCGCTATCCCGGCAATTATGGCTTCGTGCCTCACACGCTCTCCGAAGACGGCGATCCGATCGACGTGCTGGTGGCCAACACGCGACCGATCGCCCCTGGCGCCGTGATCAACGTCCGCCCGGTCGGGGTGATGAAGATGCAGGACGAACACGGCATCGACGAAAAGATCGTTGCCGTGCCCTCACCGAGACTGACCAAGCGGTACATCGACGTACACAACTACACTGACCTGCCGCGCATCACGACCGAGCAGATCCAGCACTTCTTCGAGCACTACAAGGATCTCGAGCCCGGCAAATGGGTGCAGTTGATCGGCTGGGGCGACGCGGTCGCAGCGCGGCAGTTCATTTCCGAGGCGATCGCGCGCGCGACGGGGTATTGAGCCGTCCCATCAGCCGGCGTGCCCGTGCGCATCCGGCGCCGCCACACGGCCGGCGTCGTGATGCGCGATCTCCGCCAGCAGCGTCCAGACAAGCTGCGGCTGCAACGGCGCCTCCGGGTCGTTGAGCAGCCGGTTCAGTTCGTTCAGCTTGCGCCGGTAGTCCGTCTCCGTCATCGGGCCCTCCCTGCCGTCGCGGCGGCAGCCGCGACTCAAGCGGCGGAAACGTGGCGACCGCATGGTCGGTCGCGGTCGCTTCGCGCGGGATTGACCCAGCTTGACGGATCAGAGCGAGGACAGCACCGCCGGGGCCAGCGCGGCGGCGCGCGCGGCCGGATGGGACGGGTTGCGGAAACGCAGTTCGCCGTCCGGCACCCCGTCCGGCGCCGGCGCGCCCAACAGTTCGAAGCGCGACGCGCAGGTGACGGCCACAACGCAGCGCGCCTCCTTGTGCGTCAGGAACTGCCGTGCCTCACCCTCCAATTCCAGTTGTTCGCGCAGGTAGCGCCATTCGGCGCGGTCGGTGTCCTCGACGAACATGGCCAGGATGCCGGGCCGCGTGCCGCTCAGGCGATCGGGGGCGATATGCGCCATGCGCCGGCGGATCGCCGCGGCGATCTCGTTCTCCCGCCCTGCGCGTGCCGCCATCACGAACACACCGCCGCCGGCAGCGGTGACGGCCAGATGCGCCTCGTGCCCAAACTCGCGGCGCAGCGAACTCATCAGGCCAAGCTGGTCCGCCTGCGCCGCCGCCAGCGCCAGCGGATCGAGCCGCAGCACCGCCGTCCCGTCATGGTCGTCCCGGCGCTGCGCGCCGAGCAGCGTGCGAATGCGGTCGTGCAGGGCCGCCAGCCGGTCCTGCTCGGCCGGGTCGGTGCGCAGGCCCTGCGGCAGCGTCAGTTTCAGCAGATAACGGCCGGGATGGGCAGCCAGCCATGTCTGCAGGTCCGGATCGATGCGGTCGGCGAGCCGCACCCAGGCGCTGCGATGCACGTCGCGCCCTTCCTCGGCCGATACCACGTGGCAGACCACTTCGGCCTCGAGGCCGTCGCGGCGGATCAGCAGGTCGAACGGGGCGCCCGCGTCAAGTGCCGCGAACTCTACGGTGAAGCCGCGCGCCCGTTGCAGCGAAGCCGTACGCATCAGGTGGAACAGCGGCACCAGCGTTTCCTCGCCGGCCAGCCCGGCGCGCACCGCCGCGCGCAGCCGCGCCCGCCCGGCCGTGGAAAGACGGCGGGCGGCGGCGGCGGCCTCGGCGGCCAGCGCCAGCAGCCGCGCCTCGGCCGCCGACGGCGCGCGCGCCCGGTCGCGGCGCAGCCGGTCGAGTGCGAGTTCGAGCGCATGACGCTGCTGCAGCGCGCGCCGCACGTTCGGTCC
>JAKADX010000002.1 GCA_021818505.1 Pseudomonadota bacterium
GGCGCGGGGGCGCCGGCGCCGGCGTCCGGCTGCGGTGACATGGCGCCGGCATCGCTTGCGGACGGTGCGGGCAGGCCCGGCGGCGCGGATGAGGGAGCGGGGGCCCGGCTGTCGAGGAACAGGGCAACGGCGGCCAGCACGGCGATGCCTGCCAGCAGGCCGATCAGCATGTAGAGCACGCCGCGGACCACCTTGAGCCAGTTGCGCGGCGCGCGGCGTGGCTCGGCGTCCCACTCGGTACGTCGCGACGAGGCGGCGCGCGACAATCGTTCGTCCTTCTGAATTAGCATGATGGCACCGTTATGCCGCGCAGAGAGGTCGATGCGGGAACGCAGGTGCGTGAGCCGCCGTTCCCCGACGGCGTCGGGCCTGATGGGGGTTCAACGCCCGCCTCCGCCAGCGCCGGCGCCGGCCGCGCCGCCGCCGCCCGCTCCCCCGCCTCCGCCGCCGTGACCGCTCCCACCATGCCCCGAACCGCCGTGGCCGGAACCACCGGACCCGCTTGCGCCTTGCCCGGTGGCCGGGTGTCCGGTGGATGGGTGTCCGGTGGCCGGGTGGCCAGAGTTGGGGTGGCCAGAGTTGGGGTGGCCGGTGGCGGGATGGCCGGTCGCCGGGTGGCCGGTGGCGGGGTGTCCGTTGGCTGCCGCGGCTGCGTGCCCGCTTCCGGCCGGTCCAGTCGCCGCGCCGGCGCTGCCCGGTCCTGCGTTGCCCGTGCTACCCGTGCCCGTGCTACCCGTGCCCGCGCTGCCCGGTCCTGCACTACCCGGTCCTGCGCTACCCGGTCCCGCGCTGCCCGGTCCCGCGCTACCCGTGCCCGCGCTACCTGGTCCTGCGCTGCCCGTGCCCGCGCTACCCGTGCCCGCGCTACCTGGTCCTGCGCTGCCCGGTCCCGCGCTACCCGTGCCCGCGCTACCTGGTCCCGCGCTACCCGTGCCCGCGCTGCCCGGTCCTGCGCTGCCGGTGGCGGCGCTGCCGGCGGCCGCGCTGCCGACGCCGCCCGTGCCCGCGCTGGCGGTACCTGCCGCTCCAGTGCCTGCCGCAGCGGCGCCGGCGGCCGGGGCCGGGTGGCCGCTGCCGGCGGGGCCGTCCCCGGTGCCTGCCGCCGCGGCGGTCGCGACGGCGCCGGCCGGACCGGCGCCGGGACGGTCCACCCTCGCGCTGGTCGCCTGCCCGGAACCGGCGGGCGGCGTGACGCCCGGCGGCGCCATCGTCCAGGTATAGGTCGGCGGCGCGGCCGGGGCCGACGGCGGGGCGGGCGGTGCCGGCCGCTGAAGTTGCGCCGCCGGCGGTTGCGCGGTCTCCCGCGTTCCCGTCAGCGACTGCAGCAGTGCCACTTCCTGCGCGCGCAATCCGCCCAGCGTTTCCGAGCTGCGCGCGATCTCGTCGTGCAGCAGGGCCAGCGTCGCCCGCGCCTCGCCGATCCAGTCCAGCGGTTGCGGCTGCGGCGGCGGCGCGCTGGCCTGCGTGTCCTTTACCTCGGCCGGGACCGGCGGCTCCGGGCCGAACAGCAGCAGCGCCACCGCCAGCACCGACACGCCCCCCAGCACCCCGAGCCCGGAATAGACCGAGAGCCGCAACAGGCGCCGCCCGCTCCGGCCGCGCGGGGGCGCCAGCGCCGCCGCGATCCCCACGAGGTCCGCGGCCGTCATCAGGCGCGGATCGCTCAGCAGACTCAGCCGGTCCTCGGATCGGACATGCATCCGCGCCAGTCTGCGTCAGCGCGCGACGGCCCCCGAAACAGAGCTTCGTGAGGCTAAAGCCGCGACATTATTGCCGCCATGCGCGGATCGGCGAGGGCGGCGACCGCCTCGGCGATGGCGGCGAAGGCGGCGCGCGCCAGCCGTGCCCGGTGGCGCCCGCGCAGCCAGCCATGCACGAGGCCCGGATCGTCGCGCCAGCGCACCGCCACCCCGGCCGCGTGCAGCGCGGCGGCGTAGTCCTCGGCGTCCTGGCGCAGCGGGTCGAAGCCGGCGGCGAAGATGGCTGCGGGGGCGAGGCCGGCGAAGCTCGCGGCGGCCAGCGGCGCGAATTCCGGGTCGCCCGCCGGCTGCGGCCGCCCGCCATAGAGGCGGAGGAAGCCGGCGCAGTCGTCGGCGGTCAGCAGCGGGGCGGTCGCGTTGCGGCTGCCGGCGACGCGCAGCGGATCGGCGGACAGCATCGGATAGATCAGCACCTGCCCGCGCGGCTGTGCCCCGCCCAGCCGCCGCAGCCGGTGGCACAGCGCCGCGGCCAGGTTGCCCCCGGCGCTGTCGCCCGCCACCAGCACCGGCCGCGCCGCCGCGAGCGCGCCGTAGGCCGCCGCCACGTCGTCGAGGGCCGCCGGATAGCGGTGCTCCGGGGCGAGGCGATACGCGACCGCGACTACCTCGATCCCGGACGCGGCGCACAGATCGGCGCAGATGCTGTCATGGCTCTCCAGCCCGCCGAGCACGAAGCCGCCGCCATGCGCGTACAGCAGCACCGCGTCATGCGCCGGCCGGGCAGGGCGGTAGCGTCGCGCCGCCACGCCGCCGGCCGCCTCGTCCGCGACCGTCACGCCCTCGGGCCGCGGCACCGCGAAGCCGGCGCACAGGCGCTCATAGCGCGCCCGCGTCACGCCGAGATCGCCGCTGCCGGGGCCGTCCGGCTCGTCGCGCTCGCTCTCGGTGACGAAGGCGCGCATCTCGGGGTCCAGCCAGCGGGCGAGTGCGGCGTCATCGGATGGCGGCGGCATCGCGTGCTCCCGGTCGATGACGCAGCATGGTTTCATTGGCGGCGGGTGCCAATCCCCTGGACCCAATCCCTTGGCACGAGTCGCGGGCGCGGCGTAGCGTCGCCCGCGCAACAGGAGGGGGAACGCGGCCATGCGGGACGATTTGGGACTGTCACGGCGGGCGCTGCTCGGCGGCGCGGTGGCGGGGGCGAGCGGGCTGCTGCTGCCCTGGGGTGCCGCGCGGGCCGAGGACGCGGCGCCGCGCCAGGGCGGCACGCTGCGCATCGGCATGGACGGCGGCAGCACGACCGACACGCTCGACCCGACCACCTGGACCGCCTGGAACGCGGTGGTGATCGGTTTCGCGCTGTTCAACGCGCTGATCGAGAACGGGCCGGACAACAAGCCGGTACCGGAACTGGCGGAAAGCTGGGAAGCCAAGCCGGGCGCGGCGGAATGGGTGTTCAACCTGCGCAAAGGTGTCCACTTCACCAACGGCAAGGAATTCGACGCCGACGACGCGATCTACTCGCTCAACCTGCATCGTGGCCCCGGCAACAAATCCGGCGCGGCGGGTCCGATGAAGGCCATCAGCGACATCAAAAAGCTGGATACGCACCAGATCCAGATCGTGCTGAGCGCGGCGGATGCCGATCTGCCCTATATCCTCTCGGACTATCACGTGATGATGGTGCCGAACGGGTACAAGGACTGGGCCAGGCCGGTCGGCACCGGCGCGTTCACTCTCGAACGCTTCGACCCCGGCGTTGCGTGCTCGCTCAAGCACAATGCCAATTACTGGAAGCCGGGGCGGGGGCATCTGGACGCGGTGCAGATCACCTCGATCGGCGACGGCTCGGCACGGCTGAACGCGCTGCTGTCGGGGCAGGTCGATGTCATCAACTCGGTCGAGCCGCGCACCGTCGATCTGATCAGGAAACACGGCAATCTCACCGTGGTGCAGTCGCCGGGCGGCTGGCACACGGTGATGCCGATGATGATCGACCGCGCGCCGTATTCCGACCCGAACGTGCGGCTGGCGCTGAAGCACGCGATCGACCGCGAGGCGCTGCTCAAGGCGCTGTTCGCCGGGCGCGGGTCGCTCGGCAACGACCACCCGATCCCGCGCGGCGACCCGTATTACGACCCGAACATCCCGCAGACCGTCTATGACCCCGAGAAGGCCAAATTCTACTTCAACAAGGCGGGCAATCCGACGACGCCGATCCTGTTGCAGGCCTCCGACGCGGCGTTCAATGGGGCGGTGAACATGGCGCTGCTGTTCCAGGCCAGCGCCGGCAAGGCCGGCATCAAAATGACCGTGAAGAAGGAGCCGGCGGACGGGTTCTGGGACAATGTGTGGCTCAAGGGATCGTTCATCACCAGCTACTGGGGCGGGCGGCCGGCGGCGACACAGATGTTCGGCGTCGCCTACAAGTCGGACGCGCCGTGGAACGACAGCCACTGGCGCCAGCCCGCCTTCGACAAGCTGCTGGCCGATGCGCGCGCGGAACTGGATGTGGCGAAGCGGCGCGAATACATCTGGGCGATGCAGCAAATGCTGCACGATGATGGCGGCGTCATCATCCCGGTGTTCAAGGACTGGCTGGATGCCTGCAGCGACAAGGTCGGCGGGCTGACGCCGCACGCGGGTTTCATGCTGGATAACGCGCGCATCTGCGAGAAGGCGTGGCTGAAGGTGTGATGCCGGGGCCAGACCCCCACGCGCTGACCCCTCCCCCGTCACGGGGGAGGGGCAAGATCCCGCCTTGCTCCGCTTTCAACGCGTCCCGGAATCGGGAATTGCGCATGGCTTGGCGCGAATTTCACCTTTTCAAATCGGGAAAATAATCCATTATCCGCCGGCATGACGCATTTAGCCGGCGAGCCGTTGCCAGATTTACCGCTCGCATCCGTGGAGGATGCAGGCGTGGCGCTGCTGCGGCAGGCGATCACGCGGGATTTCGCCGGGCGCTTCGCGGTGGTGTCATCATTCGGCGCCGACGCGGCGATGCTGCTGGCGCTGGTCGCCGAGATCGACCCCGCGGTGCCGGTGCTGTTCCTCGACACCGGGATGCACTTCCCCGAGACGCTGGCCTATCGCGACGCACTGACGGCGCGGCTGGGGCTGACGGACGTGCGCTCGATCCCGCCCGATCCCGCCGCTGTCGCCGCGCGCGACCCGCGCGGCGACCTGCACCTGTTCGTCCCCGACGATTGCTGCGCGCTGCGCAAGGTCGCCCCGCTGGCGCGCGCGCTGGCGCCGTTCGCCGCCTGGGCGACCGGGCGGCGGCGGCAGCAGACGGCGACACGGGCGCGCCTGCCGTTCGTGGAGACCGCGGACGGGCGCCGGAAATTCAACCCGCTCGCCGATTGGAGCGCCGAGCGCGTCGCCGCAGAACTCGCGCGCCGCGACCTGCCGCGTCATCCGCTGGTCGCGCGCGGCTATCCCTCGATCGGCTGCGCGCCCTGCACGCGCGCGGTGCGCCCTGGCGAGGACGCGCGCGCCGGTCGCTGGGCCGGCCATGCCAAGACGGAATGCGGCATCCACCGTCCCGCCCGGCTATGAGCCGGCCGGGCGCTGGCCTAGACTGGCGCCATGTCCAATGATCCCTCGCCGCTCATGCTCGGTGCGGCCATCCGCCAGCGCATCGACCAGCTCGCCGCCATTTCCGCCCAGCCCGACGGTCTGACGCGCATGTTCGCCACCCCGGAGCAGCGCCGCGCCGCGGCCCTGGTCACCGATTGGATGCGGCAGGCCGGCATGACGGCCGGGGAGGATGCCATCGGCAATGTCGTCGGCCGTTACGAGGGCGCGCGGCCGGGGGCGAAGGCGGTGCTGCTCGGCTCGCATCTGGACAGCGTGCGCGATGCCGGGCGCTGGGACGGGCCGCTCGGCGTCGTCACCGCCATCGCCTGCGTCGATGCGCTGCACCGCGCCGGCCGCCGCCTGCCGGTCGCCGTCGAGGTGGTCGGGTTCTGCGACGAGGAAGGCACGCGCTTCGGCGCCGCCATGCTCGGCAGCCGTGCCCTGGCCGGCCAGTTCGACACGGCGGTGCTCGACCGCACCGACGATGCCGGCGTCAGCATGGCCCAGGCGATGCGCGAGATCGGGTTCGACCCCGCGCGCATCGGCGCGGCGGCGCGCCACCCCGAGGAGTTCGCGGCCTATCTGGAACTGCATATCGAGCAGGGGCCGGTGCTGGAGCGCGAGCACCTGCCGGTCGGCTGTGTCGCCGCGATCGCCAGCCAGTCGCGGCTTTCGGTGACGCTCACCGGCCTGGCCGGCCACGCCGGCACGGTGCCGATGCCGGGGCGGCGCGACGCGCTGGCCGGTGCGGCGGAGGTGGTGCTGGCCGTCGAGGCGGCGGCCCTGGCGGAGGCCGGCGCGGTCGGAACCGTCGGGCGGCTGGAGGTGCATCCCGGCGCGATCAATGTCGTCCCCGGGCGCGCGACGTTCAGCGTCGATCTGCGCGCGCCGCAGGACGCGCCGCGCGCGCGGCTGGTCGGGCGGGTGCGCGAGGTCATTGCCGAGATCGCCGCGCGGCGCGGCCTGACCGCCGAAGTCGCGCTGACGCACGAGGAGCCTGCCGCGCCCTGCGCGCCGCACCTGCGCCGGCTGATCGGCGAAGCCATCGCACAGGAGGGGCACCGGGTGCTGGAACTGCCCAGCGGCGCCGGCCACGACGCGATGGTGATGGCGGCGCTCGCGCCAATCGGCATGGTGTTCGTGCGCTGCGGCGCCGGCCTGTCGCACAACCCCGACGAGCACGTGGACGACGCCGATGCCGAGGTCGGCGCGCGCGTGCTGCACCGCATCCTCAGCCGCCTCCCGGACGCTGCGCCATGACCGCGACCGACCGCCCCGAGATCCGTGCCTTCGTCGCGGCCAACCGGGAGCGCGAAACCGCGCTGCTCGCAGCCCTGGTGCGCACGCCCTGCGACAACCCGCCCGGTGACCTGGCGGCGGCGGCGGAGCGGGTGGCGGGCCTGCTGGAGGAGCTGGGCTTCGCCGTCGAGCGGCATCCGGTGCCGGCGGACCTGGTGCGCGCGCAGGGGATGCGCTCGGCGACCAACCTGATCGTGCGACGACGCTACGGCGTGGGCGGGCCGGTGATCGCGTTGAACGCGCATGGCGACGTGGTGCCGCCGGGCGAGGGCTGGACCGCCGATCCGTACGGCGCGGAAATTCGCGACGGCTGGATGTACGGCCGGGGCGCTGCGGTCTCGAAATCCGACATCGCCGCCTACGCCTTTGCCATGCTGGCGCTCGATCACGCGCAGGCGGCGCGGCGTGGCGCGGTCGAATTGCATGTCACATTCGACGAGGAGACCGGCGGCGAGATCGGGCCGCGCTGGTTGCTGGAACAGGAGCTGTCGCGCCCGGACCTCGCGATCGGCGCCGGCTTCTCCTACGCGGTGACGGAGGCGCATAACGGCTGCCTGCACCTGGAGGTCGAAGTCACCGGGCGCTCCGCGCACGCGGCCAAGCCGTGGACCGGCATCGACGCGCTGGAAGGGGCGACACGGATTCTGTCCGCGCTCTACGCCTGGCGGCCGGCGCTGGCCCAGCGTGCCTCCGCGATCCCCGGCATCGGCGCGCCGCAGCTCACCGTCGGGCTGATCGCGGGCGGCATCAATACCAATGTCGTGCCCGACCGCGTCACGTTCCGCCTCGATCGCCGCATCGTGCCAGAGGAAAAGCCGGAGGATGCGGAGGCGGAACTGCGCGCGCTGATCGCGCAGGCCGCGCGGGGCGGGCCGGCGGTGAGCGTGCAGGTGCGGCGCATCCTGCTGGCCGCGCCGCTGACGCCGCTGCCGGGCGGGCTGGCGTTGACGCAGTTGCTGTGCGCGCACGCGACGCGCGTGATGGGTGAGCCGGTCACGGCGGGCGGTGTGCCGCTCTATACCGATGCGCGGCACTACGCGGCGGCGGGCGTGCCGATCGCGCTGTACGGTGCCGGCCCGCGCAGCATCGAGGAGGCCAACGCGCACCGTGCCGACGAACGCCTGCCGCTGGACGCGCTGTTCAAGGCAACGGAGGTGGTGGCGGCGACGCTGGCGGACCTGCTGGCATGACGGCGCGCTCCTGGCTGTTCGTGCCGGGCGATGCCGAGCGCAAGCTGACGAAGGGACTGGCGAGCGAGGCCGACGCGCTGATCCTCGATCTGGAGGACTCGGTCGCGCCGCCGAACCTGCCGGCCGCGCGCAAGCTGGTGGCGGCGGTCCTGCGCGAGCATCCGGGGACGCGGCTGTGGGTGCGGATCAACGCCTTTGCCTCCCCGCACGCGCTGGCCGATCTGGCCGCCGTGGTGCCGGCCGCGCCGGCCGGGATCGTGTTGCCCAAGGCGGACGGGGCGGCGGACGTGACGCGGCTCGGGCACTGCCTGAGCGCACTGGAAGTCGCGGCGGGGCTGGAGGAGGGGCGGACGCGCATCGCCGTGGTGGCGACCGAGACACCGGCGGCGCTGTTCGCGCTGGGCAGCTACGCCCCCGCGCATCCGCGGCTGGCGGCGCTGACCTGGGGTGCTGAGGATCTCGCGGCGGCGCTGGGGGCCGTGTCCAATCGCGAGGACGACGGCGCCTACGCGCCGGCCTACCAGTTGGCGCGCACCCTGGCGCTGGCCGCTGCCGCGGCGGCGGAGGTGGACGCCATCGACACGGTGTTCACCGATTTCCGCAGCACCGAGGGGCTGGTGCGCGAGGCCCGCGCCGCGCGGCGCGCCGGCTTCGTCGGCAAGCTCGCGATCCATCCCGACCAGGTTGCCCCGATCAACGCGGCGTTCACGCCCGATGTCGCCGAGATCGCCCATGCCGAGCGCATCGTCGCTGCCTTCGCCGCCAATCCCGGCCTGGGTACAGTCGGGCTGGACGGGCGCATGATCGACCGGCCGCATCTGAAGCAGGCGCAGCGGGTGCTGGCGGCCGTGGGAAACGCGCGGCGGCCCTGAGCGGCAACCGACTGTCCGCCCGCCCCGGCGCGTCAGTGTGATGGGCGACCCATCTCGCCCTTCACACAGATATTAGAAGTATATGGCTGAGAACCTGAATTAGGATTTGTGCCCGCATTGTTAAGCGGCCGAGTGCATCGCCGTCCCGTTCGCGTTTTGCTTGATATATGGGATCGGAAAAATCACAATGTTCAATCAAATTCTGACTGAAATGTCCGGCGCATTGCACAGCGCCGATGTCGGCGTCTTTCAGGCAGTAAATTCATGGTGCGGGAACGTTCTGCTCGATAGAGTTGTTCAGCTTGAGGAAAATTCCAGGTTCTTCAGGACCGGCATCCTGCTGACCGTCCTCTGGTGGTTCTGGTTCGCCCATCAGGACGAGCGCAGGAAGCTGGATCGGCGGCGGATCGTCGCGGCGCTGATCGGCGTGGTTTTCGCCCTGGTGGCCGCGCGGGCCCTTGCCCTGGTGATGCCGCTGCGGGCGCGCCCGATGTATGTCTCGGGGATCGGGTATCATCCCCCATCGACCCCGCCCGTTCCGAACATGATGGACTGGAGTTCCTTTCCGAGCGACACGGCGACCGTGGTGATCGCGCTGTCCTTCGGCGTCGTCTATCTGTCGCGGCGGCTTGGTGTGGTGTTGCTGGCGTTTTCGGCGCTCTGGGTCTGTCTGCCGCGGCTTTACCTGGGCCTGCACTACCCGTCCGATCTCATCATCGGCGGCCTGCTCGGCGCGATCGTGGTCTGGGCGTGCGTGACCGCGACCGATGCCGGGAACGGCGCGCTGGGGCGGCGCATCATGGCGCCGCTTGAGGAGGCCGAAGAACGCCGTCCACAGCTTTTCTATGCCGCCGCCTTCGCGCTGTCGTTCGAAATCGCGTCGATGTTCGGCGACATCCAGAATCTGGTGCGCGAGATGACGTTCCATCTGCACCATGCCGGCCATCCGGACCTCGGCGCGACGGCGGTGATGTTCGTGCTGGGCGGGATGCTGCTGGCCCTCGTCGCGATCGTCTCGGCGGCCGCGCTGACCTGGCGGATGTCGCATCGGGGACGCATCGTGTCGCGGCCCATCGGTGGCGGACCGACGGAAACCTCGCCATGACAGCAGGCAAACGATCCGGCGGCGTCAGCCGCCAGCCTCGGTCAGCCGCTTTTCGGCGATCCCGCGCCAGGGTGCGTCCGCCGGTGCCTCGGCCAGCGCGCGGCGGAACAGGGCGGCGGAATCGGCACTGACGCGGCCCTCGACGCGCGTCTGCGCCTCCGCGGCGATGGCGGCGAGCGTGGGTTCGAAGCGGATGCGCACCGCCTGGCGCCACGCCTCCGCCGCCGCCCGCAGGTCGCCCAGCTTGTTCTCGGTGTCGCCGAGCAGCACGTAGCCCTGACGCGCCAGTTCCGAGTTCGGGTCCAGGGTCGCCAGCCGCTCGCGCAGCATGGTTACCAGCACGCCCGCGTCCTGCGCGTTCCGGCCGGCCGCCGCCATGCGCGCCGACAGCGGTGCGGCCGGCAGGAACGGGTGGCCGTCGAGCGCGTACAGCGCGGCCCCGAGCAGCGGCACGACCGCCAGCGTGGCCAGCAGCGGCACCGACGAGCCGCGCGGCGGCGGCGCGGTCTCCTGCGCGTCGGCGGCGGCGAGCAGGCGGCGCTGCACCTCCAGCACCGCGGCGTCGTGCTCGGCCGGCGCGATGCGTCCGTCGGCGAGGTCGCGGTCGAGTTCGGCAAGCTGCGCGCGGTGGATGGCCAGGGCCGAGTCACGGCGCGAGCGCAGCCGGCCGCGACCGAGCAGCACATACAGCAGCGGCGACAGCACCAGCGCGGCGCACAGCGCGAGCACGACCAGCGTCATGTGTCGAGCAGCCGCCGCAGGCGCTTGCGCTCGGCGTCGGAGAGCGGCGGCGGCGATTCTCCCTGGCGGCGCCGCGCCAGCAGCACGATCGCGGCCCCGCCGGCCAGCGCGAGCACCGGCGAGCCCCAGAGCAGCAGCGTGCTTGCCTCGAAGGGCGGGCGCAGGCGCACGAAATTGCCGTAGCGCGCCACCAGCCAGTCGATCACCTGCTGGTCGGTCTTGCCGGCCGCGACCTGCTGGCGGACGATGTGGCGCAGGTCGCGCGCGAGGTCGGCGCCGGAGTCCTCGATGCTCTCGTTCTGGCAGACGAGGCAGCGCAACTGCTCGCCGATCGCGACCGCGCGCGCTTCCTGCTTCGGGTCGGGCAGCGCCTCGTTGGGATCGCTGATCGCGAAGGCGGGGGCGGCGAGCAGGAACAGCGTGAAGGCGAGTGCGAGACGGATCATGCGTAGCGGCGCAGCAGCGGTTGCAGTTCGCCGGCGATGGCGTCCGTGGTCAGCGGGCCGACATAGCGCCAGCGCACGATGCCCGCGGGGTCGATCAGATAGGTCTCCGGCACGCCGGTCAGGCCCCAGTCGATCGCGACCCGGCCGGGCTGATCGTCGGCGCGCTTCGCGTACGGATCGCCGTGGCCGGCGAGGAAGGCGGCGGTGGCGTCGGGCCGATCCTTGTAGGCAATGCCCCAGATTTCCACGCCGGCGCGCTTGAGGTCCATCAGCACCGGCGCTTCTTCCAGGCACGGTGCGCACCAGGAGGCGAACCAGTTGACCACGATCGGCCGGCCGCGCAGATCGGCGCTGGCGAAACCGGGATTGCCGGGCAGCGTGAACGTCGGCACCGGCTTGCCGATCAACATGCTGGGCACGCCGCGCGGGTCGAACCGGCCTTCCGTCTCGCGCTCCAGCATCACGTAGAACGCGCCGCCGGCGGCCAGGACCGCGGCGAACGGGCCGAACAGCAGCAGCCGGCGCCGCATCGCCGATTCGTGTCGCGGGCGGTCGGGGCTGGTCATGCCGGCACGGTGCGCGCGCGGCGGCGTGCCGGGGCGCCGACGCGCAACCGCCGGTCGGCCAGCGACACCAGCCCGCCCGCCGCCATGATCAGCGCGCCGAACCAGATCCAGGGTGCCAGCCAGTTGACGTGCAGACGCAGCACCGCGCCGCCGTCGCGCTCCTCGCCCAGCACGGCGTAGAGATCGCGCAGCCCGTTGGTGCTGATCTTCGCCTCCGTGGTGGTGATCTGCTGGACCGGGAAGGTTCGACGCTCCGGCGCCAGCACGGTCAGCAGCCGCCCGTCGTGCCGCACGTCGATCACCGCCACGCGCGCGGCGTAGTTCGGCCCGCTGCGGTCGTGCAGGTCGGTGAGTTGAAAATCATAGCCGCCGACATGTGCCACCTGTCCGGGATGCAGCAGCACGATCGAGGAGTGCGCGAGCGAGGCGGCCGCGATGCCGGCAATGGTCACGCCCAGCCCTGCATGAGCGATCGTGGTGCCGAGCGTGCCGCGCGACAGCCCGAGCAGGCGGCGTCCGCTCGCCGATAGCGGGACGCGGAACAGCCGCACCCGTTCGCCGAGATCGGCAGCCGCGCCGAGGATGATCCAGGCGGCACAGGCGAAGGCGAGGGTGGGCAGCAGCGCCGCGCGCGTCGCCATGAACAGGCCGATCGCGGCCGCGATCAGCGCCGCCCACCACAGCTTCGTCAGCGCGGCACCGAGATCGGCGCGCTTCCACGACAGCATCGGCCCCACCGCCATCGCCGCGAACAGCGGCACCGCCAGCGGAAACACCGTGGCATTGAAGAACGGCGCGCCGACACTGAGCTTCTCGCCCAGCAGCAGGTCGGCGAACAGCGGATACATCGTCCCCGTCGCCACCACCGCGGCGATCGAGCAGAGCAGGATGTTGTTGAGCACCAGCGCGCCCTCGCGCGAGACCGGCGCGAAGATGCCGGTGGCCGACAGCACCGGCGCGCGCAGCGCGAACAGCAGCAGCGAGCCGCCGATGACGAGGCCGAGGAGCGCGAGGATGAACACGCCGCGCGCCGGGTCGTTGGCGAAGGCGTGGACCGAATTGAGGATGCCCGAGCGCACCAGGAACGTGCCCGACAGGCTGAAGGAGAACGTACCGATGGCGAGCAGCACGGTCCAGACCTTCAGCGCCTCGCGCTTTTCGACCACGAGGGCGGAATGCAGCAGTGCGGTGCCGGTGAGCCACGGGAGAAGCGAAGCGTTCTCGACCGGGTCCCAGAACCAGAACCCGCCCCAGCCGAGTTCGTAATACGCCCACCAGGAGCCGAGCGCGATGCCGCCGGTCAGGAAGCACCACGCCGCCAGCGTCCACGGCCGCACCCAGCGGCCCCAGGCGGCGTCGATCCGCCCCTCCAGCAAGGCCGCGATGGCGAAGGCAAAGGGCACCGCGAAACCGACATAGCCGGTATAAAGAATCGGCGGGTGCATCGCCAGCCCGGGGTCCTGCAGCAGCGGGTTCATGTCCCGCCCATCGACCGGCGGCGGCCAGAGGCGCACGAACGGATCGCTCTCCAGCAGCGCGAACAACTGAAAGCCGACGCCCGCCAGCCCCAGCACGCCGATCACCCGCGCGCGCAGGCTGGACGGCAGGCCCGCGCCGAAGGCCGCGACGGCGGCGCCACACATGGTCAGGATCAGGCACCAGAACAGGATGGAACCCTCGTGATTCCCCCAGGTGCCGGTGATCTTGTAGATCAGCGGCTCCAGCGAATTGCTGTTCTCGGCGATGTTGAGCACCGAGAAATCGCTGACCACGCTGCTCCAGGCGAGGCAGACGAAGCTGATGCCCACCGCCAGGAACTGCCCCAGCGCCAGCGCCGGCGCCGCCTGCATCAGCCGCGCGTCGCCGCGATGCGCCCCCCACAGCGGGACGATGGCCTGGGCGAAGCCCAGCGCGACGCCGAGGGCGAGAGCGAAATGGCCGAGTTCGGGGATCATTCGCCGTTTCTAGCCGCCGGCCTGCTTCACCGCCATGGTGTCCCAGGTGGCGGCTGGTGGCGGCGGTCCCTCCGCCGGATTCCAGTGGCCGGATTTCTTCAGCGCGTCGGCCACGTCCTTGGGCATGTAGGTCTCGTCGTGCTTGGCCAGCACCTCCTGCGCGCGGAAGCTGCCGTCGGCGGCCAGGGTGCCCATCGCCACCACGCCCTGCCCCTCGCGGAACAGGTCGGGCAGGATGCCGACATAGCGCACCGTCACCGCCGTCTTGCCGTCGGTGACGCTGAACGTCGCGGCGGGGCGGCCGTCGATCAGGGTCTTGTGGACGCTCCCGGCGGCCACCAGCCCGCCCAGGCGCAGCATCCGGCCGGGCGCGGGGGCCTTGGCGGCGATCTCGGTGGGGGAGACGAAGAAGGCCACGCTGTCGCTGAACGCCGACAGACCGAGCCCGGTCGCGGTCGCCACGCCGGCGCCGCAGGCGAGGACCAGCAGCAGGCGGCGGCGTTTGCGTGTCATCGGTGAGCCCTCGGGTCGATCGCGGCCAGCCGCCGGCGGGCGCGCGCCATGCGCGCCCAGGAACCGGCGGCGAACCACGTCGCAACCACCACGAACAGGCCATAGGCGGCGATGATGTAGGTCAAATGGGTCACGCGGCGTCCGCCTCCTGCCGCGCGCGGGCGGTCAGCAGGGCGCGGATACGCCGCTCCATCACCGCGGCGCAGGTGCGCGCCAGCACGATCGCGACAAAGCCCAGCGTCATGCCCAGCGCCGAGACGAACAGCGGCCACAACATGCCGATATACATGGTCGGCGCGCCGGTCAGCGTGATGCTGTCCGGCTGGTGCAGCGTGTTCCACCACGCGACCGAGAACTTGATGATCGGCAGATCGACCGCGCCCACCAGGGCGAGGATGGCGCCGGCCCGCGCGCCGCGCGTCGGGTCGTCGAAGGCGCGCACCAGCGCGATGTGGCCGAGATAGAGGAAGAACAGCACCAGCACCGAGGTCAGCCGCGCGTCCCACACCCACCACGCGCCCCACATCGGCTTGCCCCACAGGCTGCCGGTGGCGAGGCAGAGCGCGGTGGCGCCGGCGCCCACCGGCCCGATCTCGAACGCCGCCAGGTCGGCCAGCGGATGGCGCCAGACCAGTGACGCGAGCGAGCACGCCGCCAGCGCCGCGTAGCCGGCCGAGGCGAGCCAGGCGGCGGGGACATGGACGTACATGATCCGCACCGCGTCGCCCTGCTGCCAGTCGGCCGGGGCGAAGAACAGGCCCCAGGTCAGCCCGGCCAGCGTCAGCACGAGCCCGGGGACGGCGAGCCACGGCAGCACGCGCGTGGCGATGCGCAGGAACTGCCCCGGATTGGCGAAGCGGTGCAGGTTGCGCCCGCCGCCGGCCGGCGGCCGGGCGGGCTGGGCGAGGGCGGTGCTGGTATCCACGGGGGCGGTATAGTCGAGGGCGCGGCGTTCTTGAAGCCGGCTGCCGATATCGTAATCTTCCCGACAGCCATCGCGAGGGAACGCCGACCATGCTGTTCGTGCTGATCTGCACCGACCGTCCCGGCGGCCTCGATCTCAGGATGGCCACGCGGCCCGCCCATCTGGGCTATCTGGAGCGCGAGGCCGCGCGGATCGTCTCCGGGGGCGCGATGCTGGATGCGGAGGGCAAGCCCTGCGGCTCGATGCTGGTGATCGAGGCCGCCGACCGCGCCGAGGCCGAGGCCTTCGCCGCCGCCGACCCCTACGCCCGCGCCGGGCTGTTCGAGAGCACGCTGATCCGCCCGTTCCGGCAGGTGTACAAGGACGGCGCCAAGATCGCGCCGTGATGGCGCACTGGCTGGTCAAGTCGGAGCCGGACGCCTTCGGCTGGGCCGAGCAGGTCGCCCGCGGCGTCGAGCCGTGGACGGGCGTGCGCAACCACGCAGCAAAGAACAACCTCAAGGCCATGCGGCGTGGCGACCGCGCGTTCTTCTATCACTCGAACTCCGGGCGCGAAATCGTTGGAATCGTGGAAGTGGTGCGGGAGGCGTATCCCGACCCGACGGCCGAGTCCGGCGACTGGGTCTGCGTTGACATGCGCGCGGTCGGGCCGATGCCGCGCCCGGTGACGCTGGCGGCGATGAAGGCCGATCCGGCCCTGACCGGGCTGGAACTGATCCGGCAGAGCCGGCTGTCGGTGGTGCCGGTCAGCGACGCGCACTGGGCGCATATCTGCCGCCTCGGCGGCTTCGGCACCAAGGAGGATGGAGCATGACCCTCGCTTCCCGCAGAACAATGCTTGCCACCTCGGTCGGCGGACTGCTGGCGACGGCTGCCGGCGCCCAGGCCGGCCAGGCGGTGCCGGAGCCGCAGCGTCCCGGCCACGGCGGCACCGATCCGGGTCCGCGCAACCTGATGCGCGAACGGCAGAACCCTGATCTGCTCGTGCCGCCCGCCACCGATCACGGCACGCTGCCGAACCTGCGCTTCTCATTCGCGGATGCGCATGTGCGGCTGGAAACCGGCGGCTGGACGCGTCAGGTGACGGCGCGCGAACTCGGCGTCTCGAAGAACATCGCCGGCGTGAACATGCGGCTGAACGCCGGGGGCGTGCGCGAACTGCACTGGCACAAGGCGGCGGAATGGGCGTTCATGCTGTACGGCAGCGCGCGCATCACCGCCATCGACCCGCAGGGACGCTCTTTCGTCGATGACGTGGGCGTGGGCGACCTGTGGTATTTTCCCGCGGGCATTCCGCACTCGATCCAGGGCCTCGGCCCCGACGGCGCCGAATTTCTGCTGGTATTCGACGACGGCGAGTTCGACGAGGACAACACCTTCCTCATCAGCGACTGGTTCAGGCACACGCCGCCCGAGGTGCTGGCCAAGAACTTCGGCGTGCCGGCCTCGTCTTTCGGCCGCACGCCGGAGCCGGGGGAGCTTTACATCTTCCCCGCGCCGCTGCCGGGGCCGCTCGATCAGGACAGGGCCCAGGGTGCCGAGCCGGTTCCGCACGGCTTCAGCCACCGGATGATGGCACAGACGCCGCTGCGCACGAAAAGCGGCACGGTGCGCATCACCGATTCCAGCGTATTCCCCGTCTCCACGACGATCGCCGCGGCACTCGTCGAGGTCGAGCCCGGCGGAATGCGGGAGCTGCACTGGCACCCGAACACCGATGAGTGGCAGTACTACATCCAGGGTCAGGCGCGGATGGGTGTGTTCGGCGCCAGCGGCCAGGCGCGCACGTTCGATTACCGCGCCGGCGATGTCGGCTATGTGCCGTTCGCGATGGGCCACTACGTCGAAAACACGGGCGATACGACGCTGCGTTTCCTGGAGATGTTCAAAAGCAGCTACTACGCCGATGTGTCGCTCGACCAATGGATGGCATTGACGCCGCCGGAACTGGTGCGCGCGCATCTGAAGCTCGATCAGCAGGTGATGGACGCGCTGCGCAAGCGGAAGGAACCGGTCGTGCCGGCCTGACCGCGCGTCGGGCCTATCCGACACAGACGCGCAGCAGCGCGCCCAGGCCGTGCGTGCCGGTCGCGTGCTCGGCGGTGGCGGTGGCAAGCAGCAGGCCGCCGACGCCGACCAGCACCCCGCTCCAGAGCAGGTCGAGATTGATCCAGCCACGCCGCAGCAGCGCCAGCCCGACCCACTCGAACACCGCCCACGCCGTGAACCCCATCACCGCGAACATCGCCGCCGTGTGGACGCCCAGCGCCAGCAGCCCGGTGCCGGGCGGCAGCAGCAGCAGCACCGGGGCCAGCATCAGCCCCGCGCCGTGCGCGGTCGCCATCAGGAACGACCACAGCGTCAGGTCGCCGAAGCCGGCGACCATCCCGACGCGGAAGCGGTGGCGAAAGCCGCGCGCGAACCGCCACGCGCCGAAGCCGATCAGCCCGGATGCCGCCAGCGCCTGCAACAACGTGACATCCACGAACTCCCGCAGCGCCTCGACCCCCGCGATGACGATCGCGACCGAGGCCATGTGGCCGAGCGCGATCGGGGCGAGCGAGCCGAGCACCGTCGCCCGCCGCCCCGATTGCAGCCCCCGGCCCACCGCGAACAGCCAGCCCATCGCCGGGTTGACGCCGTGGAACGCGCCCAGGCCGGCCAGGGCGGCCCAGGCCCAGAACGACGCGGCCTGCGCCGCATCAGGCATAGCAGTAGGAGTCGGAGGAGGCGTCGCCGCCCTCCAGCCGCACCTGATGCGGGCGCAGCGCGGGCTCGGTCTCAAGGAAGAACCGCTCGTCGAATTTGATGCCGCCGGCCGGGTCGGCATCCAGCTTGACCATCCAGCCGCGGATGCCCTCCGGGTAGAACTGCTCGTCCCAGGCGCGATAGAGCGAGTTGGTGAAATACACGCGCCGCCCGTCGCGGCTGACCTCCACCATCTGCGGCCCGCCGTTCAGCGGCGCGTCGGAGGCCGGATGCTTCGCGCGCGCGACGATGCCGCCGATCCGCACCGATCCGGCGAGCTTCGGATTGAACGGATCGGACACGTCGTACTGCCGCATCTCGCCGGTCCCCCAGCACGAGACATAGAGGAACCGGTCGTCGAGCGACAGCGCGATGTCCGTGATCAGCGGCGGGACCGCCTTGAAGCCCTTGAGCAGCGGCGGGAGTTGCGCGGGATCGGCCGGCTCGGCGGGAATCTCGATCACCTTCCGCACCGCCCACTTCTCGCTCTCGCGATGCCATGTCCAGATCGAGGCGGACAGGTCCTTGGTGCTGACCACGACGCCGGCGAAGCCGTAGGCCTTGGTCGGATCGTGCGCCGGACGCAGTTCCAGCACCATCTGCTGCTCGGGGCCGAGGTCGATTTCCTGGATGTGCCGGCGGCGCTTGAGGTCCCATACGTGCAGGTGATGGCCGTATTTGCCGCCGAGCAGCAATTCGGGCACCACACCGTTCTCGATCATGTTCGGGGTGCCCCACTCGCTGGTCAGCATCGTATCGTAGCCGAGATGCCACCAGAGATCGTACGCGAAGAATTGCGGACCGCGATCCATCTCCCAGCGGCCAAGCACATTCAGGCTCTCGTGGTCCATCAGGAACACGCCGCCCGGCCCGCCGCCGTCCGGCGCGCCAAGCGCGCTGACATAGATGCCCTCCGGCCCGCAATGCAGCGTGTGGGGGCGGGAGTAGCCGGTGCGCGCGGCCACGTCCTCCGCCGGGATCGTGCGCACGATTTTCGGCGCGCGCGGGTTGTCCTTCACGTCGATGATGTGCAGGCGCGAGGAGCGCAGACCGGGCACGATCAGATAGCGCCGCTCGATATGCGGGTGCGGCGCGTAGGGGCAGAGCGCGGAACTGCACGCGTTCCAGCCGAAATGGTGCAGCTCGTCGCCGACCTGCGGCATCTCGACCCGTCCCACCCGCTGCGCGTAGGTCCGCGATTCAGGGTCGAGATCGACCACGTCGAGCGCATCCGGCCGCGGCGGCGTCGCGACGTTCAGCATCGCGACATAGGCAAGCTTCTCGCGCGGCCCCTGGGCCGCGAGGCGCGCAGAAGGATAGAAAGTCGGGTCTGGTGTCCACGTCGCCATAACTGAATCCTCCCGTAATGACTGTCAGGACGTTTAGGTTAAGATATTGGTATTCATGCACGAAACGCCGAGATTGTCGCGGGTGATCTCCGCGTGATTGGTCGCGATGCGGCGCGGCAGCGCGTGCTCTGCCGCCTCGACGACATTCCCGATGGCGGCGCCAGGGGCTTCGGCCCGGCGCCGGGCGGGTTCACCGGGCTGTTCGCGGTGCGGCGCGGCGTGCAGGTCGTCGTCTATGTGAACGCCTGCCCGCATCTGGGCGTGCCGCTCGACTGGATGCCCGACCGGTTTCTCTCCGCCGACGGCAGCCGCATCGTGTGTGCGACGCACGGCGCAGAGTTCCGCATCGCTGACGGGCTTTGCCTGCGCGGCCCGTGCCTTGGCGAGCGGCTCGAACGGGTTATGATCGCGATTGAGGATGGCGCGGTGCTGGTGCCCGAGGATGCCGGTCTGTAGCCGGCACCGTGCCGGAAACGTCCAGAACGGGAAGGCGCGCCGATGTCCGAACCCCTGATTGCGGTGAAGCCCGAGATCGCGGCAAGGGCCCATGTCACGGCCGAAGGCTACCGTGCGATGGCGGCCCGTGCCCAGGACGACCCCGCCGGGTTCTGGGCCGAGCAGTCCCGCCGCCTGGACTGGATGAAGCGGCCGACCAAGACCCTCTCGGGCGACTTCACCGGCGATGTGCGCGTGACCTGGTTCGAGGACGGGACGCTCAACGCCGCCGCCAACTGCCTCGACCGCCATCTGGCCACGCGCGGCGATCAGGTGGCGATCATCTGGGAGGGCGATGACCCGGCGATGAGCCGGCACGTCACCTATCGCGAACTGCACGAGCAGGTCTGCCGGCTGGCCAATGTGCTCAGGCATTTCGGCGTGAAGAAGGGCGACCGGGTCTGCATCTATCTGCCGATGGTGGTCGAGGCCGCCGTGGCGATGCTCGCCTGCGCGCGCATCGGTGCGGTGCATACCGTGGTGTTCGGCGGGTTCTCGCCCGACAGCCTCGCCGACCGCATCCGCGATGCCGGCGCGCGCGTGCTGATCACCGCCGACGAGGGCCGGCGCGGCGGGCGGCGCGTGCCGCTGAAGGCGAACGCCGACGCCGCGGTCAGCCGCGCGCCGAGCATCGAGCACGTCCTGGTGGTCGCGGTGACCGGCGTGCAGGTGCCGATGACGCACGGGCGCGACCACAGCTATGACGACCTGATGGCGATGGCCTCGCCGGACTGCGCGCCGGAGGAAATGGCGGCCGAGGACCCGCTGTTCATCCTCTACACCTCCGGCAGTACCGGCAAGCCCAAGGGCGCGCTGCATACGACCGGCGGCTACATGCTCTGGGCCGCCTTCACGCATGAACTGGTGTTCGACTACCAGCCGGGCGAGATTTACTGGTGCACGGCCGATGTCGGCTGGGTCACCGGGCACACCTACATCGTCTATGGCCCGCTCGCCAACGGCGCCACATCGCTGATGTTCGAGGGGATTCCGACCTGGCCCGATGCCGGACGGTTCTGGCAGGTGGTGGACAAGCACAGGGTCAACATCTTCTACACCGCGCCGACCGCGATCCGCAGCCTGATGCGCGAGGGCGAGGCGCCGGTGCGCAAATGGAGCCGCAGCAGCCTGCGGGTGCTCGGCAGCGTCGGCGAGCCGATCAATCCCGAGGCGTGGCTGTGGTACTACCGCGTGGTCGGCGACGAACGCTGCCCCGTGGTCGATACCTGGTGGCAGACCGAGACCGGCGGCATCCTGATCACGCCGCTGCCCGGCGCGATCGCGCAGAAACCCGGCTCGGCCACGCTGCCGCTGCCGGGGGTCGCGCCGCTGCTGGTCGATGGCGAGGGGCGGGTGCTGGAGGGTGCCGCGGAGGGCAATCTGTGCATCGCGCGGCCGTGGCCGGGCATCATGCGCACCGTGTACGGCGACCACGACCGCTTCGTGCAGACCTATTTCTCCACCTTCAAAGGCCTTTACTTCACCGGCGACGGCGCGCGGCGCGATGCCGACGGATACTGGTGGATCACCGGGCGCGTCGATGACGTGATCAACGTCGCCGGCCATCGCATGGGCACCGCCGAGGTCGAAAGCGCGCTGGTCGCCCACCCCAAGGTCGCCGAGGCGGCGGTCGTCGGCTTTCCGCACGAGATCAAGGGCCAGGGCATCTATGCGTATGTGACGCTGAAGAACGGCGTCGAGCCGACCGAGGCGCTGCGCAAGGAACTGGTCGCCTGGGTGCGCCAGGAGATCGGGCCGATCGCCAGCCCCGACGCGATCCAATGGGCGCCCGGCCTGCCCAAGACGCGCAGCGGCAAGATCATGCGCCGCATCCTGCGCAAGATCGCCGCCAACGAGACCGAGGGCCTGGGCGACACCTCCACGCTCGCCGATCCCGGCGTGGTGACGGACCTGGTGCAGAACCGGGTGGGGTGACCCGGCGCCGTTCGCGTTGAGCATTGCCCTGGAGAGTCCGACGTTGCCCGAACCGTTCCACGACGACCCGGCGGATCGGCTGCTGGTTGCCACCGCGCGCCGCATGCTGGTGCCGCTCCTCACCAGCGGCGGCCGCATCCTGGCCTATGGCGCCGCGGGCCATGTGCGGGTCGTGCCATGCTGAGGCGCGCCGCTGCCTTCCTCGCCCTTGCCGTGCTGCTGCTCGGCGCGCCAGCGGCGCGCGCCTCCGACCCGGACGCGCTGTGGCGCATCGTCCATGACCGTTGCGTGCCCGAGCAGCAGGCGCACGAGCGGCCGCGGCCCTGCGAGTATGTGTCGCTGGAGGGCGGCTGGGCGCTGCTCAAGGACCGCAACGGGGTGGCGCAGTTCCTGCTGATCCCGACCGCGCGCGTCACCGGCATCGAGGACCGCGCGCTGCTCGCCCCCGACGCCCCCGACTATTTCGGCGCGGCCTGGCACGGGCGGCACGCCGTGCTGGCGCGGCTGGAACGCCCGCTGCCGCGCGACGCGCTCTCGCTCGCCATCAACTCGGATACCGGGCGCAGCCAGAACCAGTTGCACATCCATATCGACTGTCTGCGCCCGGACGTGCGCGCGGCACTGCATACGGAGGCGGAGCGGATCGGGACGGCCTGGGCGCCGTTCCCGCACGGCATCGATGGCCGGCCTTATATCGCGCGGCGCGTCGAGCAGGCCGATCTGGCCGGCGTCAATCCGTTGCGGCTGCTGGCGGAGGCGCCGCAGGTCGGCACGGGTGGAATCGGCGACTGGACGCTGGTGGTGGCCGGCGCGATCTTCCGCGACGGCGGGCAGCAGGGGACGCGGGACGGCTTCATCCTGCTCGCCGACCGTGCTGACCCCGCACGGGGCGATCGCGGCAACGGCGAGACTCTGCAGGACCACGCCTGCACGCTGGCCCACGCCATCGAGTGAGCCGCCGGCCGCGCGCGGGTCAGGCGAACTGCCCGTGCAGGAAGCCCAGCGCCGGCAGCGGCTTCCACTTGCGCGGCAGGTCGGTGCGCCGGATCGGGGTGACGCTGTAATGCGGCACCGGCTGGCGGGCGTTGCGCAGGAACACCTCGTAGGCGCGCACCTGCTGCTCCCGCCACGTCCGGTCCGCCAGCGCCGCCATGCGGTTGGGATAGACCTCGGCCACCCGGTGCGTCCGGCCGACCGAGGCCACGACCGCCCAGACCGTGTCCTCCGCCCCGCGGGGCAGGCTCGCGATCTCCCCCATCAGGGGCACGTATCCGTCATGCCGGCACTCTCCCGCTGCCTTCGCCGGAAGGGGAGTATGGCACAGACGCGCCGGGCGCCAACCGGGGAGTTGCTTGACAGCGCGGCGCGCGCCCGCCCATAACCGCGCCCCGTTCCGCCGGTCCGCGAGGGTTCGCGCACCGGCGCGTCTTTCGTTGGAGGCGACCCCTCACCGTGTTCGACGTACTTGCCGGCAAGCTCTCGGGCGTCTTCGACCGGCTGCGCCGCCGCGGCGCGCTGAGCGAGGCGGATGTCAACGAGGCGCTGCGCGAGGTCCGCCTCGCGCTGCTGGATGCCGACGTGGCGCTGCCGGTGGTCAAGGACTTCATCAACAAGGTCCGCGAACGCGCCGTCGGCACCGAAGTTCTGGAAAGCGTCTCGCCCGGCCAGCAGGTCGTCAAGATCGTCAACGACGTGATGATCGAGGCGCTCGGCGGCGCCGGGGCCGTCGGCATCAATCTCAACGCGCCAGCGCCGGTTCCGGTCCTGATGGTCGGCCTGCAAGGCTCCGGCAAGACCACGACGGCGGGCAAGCTGGCGCTGCGGCTGGCGCAGCGGCTGCGGAAAAAGGTGCTGCTGGCCAGCCTGGACACGCAGCGTCCCGCCGCGCAGTTGCAGTTGGCGCAACTGGCGCAGCAGGCGGGCGTGCCGAGCCTGCCGATCGTGGCCGGGCAGACGCCGATCGAGATCGCGGCGCGGGCGATGGACACGGCGCGGCGCGAAGTGTTCGACGTGGTGATCCTGGATACCGCCGGGCGGCTGTCCATCAACCAGGAACTGATGGACGAGGTGAAGCAGATCCGCGCGGCGACCGACCCGGCCGAGACGCTGCTGGTGGTCGATGCGCTGACCGGCCAGGACGCGGTCAACACCGCGCGCGCCTTCAACGAGGCCGTGGGTGTGACCGGCATCGTGCTGACGCGCATGGACTCGGACGCGCGCGGCGGTGCGGCGCTGTCGATGCGCGCGATCACCGGCGCGCCGATCAAGCTGATCGGCGCGGGCGAGAAGATCGACGCGCTGGAGGATTTCCACCCCGAGCGCGTCGCCGGCCGCATCCTGGGCATGGGCGACGTGGTCGGGCTGGTCGAGAAGGCCGCCGAGACGCTCGATGAGGAGGAGGCGGAAAAACTTGCCCGCAAGATGGCGAAGGGCAAGTTCGACCTGGAGGACTACGCCTCCCAGCTTCGCCAGATCACCCGGATGGGCAGCCTGTCCTCGATCCTGGGCATGTTGCCGGGCGCGAACAAGATTCAGGCGCAGTTGGAGCAGGCCGGGCAGGCCAATCTCGACAAGACGCTGCTCAAGCGGCAGGCGGCGATCATCGGGTCGATGACGCGGGCCGAGCGGCGGCAGCCGGAGATCATCAAGGCCAGCCGCAAGAAGCGCATCGCCGCCGGCTCCGGCACCTCGGTGCAGGAGGTGAACAAGCTGCTCAAGCAGTTCGACGACATGACCGACATGATGAAGCGGATGAACAGGCTCGGGCAGAAGGGGCTGATGCGCCACGGCCTGGGCGCCATCCTGCCGAAATCCATGCAGGGCCGGGGACGGCCCTTCTGATGAACGCAACATGCTGGAGTTAATAGCCGAATGAGCCTGAAAATCCGCCTCGCACGGGCCGGCGCCAAGAAGCGGCCGTACTATCACATCGTGGTGGCCGACAGCCGCTCCCCGCGCGACGGGCGGTTCATCGAGCGCATCGGCAGCTACAACCCGATGCTGCCGCAGGACCACGCCGACCGCGTGCGGCTGGTCGAGGAGCGGGTGCGCCACTGGCTCGGCCACGGCGCCGTCGCGACCGAGCGGGTGGCGCGCTTCCTCGGCCGCGCCGGGCTGGCGCCGATGCCGGCCTGGCGCGAGCAGCCGGTGCAGTCGGCGCCGAAGAAGAAGGCGCAGGAACGCGCCAAGGCCGCGGCATCGGCCTGATCGGACGCCGGTGGCCGCGCGGCGCATCCTGCTGGGCGTGATCGGCCGGCCGCACGGCGTGCGGGGGCTGCTGCACGTCCACAGCCATGCCGCCGATCCGGCCAGTCTCGTCCGCCTCGGGCCGCTCACCGACGAGCGGGGACGGCAATTCGCGCTGCGCTGGCGCGGCGAGGGGATCGCCGAGCTGGCCGAGATCGTGGAAGGGCGGCGCGTCAAGGTCGCCGACCGCGATGCGGCGCAGCGGCTGGTCAACACGCGGCTCTATGTCGATCGCGAGCGGCTGCCGGAGCCGCAGCCGGACGAGTTCTACTTCGCCGATCTGGTCGGACTGCTGGCGGTCACCGAGGACGGGCGGGAGCTGGGGCAGGTCGCGGCGGTGCATGACTACGGCGCCGGCGCCTCGCTGGAGATCGGGGCGCTGCTGCTGCCGTTCACGCGGGCCTGTGTGCCCGAGGTGGACATCGCCGGCGGGCGGCTGACCGTTGTCCTGCCGGTCGAGACCGACGTGCCGCGGGAAGGCCGGGCGGCATGACCTGGCGTGCCACCGTCCTGACGCTGTTCCCGGAGATGTTCCCCGGCCCGCTCGGCCTGTCGCTGGCCGGACGGGCGCTGGCGCGCGGCGACTGGTCGCTGGAGGCGCGCGACATCCGCGCCCATGCCGCCGACCGTCACCGCACGGTGGACGACACGCCGTTCGGCGGCGGGGCGGGGATGGTGATGCGCCCCGACGTGGTCGATGCCGCGCTCGATGCCTGCGGCGACGGGCGGCCGGCCGTGTATCTGACGCCGCGCGGGCGGCTGTTGACGCAGGCGATGGTGCGCCGCTTCGCCGCGGGGCCGGGCGTGGTGCTGCTGTGCGGGCGCTACGAGGGTGTCGATCAGCGGGTCATCGAGGCACGCGGCCTGACCGAGATCAGCATCGGCGACTACGTGCTCTCGGGCGGGGAGCCGGCGGCGCTGGTGCTGCTGGACGCCTGCGTGCGGCTGCTGCCGGGCGTGATGGGCGCGGCGGCCAGCGCCGAGGAGGAGAGCTTCGCCGCCGGCCTGCTGGAATACCCCCACTACACCCGCCCGGCCGAGTGGCAGGGCCGCCGCGTGCCGGACGTGCTGCTGTCCGGCCATCACGCCGAGGTCGCCGCCTGGCGCGCGGCCGAGGCGGCGCGGGTGACGCGCGAACGCCGGCCCGATCTGTGGCAGGCGCATCTGACAGCAATGCAGGGCACGGCGATTGCCGATCCGGCGGTCACGCCCTAGAGACATTCCGCGAAAGGACCACCGACATGAACATCATCGAGACCTACGAGGCCGAGCAGATCGCCCGCCTCACGGCCGCCCGCGCGGTGCCGGACTTCCGGCCCGGCGATACGCTGCGCGTCATGGTCAAGGTGGTCGAGGGTGAGCGCACCCGCCAGCAGGCGTTCGAAGGCGTGTGCATCGCCCGCGCCAACAAGGGGCTGAACAGCAACTTCACCGTGCGCAAGATCAGCTACGGCGAGGGCGTGGAGCGCGTGTTCCCGCTGTACGCGCCGACGATTGCGGAGATTCAGGTGGTCCGCCGCGGCGACGTGCGGCGCGCCAAGCTGTATTACCTGCGCGGCCGGCGCGGCAAGTCGGCGCGCATCGCCGAGCGCGGGCGCGAGGGCACGGAGGCTGCCGCCACGAACGAGAGCGCCACCGCCGAATAGCACGAAAGGACGCAGGGATGGCCGAGCCGCGCACGCTGTTCGACAAGGTCTGGGACAGCCACGTCGTTGAGCGGCTGCCGGACGGTACCTGCATCCTTTATATCGATCGGCACCTGACGCATGAGGTGACCAGCCCGCAGGCCTTCGAGGGCCTGCGCATGGCCGGCCGCCGGGTGCGCCGGCCGGATGCCACGATCGCGGTGGTCGATCACAACGTCCCCACCAGCGACCGCAGCAAGGGCATCGAGGAGCCGGAAAGCCGGCTGCAGGTCGAGACGCTGGAACGCAACGTCGCCGAGTTCGGCGTGCCCTATATCCCGCTGCTCGACGCGCGCCAGGGCATCGTCCACATCATCGGCCCGGAACTGGGCATCAGCCTGCCCGGCTTCACCATCGTCTGCGGCGACAGCCACACGTCCACCCATGGCGCGCTGGGGGCGCTGGCGTTCGGCATCGGCACCTCCGAGGTCGAGCACGTGCTGGCGACCCAGACGCTGCTGCAGAAGCCGGCGAAGAACATGCTGGTCCGCGTCGATGGCACGCTCGGCTTCGGCTGCACGGCCAAGGACATCGTGCTGGCGATCATCGGGCGGATCGGCACCGCCGGCGGCACCGGCCACGTCATCGAATACGCCGGAGAGGCGATCCGCGCGCTCGACATGGCCGGGCGGATGACGGTGTGCAACATGTCGATCGAGGCCGGGGCGCGCGCCGGCATGATCGCGCCCGACGAGACCACGTTCGACTACGTGCGCGGGCGGCCCTACGCGCCCAAGGCCGGCGCGTTCGAGCAGGCGGTGGCGTACTGGCGCACGCTGCCCTCCGACCCCGGCGCGCGCTATGACCGCACGGTGACGCTGGATGCGGGCGCGGTCGCGCCGATGGTCACCTGGGGCACCAGCCCGGAGGCGGTGGTGCCTGTGACCGGCACGGTCCCCGACCCCGAAGGCGAGCCGGACGAGGCGCGGCGGGCGCAGATGCGGCGGATGCTGGACTACATGGCGCTGACGCCCGGCCAGCGGATGCAGGACGTGCCGGTGGACGTGGTGTTCATCGGCAGTTGCACCAACGGCCGCATCGAGGACATCCGCGCCGCCGCCACGATCGCCCGCGGCCGCAAGGTGGCCCCCGGCGTGCGCGCGCTGGTGGTGCCGGGCTCGGGCCTGGTGAAGCAGCAGGCGGAGGAGGAGGGGCTGGACCGCGTGCTGACCGAGGCCGGATTCGAGTGGCGGGAGGCCGGGTGCTCGATGTGCCTGGGCATGAACCCCGACAAGCTGACGCCGGGCCAGCGCTGCGCCAGCACGTCGAACCGCAATTTCGAGGGACGACAGGGGCCGGGCGGGCGGACGCACCTGCTCTCGCCCGCGATGGCCGCCGCCGCCGCCGTGACCGGACGGCTGGCCGATGTGCGGGAGCTGGCGTGATGGACAGGTTCACGACGCTGACGGCGATCGCGGCCCCGCTGCCGCTGGCGAACGTCGATACCGACAAGATCATCCCGGCCCGCTTCCTCAAGACCATCAAGCGCACCGGGCTGGGCGTGCATCTGTTCGACACGCTGCGCTATGACGAGAGCGGCGCGGAGCGGCCGGATTTCGTGCTCAACCAGGAGCCGTACCGTCGCGCGCAGATCCTGATCGCGTTCGAAAATTTCGGCTGCGGATCGTCGCGCGAGCATGCGCCCTGGGCGCTGCTGGATTTCGGCATACGCTGCGTGATCGCGCCGGACTTCGCCGACATCTTCCACAACAACTGCTTCAAGAACGGCATCCTGCCGATCCGCCTGCCGCGCGAGGTGTGCGAGGCACTGATGGCGGACGCGCGCATGGGCGGCAACGCGCGCCTGACGGTCGATCTGCAGCGCCAGGTCGTGGTCCGGCCGAACGGCGAGGAAATCCGCTTCGAGATCGACCCGTTTCGGCGGCATCTGTTGCTGGAGGGGCTGGACGACATCGGCCAGACCTTGCAGCACGCGCCGGCGATCGACGGCTACGAGGCGCGACAGCGCAGCGAGCGTGCCTGGGTGCCGGCGATCGGCGGCGTGTAGTCGGCGGAAGAACCCTCACCCCGGCCCTCTCCCGCAAGCGGGAGAGGGAGAAGCAAGCAAGCATCTCTACCTTCCCTCTCCCGCTTGCGGGAGAGGGTGGCGCGAAGCGCCGGGTGAGGGGGGCGTCAGCCCGTCCTGCGCCGCGCCAACGCCCGCAGCGGCGCGGTGACGCGCCATGACGTTGATGCTTCCATCGCCGCGATGCGCGTCCGCGCCTCCGCCAGGTCGCGCTCCAGCCGCGCGATCCGCTCCTGCTCCGCATCCGTCGCCGCCGCTTCACCCGAGCCGGGCAACGGGTCCGCCGCCGCCTGCTCCATCCGCCGCCAACTATCCGCCGCTGCCTCGCGATCATCCGTCGCCCGCAGGAACACGAAGAACTCGAACCACGGATCGCGGCTGTCGCGGAAGTCACTGCACGCGAAGCGGGTCAGCCCGTTCCCGGCGAGCGTGCGCATCAGGCGCGCGAAACTGCGCGGCGTGAACGCCCAGCAATGCACGTCCTCGTAGTGGTCCGGCACGTCGCGCACGCGGCGCGCGAAGGACAGCGCCTGCTCGACCGTCCATCGCGGGCGCAGCGTGCCGAGGTCGAACGTGCCACGATAGAGACGCGTGCGGTCGATCGCGGGCGCGTCGTGCAGCATGAAATCCAGCACCTCGCGCACCTGCGGGCGCCGCGCGCGCAGCAGATGCGCGGCCAGCACGTCGGTGAGGTTCGTGTCGCGCCGCAGCGCGTCGGGCGAGAAGCGGCGGTCGGGCAGCACCAGACGCAACTCCCCGCCCGGCGCCAGCACCGCGTCGCATTCGGCGAGCCACGTCACCAGGTCGGGCACATGTTCGCCGACATGCGAGGCGATGATGTAGTCGACTGTCTCGCCGCCCAAGCACTCGGCGAGCGTCTGCTCGCCCCACAGCGCGTCCACCGGGACGATATCCTCGGTCGGCACGTTGGGGTCGTCGCGATAGCGGGCGCGCAGGGTCTGCGTGTCGAAATGGTCGATGTAGCGGATGCGCCCTTCGTCGCGGCGCACCGTCGGCCAGGCGAGCGGCGCGATCTCCAGCCCGTTCAGCGCGGCGAGATCGAGGCCGGCGCGCAGGATCGCTCTCCGTTCCGCCAGCAGTTCGGGGACATAGGACATCGGCGGCTCCCTGCGGCGACGGCCGGGTTTGCCGCGCCCGGCGCGGCGGTGTAAGGCCGCGCGGCATCGTGCGACAAGGCGGGGGAGCGGCGTATGGCATCGAACAAGCGGTTGCTGGTGTTGCCGGGCGACGGCATCGGGCCGGAGGTGATGGCCGAGGCGCGGCGCGTCATCGACTGGATGGGCCGCCGTCGTGCCGTCGGCTTCGACATCCAGGAAGATCTGGTGGGGGGCGCTGCCATCGAGGCGCGCGGCACGCCGATCACGGATGCGACGGTGGCCGCGGCGAAGCAGGCCGACGCGGTGCTGTTCGGCTCCGTCGGCGGGCCGCAATGGGACAAGCTCGGCTTCGCCATGCGCCCGGAACTCGCGATCCTGACCTTGCGGCGGGAGCTTGGCCTGTTCGCCAATCTGCGCCCGGCACTGGTGCTCGATCCGCTGGTCGATGCCAGCACGCTGAAGCCGGAGGTGGTGCGCGGCCTCGATCTGATGATCGTGCGCGAGAGCACCGGCGGCATCTATTTCGGCGAGCCGCGCGGGGTCGAGACGCTGCCCGACGGCAGCAAGCGCGGCATCAACACCGAGGTGTACACAACGGCCGAGATCGAGCGCGTCGCCCGCGTCGCGTTCGAACTGGCGCGCAAGCGGCAGGGCCGCGTGTGCAGCGTGGAGAAGGCGAACGTGATGGAGAGCGGGCTGCTGTGGCGGCAGACGGTGACCGCACTGCACGCGCGCGACTACGCCGACGTGGCGCTGAGCCACATGTACGCCGACAACTGCGCCATGCAGCTTGTGCGCAACCCGCGCCAGTTCGACGTGATCGTGACGACGAACCTGTTCGGCGACCTGCTCTCCGACCTCGCCTCGATGCTGACCGGCAGCCTCGGCATGTTGCCCTCGGCGACGCTGGGCGCGGTCGGGCCGGATGGGCGGCGGGCGGCGCTGTATGAGCCGATCCACGGCAGCGCGCCCGACATCGCGGGCAAGGGCGTGGCCAACCCGCTGGCGCAGATCCTGAGTTTCGCAATGCTGCTGCGCTACTCCTTCGGGCTGGAGGAGGACGCCGCCCTGGTCGAGCGCGCCTGCACCGAGGTGCTGGCGGCAGGGCTGCGCACGCCCGACGTGATGGCCCCGGGCTGCCGCCAGGCCAGCACCGAGGAGGTGGGGGCGGCGGTGGTGGCGGCGCTGGACCGGCTGGGGGCCTGACCGTCGCGGCCGGGCGGCGTCTTGCGCGGCCCGGCCCCATCCGCTACATCGCCCCGCCGGCAAGCACCCGTAGCTCAATTGGATAGAGCACCAGACTACGGATCTGGGGGTTGGGAGTTCGAATCTCTCCGGGTGCGCCAGGAAATCAAAGGATCGCGGGCTCGGTCGTTTGCATCAGGGTCTGAATGCCGTGGCCCGGGTTGCCGGCCCGCCCCGCCTTGCGCGGCTGCGGGGGGCGGCGAAACACCGAGAAATTGTATCAGGGAACGATCGACGGAAGGGTTGAGTCCCGAAGCGCGTCGGCCTTCAGAACGTGAACCCGATTCCAAGTAGCGGACCATATTCGATCAGCCGGATGGACCTGATCTCCCCCTCCCCGCCGTAGTTCTGGCCGCTGCTGAGCGCGCGGAAGCCGGCGTACAGATTCAGCCACTTGGTTGCCGCCCAGGTCACGGCGAACTCGCTTCCCCATCCCCAGATGCCGCCGTCCACGCCGAAGCCCTGAACCAGCACCCCCAGTTCGAGGCGCCAGCGTGGGCCCGGATAGATCGCACCGCGCAATCCCATCCAGGGCTGGACCAGGCCGCCGCTGCCGCTGACGCTGGTGGTCCGCGCGGTCCCGAACGGCCCGACGCTGTCCAGATTGAGTGTCGTGCTGGTGCCGAACCAGGCGAACCCGGCCTGGGCGTCCAGCGTCGCGGGAATCGTGCCGAGCGCCTGGTTGAAGACCTGATAGCCGATGCCAGGCGCGATGCGGGTCATCGACGAATCGATGGTCAGCGACCGCGTCACGCCCGGCCGTATCGCCGTCAGTCCGGTCGTCTGGGACAGGCCGATGTACTCGATGTCGAGCACGCCAGACCAGGGGCCATAGCGGACACGTCCGGTTCCCATGAACGCGCCGGTCAGTACATTGGCGAGTTCGGAGACCGTTGGTATGCCCTGGCTGACACTGACATCCGCGCCCCGGCCGAGCGCGACGTTGCCGCTGGTGCCCGGAAGCCAGCCGTAGAAATCAAGCTCGACGTGCGTCTGATAGCTGCCGTCGGGGCCGTACCCGTCCTGCGGCGACACGCCGGCCTGCGCGGGCCATGCCAGGAATGCCACGAGCAGTGCAGCGAGTCCCGCCGCGGAAATCCGGTTACGTCTTTGCACGCCGCCACCCCTGCCGTCCGCGATCCCACTCGCTCATTTCATCGAGATTATGACTGCATCTCCCCCCAGGCTCAGCATCAGGCCAGTGCGCTTGGCTTTCAGGTGCATGATCACCCCGGCCTCGTTCTGTAGCCACAGATCGCCGCCGCTTTCGCTGCCCAGCGCGAAGCCGTAGCGACCCTGCGCGTAGGAGCCGGGGAATTCCGAGATGTTGCGCAGCTTGTAGACCTCGCCGCTCGCGTCGAGGGTCGACGCGCCGATCCCTCCGACGCCGAGGCCAGCCACCGTGAACGGGTAACTGCGCCCACGGTAGTAAAGGGTCCCGGAGCCGCCTCCGCCGCTGCCGATATAGGCGACCTGCACCTCATTCATCTCGACCGTGCCGTCGGGCGCCAGCCCGGCGACCGCTTCGGGACCGACCTTGACCGACGATGTGCAGGCGGCGAGCAGAACAGCGGCCAACCCGAGCGCGGCGAACTGGAACGGATGTGCGCGCGTCATTTTCGATCTCCGGCTACGCCCCGGCAGCCTTCTGTCCTGATGGGTGCTTCGGGAAACGGAGAGGCGGTGCCGCGGGCCGGCGGCGTGCGGCACCACGGCGGGTCTGTGGCGCCGGGAGCCGTCACACTCAGAACCAACTGCGTGGCGCGGGTTCAACCGAGACGGCAAGCGTCTGGCTCACGGCGGCGGTGATCGTGTCGCCGACCTTCAGCGCCGGCAGGCTCGCCTGTCGCGCCGGGTCGGTCACCTCGAACGTATAGACGCCACCGCCGCCGGGCGGGACGAGATCGACCGAATGCGCCGCGAGGTCGATGCCGACGACGAGGCCGCTGACCCGCGTGACCTTGACGGCCACGCCACCCGGCGCAGTGGCTGGCCGGGCGAGCGCGACGTTCATCTGATCCTCAGGCACCGTGATGCCCGGCTGCGAGATGATGAATGCGACCGAACGGTAGAAAGTCGCGTTGACCGTATCGCCGACCTTCAGCATGTCGAGGCGGATGCCGGGGCCGGCGACGACGGTGATCGGCATTCCGGAGCGACCGGTCAGCCTGATCTCCCGCGTGTCGCGGTCGATGGCGTCGATCCTGGCGTGCATCGTCACCGAGACCGCGGGCGGAATGACGTTCGACACGGTCGGATTGTCCCCCGCACTGGCTGACACCGATGCCGCCAGCGAAAGCGCGCACGCGCCCCCGAGGATCCCTGACGCCACGACCACCATCCGGGTGATTTGATTGATGATCATGGATGTGTCTTCGCTTTCACGGTTGGTCACTCCTTGCGCCGCACACGCTCATGGCCCCTGGCAAACTTCGCGTATCCCGCGATGACGCGTGCTATCTCCGGACCAAGGCGCCGGAATGCCTGCTGCACGACCTGCTCCGTCCCGCAGCGAAGCCTACAGGAATGACGCCGCGTTCATTCACAAAGATTCGTGCGGCAAAGATCATGATTGGCAAATCCGTGTGGAAGCACGCGGTCGCTGCCCTCGCGTGTTGCGTTGATTCACAACAACGTCAGGAGCGCCGTCCCCGTTGACGTGGATCAATGTGATCGTGGCCTGCCGGCGGCCGAATCAGCGGGAATTACGCCGACATGGTCGTACGGTTCGCGTGAAGGGCGCTCCCGGATCGGGCGAGCCGTTTCGGATCCACCGGCGCAGAGGATCACGTCATGAGAACAGCGGCTGCTCTGATCGTGGCCTCCACTCTGATGATCATTTCTCCCGGTCCGTCGGCACATGCGCAGAAGATCACCGGTACGCCCGGATCGCCGGACGTCACGACGACGATCGACGGCCGTGTACTGCCGCCACCGGCGCAGCCCTTCCGCGGGCAGATCCAACGCAATGCGACGCAATCGACGCTCGCCTGACCGATGCGCGTGGTGTCGCCCAAGGGCGCGCCGAACATCCTGCCGGTCACTTGCAGGATGGTGACCGGCATCCCGGCGCCGAACATGGTCGATGGGATCGCGCAGACGACGATCGAGGGAGTGGGCCTCGCCTGAACCTTCGACAAGGCCAACAAGGCAAAGCTGGAGGTAGCATATCGTGCGGCACAGGATGCGAACCAGACATCGCGGCGGCATCCGCGCCCATGATGCCGGAACAGGGAACGCCATGACGAAGGCGATCTGCGCGTCGTTCACCGCGCCGGCGCTGGGGTCGCACGCGGCCCTTGCTCAGCCGGCGCACATGGTCACCGTGCAGGAGATTGCGCACGCCTGCGCCAGCGACATTGATCGCCTGTGCCCCGGTGTCCCGCCGGGGCAGGGGCGGATCAAGGCGTGCATGAAAGCGCACATGACCGAGCTTTCCGCGCCCGGTTTCGGCACGCTGCTCAGCGCCGTCCGGGTCATGTACACGCTGAACAGCGACATGCTGTTTCCGCCTGATGGATGGTAACTATCGGAGGCCGGCCAGCAGATGATCGGCCAGATCGCGAGGAAACTGGCGCCGACTCAGCAGCACTAGCTGTATGTAAGCGGGTTCATGGACAGTATGCCGATCGGGCCCGAGCTGCGAGACCGCGGCATCACCTCGAATGAGGTGTTGTCGCAGATGCGCGCTGACAGTGTCATGCAGTTCCTGATCTCGCAGGGCGTCAAGCCGGACCTGGTGGCGGCTAAGGGATTCGGGGACGCCGATCCCGTTGCATCGAACGCCACCGCCGAGGGCCGCGCGAAGAACCGCCGCGTGGAACTGAGCCTCGCCCCCCCTGTGAGCAGTCGGTATCGCGGAGCAAGCGGAGCCGTCGAGCGCAACCGAGGACGGCCACCATGAGAATACGCAGCATCGTCATATCAGCGTCTCTGCTGCTCATTGCCGCGACCACCTGGGCGCAGCAGACGCCGCCGAATACCCTTCAGATCGCGCGCGCCTGTGCGGCCGACATCGATCGTCTCTGCCCCGGCGTGCCGCCGGGCGAGGGGCGGATCAAGGCATGCATGAAGGCACATATCACGCAACTTTCGGCGCCGTGCTTCGATGCCCTACTCGGCGCGGTCGCCGCCGGCCGGGAATGAGCGTACGGCGGCGCGTCCGAGCCGTGGGAAACTGATTTGACCAAGGAGGAGCCAGGGTAATGAATGTTCTCGTGAGTCGTGCGCTTGCGGCAGGATCACTTGTGTCGGCGATCGTCCTCGGCGGATGCGTCACCGAGTCCAGGTACGATGAGCTGGCGCGAAAGAATCAGGAGCTGCAACAGCAGCTCACGACGCAGCAGGCGGAGATGGCGAAGAAGGATCAGCAGATCAGCCGCCTGCAAGGTGCGATCAAGTATACGGTCAATAGCGACCTGCTGTTCCCGCCCGGCGGGTGGGAGATTTCCGAGTCGGGCAAGCAGATCATCGCCCGGCTGGCGCAGAAGCTCGCTCCGACGCAGGAGAACAAGATTTACGTGAACGGATACACCGACAACGCGCCGATCGGGCCGAAACTGATGAAGCAGGGCATCACCTCGAACGAGGTGCTGTCGCAAAAGCGTGCGGACAGCGTGATGCAGTTCCTGATTTCGCAAGGTGTGAAGCCGGATATGGTGGCCGCCAAAGGCTTCGGTGAGGCCGATCCGATCGCATCGAACGACACGCCGGCGGGCCGCGCTCAGAACCGCCGCGTGGAACTGACGCTTTCGCCGCACTAGCACCGGCATCGGCCGGCCGACGCGATCATCATGCGCCGCGCCGGCCGGCCCATCCGGACGATTCGTCCGGGACGAAAGGGCAGGGACATGCATCAGGGGCTGGATGTGCAGCGCCGCCTTGTCGGGCGGCTCGCGTTCGCGGCCGTGGTCATTGCCGGGATCGCGTGGCCCGGTCTGGCGGCGCCGCAGGACAGCACGACGCCCGCGACGCCTGCCGCGATCGACCCGAAAGTCGTCGGTATCCTCCGGGCTGCGTGCGACACGCTCGCCGCTGCGCAGACAATGTCGTTCACGGCGGCGGACACATACGAGCGGGCGGCGCGCAACGGCCAGCCGCTCTATTATGCGGTGCTCGATCACGTGACGCTGCAGCGTCCGGACAGGCTGCGGGTGATCAAGGTGGGCGACGGCATTCCCAATGAGTTCTACTACGACGGCAAGACGATGATGGCCTACGTGCCGTCGGAGGATCTCGTCGCCGTCGCCGACGCGCCGCCCACCATCGACGCGATGCTGGGCGCGGCGTGGGACACGGCCGCCATCTACTTTCCCTTTGCCGACGTGATCGTCTCCCGCCCGTGCGAGGTGTTCGACAAGAACTTGCAGTCGGCGTTCTATGTCGGCCGGTCCGTCGCGGTCGGCCGCACGACGACCGACATGGTGGCCGTGGCTGGCAATGGCGTCCGGGCGGAACTGTGGATCGGCGTGGCCGACCATCTGCCGCGCATGGTGCGTGTGACCTACACCAACGAACCGGCGCGCGCGGTACCAGACGGAATACTCGGATTGGCAGCTTGGCACGCTGACGGATGCGACGACCTTTGCGTCCGAGAAGGCGAAGCGTGCCAGGCGCATGACGTTCGCGCCTCCCGGTGCGATTCCGCCGCGGCAGCCCCCGCAACCGGCATGACGTTCGCCGCCGTCGTCTCGCCGGGCAGGACCGTTCAATCCGCGTGGCGGAGGTAACCCAGAATCGTCTCGCGGATCATGCGCTTGTGCCGCGCCGACACCTCCTCGGAGGCGAGGTCGCAGCCGAAGATCTCGGAGAAGGTGAGGCGGTTGGAGACGCGGTAGAAGCACAGCGCGCTGACCATGAAGTGCAGATCGACCGGCGCCACGCTCCGGCGGAAGCTGCCGTCGGCGGTGCCGCGGGCGAGAATGCGGCCGATGACCTCCAGCACCTTGGAGTTGAGGTCGCGCACGCGCTGCGAGCGGCGCAGGAAGCGGGCGCCGTTCATGTTCTCGCTGCTGATGATGCGCACGAAATCCTCGTTGGCGCGTTCGTAGTCGAATGTGAAGTCGATCAGCCGGCCCATCGCCTCGATCGGCGGCAGGTCGTCGAGTTCCAGCGTCGTCTCGCTGCCGCGGATGCCGGCATAGACGTCCTCCAGAACGGCGAGATAGAGGCCCTCTTTGTTGCCGAAATAGTAGTAGATCATCCGCTTGGCGGTCGCGGTGCGCTCGCCGATACGGTCCACGCGGGCGCCGCTGAAGCCATGCTCGGCGAACTCCTTGCGGGCCACCCGCAGGATTTCCTGGCGGGTCCGCTCCGGATCGAGCCGGCGGCGGCTACCCGGTGCCTGGTCGGGGCGGACCCCTGCTGAAGCCTCTCCGTCCATCAAACTGCTCCGGCGCTGTCGATTGCCTTTGACACGCCCGAGGATAGCTGATATCGGGCGGCTTGTGAACGGACTATTCCGTCCAACTGAGACGGACCCCCCAAGAGCCGTTGCCAGCCGGGAGAAAGCGAGAAGCATGTATGCACCCCAATCCGTGCCGGTCACGCCGCTGACGCCGCGGGCATCGGTCCTGTGCGGCCTGTTCGGCACCGACATCGCCGGCACCCGCAGCCCTGCGATGCACGAGGCGGAGGCGGCGGCGCTGGGCCTGCGCTACGTCTATCGGCCGGTCGATTTCGCCCCGCTCGGCCGCGATGCCTCGGCCCTGCCCGAAATGCTGGCCGCCGCCGAGGCGTTCGGCTTTGACGGGCTGAACATCACGCACCCGTTCAAGCAGGCGGTGATCCCGCTGCTGCATGAGGTCTCCGACGACGCGCGCGCGATCGGCGCGGTCAATACGGTGGTGCTGCGGCAGGGCCGGCGGATCGGCCACAACACCGACTGGTGGGGCTTTGCCGAGAACCTCCGCCGCTTCCTGCCCGATGTCGCGCTCGACCGCGTGGTGCAGGTCGGTGCCGGCGGCGCGGGGGCCGCGGTGGCGCACGCGATGCTGACGCTCGGCACCGGCGAACTTGTGCTCCACGATCTCGACGCCGCCCGCGCCGAGGCGCTCGCCGCGCGGCTCAATGCCCGCTTCGGCGCCGGGCGCGTCCGGCGCGCGGCGGATCTGGCCGGCGAACTCGCCCGGGCGGACGGCCTCGTGCAGGCCTCGCCGGTGGGGATGCAGGGGCATCCCGGCCTGCCGGTGCCCGCTGAGGCACTGCGCCCGACGCTGTGGGTGGCGGAGGTCGTGTATTTCCCGCTGGAGACCGAACTGCTGCGCCGCGCCCGCGCCGCCGGCTGCCGCACGCTGGATGGCGGCGGCATGGCGGTGCTGCAGGCGGCCGAGGCACTGCGGCTGTTCACCGGTGTCGCACCCGACATCGACCGGATGCTGCGCCGCTTCGCCGCCGACGCCTGAACCAGACCGATGCCCAGGGAGAAGAACATGTCCGTTGCCGCCGATGCCGGGCCCGCGCCTTCGATGGCCGCCATCCTGCCGCGCACGCGCGTGCGGGTGACGATGCTGGGTCTGCTCTCCGTCGCCGTGCTCATCAACTATCTGGACCGCGCGGTGCTCGGCATCGCCGCCCCCTCGATCAGCCGGGAGTTCGGACTGGACGCGGCGGTGATGGGCGTCGTGTTCTCGGCGTTCTCCTGGACCTATTTCCTGGCCCAAATCCCGGCCGGCGCAATGCTCGACCGGTTCGGCAACCGCGTCATCTACTTCCTCGCGCTGTTCTTCTGGTCGCTGTTCACGCTGCTGCATTCCCTCGCCAGCGGCGTGACGATGCTGGTGGGCTTCCGCTGGGGCCTCGGGCTGGCCGAGGCGCCGTGCTTCCCGGCCAACAGCAACGTCGTCGGCATGTGGTTCCCGCGCCGTGAGCGGGCGCGCGCGATCGGTGTCTATACCGCCGCGGAGTATGTCGGCCTCGGGTTCCTCACGCCGCTGCTGTTCTGGCTGCTGGCCGCGCATGGCTGGCGGGCGCTGTTCATCGTCACCGGAACGGTCGGGATCGTCTTCGCCGGCGTCTGGTGGCTGTTCTATCGCGAGCCGTATGAGAGCCGCACCGCGAATGCGGCGGAACTGGCCTATATTCAGCAGGGCGGGGGGCTGGTCGGGCGCGAGACGCGCGGGACGAAGTTCGAACTGCGGCTGATCCGCGAGCTGTTCCGCTACCGCCAGATGTGGGGCCTGTGCATCGGCCAGTTCTGCGTCTATTCCACCTTCGTCTTCTTCCTCACCTGGTTCCCGACCTATCTGGCGACCGCGCGGCACATGGCGTGGATCAAGGTGGGCTTTTTCACCTCGCTGCCCTACATTGCCGGCTTCTTCGGCATCCTGTTCGCCGGCTGGTGGTCGGACTTCATGCTGCGCCGCGGCGTGTCGCTGAACACGGCGCGCAAGCTGCCGGTCATCACCGGTCTTGTGCTTGCCGGCAGCATCGTGATCTGCAACTGGGTGGACAACAACTACCTGGTGATCGCGATCCTTTCGCTGGCGTTCTTCGCGCAGTCCATGTCCTCGTCGGGCTGGTCGGTGCTGTCGGAGGTCTCGCCGCCCGGTCTGCTCGGCCTGGTCGGCGGGCTGTTCAACGCCTCGGCCAATCTGTCCGGCATCGTGATCCCGCTGGTCATCGGCATCATCGTGCAGGTGACGGGATCGTTCGTCGGCGCGCTTGGCTTCGTCGGCGCGGTCGCCATCATCGGCGCGCTGTCCTGGATCTTCGTCATCGGCGATCTGCATCGTATGGAGATCGCCAGGCCGGTGACGGCGCAGTAAACGGGGGAACCATGAGCGAGACAGCGCGCCTGAAGACCTCGATCGCCACCGTCTCGCTCAGCGGCCCCTTGCCGGACAAGCTGGAGGCCGCGGCCCTCGTCGGCTTCGACGGCGTGGAGATCTTCGAGGCCGATCTGATGACTTTCGACGGCACGCCGCAGGACGTGCGCGGCATCGCCGCCGACCTCGGCATCGAGCTGGTGCTGTTCCAGCCGTTCCGCGACTTCGAGGGGATGCCCGAGCCGCAGCGGCGTGCCAATTTCGACCGCGCCGAGCGGAAATTCGATCTGATGGGCGCGCTCGGCATCACCGATCTGCTCGTGTGCAGCAACGTCCATCCCGCGAGCCTCGGCGAGCCCGCGCGCGCCGCCGCCGATCTTGCCGAGATGGCCGAACGCGCCGCGCGGCGCGGCCTGCGCGTCGGCTACGAGGCGCTGGCCTGGGGCCGGCACGTCAGCCGCTGGCGTCAGGCGTGGGAGATCGTGCGCGCCGCCGGTCATCCCGCCCTCGGCCTCGTGCTCGACAGTTTCCACACGCTCGCGATCGGCGACGACGTGGCCGATCTTCCGCAGCTCGTGCCGGCGGACAAGCTGTTCTTCGTGCAGCTTGCCGATGCGCCGCGCCTGACCATGGACCCGCTGTCCTGGAGCCGGCATTTTCGCAACTTCCCCGGGCAGGGCGGGCTGGACGTGGCCGGCTTCGTGCGCGCGGTGATCGCCGCCGGCTATCGCGGGCCGTTGAGCCTGGAAATCTTCAACGACGATTTCCGGGCCGCTCCGGCCTCGCTGACGGCGCGCGACGGGCTGCGCTCGCTCATCTTCGTGCAGGCGGAGGCGGGCGGGCCGAAGCTGCCGCCGCCGCCGGCGTTCGATGGGTTCGAGTTCATCGAGTTCGCCGTCGATGACGCGAGCGCCCAGCACCTGACATCCTTCCTCGGCACGCTCGGCTTTCGCCATGCCGGCACGCACCGCTCCAAATCCGTGCAGCTCTGGCGCCAGGGCCGCGTCAACCTGGTGGTCAACACGGAGGTGGACAGCGCCGCGGCGGGGCATTTCCACATGCACGGGCCGTCGGTCTGCGCCATGGCGCTGCGCGTCGATGATCCCGCGCGCGCGATCCGCCGCGCCGAGGCGTTGCTGTGCCCGGAATGGCGCGAGCCGGTCGGCGCGGGCGAACGCCACATCCCCGCGGTGCGCGCGCCGGACGGCACGCTGATCCATTTCGTCGGAGCGGAGGGGGACGGCGGCAGCATCTGGCAGGACGACTTCGTGCTGTTGCCGCCGGCACCGGAGGAGGACGACGCACTGCTCACGATCGACCACGTGGCCCAGGCGCTGCCGCCCGGCCGCATGGACAGTTTTGTCCTGTTCTACCGTGCGGTCCTCGGTCTGCTTGCCGAGCCCGTGTTTGAACTGGCCGACCCGTACGGCCTGGTGCGCAGCCGCGCCATGACCAGTCCCGACGGCAGCGTGCGCCTGCCGCTGAATATCTCGGAGTCCGGCAAGACGGCGACGGGACGCTTCGTCTCGGCCTATGCCGGCGCCGGGGTTCACCATATCGCCTTCGCCTGCCGCGATGCCGCGCGGGCGGTCGCCACCGCGCGGGCGCGCGCCGCGCCGATCCTGCCGGTGCCGGCGAACTACTACGACGACCTCGCCGCGCGCTGGAGCCTCGATGACGCCGCGCTGGCGGCGCTGCGCGCGGCCGATCTGCTCTACGACCGCGATGACGCGGGCGCGTTCCGGCACGCCTATACCGACCCGTTCGAGGACAGGTTCTTCTTCGAACTGGTGGAGCGGCACGGCTATCGCGGGTTCGGCGCCGCCAATGCCGGCGTGCGCATGGCAGTCCAGGCGGCCCGTCGCGAACACCGCATCCGCCCGAACCAATAGCGGCCGCCATCGGCCGGGCGCGCGGCGCGGCCCGACAATGTGGGTTGACAAGCGCCGCTGGCGGCGCGGACACTCTCGCCAGGGTGGAAACGACAAGAAACAAGGCGCGAGACGATGAAAGCAAAATTCGTCGGCATTTCGGTCGCGGCTGTCTTCATTGGCGCGGCCGTCGCGGCAAGTGCGCAGGCCCAGCAGGGCGCATCGTTCACGATGGGCTATTCGGTCGGTTTTCTGACCGATCCGTTTCAGGCGATCCAGGTTGACCTGACGGTCGCCGCCGCCAAGCAGGCCGGTCTGAAGGTGCTGCCGGTGGCCAACGCCAATGGCGATCCCGGCAAGCAGATCACCGATTTCCATAACCTGATCGCCGAGGGCGCGCAGGGCCTCATCACCGTGCCGACCGACAGTGATGCGATCGTGCCGGCCCTGAATTACGCCGCCAGCAAGAAAGTGCCGGTCGTTGACATCGACATCGGTCCCGCCGGCGGCAAGGTCGATATGATCGTGCGGGCCGACAATCTGCGCATGGGGCAGGATGCCTGCCATCTCGTCGGCAAGCATCTCGGCGGCAAGGGGGTCGTGCTGTCGATGATGGGCGATCAGGCGACCACCAATGGCCGCGACCGCACCACCGGCTTCGCCGACTGCATGAAGCAGGATTATCCGCAGATCAAGGTGATCCAGCAGCCGACCTACTGGAAGACCGACAAGGCCACGGCGGTCGCGCAGACGGTCGTCACGTCCACGCCCGACCTGGGCGCGATCTATATGCAGAGCGACTCCGTCATGCTCGCGGGCGTGCTGAACGTGCTGAAAAGCGCCGGCAAGCTCGCCGATGTGGGCGCGCCGCACCACATCTATCTGGTCAGCATCGACGGCACGCCGCTGGCGTTGCAGAAGATACGCGACGGCCTGCTTGACGCCGCGATCTCGCAGCCGCTCGATCTCTACGTCAAATACGGCCTGTGGTATCTGCAGCAAGCGGTCGCGGGGCACAGTTTCAGGCCCGGTCCGACCGATCACAACAGCCACATCGTCGAATACAAGGGCAACCTGATGGACCTGCTGCCGGCGCCGACGGTCACGCGGGACAATGCCTCCGACCCGATGCTCTGGGGCAACAAGACCAAGGGCTGATCCTGTCCGTGTCGGCCAGCGCGACGCGGAACCGGGACCAGGACCGGTTCCGCCTGGCGGCGGAACTGACGCATGTGTCCAAAACCTTCGGTGCCAACCACGCGCTGCGCGACGTCTCGGTCGAAATCCCGGCCGGCCAATCGCGCGCGCTGGTCGGGCGCAACGGCGCGGGCAAGTCCACGCTGGTGGCGGTGCTCACCGGCCTGATCGCGCCCGATGCCGGGCGGGTGCGGCTGGCCGATGCGCCGGCCCCGGCGCTGGCCGACCGCTGGGCGTGGCGCCAGCGCGTCGCCTGTGTCTATCAGCGATCGACGGTCGTGCCGACGCTGACGGTGGCCGAGAACCTGTTCCTCAATGCCCAGCCGGTCGCGGCGGGGTCCTGGATCAGATGGGCGGCGATGCGCGAGCGCGCGGAGGCGGTGCTGCGCGAATGGGGGCTGGAGATCGATGTCGGCCTCGATGCCGGGCGGCTCAGCGTCGAGCAGCGGCAGATCGTGGAGATCGCCCGCGCGCTGATCCAGGGCAGCCGCTTCATCATCCTCGACGAACCGACCGCCGAGCTGGAGGGGCGGGAGGTGACGCGCCTGTTCGACCGGATGCAGCGCCTGCGCCAGGGCGGCGTCACGTTCCTGTACATCTCCCACCATCTGGAGGAGATTTACGAAGTGTGCGACTCCGTCACCGTCCTGCGCGACGGCGCGGTGGTGACGAGCGCGCCGCTGACCGAGATGCCGAAGGATCGCGTCGTCGCCGCGATGGTGGGCGGCGACGTGCGTCTTGGCGCGCGCGGGGCCGGCGCCGCCCGGCCGGGGACGGAGAGTTTGCGCGTCGAGGCGTTGTCCGTCGGCCCGGTCGCCGGTCTCAGCTTTGCCGTGGCCGCCGGCGAATGCGTCGGACTGGCCGGGCTTGCCGGTTCCGGCACCGAACAGGTCGCCGACGTGATCGCCGGGCTGCGCCGGCCGGCGGGCGGCGGGATCACGGTCGGCGGCCGGGCGCTGCCGGCGGGTGGGGTGGCCGCCGCGCAGCGCGCCGGCGTCGGCTATGTGCCGCGCGACCGGCGGATGCACGGCATCGTGCCGCTGCTGTCGGTGGCCGAGAACATGACCCTGACCATCGCCGATCGTCTCGGTCCCGGCGGCATCGTCCTGCCGGCGGAGCGTGACCGCCACGCGCGCCGCATGATCCGCGACCTGCAACTCGTCGCGGCCTCCACCGAGCAGCCCGTCGGCGAACTCAGCGGCGGCAACCAGCAGAAGGCGGTGATGGGCCGCGCGCTCGCCGCCGATCCGCGGCTGCTGCTGCTGGTGCATCCCACGCAGGGCGTGGACATCGCCGCGAAGGAGGCGCTGTTCGCGATCATCGCGCGCGCGCAGGTTGCCGGCACCGGCGTTCTCGTCGTGTCCGACGATCTCGACGAACTCAGGATTTGCGATCGCGTGCTCGTGATCTTCAAGGGACGGCTCGCGGCAAGCTTTGCCGCCGGCTGGCAGGATCGCGACCTCGTCGCCGCGATCGAGGGTGTCGCGGCGCATGGCTGACGCGGCGCAGGACGTGCAGGGCGGCGCGCGGACGGAGGGCCTGCGCGCTCGCGGCGCGCGGCTCGCCCTGCACGAACTGACGCTGCTGCCGGCGATCGCGCTGACCATCATCGCCGGCGCGTTCATCAGCAACGCCTTTCTCACGGCCGACAATTTCTTCAACATCCTCCAGCAATCCTCCGAGCTTGCCGTGCTGGTGATCGCCGAATCGCTGATCCTGATCGGCGGCAAGTTCGATCTGTCGCTGGAATCCGTCGTCGGGCTGGCGCCGATGTTCAGCGCGTGGCTGGTGGTCAGGGACACGTCCATCGGCGGCTCCGGGATCGGACTGAATCCGGGTCTGGCGATCGCGCTGATGTTCGTCGTCGGTGCGCTGGTCGGCGCGGCGAACGGGTTCCTGGTCGTCCGCCTGCGCCTGAACGCCTTCATCGTGACGCTCGCCATGCTCATCCTGCTGCGCGGCGTCACGCTCGGCATCACCAACGGCAAGACGCTGTTCGAGCTGCCGAACGCATTCCTCTATCTTGGCTCGGCGAAATGGCTCGGCGTGCCGGTGTCGATCTGGATCGCCGGCGTGCTCTATCTGCTGTTCGGCCTGTTCCTGCGCTATCACAGGATCGGCCGCGCGCTCTACGCGATCGGCGGCAATCCGGAGGCAGCGCGCGTGGCCGGCATCCGCGTGGAGCGGGTGACGTGGGGCGTCTATATCGTCGGCGGAATGCTCGCCGCGCTCGCCGGCCTGATGCTGACCGGCCGCATCGCCTCCGTGGTGTCGAGCCAGGGGCAGAACATGATCTTCTACGTGTTCGCCGCGGCGGTGATCGGCGGGATCAGCCTCAATGGCGGGCGCGGCCGGCTGCTGGGCGCGCTGACCGGCGTGCTGCTGCTTGGGATTCTGCAGAACGTCCTGACGCTGGCGCAGATTCCGGCGTTCTGGATCGACGCGGCCTATGGCGCGATCATTCTCATCGCCCTGATCCTGGCCCGCGCGTCCGGCGGGCCGGCGCAGGAGGCGTGAGCGAGGAGGAGGCTCGTCCGATGAAACTCGGCCTGTTCATGATGCCGCTGCACGACCCGCGACGCGCGTATATGGACGTGCTGCGGGAGGACCGGGAGGCGATCCTGCTCGCCGAGGAGCTGGGCTATGACGAGGCCTGGGTGGGCGAGCACTATTCCTGCAAGACCGAGCCGATCGCCAGCCCGCTGCAATTCATGGCGACCCTGGTGCCGGTCACCAGGCGCATCGTGTTCGGCACCGGCGTGCTGAACCTGCCGCAGCACCATCCGGCGCAGATCGCCGGCGACGTGGCGCAGTTCGACCACCTGGCCGGCGGACGCTTCATCATGGGGGTGGGGCCGGGCGGTCTCGGCTCGGATTTCGAGCTGTTCGAGACGATGGAGAAGGACCGGACGGCGATGATGGTCGAGAGCGTGGAGACGATCCACGCCATCTGGCGCTCCGACCCGCCGTACCGCATCCACGGCCGCTTCTGGAACGTCGTGGTGGACACGCAGGTGCGGCCGGAGCTGGGGATCGGCCCGATGCTCAAGCCGTTCCAGGCGCCATACCCGCCGCTCGCGGTCTCGGCGATGAGTCCGAAATCCGGCACGGCGCGGCTGGCGGGCGAGCGCGGCTGGGGCCTCGTGTCCGCCAATTTCACGCCGCCCAACCAGGTGCTCAGCCATTGGCACGCCTACTGCGAAGGGGCCGAGTCTGCCGGGCGATCGCCGGATCGCGGCCGGTGGCGCGTGGCCCGCAGCATCGTCTGCACCGAAAGCGATCAGGAGGCGGCCGAGTATCTGGCCGACGACGCGTGCAGCCCCGGCTGGTACTACAAATACCTGCGCGACAACCTCAGCGCGTTCCGCATGACCAAGATCTTCAAGCCCGACGAGTCGATGTCCGATGAGGAACTCACGGTGCAGCGGATGCTGGAGCTGATGGTGCTGTCGGGCAGCCCGCGCCGCGTCCTCGACCAGTGCGTGGCGCTGGTGGACGCGATCGGCTGGTTCGGCACGCTGCTGGTGACGCACAAGGACTGGGACCGGCCCGACCTGCACCGCCGCTCGATGCGGCTGCTGGCCGAGCAGGTCGTCCCCAGGCTGCGGCAGCACATGACGGCGCTGCAAGCCGCCGAATAGCCGGTCGCGAACCCCGGCCCGCGCTTGCCTGCTTCTCCCTCTGCCGTCTGCGCCAGAGGGCGCTACGCCACGCGCGCCGCCGCCGGGTGCTCCGCCCAGTACCGCGCCCCGACCTCCGCCAGCCGCAGCGTCAGCTTCCCCTCGCGCGGCAGATGCAGCACGGCGTCGCCATCGGTCCAGCGCAGCCCCGGCTCCGGCGCGTGCCAGCCCTCGCCGAACGCGGCGCGCGGCAGCTTCCGCCCGCCAATCGTCAGCGCCGCCACCGGCACGCCCAGCCGCCGGTTGTCCGGGCCGAGGCCGAGCCAGGCAGGGACGAAGCTGCGGCTGCGCAGCCGCACCACCGACCCCTCGCGCACCACGCTCAGGCCGGCATCCTCGGTCAGCACCGCGCCGAGCGCCTGCGCGCGGTCCAGCACCCGCGCGTGCGCGGCGGCGACGCGCGCACCGCCCAGCAGCAGCGGCGCGCAGGCCCGCTCGTCCCACGCCGCCGCGCCGGCAAAGTCGAGATGCAACGGCCGCACGCCGGCCTCGCCGTCGAATATCGCGCGGTTGCCGGTGTCCAGATAGCTCTCGGCCGGCAGCCCCTCGGCCAGCAGCACGGCGTGGCGGTCGAGTTCGATGTGTACGTAGTCGATCTGCGCGGGGAACTCCTGCGTGACGGTCGCGCCGTTCAGCAGCGCCTGCGCCTGGATCAGGACGCCGTCGAGGAAGATCGCGTGGTCGGGCGAAAGCCGCAGGTCGCGCGCGGGTGCGCCCTGTCCGATCGCGCCCGCGCGGATGCGGATGGGGGCGGCGCGTTCCGGGCGGTCGTGGCGCAGCAGATCGACCGTGGTGCGGCCCACCCAGCGCACGCGCGCCGATCGCCATTCGCCGTCCTGCAAGGCCAACACTTCATCGCCTTCGCGCAGCGACTCCACCGGCCGCTCGCCCGCCGGGGTCGCGATGCGCGTGCCGGCGGCGTAGCAGGCCATATCGACCAACAGCGTGCCGCTGCCGGCATCCTTCATCAGTTGGAAGGTCGGCGCGGCGGGGGTGCTGAAGGTCAGCGTGGCCGACGTGCCGCCCTCCGTCACGGTCAGTTGGCCGCCGCTGATCGCGAAGCTGCCGCCGCTGACGAAGGCGAGGTTGGTGAAGTCGATGGTCTGGCCGCTGACCATGCCGGCGACCGCTGCGCCGGGCGTCGCGTTGCTGTCGAGTTGCAGCACCGCGCCGAGGCCGTTGCCGGCGAAGCCGATGACGCCCGTGGCCAGCCCGCCCGACGCGATTTCCAGCAACCCGCCGGCGGCGATCGTCGCGCCGTTGACCAGGCCGCCGGCATTCACCAGCAGCTTGCCGCCGGTGATGTTGGTCGCCGCGGCGGTGCCGTGGTTGAACACGGTTTCGTTGCCGCCCGCCCCGATCGCCGCGGCGCCGTCCACGCCGCCGCTCTGCACGTCCACCACGCCGGCATTGGCGATGCCCGCGCTGGTCTGGCTGCCGAACACGTTCTCCAGCCCGCCGCTGGCGATCAGGCTGCCGGACGCCCGGCCGCCGGTCTCGATCACCGCGTCGCCGCCGGAGATCTGGGCCGCGCTGGCGTAGCCGCCCGACATGACGTTGAAGTTGCCGCCGGCGAAGTCCTGCGTGTTCGTGGTGATGCCGCCGAAACTGACGACCTGCGTGCCGCTGATGCCGAGTGTCGCGCCGACCGCCGATCCGCCGGCCGAGACGATCTGCTGGCCGCCGTTCTCGATGTTGGTGCCGCTGGCACGGCCGCCGCTGCTGACGGTCTCGCTGCCGCCGTTCACCGTGCCGCCGCTCTCGGTGCCGCCGCTGACCACGGACAGCGCGCCCGAGGCGTCGATGTTGGTGTTGCTCAGGCGGCCGGCGAACACCGCGCTGCCGCCGCTGCTGATCGTCAGGCTGACCGCGGAGGTGGCGATGTCGCCCGACATCGTGCCCATCAGGATCGCGCTGTTGATGACGGTCTGCCGCAGATCGACCACTCCGCCGGACAGCACGGTGGCGGAGGCGATGACGCCGCCGGCTGCCGAGATCATGCCGCCCGAGGAGACGGTGGTGCCGATCGCATCGTCCTGCATCGACGTCATCGACAGCTCGCCGCCGGCCTGCACCGTGGTCGCGCTGAGCGTGCCCTGCTGCGTCTGCAGCAGGCCGCCGCTGCCGATCATGGTCGCGATCGCGGCGGCGTTGACCTGAATCTCGGCCGTCCCGCCGGCGCCGACGCTGGTGTTGCTGGCGACACTGCCGCTGTTCTGCAACAGCAGCACGCCGGCGTAGTCCGTGCCGCTGGTCAGGCCGCTGGTGATGATCACGCCGGAGACGGTGCCGAACCCCTCCAGCGTCGCGCCGGAAATCAGGCCGCCCGACAGCGTGCCGCGGTCCAGCACGCTCTTGGTGCGCTCGCTCAGCGTTGCCGCGACGGCGGTGCCGCCCGCGTTGATGTCCAGCTCGCCGCTGCCCTCGATCAGCGCGGCGGAGGCGACGCCGCCGGCCGAGACGACGAGCTGCCCGGCGCTGACGATCTGCGCCGCCGCCGTGCCGCCGGAGGAGACGGTGAAGGTGCCAAGCACGAAGGTGGACTGGGCGAGGCCGCCCGAGGAGACGATTTCCGCCCCGCCGGCGGAGACCGCGCCCCCGCTCTCCAGCCCGAGGCTGCCGACCGTCAGAGTGCCCCCGCTGACGGCCTCGTCGAGTGCGGAGCCACCGGCGGCGACGGTCAGCCGGCCGGCGGAGAGGATGCTGTTGGCGTCGATGCCGCCCGCCACCACCAGCTCGGTGCCGCCGTCGATCATCCCGATCTCGTGCCCGCCGCTGACCGTGAGCAGGCCGCCAGCGTCGATGGTCGTGCCGGTCATCGTGCCGAGATCGACGGCGGTGCCGGCGGAGGAGATGACCGCGGCAAAGGAATGGCCGCCGCTGCTCACCACCTGCTCGCCGCCCGCGACGATGGTGGTGCCGCTGGCCACGCCGCCGGGCAGGACGGTCTGCACCGCGCCGCCGCCGGACACCACGCTGCCATCGTCGGTGCCGCCCACCTGCTCGCTGCCCGAGGCCGCCACCGTGAGCCCGACGCCGGAGCCGCCGGCCAGGATGTTCTCCTGCCCGCCGCTCAGCACGGTCCCCGACACCTCGGTGCCGCCGCCCGACACCGTCTCCGTCCCGCCGGTGGAGATCGTCGTGCTGTCGGCGGAGCCGGACGAGACGGCCAGGACGCCGCCGCTGCTGACGAAGCTGCTGGCGACGATGCCGCCCAACTGTTCCAGCGTGCCGCCGTTGCTGATCACGTTGCCGTTGGCGAACCCCGGCAGGATGAGGCCGCTGCCGGGAAACACCTGCACGATGCCACCCGACACGATGTCGGCGCCGACCAGTGCGGCGCCGTTGGTAACCGGATAAACGGTGCTGATGGTCGTTGCCATGACGGACGCATCCTGGTTGCGGCGGGGACACGACTCCGCCAGCGTTATGGCTCGCGTGTCAATCGCGATTTAGCGATTTCTCAACCGATGCAGACGCCGCCTCAGCGGAATATAACGGCGTCGATCAGAGCCGCGACCCCACCCAGTACCGCGCCCCGACCTGCGCCCGCCGCAGCGTCAGCCTGCCCTCGCGCGGCAGGTGCAGCACCGCCGCCCCGTTGGTCCAGCGCAGCCCCGGCTCCGGCGCGTGCCAGCCCTCGCCGAACGTGGCGCGCGGCAGCTTCCGCCCGCCGATCGTCAGCGACGCCACCGCCACCCCCAGAAGCCGCCGGTCCGGGCCGAGGCCCAGCCACGCCGGCACGAAGCACCGGCTGACCAGCCGTGCCGTGGTGCCCTCACGCTCGATGCGCAGCGCCGCGTCCTCGGTCAGCAATGCCCCCAGCGCCTGCGCGCGCCCCAGCACCCGCGCGTGCAGCGCCGCCACCCGCGCCCCGCCCAGCAGCAGCGGCGCGCAGGCCCGCTCGTCCCACGCCGCCGCCCCGGCGGCGTCCAGGTCGGTCGTGCCGCCGGCGAAGCTCGCGCGGTTGCCGGTGTCCAGATAGCTCTCCGCCGGCAGCCCCTCGGCGAGCAGCACGGCGTGGCGATCGAGTTCGACATGCACATAGGCGATGCGGGCAGGGAACTCCTGCACGACGCTCGCGCCGTTCAGCAGCGCCCGCGCCTGCACCAGCACGCCGTCGAGGAAGATCGCGTGATCGGGCGAAAGCCACAGGTCGCGCGACGGCACGCCCGGTCCGATCGCGCCCGCGCGGATGCGGATGGGGGCGGCGCGCTCGGGGCGCGGATGGCGCGCCAGGTCGATCATGCCGCGCCCGACCCAGCGCACGCGCGCGGGTCGCCATGTGCCGTCCTGCAAGGCGAGCACGTGATCGCCTTCGCGCAGCGCCTCCACCGGCGCCTCGCCCGCAGGGGTCGCGATGCGCGTGCCGGCGGCGTAGCAGGCGATCTCGACCAGCGTGCCGCCGGTGCCGTCCGGGGTCGCGGCCAGCCGCACGTGCTGCGACGCGGCGGCGGCGGCCAGCGCGCCGTACAGCGCCAGGCTGCCGGGGGCGGCGACGAAGCCGAAATCCACCGCGTCGCCCGGCGCCAGCCCGGCGGGCACCGCCGCGCAGGCCGCCGGGTCGGCCAGTTCCAGCGTCGCGTCGGCGCCGAACCCGACCGTCAGCCCCGCGCCCAGCGCGTCCGCCGCGAACAGCGTCGCCCCCGCGCCGATCGCGAGCGTGCCGCTGCCCGAGGCCGCGCCGAACAGCGCCAGCGCGCCGCCCTGCGCCGCCAGCACGCCCGCGCAGTCCAGCGCCGCGTCGATCCGCCCCGCGCCCGCCAGCGTCGCCCCGCCGCCGATCGCGACCGTCCCGGCCGAAGCCGCCGCGTCGCCCAGCGCCACCGCCCCCTCGACCACCAGCGAGCCGGCGAGCGCGACCGTGCCGGCCGCCAGCGTCGCCCCCGGCAGCACCGTGAACAGCCCGCCCACCTCCAGGCTGCCCACCTCCAGGCTGCCCGCCAGCGCCACGCGGCCGCCCGCCACCGCCGCTGTCGCCGTGCCGCTGCCGCTCTCCAGCCCCGCCAGCGTCAGCGTGCCGGCGGCGGCGGGCAGGGGGGTGGGGGTCGCCAGCGTGACCGCCGTGCCGCCCATCCCGTCCGGCTGGGCGAGGAACACGTCGCCGCCGAAGCTGCCCGGCAGCAGCAGCGCCAGCGTCGCCGCCCCGGTCAGCGTCAGCGTGCCCGCCGCCCAGGAAGCGCCGGTGAAGCCGGCATCGGCGATGTCGAGCACATCGAGGCTGGCGAAGCCGCTGATCGGCCCGGCGAAGCCCGGCGCGGCGGAGAACAGTTCCAGCGTGCCGGCGGCACCCGCGAACGCGGCGGTGACCCCGGCCGCCACCGGCGCGGCGGCGAACAGCGTCGCCCCGGCGCCGATCGCCAGCGTCCCGCTGCCGGACACCGGCGCGAACAGCGCGAGCGTCGTCGCATCCGCCAGCACCCCGCCGGTCAGCGTCACCGGCGTGTCGATCCGTCCTGATTCGGTCAGCGTCACGGCCGCGATCATGGCGGCCAAGGATGAACGTTCCGCTTGCGCGACGCTCCCTCACCCGGCGCCTCGCACACCACCCTCTCCCACGTGCGGGAGAGGGCCGGGGTGAGGGCGTGCCCCCGGCGTCAGCGCGCCGCGATCTCCTCGATCAGCTTGCGCGTCATCGCGTGGCCGAAATCGGCGAAGGCGTGGACCTCCAGCACGAACGCGCCGGGGCCGCCGACGACATGGGCGCGATACCAGTTGGTCAGCCCGCCCGGCGGCTGCGTGTGGGCATAGACGTAGTTGACCGGATGATCGTTGATGATGGTCAGGCCGTTGACGGTGATGCCCGCCGCCACTGCCTTGTCGCGCTCGGCGTCCACGTTCGGGCCGGAATTGGCGGTGCCGTCGCCGCACACGTCGATCACCTGCCGCGCGCCCTTGAAGCCGGAGGCGGCGAGGTCGGCGATCGCCATCTCGATCCCCGCGCCGATCGCGGTGCGTCCGCGGAAGCTGCGGGGTGCCGCGAGCAGCCGGTCGGCGAAGGCGCGCGCCGTGGCGTCATCGCGGATCACCGTCCAGTCGAGCACGGTGCGCACCTCGCCGAACGAGGCGAACTCGACATAGGCGACCGCGACCGCGCCGGCCGGCCCGCCGCGGATGGCGGCGATCACGCGCGGGTCAGTGAAGGCGGCGTGATAGCCGTGCTTCTGCAGGTCGAACTCCGCATCATCGACGCTGCGGGAGACGTCGCTGACCAGCACCAGCGCGACATCGACCGGCCCGTCCTCCGCCGGTTCCGCCGCGCGCGCGGGCGCGGCGAGGGCGAGCAGGGCGCACAGCAGCGGCACGACCAGGCGCATGGCGGCAGCGTCGCGCCAACCGCCCGACGCTGCCAAGCAAAATCGCCGCACGGTCATGTGTGCGCGCGCGCATCTCCGGATCGGCTACGCCGAATGACGAACAGTTCAGGATTCGTGCGATGGCGCTTGACCGGTTCGTCCGGCTGCTCGTCCGTGCCGCCCTGGCGGCGGCGCTGCTCACCGCCGCGGTCCCGGCCGGCGTCCGCGCCGAGGCCGCGATCGGCGCGGCCGAGGCGCACGACATCGGCGTGCAGGCCTATGTCTATCTCTATCCGCTGGTGACGATGGAACTGACGCGGCGGCAACTGACGAATGTCGCGCGGGCGGAGGGCATTCACGCGCCGGCCAACGCCTTCGCCAACATCCCGGCCTATCCGGCGGCGGACATGCGCGCCGTGGTGCGGCCCAATTTCGACACGCTCTATTCCAGCGCCTGGCTCGACCTGACCGACGGGCCGGTGATCGTCTCGGCGCCGGATACGCAGGGCCGCTACTACCTGCTGCCGATGCTGGACATGTGGACCGACGTGTTCGCCTCGCCCGGCTGGCGCACCACGGGCACGGCGGCGCATGACTGGGCGGTGGTGCCGCCGGGCTGGCACGGCACGCTGCCCGAGGGCGTGGACCGGATCGACGCGCCCACGCCGCATGTCTGGATCATCGGGCGCACCAGGACCGACGGGCCGGCGGACTACGACGCGGTGCACGCGATCCAGGCCGGCTTCCGCGCGACACCGCTCTCGCTTTGGGGCAAGCCGGAGCAGCCGGTCGCGGGCACGGTCGATCCCGCGGTGGACATGACGACGCCGCCGAAGGAGCAGGTCGAGTCCATGCCGGCCGAAAAGTTCTTCGCCGAAGCCGCCGACGTGCTGAAGCGCCAGCCGCCGCACCTGACCGACCAGCCGATCATGGCCCTAATGCGCCGCATCGGCCTCGTGCCCGGCCAGGACTACGACCTTGCGAAACAGTCGCCGGCCGTGCGGCAGGCGCTGGCGGGCGCGCCGGAGGACGCGCTGCACCTGATGGCGTGGAAAGTAAAAACCCTCGCCCGCGTGGCGAATGCCTGGTCGATGAACACCGACACGATGGGCGTCTATGGCGACTACTACCTCAAGCGCGCGATCGTGGCACAGCTCGGGCTGGGGGCGAACCTGCCGGAGGATGCGATCTATCCGCTCAATCTCGGCGACGCGGCCGGCCGCCCGCTCGACGGCGCCAGCGACTACGTCATCCATTTCGCCAAGGGCCAGCTTCCGCCCGCCTCCGCGTTCTGGTCGGTGACGCTCTATGACCCGCAGGGCTATCAGGTCGCCAACCCGATCAACCGGTTTGCGGTCAGCAGTTGGATGAGGCTGAACACCAACCCCGACGGCTCGCTCGACCTCATCATCCAGAACGCCGATCCGGGGCCGGCGAAGCGCGCCAACTGGCTGCCGGCGCCGAAGGGGCCGTTCAACCTGACGATGCGCCTCTACGCGCCGCAGCGCGCGGCGCTGGTGGGCGAATGGAACCCCCCGCCGGTGGAGCGGGCCGAGCCAGTCGCGATGCAGGCGGCGCAGTGAGCGCGGCGCGGGTCAGCGGCGATACTTTCAGCGCCGGTATTGGGCGTCGCTGACCTGCTCCATCCAGGTCACGGCCGCGCCGTCGAGCCGTTCCTGGATGGCGATGTGGCTCATCCCCGTGGTCGGGGTCGCGCCGTGCCAGTGCTTCTCGCCGGGCGCGAACCAGACCACGTCGCCGGGGCGGATGTCCTCGATCGGCCCGCCCTCGCGCTGCGCCCAGCCGCAGCCGGCGGTGACGATCAGCGTCTGACCCAGCGGGTGGGTGTGCCACGCCGTGCGCGCCCCCGGCTCGAACGTCACCAGCGCCATCGCCACGCGCGCCGGCTCCGGCGGGCTGTTCAGCGGGTCGATGCGCACCGCGCCGGTGAAATACTCCGCCGGTCCCTTGCCCGAGGGCCGCGCGCCGCTGCGCCAGATGTCCATGATGATGCCTCCGTGGTTGCGGGGTGCGCGGCCCAGCATGCCGCACATGACGGCGCCGGCGAAGCGGGGATGGTCTTGCGGCCGGATCGACCCGGCCCGAAAACGGCAACGCCGGCCAGGAATCGGCCTGGCCGGCGCTTCGAAGGGAGACCGGCATGATCCACCATGCATGGCTCCTGCCGATGATTGTCGTGACGGTGGCCGTCAAGGTCAAGATCACGATCCGCAGGCGGTAGGGCGGGGCCGGTCCGGCAACGGTCCGGCCCTCCCCTCGGGCGGTGCGTGGTCACATCTGCGATCGGATCGCGCCGTCAGTTCCGCAATGCCGTACATCATGCCGCGACGAGCGGGGGAGGCGGCATGAAGACCGACTGGCTGACCGCGAACGCCGATTGGCTGACGGCGGCGGTGGCGATCCTGGTCCTCGCCTTCGTCGTCGGCGTGCGCGCCGTGAGCCGCGGCAATGTCGAGATCAGGCTGAACGACGCCGTCATTGCGGTGCTGGCGGCGTTCCTGGTGCTGTTCATGTCCGGGCGGATCGACAAGTTCGTCGTCAGCAGCCAGGGAGTCACCGTCGAGTCGGCCAAGCGGGCGATCCTCGCCGCCTCGGCGCAACCGATCCGCCAGCAGGTCTCGCCGCTGCCGGTGGCACCGATCGAGGAGTCGCTGAAGGGCGGCGCGGACATGATCCCCTCGGTGGTCGCGCGCGGCGTCGGCAGCCTGGACTTCCTGCTGGGCGCCAATGCCTACGTGCCGCAGGTGGTGCAGAAATACCTTGAGACGCTGAGCGCCTATCCGTTCTTCCGCTTCGTCACGCTGCTGACGCCGGACGGCCGGGTGGCGGGCTTCATCGACGCGCGCCGGCTGCTCGCCGCGTTGCAGGCGAGGGCGCAGGGCCAGTCCTTTGAGAGCTTCGCCGCCGCGGTCAATCGCGGCGACACGGCCCAGCTTGCCAAACTCCCCGGCTTCCTGCCCGCCGCCGCCGCCGTCACGCCGCAGAGCGACAAGCGCGAGGTGCTGGCGCGGATGGAGAAGCTCGGCACCGACTGGCTGCCGGTGCTCGGCCCCGACGGCAAGCTCGCGGGCGTGGTCGATCGCTCGCGGCTGACGGCGAGCCTGATCCTGGACGTGGCCAACCAGTTGCAGGCGGGGGACGCGGGCAGCACAGGGGCGCCCGCCAGATAGCGGTGCGCACCCGCGCAACGGTCGGCCGCACCTTGTCCTGACGGCGGCGGGCTCTACCTTGCGCGGTTGCCAGAACAGCCGGCGGTATCGCCATGACCGACTCCCCCAGCCCCACCCCGCAGCTCGACCTCCGTTCCGAGATCACCTGCCCGCACTGTGGCCATCGCAAGGTCGAGGAGATGCCGACGGACGCCTGCCAGTTCTTCTACGCGTGCGACTCCTGCGGCGCGGTGCTGCGCCCCAAAGCCGGCGACTGCTGCGTGTTCTGCTCCTACGGCTCGGTGCCTTGCCCGCCGGTGCAGCTTGAACGCCAGGGCGCCGGCGCGGGCGGCTGCTGCCGCTGAGGGGTCCGCAATGGCCTGCCGGTGACGTGCCCTCACCACCAGGCGCGCTGGTCTTGCGGCCGGATCGACACGGCCCGAAAACGGCAACGCCGGCCAGGACAGGCCTGGCCGGCGCTACGAAGGGAGACCGGCAAGCCCAAACATGCATGGCTCCTGCCGCTGAGCATCGTGACCGTGGCCGTCAAGGTCAAGATCACGATTCGCCGGTGGTAGGGCGGGGCCGGTCCGGCGACGGGCCGGCCCTCCCCCTCGGGCCTACTGACTCGCCCACACGATCCGGTGCATCCACGCCACCTCCGTCAGATCGAACGTATAGCTCGGATGCGCCGGGTTCAGACTGAGCAGCTCGACGCGGCGGGCGGAGCGGCGTTGCAGTTGTTTGGCCATGACTTCGCCCTTGCGGGTGCGCACCACCACGCGGTCGCCGCGGCGGATCGGGGCGGCGGGGGAGACGATCACCAGGTCGCCGTCGCGGAACACCGGCTCCATCGAGTCGCCGGAGATTTCCAGCGCGTAGGCGTTGGGGTCGGCGATCTCGGGCAGGCTCACCTCATCCCAACTGCCGCCGACCGGATAGCCGCCGTCGTCGAAATAGCCCTCGCCGCCGGCCTGGGCGAAGCCGATCAGGGGCACGCGACGGGCCGGCCGCGCCCCGGCCGGCAGCGCGCGGGCGCCGGTGACCAGCGCGGTGAACTGGGCGAGGTCGGTGCCGGTGGCCAGCAGCACCTTGGCCAGGCTCTCGGTGGAGGGCCAGCGGGCGCGGCCGTCGGGCATCCGGCGCTTCGACGGGTTGAAGGTGGTCGGATCGAGGCCGGCGCGGCGGGCCAGGCCGGAGGCGGACATGCCGTGCTCGGCCGCCAGCGTATCGAGTGCCCGCCAGATGTCCTCGTGCTTCATGGTTCCGTTCCGGCGCCGCGACTCGGCGCGAGCGCAACAATGCCAGGATTCGATACCTGGGTATAGGAAATTTTGCGCAATCCCGCTTGCCCAGCCCGGCCCCGTCATGGTTACGTGTTCGTGTTACGTTCTGATCTGACCCCGTGACGGAGGCTGCCTGTCATGCTGCGAATGCGCGCGTTCCCCCATCCCGGCGCGGCCGAGCCGAGGCCGCCGCGCGCGGTTCGGCCCGAGCCGTTCCCTGATGCCGAGCAGGCCTGGCTGTGGACGATGGCGGCCCTGATCGCGCGCCACGACGGCGCCAGCCGCCCCGGCGACGGCGTGCCGCGCCCGTGCGATCCCGATGACGTCATCGTGGCGCTCGACAGCCTGTATCGCCGCAAGCGCATCGACCTCGCCCATGCGCGGGTGCTGCGCGCGTGGGGGGAGCGCGGCATCGCCCCCGACGCCCGCGTGCCCGCGGAACGGTCCGAAGCGCGGCTGTGGACGGAGGCGATGGACCTGCTCGACTGGCCGCTGCGGGTGCGCGGGATCGTCGCCGCGCCGGCGGGTGCTAGGAAAATTGTCATTGACAGCCAAGTGAGAACAGGCTAGGAACAGGCCATCGGCGGCGGGACTCCGTCCGCCGTGTTTCCTCCCTGAAGGCCAAACTGTCCCGGCCGCCCGCGTCGTTCGCGGGCGGCCTTTTTGTTGTCGTCCAAGGAGCCGCCGATGGCGTTCGCGATCCGCAATCTCTCCGTGCTGGCCTATGCGCAGGGGTTCACCCTCTGGCACTACCGCGCCCACCAGCCCACGCTCGCCGGCACGCTGGTGCCGCCCGCGCCGGCCGCCGAGGTCGAGGCGCCGGGGTTTTTCGACCCGGCGCGCGACATGCTGGCCGAGGGCGACATGCTGCTGGTCTCCACCCCCGGCGCGGGACGGCTGCTGTATGTCACCGCGACCGAGGGCGGGGTGCGCACGGCGGCGATGGCGGGATGACCGGCGGGCGTCGCGCAGGCGTCATCCTGCCGGCGGGGCGCGATGCGTATCCTGCGCCCGGCGCGGCATCGGGCCGCGCCCGGGAGAGGGCCCGGGAGAGGGAATGTCATGGCGCACTTCATGCTCCGCTGGCGGCTGGCCGAGTCGTCGGTGAAGGCCCTGATCGCGCACCCGCACGACCGCACCGAGCGCGCGCGGGCGCTGATCGAGGGGTTCGGCGGCAAGCTGATCGGCTATTACTTCGCGCTCGGCGAGTGGGACGGCGTGGGGATCTGCGAGTTCGCCGACACCACCACGGCGGTCGCGGTGGCGATGTCGGCCACCTCCACCGGCGCCTTCAGCGGCTGGGAGACCACGGCGCTGCTGACGGCCGAGGAGGCGGAGGCGGCGATGCACAAGGCGCACAACGCCAAGACGAGCTACCGCCCGCCGAATGTCTGACCCCGGCTAGTGTGACGTCCCGCCCTCCCGCTCGGCGGCGCGGGCGAGGCGGGTCGCGGTGCGCAGCAGGAAGGCGCGATCGTCCTCGGTGCAGGCGCGATAGAGGCGCAGCAGGGCGAGTTCGGTCGCGTTCTCCGGCCGCTCCGGCGCGTTGCCGCCGTGGCCCTCCAGCAGGAACTGCACCGACACGCCCAGCACCGAGGCGATGCGCGTCAGATTGCCGCGGACCTGGCCGGCGCGGTCGGTTTCCCACTGCGCCACCGCGCTGCGCGTGACCCCCACGGCCTCTGCCAGCATGGCCTGCGTCATCCCTCGCGCGAGCCGAGCGGCACGGATGCGCGTGCCCACCGGCGCGCTGTCTCCTTCCGTCATCGTCGCCTTCGCCCCCACGATTTATTGCCAGAAGCTAAGTGATTTTCACTAACGGGTAAATGACAATCTCATTGACATTCGCCAGTAAGTAGAACTAACTTTCGTCACAACAACTGACGAGGGTGTCATGTCGCACGCGATCGCTTTCGCCGGCTGGACCCCGCCGCGCGACGCCCAAATGCGCCGCTTGCGCCTGGATGGAGCCAGTTGGGCCGAAGTCGGGGCGTCACTCGGGGTAACGGCCGACATGGCGCGCGAGCGCGGCCGCCGAATCGGCGCCCCGCGCCGCCCCGCGACCGCCACAGCCGCGCGTGAGGAGCGTTCCCGCCCGCCGCTGCCCCCCGGCCATCCCCGCGCCTGGCACCTGCTAACCGCGGGCACGATCCTCGCCGGAACGGCCTGGCCGGGCTGGGAGGAGGCGCGGGCGTGATGCGCCATCCGACCGACCCCGAAACCCCCTGGCGCGCGATCCCGCGCCTGGGCAAGCTGGTGGCCCAGGGCCTGATCGGGCGTGACGAGGTTCGAGCGGCCCTGGCCGCCGCGCCGGCCCCCGGAGCCGACGCCTCCGGCTGGCGCGCGCGGCGGGAATGGCGGCTGGCGGACGCCATCGCCGGCTGGACCCGCGAGCGTGCCCGCGCCGAGGCCGCGATCGCCCGCGTGCTGCGTCCGCTGCTCGCCGCCCGCGCCCCGCGCGCCGTCCTGGAGTCGGCAACCGAGTCCGCCGACCCGCGCGGCGCCCTGCGGCCGGGCGAGCGCACCGCGCTGCTGCACGCGGCGGTCGCGGCGGCGCTGGCGGGGTGGCGATGAGCCTCTGGCACCGTTGGTCCCAGGCCGCCGCGCCGCTCGCCGCCGTCCCCGCCGCGCTGCCCGACCCCGCCGCCATCCCGCCGCGCGAATGGCTCTACGGCACCCGCCTGGTCCGCCGCTTCGTCTCCGTCCTCGCCGCCCCGGGCGGGGCGGGCAAGTCGGCGGTGGCGCTGGGGCAGGCGGTGGCGCTGGCGACCGGGCGGCCGATCCTGGGCGAGACCGTGCATCACGCGGCACCCGCCTGGGTGATGGACCTGGAGGACCCGCCGGACGAGATGGACCGCCGCCTCGCCGCCTGCCTGCGCCTGCACGGACTGGCGGACGACGCGGTGCGCGGGCGGCTCTACCTCCACTCCGGCCGGCAGCGGCGGGTGACGATCGCGACGCTCGCGGACGGCATGACCATCGCGTTCCCCGACCGCGACGCGGTGGCGGAGGCGGCGAGCGCGCGGGGCATCGGGCTGATCGTGGTCGATCCGTTCGTGAAAAGCCACGCGCTCGACGAGAACTCCAACCCCCACATGGACGCCGCCGCCACCGCCTGGGCGGAGATCGCCGAGCGGGCGGGGGCGGCGGTGCTGCTGGTCCACCACGTCCGCAAGCTCAGCGGCGGGACGGTCGATGTGGAGGCGGCGCGGGGGGCCAAGGCGCTGACGGATGCCGCCCGCTCCGCCGCCGTGCTCACGTCGATGACGGCGGAGGACGCGCTGCGGCTGGGGGTGGCGCCCGCCGAGCGGCGGCGGCTGGTGCGGCTGGATGACGCCAAGTCGAACATGGCCCCGCTGGCCGAGCAGGCGCGCTGGTTCCGCCTGGTGGGCATCCGTCTCGGCAACGGCACGGCGACCTATCCGGCCGGCGACTCGGTCGCCGCCGCCGCCCCCTGGCAGCCGCCCAACCCCTTCGCCGACCTCTCGCCCGCCGATGCCAACCGCGCGCTCGACGCGATCGCCGCCGGGCCGGGGGAGGGGCTGCTCTACACCGCCCACCGCCGCGGGGCGGAGGTCTCCGACCGCTGGGCCGGGCGGGTGCTGGAGGGCTTCGGGCTGGACGAGGCGACCGCCGCCCGGGTGCTCGCCGCCTGGCTGCGCAGCGGCGTGCTGGAGGAGACCGAGTACCGCCACCCGCAGCAGCGGCGCTCCCGGCGGGGGCTGAAGGTGAACGATGCGAAACGACCGACGATGACAGGCGGGGGAGAACCGACGCATGACTGACGCACGAATTGACGCGGGATTGACGCACCGGACCCCGGCGGCGGCCGGGGCTGCGCCGGACGCGCCATTTCCCCCGGCAAAGCCGGGGGGAAATGGCGCGCGTCCGACGCACACAGCCCCGGCCGCCGTCCGGCCGACCGACGCGGCAAATGACGCGATCGACGCGCAGGCAGTGGTCGCGCGGCTGGAGGAAGCCGGCCGCACCCTGCTCGCCCTGCCGCACAGCGGCCCCAGCCCGCGCCTGCGCACCAGTGCCTGGGACGTGCTGCAGAGCGCGGTCGAGGGCTATGGCTGGGAAGGCAGGCCGGTCCGCCCGGCGGTGCCGGGCGCCGCGCGCATCACGCGGATGGACGAGGCATTCGGCTGGATCGCCCTGATCCCCCGCGACCGCTACGTGCTGCGCCGCATCGTCGGCGCCCGGGCGCTCGTCCACCCGCTGACCGAGCGGCATCTGTATCCCTGGCGCCGCCTCGGCGCGGCGCTGGGGGCGGATCACAAGGCGGTGCAGCGCTGGCACGCCCAGGGGGTGGCGCTGATCGTGGCGGCGCTGCGTGGCGGCGGACGAGCGCCGCGCCAATAATGCAGGGAACTTGCATTATCGGCGGAGTGAGCCGGTAAGAGCAGCAAATTTACTTCACTGAACTTTTTGACGCTCAATACATATGTGAACCGCCAATCGCAAAGTCAGTTCAGTACGGAGTATTTCCATGTTCAGATCGCCGCTGTCCGCCCTTCTTCTGCTCCCCACCGCCGGCGCGCTCGCCGCGCCCCCGCCGCCCGAGAGCGAGGAGGCCCGCCGCTTCGGCGCGCTGGGCAAATGGTTCGAGGCGCAGGAGAGTGAGATGGGCGCCTGCTGCAGTCTCGGCGACGGGCGGATGGTCGAGGCGCGCATCCGCGAGGGGCGCTATGAGGTGCGCTTCCTGCACCCCGAGACCGTCAGTACCACGCTCAAGCCGCAGCAGGGCGTGTTCTATCCGGTGGCGGAGGAGGCGCTGCTGCGCGGTCCGAACCCCACCGGCACGCCGATCGCGTGGTGGAGCCCGACCTTGAACTACCTGAACGGCAAGGCGATCGGCCACATCCGCTGCTTCATCGGCGCGGAGCTTTACTGAACCGGCGCGGCGGCGCGGCGGCGGCGCAGCATCCGCGGCGCGGCGGCGGCGAGTGCCAGCACGGCCACGCCCAGCAGCGCGTAATGCACCGCGGCACCGTCGCCCGCCGCCGCCTCCCGCCCGGCAAACCCGAGCCAGGTGTAGGCCATCGAGCCGGGGATCATGCACAGCGCCGAGGCGCCGAGATACGGCCAGAACCGCACGCGGGTGAGGCCGAAGCCGTAGTTGAGCAGCGCATAGGGAAACACCGGCACCAGCCGCGCCACCGCGACGAAGCGCCAGCCCTGCGCCTCCACCCCCGCCACCAGCCGCGCCAGCCGCGGCCCGGCGCGGCGCTGCACCCAGGCGGCGGCGAGCGTGCGCGCCAGCAGGAACGCCGCCCCGGCGCCCAGCGTGGCGCCCGCGAGGTCCAGCACCACCCCCCAGACCGGCCCGAACGCCACCCCGCCGGCGACGCTGAGCACGGCGGCGGGGAACAGCACCAGCGCGCCGAGCGCGTAGAGCAGCACGAAGATCGCCGGCCCCCACACGCCCAGCCCCTGCAGGGCGGTGGCGATCGCCTCGGGATGCACCGCATCGCGATTGAGGAAGATCCAGCCGGCAGCGGCCAGCAACAGCACAAGGACGGCGAGTCGCGGCGCCGCGGCACGTAACTGGGTCAAGCAGGCGTTCCCGGTCAATCGCTCCCGGCACATAGGCAGCCCGGCGCGGCGATGCCACCCGACCCACGCCGATTCGCGCTATCCTGCGCCCCGCCGGGGAGACACGCAGGATGGACATGGCGCTGAGCGACTGGATCGGCCGCACCGAGACCCGCCACGACGTGATCGCCCCCGGCCCCTGCGCGGGGCTGGCGGCGACGCTCGACCGGCCGGAGGGACCGCCGGCGGAGGGCACGCCGATCCCGCCGCTGTGGCACTGGCTGTATTTCCTCGACCGCGCGCCGGCGAGCGAGCTTGGCCCCGACGGCCATCCCCGGCGCGGCGGCTTCCTGCCGCCGGTTGCGCTGCCGCGGCGCATGTGGGCCGGCGGCCGGCTGACCTTCGTGGCACCGCTGCGCATCGGCGATCGCGTCACCCGCCGCTCGACCATCGCCGACGTGTCGGAAAAGACCGGCCGCAGCGGCGCGCTGGTGTTCGTCACCGTCCGCCACGACTACCTCCGCGAGGGCGAGGCCACGCTGGCGCTGAGCGAGCAGCACGACATCGTCTATCGCGCCGCCCCACGCGCCCACGAGACCCCCGCCACGCCCACGCCCCCGGCCGGCGAGGCGGAGTGGCGGCGCGAATGGCGGCCCGACCCGGTGCTGCTGTTCCGCTATTCCGCGCTGACCTTCAACGGCCACCGCATCCATTACGACCACCCCTATGCGACGGCGGTCGAGGGCTATCCCGGCCTGGTCGTCCACGGCCCGCTGATCGCCACCCTGCTGCTGGAGCTGCTGCGCGACGCGCGGCCCGAGGCGCGCCTGACCGCCTTCCGCTTCCGCGCGCTCCGCCCGACCTTCGCCCCCGCCCCGTTCCTGGTCAGCGGCCGGACGCAGCCGGACGGCAGCGTGCGGCTGTGGGCGCAGGACGAGGCAGGGTGGATGACGATGGAGGCGACCGCGCAGGTGGCGTGAGCGGCCGCGCCGCCGCCCCGCCTCAGCGCGCCACCGCGCCGGACCAGCCGGGCAGGTAGTCGGCGTCCTCGCTTTTCGCGAGCGTCAGCGCCGCGTCCAGCGCCGCGTCGAAATCCGCCTCGACCTGCTTGCGCTTCATCCGCCGGCGCAGGAAGTCGGCCCACAGAAACTCGCTGTACGGCGTTGTGTCCTTGGCAAACCCGCCGCGGCGGCGCAGTTCGCCGGCCAGCGAGCGGAACGGGTCGTCCACCAGGTCCTTGACGGCGCGCGGCACGTCCTCATAGCCGCGGCGGCGGCCCTTTTCGTCGAACGGATGCGTCCAGCCGCGATTGTCCAGCACGAACCAGAAGCAATCGGGATCGAGCCGGTGCAGATCGGCCACGATCGTCACCAGCAGCTCGTCCTGACCCTCCTCCAGCAGCGCGAGGGCGAGGTGGTGGTGGTCGATGACGTAATGCTCGCGCTGCGGGCCGAGGATGACGGGGATCGTGTGCCGGCCGAGGAACTTGCCCGCCTGCTTGCTGCCCTTGTCGCGCCAGGCTTCGCGTTTCGCCGCGACCTCGCGCATTCCGACGGTGATCTGCGTGGGCCGCAGGTCGCGGATGGCGACCGGGTGCAGGATCGGCTCGCGCAGGGTAACCATCACATGACCATCACGTGTCGGCCAGCGCGCGGCCGGTCAGGCCGGCAGGCGGAAGTTCGTGCCCTCCGGCGCGATCCAGCGGGGCAGGCCATCCTCCCCCGGCTCGCGCCGCCAGCCCAGCGCCAGCGCCTGCGTCAGCAGCCGCTGTTCGGCACGGTCGCGCACCGGGCCGGACGCGACCATCGGCGCGCATTGCTCATCCTCGCACGGGCCGCGGTCGAAATCGGGGTGCAGCATCGCGGTCGTGGCGCCATTGGCAAACGCGGCGCGGTTGGAGGCGTCCAGATACGTCTCCACCGGCATCCCCTCGGCCAGCACGATGCTGTGGGCGGTCAGTTCGACGTGCCAGTAGATCACTTCCCGCGCCGGCACCTGCGCGACCGTCGCCCCGTTGAGCAGGGCGCGGACCGGCACCAGCACGTCGTCGAGAAACACGCAGTGGTCGGGCGAGAGCCACAGGTCGCGCATCGGCAGGCCCTGGCCGAAGGCGTGGCGGGCGATGCGCACCGGCCAGACCTTTTCGGGGTGCGGATGACGGGCGCAATCGACGATGCGGTGGGCCATCCACCAGATCGGCGTCGAGCGACCGGCATTGAGCATCGGCACCCAGATCCCCTCCTCCAGCCGCTCCACCGCGATCGGGCCGTCATCGGTCAGGATGCGGGTGCCGGGCAGGAAGCAGTCGCCGTCGATGTCGGCGGCGCGGGAGCGATCGAGGCGGGAGCGGTCAGGCATACGGCGCGGTTCCTCGACCTGGGTTACCAGACCGATCCATATCAGCAGGGTCAACGAGTCGAGTACAACAGACCGTGATCGCGGATCGAGCAGCGCGCTGCCCCGGCGCGGTCATCCGGCGGTTTCGGAGACCAGTTTCAGCGGCGGGCCGACCGGATCGGCCGCCGCGTCCGCCTCGGTCAGCGTGCGCCACAGCCCGCCGGCCAGCACCTCGGCGGGGCGGAAGCGGGCCTTGTAGGCCATCTTGCGGCTCTCCGGCACCCAGTAGCCGAGATAGACATAGGGCAGGTCCAGCGCCCGCGCCCGCTCGATCAGCCAGAGGATCGTGTAGGTGCCCAGGCTGCGGCGGTCGAGTCCCGGCAGGAAGAACGAATAGACGGCGGACAGGCCGTCGGAGAGCCGGTCGGTCAGGCAGGCGCCGACCAGCCGGTCGTCGGGGTCGCGGAACTCGACAATGAAGGTCTCGATCGGCGTGTCCTCGACCATGGCGCGGTAGTCGTAGAAGCTCATCGTCGCCATGTCGCCGTCGCCGTGGCGGGCCTGCTGGTAGCGCTGGAAAAGCTGGTACTGCTCGGCCGTGGCGCGCGCCGGCACCTCGAACCCCTCCACCTCCGCATTGGCGCGTGCGATGCGGCGCAGCGTGCGCTCCGGGTGGAAATCGGCGGTGGGGATGCGAATCGGGATGCAGGCGTTGCAGGCCGGGCAGACCGGCGCATAGGCGATGTTGTGGCTGCGCCGGAACCCGGCCCGCGACAGCCGGTCATGCAGCCCATCCGCCTCCGGCCCGGCGATCTCGGTCACGACCTTCCGCTCCGTCCGCCCCGGCACGTAGGGGCAGGGCAGGGGGGCGGTCGTGTAGAAAAACTGCGGCCGGCGCGGCGGCTTGTAGCTCATTGCGGTCGTGCGGACCTCCCACGCCCATGATCCAGATGCGGGGGGTGCCGGTCAACGGTTGGATGCGGAGTCGGATGCGTCGGCGGCAAGGCCCTCACCCCGGCCCTCTCCCGTAAACGGGAGAGGGGGGTGAGGGCGCTGGCGCAAGTCCCGGCCCGCAAGTATTGGAATGAAATAGCCCGGGAATAACCTTTGTCTGCAACAGTCTCCCCCTTGTGTTTGGACAACATGTACAAGGCGATGATTGATGCCGGCGGGCGATCCGGCGGAATTCGCACCCAATAAGTCAGTACCGGGCGACAATATTGCCGCAATGATTTCATCCGGTCCGGACGCCGGCCGGTTCGATACGCATGGTTGGTTGTCCGGGGCGCGGCAGCAACTGGTAAGGGGAACGTGGATGCCTGGCAGCGCGCCGAGCGACACGATCGAGGACACAAACGCGATCGTGGACGGGAAGACCATCGCGCAATGGACCGAGGGGTGGTGGAACTGGTTGTACCACTCGCCTTCCGACCAGAACCCGCTGACGGACACGACGGGAAAGTTTGCAACCGAAAACAACACTGGGCCGGTCTTCTTCCTGACGGGCGCCTTCGTGGCCGATCCCAGCCAACCGCCGGTCGAGCGATATTTTGACGTGCCGCGCAACACGCCGGTGCTGCTGCCGATGGTCAATTTCGGCGCGACGCCCACCGCGCCGCTGATCGCGCCCAACGGATATCCGTACCAATCACCAAACGGACGCGGTTCGTCCAACGCGATACGGTCCGCGGAGAACCGCGCGATACAGCAGTTGTACGGCAGCGTCACGAATGCGTTCGCGACGATCGACGGCACGCCGGTGACGAATCCCTTCGCCGACCGGGTCAACACCAGTTTCTTCTCGATGGGAACCGCGCAGGCGGGGACGGTTGCCACGGACTTCTTCGGTGAAGTCGCGGGTGCCAGTCTCGATCCCGTCAAGTCCGGCGGCTACTGGCTGATGCTGAAGAACCTTTCCCCGGGCGATCACACGCTGACATTCGGCGGCAGCATTGCCGGCGTGCCCAACATGGCCGGCACGTATGATCCCAGCACCGGTCGGGCCATCGACTATCCCGCGTATTCGCTCGGCGTCATCGACCACATCCACGTCGCCTGAGGCCGCCGTCGCCGATTCATACCACGACATCGCTGCAACACAGGAGACACGCGCAATGCCAGGCGGTTCGAGCTATACGATCGATGAACTCAAGGGGATGGTGGACGGCAAGACCATCGCGCAGTGGACGCAGGACTGGTGGACCTGGGTGTTCCAGTCGTCGGCCAGTGCGAACCCGCTGGAGGACGCCGACGGGGCATTCGCCAACAACAACAACAGCGGCCCGGTGTTCTTCGTCGCCGGCACCAGCGGCGGTTCCGCCGAGAGGACGTTCACCGTGCCCGCCGGAAAGCCGCTGCTGATTCCGCTGGTGAACTTCGTGGACACCGTTCCGGAAGCGACCGCCAGTTCCCGCGCCTCGCCGCAGAGCGTCCGCGCGACCGAGAGCCAACTGCTGCAAAAGGCCATCGCCAGCGTCACCAACGTGTTCGCCTCGGTGGACGGGACGGCGGTGAAAAATCCGTTCTCGGACCTCGTGCAGACGTCGTTCTTTTCGATGGGGGAGGCCCGCGAGGGGACCGTGGCGACGGCGCTTGGCGAGGAAGTCGGCAACGTCATGGACCCGTCGAAGGCGGCGGGCTACTGGGTGATGCTCAAGGGGCTTCCGGCCGGCCAGTACACGCTGAACTTCGGCGGCAGCTCCTCCGGCGTGCCCGGCGCGCTGGACCCGTTCGCGGTCAACGTCACCGACCACATCACCGCCGTCTGAGCGCGGAGCACCCTCACTCCCGACCCTCTCCCGCAAGCGGGAGAGGGAGCAGCAAACAGTCAGGCAGCCTTATTCTCTCCCGCTTGCGGGAGAGGGTGCCCGCGCAGCGGGCGGGTGAGGGATGGCCGTCCTACGCCAACGCGCCCCGCAGTTCCTCCAGCGCGTTGTTGGCGTCCTGCCAGCGGTTCTCGTCCATCGCGGCTTTCAGCAATTGCACCTGCTTCATCGCCGGCTTGGAATCCTTGATCTTGGCAGTTGAGCTTTTCAGGATTTCCACGAAGGCGGCATTGATCCGCTTCTTCTCGGCCTCCAGGCGCTCGTTGCGCTTCGCCGTCGCTTCGGCGAGTTCCTGCTTGATCTTCTGGCCCTTGCCGCTCGGCACCATCACCGGGGTCGGCTTGAGGTCCTTGAGGTCCTTGACGGAGGCCGCGCCGGTGTCGTGCTCCATCATCACGTAGCCGTCGTCGATGAGCTGTTCGAGTTCGATCATCGAGACGGCGAAACCGTCATTGTACCGCCCGCCGGTGAACAGCGCCTTGTCGCCCTCCTGCTTGGCGAAGGCGCGCAGTTCCTTCTTCAGCTCCGCGGGCGTCCGCCCGCCGGGATCGCGCAGCAGTTCCTTGATCTTGGCAAGCACCGAGTCCTTGAACTTCGAGATCATCGCGAACTCGGCCTTCTGGTCGAGGCCGGAGTTGATGAACGCGTCGTTGACCGCCATCGACCAGTCGTCTTCCTGCAGGACGCGCCCGCCCTCCTTCGGATGCTTGGCCGCCCAGCTCGAATCGCCCTCGAACGTGTCGGCGGTGCGCCCCAGGATCACCAGCTTGCGGTTCGTGTCCGCATAGACCTTGTCGAGCTTGGCACGCACCGCGTCGATCGCCTCCTGCCGCCCGTGCTGCATCAGCGCGTACTGCCTGGGGAAATCGCCGGCGAGCGCGTCGTATTGCCGCAGCGTTTCGGTATAGTCGCTGGTCAGCCGGTCCAGTTCCGAAACTTTCTCGCGCGCCTCGTTCCAGGCATCGAACAGGGCGCCCGAAAGCTTCGTCAGCGTCTCGACATCCTTCGTGATCGCGTCAATCTTGCCCTGGTCGGGCGGCGATTCGGTCTTGGCGGTGCGCAGCTCCTTGGTCGCGGTCAGCTTCTTGGCGGTGCAGTCCTTGCGCTTCTGCGCGACATCATCCAGGTTCCGCTGGAATTCGATCTTCTTGTTGGCCGACTCGGCCACGAAATCCCGCATCTTCTGGACCTGGGCGTTCAACTCGGTCACCTGACGCGCATTGACGTCGATCGCGGACTTGCCGCCGGTCACGTCGTCGAAACGGCCATCGTCCTCGTCGATCTCGACCAGCGTCGTGACTTTCTCGAACACCGGGGTGATCGTGACCTGGCCTTCCTTGGTGACGTATTTCTTCAGGGGTTCGGCCGCGCCCCGCGGAATCTGGTCCAGGGACTTGAACACGAAGCTGCCGGAACTGGCGTCCACGACTCCGGTGAACGTCTTGGTGGCGCCTTTCGCCTTCGCCTTCGCCTCGTTTTTCTGGGCGCTGGATACCTTCTTTTTGGACAGGATCAGCGCGATATCCGACCCGTTCACCGCCAGGACAAAATTGCGGGGTTTCGTCTTTGCCTCGTTCAGCAGCGTCTTGAGCAGTGCATCGGGCATTCTGCGAACTCCGGGATGATGGTGGGACCGGGAAGCTGCGCGCCGTCCGCACACATGATCGCGACGCGGGTGGCGGCGGTCAATGATTGGATACCGAGTTGGATGCGACGGCGGCGAGACTCAGCCGCCCGGCGTCAGGGTGATCCGCGCCGCGACACTGCCCGCCTCCGCCGGCAGGGTGACGCTCGCGCCGTCGCGCCAGCGCGTCAGGAAATTGCGTGACGCGCGGCTGAACGGGTTGCCGGACTGGCCGGGGGCCATGACGAACAGGCTGCGGTCGAGGTCCGACAGGTCGTAGGCGCCGCGATATTCCGGGCCGTGGACGTCGGTGAAGGTCGCGGTCTCGGCCACCGAACGGTCGATGGTCGCGCCGTCGCCGGGCACCGCGATCCGGCCCTCGGTCAGCGCGCCGAGCACGGGCAGCAGGCGCAGCACCGGATGGGCGAACACCGCCTGATGCAGTTGCCCCCAGCGCCACGCCGCCGGGTCGCGGCCGAGGCGGCGGGCGAGGTCGGTCGTCGCTTCGGTCAGGCTCGCGGCGAGCATCGCGTCGCAATCCCCGCCGCACCAGTGCGCGCCCGCGGGCGAGAGCGCGTAGGGCACGAACTGCCACCACGGCGCCACCGCCGCGCGCGCCGCCTCCGGCACGCCGATGCGCGCCAGCACGTCGGCGTAGAAATGCTGCATCCAGGCGATGAAGATCAGCGGCTGCGGGCTGTTGCGCCGTGCCGCGCCGTCCCAGCCGTCCAGCAGCGCCAGCGCCGCCTTTGCCGTGCCGTCGTCGGGCCGGATCGTGCGCAGGCGCGCCAGCAGGTCGCGCGCGGTCAGGTCGCGGATGTCGGTCTGCATGGCGGCGAAATCGGCCAGCCCATGCCTGTCGGTCGCGGTCAGCAACTGGCGGATGCGCCGCGCGCGCTCGTCGGAGAACCAGTCGCGGCCGAGGAAGACCGGAAAATCGGCCGGCGCCACGCGGTCATTGGCGTTCACCAGCCGCCCCGTCGCCGGGGCCACGACATGGGGCAGTTGCGCGCCGCTGGCCCAGCCGGTCCAGTCGTATGCGCCCTCCGCCCCCGCCACCGCGCGCGCGCCGTCGCCGGCGCGGCGGATCGGCACGCGGCCGGTGACATAGAGCGCGATGGTGGTCGCATCGGCGACGATCAGGTTCTGCACCGGCGTGGTGATCCCGCCAGCCGCCTCGCCCGCCTCGGCCACGCTGCGCGCGCGGTTGAGCGCCAGCAGCCCGTCCGGTGCGAGGTCATCCGGCGCGAGGTCGGCGGCGGCGAGGGCCAGGATCGGGCCTGACGGGTCCACGAGGTCGCTGATGACCGGGCCGTGCCGCGTCTGCCGCACCGTCAGCAGCTCATCGGGCGCGCCGCGCACGCGGATACGCTCCTGGCGCGTGACGAACGGCTGCGGGCCGTCGGGCGTGGCGTAGTGGGTGGCATCCGTCAGCGTCTCGACGAACAGGTCCTGCACGTCGGCGCCGGTATTGGTGAACGTCCAGGCGATGTGGCCGTTATGGCCGATCACCAGGAACGGCACGCCGGGGGCGGTCGCGCCGGCGCGGGTGCCGCCGGGCCAGTCGAGGCGGGCGAGATACCACAGGGACGGAAAATTCATCCCCAGATGCGGGTCGCCGGCCAGCAGCGGCGCGCCGGTGACGGAATGCGCGCCATCGACCGCCCAGCCGTTGGAAGCCGTGTCGGGCAGCGTGAATGGTGCGGGAAACTCCGGGATTGCCGCGGCGAGCCGCGCGGCGGTGCGGGCGAGCGCGGGCGAGGGCGCCAGCGCCGCCTCCGGATGGCCGGCGGCTGCCCCCGGCGGCCAGAGTTCGTCCACGGCGGCGCGCGGCAGCCGCGCGTCCAGCAGCAGCCGGGCGCGCTCGACCCGCCAGTTCTCCGACAGGAACAGCGACAGGAACTTGCCCCACAGCAGGCTGTCCACCGCGGTCCACGGGCGCGGCGGGCCGAAGACGACGAACTCCGGCGCCGCGAAGCGGCCGCGCAACGCGATCCAGGCGTTCACCCCGCGCGCATAGGCGTCGAGCAGGGCACGGGTCTCGGGCGTCAGACGCGGCAGGTCCGCCTCCGCCAGCCGGCGCAGGCCGAGGGTGCGCGTGAAGCGGTCCATCGGCAGCGCGCGGGCGCCGAACAGCTCGGCGAGTTCGCCGGAGGCCTGGCGGCGCATCAGGTCCATCTGGAACAGCCGCTCCCGCGCGTGCAGGAAGCCGAGCGCCGCGGCGGCGTCCTCGGCGTTGGCGGCGCGGATATGCGGGATGGCGTCGGCGTCCAGCGTGATCGCGACCGGGGCGGCGAGGCCGGGGATGGCGGTGGTGAGGTCGCCGCCCGGCAGCGACAGCCAGATCAGCGCCCCGACCGCGGCCCCGGCCAGCAGCACCAGCACCACCAGGGCGGCGAAGGCGCGGCGCAGGATGCGGAACGCGCGGCGCACGGGGTCAGAACGAAATGCCGGCGTAGAGTTCGCCGAGCGGCAGCGCGATGCCGAGTGCGGGCAGGTCGATCGCCGCCTCGATCCCCTCGATCACCGTCGAGGTCCAGGCGCGGGCGGCGTCGCGCGACCACAGCAGGACTTCGGGCGCGTCGGGATCGACCAGCAGGACGTAGTCGAGCGTCGGCGACGACTTGTATTCCTCCAGCTTGCGCACGCGATCGAAGGAGCGCGTCGTGGGCGACAGGACCTCGATAACGAGCCGGGGGGCGACGTAGGTCTGGTCGTCATCGTCGGGTCCGCAGACCACGCCGATATCGGGGCGGCGGACGTTGCCGTTGGGGATGCGCACTGCCGTGTCGGCGGTGAAGGGCACGCAGGGGCTGCCACGCAGCCGCGCGCGCAGCTCGGCGAGAGCGTTGACCACGATACGATCATGCCGCCGTCGCGCCCCGGTCATCGCCACCGGCACGCCGTCGATCAGCTCATGCCGCGCGTCCGGCTGGTCGAGGTCCCAGGCCAGGAACTCCTCGGCGGTCATGCGGCGCACGGCGGACTGGCTCATGGGCCGAGCGTATAGCACGCGGCGCCAGGGCGCCTATGTTCGCGGGGAGCGAGAGCGCGTGAGGGAGCGGAACATGAGCGGGATGCGAATGACGATGGCGGCGGCGGTGGCGGCGGGGGTGCTGCTGGCGGCGCCGGCCGGGGCGCAACTGCAGAACCAGCTCGGCAACGCGCTGGGCGCGCTGACCGGCGGCGGCGGCGGGACGGCGCTGCCCTCGGTCGGGTCGGCGAGCATGGGCAACATCGCCGGGCTGCTGGAATACTGCGTCACCAACAACCTGCTCGGCGGCGGCGCGGGCGGGGTGCAGCAGTCGCTGCTGGGCAAGCTCGGCGGCGCCGGGCAGGCCGCCGGCAACAGCGACTACACCGCCGGCACCCAGGGGATGTTGCAGACCGGCGGCGGGCAGGGGTTCAACCTGGGCGGCGACATGATGACGCAGTTGAAGCAGCAGGTCTGCACGATGATCATGCAGCGGGCGCAGTCGTTCCTTTAGGGCCTATTGCGCCAGGAACCCGCCATCCACCGGCAGCGTGTGCCCGGTCACCATCGCGGCGGCCGGGGACAGCAGGAACAGCACCGCGCCGACGATCTCGTCCGGCTCGGCCAGGCGGCCCATCGGGGTCATCGCCTCGATGCGCGCGATCAGGTCGGGCCGGGCGAGCAGGGGGGCGATGAAGCCGGTGCGCACCCAGGTCGGCGCCACCGCGTTCACCCGCACATCCGGCGCCCACTCCACCGCCAGCGCGCGCGTCAGGTTCACCACCCCGCCCTTGCTGGCCTGATAGGAGATGTTCGGATAAAGCCCGCCGCCCGACAGCCCCATGATCGAGGCGATGTTGACGATGGCGCCGCGCTTCGCCGCCAGCATGTGCCGCGCGGCGGCGCGGGCGGCGAGGAACACGGCGGTCAGGTTGAGGTCGATCACCCCCTGCCATTCCTCCAGCGTCAGGTCGATCGAGGGGCGGCGCAGCGCGGTGCCGGCGTTGTTGACCAGCGCGTCGATGCGTCCCTCGGCGGCGAAGACACGCTCCACGGCCCCGGTCAGCGCGCCCTCGTCGGCGACATCGACGGGGTGCGCGGTGCCGCCGATCGCGGCGGCGGTCTCGGCCAGCGTCGCGGCGTCGCGGTCGAACAGGTGGACGCGGGCGCCGGAGCGCAGGGCGCCCTCGGCCACCGCCCGGCCGATGCCGCGCCCGGCGCCGGTGACGATGCAGACCTGGCCGTCGAGGCGGAAGGCGTGGGCGGGATCGAAGGTCATGGCGATTGTTCCTCCCCGGCGCGCCGGCGCAGCACCAGCGTCGTCCAGTTGCCTTCGCGCAGCGCCGCCGCCAGCGTCAAGCCGTGTCGCCGGTGCGCCGCCAGCACCCAGCGCGCCTGGGAGGCGAGCAGCCCGGCCAGGATGGCCGTCCCGCCCGGCGCGAGATGCGCCGCGAGGTCGCGCGCCATGCGGGTGAGCGGTCGCGCGAGGATGTTGGCGAAGATCAGGTCATAGGGGCCGGCCGCCCGCAGCGCGCGGCTGCGCCAGCCGTCGGCGCGGATGACGCGCAGGCGCGCGCCGAGGCGGTTGCGCCGCGCGTTGTCGCGCGCGGTGCGCACCGACCACGCATCGATGTCGGTCGCCAGCACCGGCCGGTGCAGCAGCGCACAGGCCGCCATCGCCAGCACGCCCGAGCCGGTGCCGAGATCGAGGATGCGGCGCGGGCGGCGGTGCGCCACGCGCTCCAGCGCGCGCAGGCAGCCGCGCGTGGAGCCGTGCTCGCCCGAGCCGAAGGCCACGCCCGCGTCGAGCACCAGCGTGATGCGGCCGGGCGCGCGCGGGCCGGCGAGATGCGTGCCGCGCACGGCGAAGCGGCGGCCGATAAGCTGCTCGGGGAACGCCGCGCGGGTGCGGGCGAGCCAGCCCTCCGCCTCGGTCGCGCGGCGGTGCGGAGTCGCCGCGATGCCGGTCGCGAGTTCGGCGAGGGCGAGCGCGGCGGCGAGTTTTTCCTCGTTGGCGCCCTGGTCCTTCACGCCTTCGACGGTCCACAGGCCGGTCGCCTCGTCGAGGAAGAAGCCGACCGCGCCGCAGGCTTGTCCGATCGCGGCCTCGTAGGCGTCGAGGGCGTCGGCGGGGATGGTCACGGAAATGGTTTCGAGGGTGGTCGCGTGGCGCGAGGGGGTCACGGAATCGCCCTCACCCCGGCCCTCTCCCGCAGAGCGGGAGAGGGAGCAGAAAGAGCGCGGCTTGCGTCTCCCTCTCCCGCTTGCGGGAGAGGGGTGGGGTGAGGGTTCTTCACGCCCGCTCCACGAACCGGTCCAGCACGCGCTTGCTGCCGGACTTGTCGAACGCGATGTCGAGCTTGTCGTCGTCGGTCGCCGTCACCGTGCCGTAGCCGAATTTCTGGTGAAAGACGCGCGCGCCGACCTCAATTGCGTCCGCGCGCGGCTGGCGGGCCGGCTGTTCCCACGCCTCGACCACGCGCGTCCGCCGCGCCAGCAGCGGGAACTGGCCGGGGAAACTCGTGGGCGCCGCCAGCATCCGATCGCGCGTGCGCGCGCTCTCGCCGCTGCGCTCGACGTGTTCATCGGGCAGTTCTTCGAGGAAGCGGCTGGGGATGGTGGTCTGCCAGTTGGCGTAGATGCGGCGGTTGGCGGCGTGGCTGACGATGGCGCGGCGGCGCGCGCGCGTCAGGCCGACATACGCCAGCCGCCGTTCTTCTTCGAGACCCTTGGCGCCGTTCTCGTCCATCGCGCGCTGGTTGGGGAACAGCCCTTCCTCCCAGCCGGGCAAAAAGACCGTGTCGAACTCAAGCCCCTTCGCGGCGTGCAGCGTCATCAGGTTGACGCGGTCGGTCTCGGTGTTCTCCTCGTTCTCCATCACCAGCGAGACGTGATCGAGGAAGCCGGGCAGCGTGTCGAAATCGGACAGCGCCCGCACAAGCTCCTTCAGATTCTCCAGCCGCCCCGGCGCCTCGGCGGATTTGTCCTGACGCCACATCTCGACATAGCCGCTTTCGTCCAGCATGGTCGCGACCGTCTCGACATGGCCCACGGCGGCAAGCTGCTCGCGCCAGCGCAGGAAGCCGCGCAGCAACTCGCCGATCGCCTTGCGCGCTTTGCCGCGCAATCCGCCGCTCTCCATCATCACCCCGGCGGCGGCGGCGAGCGGGATGGAACGCTCGCGGGCGATCTGGTGCATGGTGCGCAGCGCCTGCTCGCCGATGCCCCGGCGCGGCAGGTTGACGATGCGCTCGAACGCCAGATCGTCGGCCGACTGGTGCAGCACGCGCATATAGGCAATCGCGTCGCGAATCTCCGCGCGCTCATAAAAGCGCAGGCCGCCGACGACGCGATAGGGCACGCCGAGCGTGATCAGCCGCTCCTCGAACGCGCGCGTCTGGAAACCGGCGCGCACCAGCACCGCCATCTCGGCGAGCGCGTGGCTGTCGCGGTGCAGGCTCTCGATGCGCTCGCCGACCATGCGGGCCTCCTCGTCGGAGTCCCACAAAGCGACGACGCTGACGCGCTCGCCCTCGGCCGCATTGCCGCCGGGGCGCAGCGTCTTGCCGAGCCGGCCTTCGTTGTGCGCGATCAGGCCCGACGCGGCGGCGAGGATCGGGGCGGTGGAGCGATAGTTGCGCTCCAGCCGCACGATCTTCGCCCCCGGAAAGTCGTGCTCGAAGCGCAGGATGTTCTCCACCTCCGCCCCGCGCCAGGAATAGATCGACTGGTCGTCGTCGCCCACGCAGCAGATGTTGCGGTGCGACTGCGCCAGCAGCCGCAGCCAGAGATACTGCACGACGTTGGTGTCCTGGTATTCATCGACCAGGATGAAGCGGAAGCGGCGCTGCCATTCGGCCAGGATGTCGGCGTCGCCGCGCAGGATCTCGGTCATGTGCAGCAGCAGGTCGCCGAAGTCGCAGACATTCAGCGTTTTCAGCCGTTCCTGATAGGCGCTGTAGAGTTCCACCGCGCGGCCGTTGGCGAAGTCGGTGCCCTCGGCGGCGGTGACGCGCGCGGGCGGCAGGCCGCGGTCCTTCCAGCGCTGGATGATGGACATGAGCGCCGGCGGCGCCCAGCGTTTGGCGTCGATGCGCGCGGCCTCCATCACCTGCTTGAGCAGCCGCAACTGATCGTCGGTGTCGAGGATGTTGAAGTTGCCCGTCAGCCCGACGCGCTCGGCGTGCCGGCGCAGCATGCGCGCGCCGAGTGCGTGGAAGGTGCCGAGCCACAGCCCCTCGGCGGGCCGGCCGAGCATGGCGGCGACCCGCTCGCGCATCTCGCGCGCCGCCTTGTTGGTGAAGGTGACGGCGAGCACCTGGCCGGGAAAGGCGCGGCCGGTCAGCAGGATATGCGCGAATCGCGTGGTCAGCACGCGCGTCTTGCCGGTGCCCGCGCCGGCCAGCACCAGCAGCGGACCATCCAGCGTCTCCACGGCTTCGCGCTGCTCGGCGTTGAGGCGGGCGAGATAGGCGGTCATCGGCGCCCTATAGAACACCGCGCGAACGGGGCCAACCGGCGGGTCCGATGCGTAATGATACCGAATATCCTGGATTTCGCCTCCGGCCGCGCGCTACACGCTCACCGTTCCGTGACAATCGCGGTGGAGGTGCGTCCCATGCCATTCAAGATCCCCCCCTATCCCGACAGCCTGACCAATGCGTCGTGGCAGAAGAACAAGGGCCTGATCGCCAAGATGGCCGGGGAGACCGGCATCGGCGACCTGATGAAGAAGGCCGTGGCCGCCTACGGCGCCGTGGACTGGCGCAAATTCAAGATCGCCGAGGTGGCCGCCGGCTCCGGCATGAGCCGCACGCAGCAGGACATCGACGATGCGGTCAAGGAGGCGCTGAAGGAAGGCCCCAAGATCAAGGCGCTGGACAAGGCGGTGCGCGACATCGAGGTGGCTGCGAAGAACCTTGCCGCGGAATGGAAGAACAACAAGAAAATCCCGGCAGCCAGCGTCAAATACGCGCTGGAGATCAGCGAAGAGGCCAAGACGTTCGACTATCAGATCACCATGGGCACCATCAGCGACGCCCTGGCGGCCGAAAAGAAGGAGACGGAAGACTCGCTCAAAAAGCTGCACGCGGAGTTCGCCAAGCTCAACGACAAATTGCGCGAATACATCGACAAGTTCGAGGGCGAGGCCAAGAAGGCGACGCTGGCGAAATATACCGATTTCTGGAGCGAGTACATCCGCGGCCCCGGCACCGTATTGCCCACGCTGATCAAGAACCACCCGGAAATCAAGGCGGACTGGGACATCTGGAAGCAGTTTTCCAACAAGCTCAAGACGCCGGAGAACCAGGACGAGTTCGACAAGCAGATCGCCATCCTGGTCAAGGTGGCGAAGGATCTGAAGCCGAAGATCGCCCATATCTGACCGGCGCGGCCGGGCGGCGGCGGTCCCCCGTCGCCCGGCTGGCGTTCACGTCCTTGTGCGTTATCCCCGACTGCCGCAACTGTTACGACACGTCGCGGGTCCGTGAGCGGGCAGCGAGTCGAGGGGGCAGCCATGTCGGGAACACTCAGTTTCACGGCCGGTCAGGTCTTCACCGGCGGCACTGATCTGACCGGCGCCGTCGGCCAGATCGCGCTGACGCAGGCGGGCACGGTTACCTTCGACACCACGCTGACCCCGCCGGTCATCAGCACCCTCACCGTCACCCAGGACGTGCTGGCCTCCAGCACCTCCACGCCGATTTCCACACCCCTCGGCACGGTGAACGCGACTCTGGAATCGGCAACGATCGAGAGCGTCAACACTGCGGCCCTGGTGACGCTGACCACCAACGACCTGCCGCCCAACATCACCCTCCCGACCGGCTTCACCCTGCCGCAGACGGTGGAGGGGACGACGCTGCATGTCAGCGTGGCGGTGTCCGCCGGGATCGCCGGGCTGGTCAACATCACCGGCGATGTCGGCGTCTATGGCATCAGCGGCAATCTCGCGCTGGTCAGCGTGCAGGACCTGGTGGCCGACGGCGCCACATTCGATGTCGGCGCGGCGGTGCTCTCGCTCGGCACGCAGAACACCGGCGCGGTCAGCGAGACCTTCACGCCATCCTTCGGCCCGGCGCCCTGCTTCGCCGCCGGCACGCGCATCGCGACGCCCGACGGGCCGGTCGCGGTCGAGGCGCTGGCCGCCGGGATGCGCGTGCTGCTCGCCGATGGCGGCAGCGCGGAGGTGGTCTGGATCGGCCATCGCCGCATCGACTGCGCGCGCCATCCGAAGCCGGAGGATGTCCGCCCGGTGCGCGTCGCCGCCCACGCCTTCGGGCTGGACCGGCCGTCGCGCGATCTGTGGCTGTCGCCCGACCATTCGGTGTTCATCGACGACGTGCTGATCCCGATCCGCTACCTGATGAACGGTGTCACGGTGGCGCAGGTGGCGGTGGATCAGGTCGAATACTTCCATGTCGAGCTGCCGCGCCACGCGGTGCTGCTGGCCGAGGGGCTGACGTGCGAAAGCTACCTCGACACCGGCAACCGCGGCGCGTTCGCCAATGGCGGGACGACGGTGATGGCGCACGCGGATTTCGCCTGGGGCGTGTGGGCGGCGAAGGGCTGCGCGCCGATCGTGATCGACGGCCCGGCGCGCGATGCCGTGTTCCGCCGGCTGATCGCGCAGGCGATGGTGCTCGGCCAGCGACGGGCGGCGGCCTAGACAGCGGCTCCCGGCGCGGGCAACTCAGGGCGAGCCTTTCGCCACGGAGCGCCCGATGCTGTTCGACATGGCCGACCTGTCGCCGGACAACCGCTACAAGCTGCTGACGGCGACGGTGGTGCCGCGGCCGATCGCCTGGATCACCTCGCTGGACGCCGAGGGGCGGGTGAACGCGGCGCCGTTCTCCTTCTTCAACGCGCTGGTGGGTGAGCCGCCGATCGTCGGCATCGGCATCGGCGGGCGCCATCCCGGCCGGGCGCCGGGGCGGTGGAAGGACAGTGCCGCCAATATCCGCGCGCGCGGGCAGTTCGTGGTCAACCTCGTGCCCTACGCGCTGCGCGAGCAGATGAACGTCACCGCGATCGAATTCGAGGAAGCGGTGGATGAGACGGCGGAGGCCGGGCTGGAGCTGCTGCCGAGCAGCAAGGTGGCGCCCCCGCGCATCGCGCACAGCCCGGTCGCGCTGGAATGCGAACGGTTCGTGACGCTGGAGGTGGCGACCGACCGCACCATCGTGCTCGGCCGCGTGGTCGCGGTCCATGTGCGCGACGACGCGGTGCTGGACGCGCAACGCTGCCACATCGACACGCCCGCGCTCGACCTGATCGGGCGGATGCACGGGCGCGGCTGGTACGCGCGCACCACCGACCGCTTCGAGATGCCACGCATCGCGGTCACGGACTGGGTGCGCAAGAGGGGATAAGTGGGCTAGGCTGGCACTCATGGCCGTCATCCGAACACGTCTGCACGTGGCCGCGGACGGCACGATCAGCGGACACGCCCCGCCGACGTTGCCGCCCGGCGAGCATGACGCCGAGATCGCCGTGACCCCGGTCGAGCCCTCGCACAACGAACGCCGCCGGCGCGACGCCGTGCGTGCCGTGCAGGAGAAGGTCGCGCGCCTGCCGGTTCTCGACCCGCGACCGCCAAAGGCGATTCTCGGCTACGATCAGTCCGGCCAGTTCGATTGATGGCGGTCGACCATGCGCTGGCTGCGGACAGCGGTCTGCCGCTGCTGTTCAAGGGCAACGATTTCACGCGGACCGGCATCTGGCCGGCGCTCACGCGCTGATCCCCGGCGGCGCGTCCCACTTCCGTTGCGGCGGCGGCGCTTTGTTCCGAACCTGTTGTGGACAGCTCTGTGGACACAGGGGATAACTTGCGCCTGCGCAAAAATCGCTGAACGGCAATGTCGGGCGCGGAAGGCCGGGGCCTCGGCCGGGGTGGTCGGCCTCATTTCGTGTCAGCGTGCTCCAGAATCGCGAGCAGTGAAGGACTCAGGCGGCGCAGCTCGCCCAGGTGCTCGGCCGACAGCGCCGCCAGCCGCGCCTGTGCGTCCGGCGTCAGCGTCAGCACCACGCGGCGGCGGTCGGCGGGGTCGTGCGTGCGGCGCACCAGACCGGCCTGCTCCAGCCGGTCAGCCAGTTCGACCGCGCTGTGCGGGCGGATGGCCAGCCGCTCGGCGAGGTGGCCGATGGTCGGCGCCACCCCCTCCGGCATGCCCTTGATCGCCAGCAGCGCCTGGTGCTGGCGCGGCGTCAGGCCGGCGGCCGTCGCGGCGGCCTCGCTGAAGGCGAGGAAGCGGCGCAGCAGGAAGCGGAACTCCGCCAGCCTGCGGTAATCGCGGTCGGTCAGCCCCGGCGCATTCCTGCCCATCGTCCGCTCCCCTCGCGCCGGCGGGGCGGCGCCGATATATCGTGCCACGACATTTCCCCGCCATCGACCCCGACGGAGACCATGCAGACCCCGAATGCCGCCGCCATCCGCCAGCTTGGCGACTTCACCACCAATCCGCGCGTGCTGGCGATTGCCGCGATCGCGATCCTGGTCGGCAGCGCCGGCACCGTCGCGGGCGTGGCCTTGCTGGCGCTGATCCGGCTCGCCACCAACCTGGCCTATTTCGGCGATTTCAGCCTCGCGGATACGTCGCTCGGCGCCTCCCCGCTCGGCCTCGCCGCCGCCGTCGTGCCGGTGCTGGGGGCCATCGTCATCGGGCTGATGGCGCGCTACGGCAGCGAGAAGATCAGGGGCCACGGCATTCCCGAGGCGATCGAGGCGATCCTGCTCGGCCGCTCGCGGCTGGGGCTCAAGGTCGCGATCCTCAAGCCGCTGTCCTCGGCCATCTCGATCGGCACCGGCGGGCCGTTCGGCGCCGAGGGGCCGATCATCATGACCGGCGGGGCGATCGGCTCGCTGATCGCGCAGATGCTCCCGGTCAGCGACAGCGAGCGCAAGACGCTGCTGGTGGCGGGCGCCGCCGCCGGCATGACCACGGTGTTCGGCACCCCGATCGCCGCCATCATGCTCGCCGTCGAGCTGCTGCTGTTCGAGTGGACGCCGCGCAGTTTCGTGCCCGTCGCGGTCGCGGCGATCACGGCTTCGGTGGAGCGCGGCTGGATCGGCCTGGCCGCGCCGCTGTTCCCGTTCGACGGCGGCATGGTGACCTCGCTGCCGGCGGTGTTGTGCTGGGTGATGGTGGGCGTGCTGGCGGGGCTGCTCTCCGGCGTGCTGACGCGGCTGGTCTATGCCTGCGAGGATGCGTTCGCCCGCCTGCCGATCCACTGGATGTGGTGGCCGGCACTGGGCGGCGTGGTGGTCGGCCTCGGCGGGCTGATCGAGCCGCGCGCGCTCGGCGTCGGCTACGCCAATATCGCGCAGATGCTGCACGGCGGGATGCCGCCGCTGCCGGGGCTGACGCTGCTGGCGGTCAAGGCGGTGATCTGGGCGGTGGCGCTGGGGTCGGGCACCTCGGGCGGCGTGCTGGCGCCGCTGCTCATCATGGGCGGGGGCATGGGGGCGGCACTGGCGCCGCTGCTGCCGGCGGCCTCGGCGGGGTTCTGGCCGCTGCTGGGCATGGCCGCGACCATGGGCGGCACCATGCGCTCGCCGCTGACCGCGACCTTCTTCGCCGTGGAGGTCACCGGCAACACCCATGTCCTGCTGCCGCTGATCGGTGCCTGCGTGGCCGCGCATCTGGTCACGGTGCTGCTGATGCGCCGCTCCATCCTGACCGAGAAGGTGGCGCGGCGGGGGCATCATCTGTCGCGCGAGTATCGCGTCGATCCGTTCGCGCTGACGCGGGCGGAGGCGGTGATGACGCGGGTGGTGCAGACGCTGCCGGCGGCGATGACGCTGCACCAGGCGGCGCGCTTCCTGGCCGATCCGCAGACGCGCCATCCGAGTTTCCCGGTGCTGGACGAGTCCGGGCGCGTGCTCGGCATCGTCGATCCGCCGGCGGTGCTGCGCTGGCGCCGCGCCGGTCGGCACCGGCAGGCGACGCTGGGCGCGCTGCTCGGCCCGCGCCCGCCGCTGGTCGCCTACCCCGACGAGTATCTGGACGCGCTGATCGAGCGCATGACCCAGGCCAATGTCGCCCACATCCCGGTCGTCGCGCGCGCCGACGGTCGGCTGGTCGGATATCTCGGCTGGAAGGACCTGATGGCGGCGCGGGCGCGATCGCAGACGGAGGAGCGGGAGCGGGTCGTGCTCTACCGGGTGCGGTGAGGCCGGCCGCTACTCCGAACCGAGCAGGTCGCTGACCCGGCTGGCCAGCGTGTGGATCGCGAAGGGCTTGGCCAGGATCGGGATGTCGGTATCCGCTTCCTCCGGCACCGCGCCGGGGTAGCCGCTGACCAGCAGCAGCTTCAGGTCCGGGCGCAGCGCGCGGGCGGCCGCGGCCAGTTGGCGGCCGTTCATGCTGCCGGGCAGGCCGATATCGATGACCATCAGGTCCGCCTTCGCCCCGGCCTGCAACAGGTGCAGTGCCGCCTCCGCATCGCCCACCGCCGGGGCGTCATAGCCCATCTCGGTCAGCGCCTCGGTCAGCACCGCGCGCACCGCGGCGTCGTCCTCCACCACCCGCACGGTCGCGCGGCGCACCGCCGGCGCCGCCGCGTCCGGCGCACCATCGGCCGGCGCCTGGTCCAGCGGCCCGATGGCGCAGGGCAGCCAGAGCGTGACGGTGGTGCCGGCGCCCGGCGCGGTGTCGATGCGCACCTGCCCGCCGGACTGGCCGACGAAGCCATAGACCATGCTCAGGCCCAGCCCGGTGCCGAGTCCCGGCGGCTTGGTGGTGAAGAACGGGTCGAAGGCGCGGGCCGCCACGTCGGCCGGCATTCCGGTGCCGGTGTCGGTGACGCTGAGCGCCAGATAGCGCCCCGCCGGCAGGTCGAGCGCGCGCGCCGCCGCGCCGTCCAGATCGCGGTTGGCCGCGGCGATGGTCAGGCGCCCGCCATCGGGCATCGCGTCGCGGGCGTTGATGGCGAGGTTGAGCAGCGCGTTCTCAAGCTGGTTGCGATCGACCAGGCAGCGCCACAGGCCGGGGGGTGTCGCCACCGCGACGGCGATGGCGGGGCCGACGGAGCGGCGGATCAGGTCGGCCATCCCGCCGACCAGTTCCTCGATATCGGTCGGGCGCGGGGCCAGCGTCTGCTGGCGCGAGAAGGCGAGCAGCCGGTGGGTCAGTGCCGACGCGCGCCCCACCGCGCTCTGCGCCGAGGCGACGAAGCGGTCGAGTCCCTCGGTCCGCCCGGTCGCCGCGCGCACCTGCAACAGGTCGAGATTGATGCCGATCGCGGTCAGCAGGTTGTTGAAGTCGTGCGCGATGCCGCCGGTAAGCTGGCCCACCGCCTCCATCTTCTGCGCCTGGCGCAGCGACGCCTCGGCGCTGAGCAGTTCGGCGGTGCGCTCCTCGATCAGCCGCTCCAGCGTCTCGTTCAGGCGCTGCTGCGCCTCGTGCTCGCGCCGCTCGGCATCGATATCGACGATGGCGATAACCGCGCCGGAAATCATGCCCGCGGCATCGCGCAGCGGCGCCGCGCTGACGCGCACCCAGAGCGGCGGGGCCGGCGGGGCGACGTGCAGGAAGTCGATGCCGGGGACGGTTTCCCCGCGCAGCGCCCGGACACTCGGGAACTCCGTGCCGGGCACCAGGCGACCGTGGACGTCGAGGGCGGTCCAGCGCCGCTCGCCATCCGGCTGGCCGGCGCCGACCGTGGCGTCGGGCAGGAAGCGGCGCAGCGCGGAGTTGCTCAGCAGGGTGCGGCCCTCGCGGTCCACGAAGGCGACGCCGACCGGCAGGTGCTCGATCAGCGCGGCGAGTCGCGCCCGCTCCTCCGCCAGCCGCTGTTCGCTCGCGCGACGCTCGGTCACGTCCACGGCCGAACTCAGGCGCAGCCGCTGCCCGTCGGTCTGCGGGCCGAGTGACGTGCCGTGAAAGTGCCACAGGCGCGTGCTGCCGTCGCGGATCCTCACCTGCCACTCGCCGGCGTCCACGTCGCTCTGGTCGCCGAACGTCGCGGCGATCGTGGCCTCGTTTTCGTCTTCCCTGCCGGGATAGGCCAGCCGGAACCAGTCGGCGCGGGTGGCGATCTGTTCGCGGGAGTATCCGGTGAGTTCCAGCCATTTGCGGCTGAGCGCCAGCACCTCGCCGGTCTCGGCGTGCAGCATCGTGGGGAAGGGAAGCGCGAGCACGGCGGCGCGCAGCATCGATTCGCTCTCGCGCAACCGCGTCTCGGCCGCCTTGCGCTCGGTGATATCGACGGCGGAACTCACGCGCAGCCGCCGCCCATCGGGCAGCCGGCCGAGGGCGGCGGTATGGAACTCCCAGATCCGGCTGCCGCCGTCGCTGACGCGAATCTCCCACTCACGGGTCAGCCCTTCGCGTTCGTGCGCGAAGTCCGCATCGATGAACGCGTTCACCTCGTGCTCACGGTCGGGGACGGCGAGTCGCACCCAGGCGTGACGCGTGGACATCTGCGCGCGGCTATAGCCGGTCAGCTCCATCCATGTGTCGCTGAGTTCCAGCACTTCCCCGTCCTCGGCGTGGAGCATGGTGGGGAAGGGGGCAGCGCGCACCGCGGTGCGCAGCATCGATTCGCTCTCGCGCAGCCGCGTCTCGGCCGCCTTGCGCTCGGTGACATCGACGGCGGAGCTGACGCGCAGGCGCCGCCCGTCGGGCAGCCGGCCGAGCGCCGCGCCGTGGAACTCCCAGGTGCGCAGGCCGCCGTCGCCGGTGCTGACGACCTGCTCGTCGCACACCGCGTCCGTGTTGCTGGCGAAAGCCGCGTCGATTGCCGCGTTGATCGCGTGCTCATCGTCGGGATGCGCAAGCCGGATCCAGTCGTGGCGCATGGCGATCTGCGCGCGGGTGTAGCCGGTCAGCGCCAGCCATGTGCGGCTGATTTCCAGCACCTCTCCGTCCTCGGCGTGCAGCATGGTGGGAAACGGAGCGGCGCGGACGGCGGCGCGCAGCATCGCTTCGCTCTCGCGCAGCCGCGCTTCGGACGCCTTGCGCTCGGTGACATCGACGGCGGAGCTTTTGCGCAGCCGCCGCCCGTCGGGCAGCCGGCCGAGGGTCGCGCTGTGGAATTCCCAGATGCGGGTGCTGCCGTCGCAGACGCGGATTTCCCACTCGCCGTTCGTCAGGTCGGCCTCGTCGCCGAAGCTCGACTGGATCAGGGCGTTGACCGCATCCTCGCGGCCGGGATGGGCCAGACGCACCCAGTCCTGGCGCGTGGCGATCTGCGCGCGGGTGTAGCCGGTCAGCTCCAGCCATCGGCTGCTGAGTTCCAGCACCTCCCCGTCCTCGGCGTGCATCATGGTCGGGAACGGGGCGGCGCGGATCGCGGCGCGGAGCATGGCTTCGCTCTCGCGCAGCGCCTCCTCGTGCGCGCGGCGGCGGGTGGTGTCGCGCAGCACCTTCAGGAAGCCCAGATGCGCCCCGTCGGGCCCGCGCAGCGTGATCAGCTCCCCGCTGCCCCAGAGCCGCCCGCCGCCGGCGCGGTCGTGCCAGCACTCGGCGGTGATGCGGCCCTGCGCCAGCGCCTCGCGCAGCCGCGCGGCCGGGGCGCCGGCGGCGCGGTCCTCGTCGGTGAAGATGCGCGCGATCGACGTGCCGCGCATCTCGGCGGCCGACCAGCCGAAGATGCGCTCGGCGCCGCTGTTCCAGTCGGTGATGCGCCCGTCCGGGTCGGTAGCGATGATGGCGAGGTCCAGCGCGCCGCCGAACAGGGCGCGGTAGCGCAGGGCATCGTCCTCGCAGGGAGTCGCCGCGGGCGGGACGTCGTGATTGCCGGCGTCGTCGCGGGCCATCCGTCGCTCTCCTACGCGCCCCCGCGCGGTGCTCGCCGATCGCGCCGCCGGGGCCGGGGATGTGTCATGAAGCCGCACGCAGCCAGAGCCGCACCGTGGTCCCCGCGCCCGGCGCGCTCTCGATCGTCAGCACGCCGCCCGACTGTTCCGCGAAGCTGCGTGCCAAAGCAAGTCCCAGGCCGGTGCCGCGCCCGGCCGGCTTGGTGGTGAAGAACGGTTCGGTCGCGCGCGCGAGTTGATCCGGCGTCATGCCGATGCCGGTGTCGGCGACCGAGAGCACGAGGTAGTGCCCCGTCGCAAGCCCCTCCGGGAGGGGCGCGACGGCCGGTGCGACGGCCAGCCGCAGCTCTCCGCCCAGCGGCATGGCGTCGCGCGCGTTCACGGCGAGGTTGATCAGCACGGTCTCCAACTGGCCGCGATCGACCAGGACGGGCGGCAGGTCGTCTGGCAGCGCAAGCGTCAGCCGCACCCGCGTGCCCAGCGTCGCCGCCAGCAGATCCCGCAGTTCCGCCAGCACGTGCGCGAGCGGGGTCGGCGCGGGCGTGCCGGTGCCGTTGCCGCCACGGCGGGCGAAGCTGAGCAGCCGGCCGGTGATCGCCGTCCCGTGCTGCCCGGCATTGCCCAGCAGCCGCGCCACCCGCTCCACCGCCTCGGGGTCGGCGCTGTGCTTGTGCAGCAGGTGAGCGGCGGTGGAAACCGTTTGCAGGACGTTGTTGAAGTCGTGCGCGATGCCGCCGGCAAGCTGGCCGAGGGCCTGCATCCGCTCGCCCTGGGCCGCCTGCGCCTGCGCCGCTTCGCGCGCCGCCACCTCCTCGGTCACGCGATGCTCCAGGGTCGCCGCCAGGTCCTGCAACCGGGCGACGGCCTCGCGCCGGGCCGAGGCGGCATCGTGCAGGGCGGCGGCCACGGCATCGGCCTCCGGCAGGCCGCTGGGCGGCAGCGGCTGCGCGGCATCGGGCACGGCGGCCAGGGCCTGCAACCGCAGGATCGGTTGCAGGATGCCGCGCGCCACCCAGCCGGCGAGCAGGAACGCGCCCAGCATCACCACCCCGCCGGCGAGCAGGGAAATGGTGGTGACGCGCCATAGCGGGGCGAGCAGCGCACGCTCCGGCACGCCCAACACGACGTGCCAGGGGCTGCCCGCGCCATCCAGCCCCGGCACGGTGGCGAGAATCAGGCGCAGGTCGGTGCCGTCGGCGCGGTGGCCGGGGATGATGGCCGAGGCGTTCGCGGCGTGCATGGTCGCGATCGTGCGGGCACTCAGCAGGCTGCCGGGTTGCAGCGAGGTGGCCGGTATGTGCAGCAGCACCCGCCCGTCGGTATCGGCGATCGCGCGGCCCCAGTCATCCGGCTCGCGCTCGGTGGCCAGGACGCCGGCCAGCGCGGTCATGTCCAGCGCCAGTTCCAGGTCCCAGGCGACGCGCCCGTCGCGCAGCACCGGCACCTGGATGCAGAACCCCGGCCGGCCGTCGAGCGCGTCCGGCCGGTAGCCGGAGACGAGCGGGGCCGTGCGCGCGAACACGAGGCGCATGTTGTTCGGATTGAGCCGGCCCGGCTCGCCCCCTGCGACGAACACGGCCCGCCCATCGGGATCGATCACGCGCAGCGCCGCGGCGGTGCGGCGCAGCGTGAGGAAGCCCAGTGCCTTGGGCCGGAACGCGTCGAACCGTCCCTCATGCAGGTCGGCCGACAGCGCGAGCGTCTGCAGGGCGGCGATCTCGGATTGCAGCATACGGCCGACATCGGCGGCGATGCCGCGTGCCTCGCCCAGCGCATGACTCTCGGCGGCGTCGCGCGCGATGCGATATTCGAGGTAGTCGCCGACCAGCGTGAGCACCAGCAGCGGCAGCACCGACAGCGCCGCCAGCAGGTTGAGCCGGCCGCGCAGCCCGAGCGCACGCCGGGGCACCACGGCCGAGGCGCCCGGCTGCGTCGCCGCGTGACGCAGAACCGATTGCAGGTAGGTCACGCGGCGGCGCGCCGGCGGCAGCCGGTGGCGATGGTCATCCAAATCTCCCCCTGCGCGCGCGATAACATCGGCGCGCGCCACATTTTGCTCACAATTTCGTCAGAATCGGCGCCCGCGCGCCCGGTCACCGCGGCTCGCCAGCGCCGGCGGGCGCCGCTGCGTCGAGCGCCACCTCCAGCGCGGTGGTGGAAAACGGCTTGGTCAGGTGGATGATGTTGTGGCCGTGCAGTTGCGCGATGTGGGCGGGGTGACCGGAGCACAGCACCACGCCGACCCCCCGCGCGCGCGCCCGCGCGGCCAGGTCGAGACCGCTGCCGCCGGGCAGCACCAGATCAGCCAGCAGCACGTCCCAGGGATCGCGCTCCAGCGCCGCCACCGCCTCCGCGAAGGTGCCGACCGCGCCGACGGTGTGTCCCGCTTCCACCAGCACGTCGCTCAACGTTTCGCGCACCGCCGGGTCATCCTCGACCAGCAGCACGCGCATGTTCTTTGCCCCTGGCGGTTCGATCACGAATGCTAACACACGCATCCGTGAGGCGCCACTGGTGCCGACGATCACAAATCGGCGTGGATGCAACCGTTAATGATTCCGGCCGGCCAACACCCCGCGCGGGGTCAGGCCGCGACGCAGACCTCCGAGCGGGCGACCAGGCCGCGGGCGGCGGCGATCGCGGCGAGCAGGTCGAGTCGACGGAACGGCTTGAGCAGCAGCGGCACGGTGCCGGCCAGCCATGCCGGCACCGACCCGGCCGGGCCAGCATAGCCGGTGGCGAGGACGATCGGCATGGCGGGATGGCGCGTCCGCGCCGCCGCCGCCACGTCGAAGCCGTTATACGGCCCGCCGAGGATCACGTCGGTCACCAGCAGGTCGAACGGGCCGGGTGGGGAGGTCGCGAGCGCCGCCAGCGCCGGTTCGGCGGCCGGGAGGGCGGTGATGCGCATCCCCTCGCCCTCCAGCAGACTGGCCATCGCTTCCCGCACCTCGATATCGTCTTCCACGAGTAACGCGTGCAGACCGATTAACGAAGCGGTCGATACGAGGGACGATGACATGTCTTCTGACAATCCTGAGCCGAGAGATCGCGCCACCAGCGAACCAGGCGAGTATGCGACACAACTGCTCACCCCGCCGGATATATTCGACAATTGCGGCATTCAATTTCCTGTGTGGAACGTGCTCCGATCCACATTGGTCGTGGCGGTTGCGTTAGCGACACTTGCCGGATGTGGTACCGGCTTAAGCGCACAAAGGCGTTACGTCGGAACTCTGGCCGGCTGCGACGGAAACGGGACAGCAACTCTTACACGCATCAGGAACGAGTTTGCTTTTGCACCCAACGACGGCGCGCTGCTGATCCGCGGCACCGTGGCAGCCGACGGGAGCCTGCGCGGCACGCTCAACACCCAGCCGCCGGGCAAGCCGCCTTATATGCTGATCGTCACTGGTCAGGCGACGAAAGATGTCGTGACGGTGACCTATGCGACGCCGCAATGCACCGCGCATGGCAGCCTGAAGCTGCGCCCGGTGACACTGATGCCCTAGGCGGCGGGCGGCCGCGGCCGGCACGCCCGGGTCAGTACGCGCTGGTCAGCGTGACCGGCGCGATGCCGCGGTCGAGGATGCCGAGCGCGCGGGCGGCGCCCCGGCTGAGGTCGATGATGCGGCTGCGGGTGCCGGGCCGGTCGTTGATGGTCACGACCACCGACCGATTCGTGCCGTCGAGCGCCACGCGCACCCGGCTGCCGAGCGGCAGGGTGGCATGGGCGGCGGTCAGGCCGTCCTGCTCATAGCGGGCGCCGGAGGCAGTGGGATGGCCCTGCCAGCGCGGGCCGCCATACCAGGAGGCGATGCCGTGCTGCCGCCAGCCCAGGCTGTCGTCGAAGAAGCCGATGGTGTTGGCCGGGCCGGGCGGGGCCGCGCGGCGGCGGGCCTGCGCGGCGGGCCGGGACGATTTCTGCCGCGCGGCGAGCGGGCGGCGCAGGTCGATGGGATTCTGCTGGCCGCCGCTGAAGTGCCGGCCATCGGCATGTGCCTGGGTCGGCAGCAACGGCACGGCGAGCAGCAGCGAGGCGAGCATGCCGGGAACGATCCGGCGGCTGGGGCGGGGCATGAAGGCTCTCCCTTTTGTTTCAGGCGACCGGCGCGCGGTGAAGCGCGACGGCCGCCGGATCGACAACGGGACCGAAACGGTCGTTCAGTACAACGGGCCAGGACAGGAATAGGCCGGGATCAAACAGCGGCGCGATCGGAGCAAGTCTGGTGCGATCGGTCAACCCCCGATCGGCCGAGACCGCCGGAAGGCCCGAAAAAGTCACAAGCAGAGCCATCGAAATCCCGCCACATTCTCGCCACAATCGGGATTGATTGGCGCCGCGCCAGTCACTTGCAGGCAATACTTACAACTCACAAAAGCGTTGCTGTCGAGATCGCAAAGTGATTGTGCGGCGCGATGAACCGCCTGTCATGAAGGGTGTGGCAGCCGCGCCACGGCCGTTAGTTGGTGCTGAAATAAAGTTAGAAAAACTTGCCCAGCCGCCCCGGAATCCGCTATAGCCTGCGTCATCATCGGCGGCGTGTGCGGGCGTGACGCCCCACGCGGCGCCGCCACCGATCTTGCACCGGAACCGACATGACGCTGCGGCACTGGGCCAGGCAGGTGCTGCGCGCGCAGCGCCTGACCCCGGCCGCGCACCATCGGCTGCTGCTGGACGAACTCGACGCGCTGGCATCACGGCGATCCGACCGGCTGCTGGTGGCCATGCCGCCGGGCAGCGCCAAAAGCACATACGCCAGCGTGATCTTTCCGGCCTGGATGCTGCGCCGGCGCCCGCGCACACGCATCATCGCCGCCTGTCACACCGAGCAGCTCGCCGCCCATTTCGGCCGCCAGGTGCGCGCGCTGCTCGCCGCCGAATCGGACAAGGACGGGGACGAGCCGGGCGAGGCCGCGATCGCGCGCGACGAACGCGCCGCCGCGCGGTTCGCGACCAGGGCCGGCGGCGGATATTTCGGGGTCGGCGTGCGCGGGCCGTTGGCCGGGCGGCGTGCCGACCTGATCGTCATCGACGACCCGGTGAAATCCTGGGCCGAGGCCGACAGCGAGGCGGCGCGGCAGGCGCTGTGGGACTGGTTCCGCGCCGACCTGACCACGCGCCTGTCGCCCGGCGGGCGGATCGCGCTGGTGATGACGCGCTGGCACGAGGATGACCTGGCCGGCCGCGTGCTGGCCGCCGAGGATGGCTGGCGCACGTTGATTTTGCCCGCGCTGGCCGACGCGGATGACGACCCGCTCGGCCGGGCGCCGGACGCGCCGCTCTGGCCGGCGCAGGAGGACGCGGCGGCCCTGGCGCGCCGGCGTTCGGTTCTCGGCCCGCGCGCCTGGGCGGCGCTGTATCAGCAACGCCCCAGGTCGGACGCCGAGGCGCTGTTCCAGACCGCCCGCATCGCGGTGCTGGAGGAGCCGCCGGCCTGCCGGCGCGTGGTGCGCGCCTGGGACCTGGCGGCGACGGCGGCCGGCGGCGCCGCGCGCGACCCGGACTGGACGGTGGGCGTGAAGCTCGGCCGCACCGAGGCCGGCGGCGTGGTCGTGCTGGATGTGCTGCGCCTGCGCGCGGGGCCGGCGGAGGTCGCGCGGATGATCGTGCAGACGGCGAAGCTCGACGGCGGCAGCGTGCCGGTCGGCCTGCCGCAGGACCCCGGACAGGCGGGCAAGCAGCAGGTGGCGTGGCTTTCGGGCCTGCTGTCCGGCTTTCGTGTCGTCGCCGGGCCGGAGACCGGATCGAAGCTGACCCGCGCGACGCCCGCCGCGGCCGCGGTCGCGGGCGGACAGATGGCAGTGCTGCGCGGGAACTGGAACCGCGCCTTCCTCGATGAGCTGCGCGACTTTCCAGGCGGGCGCAAGGACGATCAGGTGGACGCGCTGGCCCGCGCGCTGGCGATGCTGAGCGAGGCGCGGGCGCGGCGGCTGGATGTGGCGTTCATGGGGCGCTGAGGGTCTTTTCGTGGAGATCGCATGTTCGACACCATCGCCTCGCTGATTCCGCGCGACGCGGATTATCCGCCGCGGACGCGCCGGCTCGATCTGTTCACGCGCGTGCTGGACGGGCGGCTGTACGACGCGCTGCCCTATGCCTTTCACGACGAGCGCGGGGCGGGCGGCGAATACGTGCCGCTGCGCCAGCGCCGGCCGAGCGTGCGCTATCCGCTGGCGCGCATCGTCGTCGATGACAGCCTGTCGCTGGTGTTCGGCGAAGGGCATTTCCCGACGCTGGAATGCGACGACGCGCCGACGCGCGCGGCACTCGCCGACATCGCGCGCGATTGCGGGCTGAACGCGGTGATGCTGGAGGCGGCGCTGCGCGGCTCGGTCGGCAGTGTGGCGATCCTGCTGCGGGTGCTGCGCGGGCGGGTGTTCTGCCAGGTGTTGCAGAGCCTGTTCCTGACCCCCGAATGGGACGCCGAGGAACCCGACACGCTGGCCCGCGTGACCGAGCGGCGCAAGGTGCCGGGGGCCGAGTTGGCCGCGCGCGGCTACGACATTGCCGATCCGCGCGCGGAATACTGGTTCGTGCGGGTGTGGGACGCGGAGTGGGAACGCTGGTTCGTCCCCACGCCGGCCGCCGGCCCGGCGCCACGCGAGATCGACGCGGCGCGCAGCGTGCGGCACGGCCTGGGCTTCGTGCCGATGGTGTGGGTGAGGAACCTGCCCGGCGGCGACGACATCGACGGCGCCTGCACCTTTGCCGCCGCGATCGAGACCGGCATCGAGATCGACTATCAGTTGTCGCAGGCGGGGCGGGGCCTGAAATACTCCTCCGACCCGCTGCTGCTGATCCGCGAGCCGGCGGCGACGGACGGGGAGATCGTGCGCGGTGCGGGCAACGCGCTGGTGGTCAGCGAAAAGGGCGACGCGAAGCTGCTGGAGATCGGCGGCACCGCGTCGGGTGCCGTCCTGGACTACGTGCGGCTGCTGCGCGAGTTCGCGCTGGAAGGCGTGCACGGCAACCGCGCCAGCGCCGAGCGGCTGGCCGCCCCGCAGAGCGGGCGCGCGCTGGAGCTGATGAATCTCGGCCTGATCTGGCTCGCCGACAACCTGCGCGTGAGCTACGGCGGCGCGCTGCTGCAGATCGCAAGGATGATCGTGGCGGCGTCGCAGACGTTCCCGCTGCGCACGCGCGCGGACATGGTGGGGCCGATGCAGGCGGGGGCGGCGATCCGGCTGCGCTGGCCGAACTGGTACCCGGCCGACGCGGCCGACCGGCGGCAGGATGCGGCAACGCTCGCGACACTCGCCGGCGCCGGCCAGATCAGCCGCGAGACGGCGGTGAAGTTCATCGCTCAGGACTACGGGATCGCGGATGTAGGGGCGGAGCTGGCGCGCATTGCGGCGGAGCAGCCCTCACCCCGGCCCTCTCCCGCATAGCGGGAGAGGGGGCGAATAGGGCGTTGCTTGCTTCTCCCTCTCCCGCTCGCGGGAGAGGGCCGGGGTGAGGTGCCGGCGACAGAAAGGATGCAGTGCATGAGCGAAGAAACGACCACCGACGACGTCGCCACCCTCCAGGCGCGCATCGCCGAGATCGAGGCCGATGCGCGCGCGCGCATCCTGCGCGCGGAGCTGCGCGCGGAGGCAGTGCGCGCCGGCATGGTCGATCTGGACGGGATCAAGCTGATCGACACCGCGCGCGTGCGCTTCGCCGAAAGCGGCGAGGTCGAGGGCGCGGCGGCGCTGATGCAGGAGATGAAGCGCGCGAAACCGTGGCTGTTCGCGCCCGCGTCATCGTCCTCTACCGCCGCGGCGCCAAAGACCGAGCCGCCGCGCGCGAAGTCGGCGATGGAGATGAGCGAGGAGGAATGGCGCGCGGCGCGCGCGGAGATGCTGCGGCGACGCTGAGACGCCGAGGCGAGTGAACCACGACAACGAGGACCGACATGGGCATCCAGAACTTTCCCGCCGCCTTGCAGCCGATCATCCAGCAGGGCTTCCTGGAGCGCGAGTTCCAGGCCGCGCTGAGCAGCAAGCTCGGCTACCGCGCCGTCGCCGACCGTGAGGAGTTCGCCGTCGGCATCGGCGAGACGCTGACCAAGACGCGCGCGGGACTGAAGCCCAGCATCACCACGCCGCTGGCGCCGGCGACCAACACCAACCTCGACAACGGGCTGACGCCGGCGAGCTTCGGCGTGGAGCAGTACACGCTCACGCTGAACTTCTACGCCGCCACCGCCGACCTCAACATCGTCACCAGCCGCGTCGGCATCGCCAGCCAGTTCCTGCTGAATGCCGCGATCAACGGCGAGCAGGCGGCGCGCAGCCTGGACGAACTCGCGCGCAACGCGCTGTTCGCCGCGTATTTCGGCGGCAACACGCGCGTGCGCACGGCGCTTTCCACCGCGCAGCCGACGGTGGAGGTGGACGACATCCGCGGGTTTCAGTCCGTCTTCGTCAATGGCGTGCAGCAGCCGGTGAGTGCGGCCAATCCGCTGGCCGTGATGGTGGGCGCGGATCAGTACACGCTGGTCGGCGTGACGGCGGACGCGAGCAATGTCTCGATGGCGCCGAACGGGATTTCCGGCACGCTGACCTTCTCCGCCAACGTCTCCACGACCGACGGTGCGGCCGGGGCGACGGTGCAGGCGGCGACCGCGAGTGCGATCCTGCGGCCGAACGCGCGCACCAACACCTCCCTGGTGCAGTCCACCGACCAGCTCGACATGAGCACGCTGCTGGCGGCGGTGGCGACGCTGCGGCAGAACGCGGTGCCGGAGATCGACGGCGCCTACAACTGCTATCTCGATCCGCAGAGCGCGCGGCAGTTGTTCAACGACCAGGCGTTCCAGCGCCTGTTCACCGGGGCCACCAGCGCCAACGCGGTGTACAAGCGCGGCATGGTCAACGACTTCCTCGGCCTGCGCTTCGTGCCGACGACGGAGGCGTTCGTGCAGGCGCATCCGACGATCAACGGCGCCTTGATCCGCCGGCCGATCGTGTGCGGCAAGGGCGCACTGATCGAGGGCGACTTCGCCGGCATGGACAAGGCCGACGTGGCGCCGAAGGACGCCATCGTGTCGATGGTCGATAACGTCGCGATGGTGACGCGCGAGCCGATCGACCGCCTGCAACAGATCATCGCGCAGAGCTGGTACTGGATTGGCGGTTTCGTCGCCCCGTCCGACACCACGACCACGCCGACGACGGTGCCGACCGCGACCAACTCCGCGTTCAAGCGCGCGGTGATGATCGAGCACATCGGCTAGCCCCTCACCCCGGCCCTCTCCCGCAGGCGGGAGAGGGAGAAGAGTCGCTGCGGATGCCTGCCCTCTTCCGCTTGCGGGAGAGGGTGGCGCGCAGCGCCGGGTGAGGGCGGGGCACGAGGCAGCAGATGGCATTCACATCGGCGCAGGCGGCGGACATCCGCCGCTTCTGCGGCTATCCCGCATACGGCGCGGGGCCGGCGGGGTTTCAGGGCTGGCGGTTCTTCACCGCCTACGGGCTGCTGGAATTCCGCATCAACAACCTCAGCACGGACGAGGAGAACGTGGTCAGCAACTATCTCGTCCAGCTCAACGTGCTTGAGGGCGCGGTGACGGAGAGCGGCGAGCGGCTCGATACCGCGCAGGCGTCGATCTGGACGCGCAATCCGGCCGAATTGCGCGAACGCATCGCGCTGTTCGACACCTGGCGGCGGCGGCTGTGCGGGTTTCTCGGCTTGCCGCCGGGACCGGCCCTGGGCGACGGCACGCTGCGCGTGGTGGTGTGATGCTGCCAGGTCGCAATGTGCCGGACGCGATCCGGCGGGGGCTGGGGCTGGCGGCGCGCGGGGCGGGCGACTGGTGCGACCTGTATCGCGCGACCTCGGCCGAGATGCCGCTGGCGATCGGCAACCGCGCGATGCGGCTGCCCGCCGCGTTCGTCGCGGTGTCGAACCCGCAGGCGGCGGTTTCGTACGGAGCCGCGGTCTGGCAGGGAATTTTCGATGCCGGCTATGCGCGGCCGGGCGATTATCTGGTCGGCAACGACGGCGTGTTCTTCATCGCCTCGATGCCGCGGCTGGGGCCGGTGCTGTGCGTCAAGGCGAACCGCACGGTGACGCTGGAGCGGCCGAACCCGCCTTCGCTGGCGGGGCTGACGCGCTATGGCGGCGTGCAGCAGGCGCAGACGACGGCGCTGATGACGGCGTGGCCGGCGAGCGTGCTGGCGCGTCAGCGCGACGGCGGGCGCGGCGCGCTGCCGGGCGACGCGCCGGGGGTCACGGGCGGCGCGGGCGGCTGGGAAGTGCTGATGCCCGGCACGCCGGGCGTGCTGCTGCGGCCAGGCGATCTGGTGCGCGACGATCTCGGCCGCACCGCGGTGCTGTCGGGGACGGAGCTGACCGCGCTCGGCTGGCGATTGTTCGCACGGCAGGCGGGAAGCTGATGGCCGATCAGGCGGATGTCGAAGCGGCGCTGGCCGGCATCGTCGGCGGGGCGCTGTATCCGAGCGGGCTGGAAGCCGGCTGCGTCGTGCCCGGTGCCGTCGTGCGCATCTATCGCGGCTGGCCGACGCCGGCCGCGCTGGACGCCGATCTTGCAGCCGGGCGCGTCAATGTCAGCGTCGGCGGCGTGCCGGGATCGACGCGGCTGACGACGCGCTATCCCGACCAGTGGCGTGTGGTGAAGCCGGCGGTGCCGGTGCTGTCGGCATCGGTTGCGGCTGGCGTCGCGACCTTTGCCGGTACGGCAACGCTGGGTCAGCTCGCCGCGCTGCTGGTCGATGGGCGCGCGGCCGTGCATCGCACCGAGGCGGGCGACACGCCGGCGAGCGTGGCCGCGGCGCTGGCCGGCGAGTTGCGGCAGGTCGGCGTGAGCGCCACGGCGAACGGCGCCGCCGTGACCGTGAGTGGCGCGCGCAGCGTGGTGGCGCGCATCGTCGCCGACCAGGTGGCGACGCGCGAGACGCGGCGGCAGTTGCAGCATTTCGCGGTGACGTGCTGGTGCGCCGATCCGCCGACGCGCGACGCGATCGGCGCCGCCATCGACGCGGCACTGTCGGGCATCGACTTCGTCGGCCTGCCGGACGGATCGAGCGGACGGGTGCTGTTCGTCGCCTCCGTCACTTCCGACCGCTGGGAGGATGCGACGCTGTATCGCCGCGAACTGACCTACAGCGTCGAATACGCGACCACGATCACCGCGACGCAGCCGAGCATGATCGTGGGCGGGACGCAGATTTCGCCCGAAGGTAGCACGATCGCCAACCTGCTGGGCTGACCGCAAAGGAGAGACAGAATGCCGATCGTGCAGCAGGGCAGCATCAACACGACCGCGCTGGTGGTGCCCGACCTCTATGTCCAGATCGTGCCGCCGCAGAACCTGGTGCTGAACGGCGTGCCGACCGACATCGTCGGGATCGTCGGCAGCGCGAGCTGGGGGCCGGTGGGCCAGCCGGTGATCGTCGGCGGCATGGCCGACTATGCTGTCGCGTTCGGCCCGGTGATGGCGCGCACATACGACATGGGCACGCAGGTCGCGACGGCGGTGCAGCAGGGTGCGCAGAACTTCCGCTGCGTGCGCGTGACCGACGGCACGGACAGCGCGGCGTCGCTGGCGCTGCCGTCGATCGGGTTCACGTTCACCGCCGCCTATACCGGCAGCCTGGGCAACCAGATCAGCGTGGCACTGAGCAGCGGGTCGAAGGCGAACACCTGGCGGCTGACGGTGGCGCTGCCGGGTCTGGTGCCGGAGGTGTACGACAACATCGCAGGCAGCGGTGCGGCATTCTGGCAGGCGCTGGCAAGTGCGGTGAATGCCGGGCAGGGGCCGCAGCGCGGACCGAGCGCGCTGGTGACGGCCGATGCCGGCGTGGCGAATGTGGCACCGGCGGCGTTCAGCTACGCGTTCAGCAGCGGCACGCCGGGCAATGACGGGGCGGCCGGCGTCAACGCGGGCGTGCTGGTGGGGTCGGACGTGATCCCACGCAAGGGCATGTATGCGCTGCGTGGCCAGGGGTGCAGCATCGCGCTGCTGGCGGACGCCGATGACGCGACGCAGTGGACGACGCAGGCGGCGTTCGGGCTGTCCGAAGGCATCTACATGATCCTGACCGGCCCGGCCGGGGACACCATCGCCAATGCGGTCAGCACCAAGCAGTCGGTGGGGCTCGATACCTACGCCTGCAAGCTGATGTTCGGCGACTGGATCTGGTGGAACGATCCGGTGAACGCGGTGCTGCGCGTGGTTTCGCCGCAGGGTTTCGTGGCGGGGCGCTTGGCCAATCTCTCGCCCGAGCAGTCGAGCCTGAACAAGCCGCTCTATGCCGTGGTGGGCAGCCAGAAATCCGGCGCGCCGGGCAGCGGGCAGAACAGCAGCTACGCCACCGCCGACCTCGCGGCGCTGTTGCAGGCGGGGATCGACGTGATCGCCAATCCGCAGCCGGGTGGCGCGTTCTGGGGCGTGCGCGGCGGGCACAACGCCAGCAGCAATGCCGCGACCAACGGCGACAACTACACGCGGCTGACCAACTACATCGCCGCCACGCTTGCCTCCGGCATGGGGCAGTATGTCGGGCAGGTCATCAATGCCACGTTGTTCCAGCGCATCCGTGCCACGCAACTGAGTTTTCTGCAGAACATGCTGAGCCAGGGGATGCTGGGCAGCACCGACGGCAGCCTGCCGTACAGCGTGATCTGCGACACGTCGAACAACCCGACCAGCCGCACGTCGCTGGGTTACGTGCAGTCGGACGCGCAGGTGCAGTACCAGGCGATCAACGAGAAGTTCATCGTCAACATCGAGGGCGGGCAGACCGTGCAGGTGGCGACACAGGTGTTGCCGGGCACGCCGGGGGCGCTGGCGGCGTAAGGGGAGAGCAGGATGTCGGGCAACACATTCTCGGTCGGCCGCGACTGTCAGGTCGTGGTGATGGGGCCGTACGGGCGCGTCGATCTGACGCATGTCACCGGCTTCGAGAGCCGGCAGCTCACCGCCTCGGTGCGCGTCGATCGCATCGACGGCACGCATCTGGGCGCGGAGCTGCCGAAGGGCTGGGAGGGGCAGTTCGATCTGGAACGCGGCAGTTCGGCGGCCGAGGATTTCATCGCGCGGGTGGAGGCGGATTTCTACGCCGGCCGCGCGCCGGCGGCGGGCACGATGTATCAGTACATCGCGGAGTCCGATGGTTCCACCAGCACCTATCAGTTCGACGGTGCCGTGTTCCGGTTGTCGCACGCCGGCGCGTGGAAGGGTGATGCCAGCGTCAGGCAGCGGCTGGAGTTCTTCGCATCGACAAGGACGCGGCTGTGAGCGACACGCCCTCCGCCCGGCTGATCGCGGCGGCGCAGGCAGCGCCAGCGGCGATCGACGCGACCGGGCGGCACCTCTCGCTGCGGCGGCTGACGGCGCTGGACAAGCTGCGGCTGTACAAGGCCGCGGGTCCGGCGCTGGCGCAGAACGCGCCGTGGATGGGGGTGGCCCTGCTGGCCGCGAGTGTCACCGCGATCGACGACATTCCCGTCCCGGCGCCGGCGACCGAGACGCAGATCGAGGCGCTGGTCGGCCGGCTCGGCGAGGACGGGCTGGCGGCGGTAGCCGATGCGCTGACGCTGCCGGCGGACGGCGTGGAGGACGCGGCGGGAAACTCGCCCGGCACCCCGACTTGATCGACTGCCTCTATCTGGTCAGGAACGGGGTGCCGTTCGACGTGGCGTTCGCGCTGGATGCGGCGGAGCGCCTGGCGTTCGTCGTCGCGTTCGGCGAACTCGACGGCGGCAGCTACGACTTTGCCGCGCGGCGGTGGAGGGACGGGTGATGGCCGACCGGCTGCACGCGCACGCGCTCGGGGCGGCGGAGCGGATGCTCGGGCCGATGGCGCGGGCGGCGAGGAAGGTGATGGGCGCGGCGGCGGGGCCGGCGGTGCCGCGTACGCGGCGGCGGCCGGCGACGGTGATGGCGGCCGAGGCAAAGCCGGCGCTGGCGCCGCGTCGGGTGACGGGCGCGGTTCATGTGATGCCCACGCACCCTCACCCCGGCCCTCTCCCGCAAGCGGGAGAGGGAGCGGTAAGCAAGCGACGGCCTGCTTTCCCTGTCCCGATTGCGAAAGAGGATGGTGCGTGGCTCCGGGCGAGCGAGGCGCCGGTTCCGCCGGCGCACCCGCCGCGCCGGGTGGCGGCTGTGACGCCGTCGTTACCCGTGCGGGCGTCATCGACACCGCCGCCGCTCCCCCTCCTGCTCGCGGGAGAGGGCCGGGGTGAGGGCAGGCCGGCAGCGCCCGGGCAGGTTCCAGCGAGACCGATGCCGGTGGTTCCGCCGCTCGCGGTGCCGCCGAGGCGGGAGCCGGCGCTGCCGCCGCCGCGCGCAGCCGACACGGCCGCCCCGCCACCGCCGGCCGCCCCGCCGCCCGCGCCGGCGCCGCTGGACGAGGCGAGGCTTGGCCGCTGGCTCGCCGAGCATCTGGCGGAGGAGACGCGGCGGCCGGCGCGGGGGGCGACGGGGTTCGACCCGCGGCTCTCGCCCGGCTGGCCGGGGACGCTGCAAGGCCCGTGGGGCTGGGGAGGGTGAGGGATGGCGGATTTCCTGCTGCTCGGGCCAGTGACGTTCCAGAGCTTCGAGCTGCCGCCGCGCATCGGCTTCGGCGGCGAGCAGCGGCTGGCGGTGCATCGGCTGCCGGGCGGGGCGCGGGTGATCGACGCGATGGGGCCGGACGATGCGCCGATCGCCTGGGCGGGCGCGTTCAGCGGGCCGGACGCGGCCGATCGGGCGCGGCTGCTCGACCTGTTGCGCGCCGAGGGGCTGCCGCTGCCGCTGGCCTGGGATGCCTTCGCCTATCTGGTGGTGATCGCGGCGTTCGAGGCGAGCTATGAGCGGCCGAACTGGGTGCCGTACCGGCTCGCCTGCGTCGTGCTGGCCGATCAGACGCAGGTGGCGATGGCACTCGCCGCGCCGCTCGTGAGCACGGTGGCAGCCGATCTCGGCGCGGCGACGGCGGTGGATACCTCGGCTGCCTCGGCGGCGCTGGCCGCACCGGGGGCGACCACGTTGGGCACCTCGGCCTATGGCTCGGTGGTCGCGGCGGTGGGGGCGGCGCAGGCGTCGGCGGCCTCCGGCGTGAGCAGTGCCGGGGCGGCGCTGATGGCCGCGGACGATCCGGTGAGTGCGGCGACGGCGGCGGGTCAATTGGCGCAGATGGCCGATGCCAACGGATTTCTCTCCCGCGCCGCCGCCAACCTTGCGAACGCCACCAGTTGAGCGGGTCGCTGGACGTGGGCGCGGGCGGTATGCCATGCGTCGGCCGACGAAACCGTGCGAGGTGTGATGCCGACTGCCCTGCCCTCGGATGTCCCGCCCGATCCGACCGCCGCCGGAGAGGCGCTTGCCGAGACACAGCGGCTGCTGCTGGACTTCGAGCCGTTCGGGACCACCGATCTGTTCGGACAGGTGCAGCGCGCGGCGGGCATCGAGCCGCTGGGGCTGCTGCGTTTCGCGGCCATTCCGCTCGACAGCCTGATTGCCGCGCTGGACCACGATTTCGCCGGGATCGGCACGCCGGAGCAGACGCGTATCGGGCTGGACGGCCCGCGCGAATATGTGGTCGAGGACACGCGCTTCGCGCTGCGGATCGCGACTGGCATCGGCCCGGCGCAAGGTTCGGCGGCGGAGGTGTTCCCAGGAATCTGCCGCCGCCTGGCGTTCCTTGCCGCAAGACTGCTGGAGGACGTGCGCGAGGCGCGGAAGGTGTTCGTCGTCACCGCCGGCCCGGACGAGACGCCGCAGCGCCTGCTGCGCCTGCGGCACGCGCTGGCGCGGCACGGCGGGGCAATGCTGCTGGCGGTGCAACCCACCGCTGACCCGGCGCAGGCGGGTGGGGTGGAATGGGTGGGTCCGGGCACGTTGCGCGGATGGCTGGCGCGGCAGACGACGGTTCAGGACTGGGCCGACCTGTGCCGCCGCGCCGCCGATCTTCGGCGGGCTGCCCTGTCGGAGCAGGCGGCGCCGTCCGCATCGTCCGCCCGACCGGCGGACTTCGCGCCGGTGCCGGCGCCGGCGGTCGCGGCGCAACCGCGCGGCGGCCTGCGCGTCGGCATTTGCGCGATCGTGCGCGACGAGGCCGAGTATATCGAGGAATGGGTTGACTTCCACCGCCGCCAGGGCGTCACGGCGTTCCGCATCTACGACAACGGCAGCATCGACGACACGCCCCGCATCATCGAGCGGCTGGGCATCGAGCCGGTGATCTGGGCCGGCCACCCGCCGGATTTCGACGCGCAGCAGCGCGCCGCCTATATCGAGGGCGCCGGTATGCTTGCCCCACACGCGGACTGGATCGCCTTTATCGACATCGACGAATTCGTCTTCGGCCGCGGCCGCTCGCTGCCGGACGCGCTTGCGGCACTGCCCCTGGATGCCGGCGCGGTCGCGGTGCAGCAGCGCGTGTTCGGATCAAACGGGCAGCAGCGCAAACGTCCGGGCGGCGTGCTGCAGCGGTTCACGCGCAGCGCGCCGTGCGACCACGCCGAACATCGCTGGTTCAAGACGATTGCCAGGCCGGGGGCGATCGAGGCGTTCGATAGCGTCCACAGCGTCGTGCTGCGCGAGGGACGCTATGTCATGGCCGATGGCTCATCGCTCGTCCGCGCCGGGCCGCATCCCGGCGAGGCAGGCCGGCGCGTTGAGGGATCGATCGGACTGCATCACTATCCGCTGAAATCGCTGGAGGAGTTCCGGGCCAAGCAGGCGAAATGGTCCGACCGGCGCGCGGCGGTACGCATGAACGACGCCTATTTCTACAACCGCGACCGCTACGCCAATGAAGAGGAATGCCGCGATCTGGCGGAGCCGCGCGATCAGGCCGCCCCGCCCGTCGTGGCGCCGCCGCGGCGCGCGATCACGCCGATCCTGTTCGTGCAGACGGCTGATCCGTTTGCGTACCGCGCGATGCTCGACCTGACATCGGCGGTGAATATCCGGTACTGCGAGACGCGGGGCTATGGATACGAAAGCTACCTCGGCATCAAGCGGGGTGTGCTGCCGTTCCACGCCATTTACAATCGCATCTTCATTCTTCATGAACTGATGGAGCGCGGCTATCGCGGTTGGGTCGCCTATCTCGACGCCGATGCGTTCGTGGCGGACTGGTCATTCGACATCGACGCCTATCTCGACGCCAACAAGGACCGCTGCCTGATCGCCGCGACAGGCGGATCGAGCACGCCGTGGGACGTGAATGACGGCGTGCTGTTTCTCGATCTCGGCAGTTCGGACGGCCGGCTGCTGGTCTGGGAATGGCTGGCGAAGTTCAGGTCGCTGATTCCAGAATGGTACCTCACCTCGCCTGACGCGAAGTGGGATCAGTGTCCGAACGACCAGGATTTGCTGTACGAGGCTTTGAAGACGGGATCGCTGCTAGAGAAGATCAGGAAGGAGGAGGACGGCGACCTGTTCAATTACCGCGACGGCCGCTTCATCAGGCAGGCAACGCGGGGCAGCTTCACGAACGAAGAGCAGCGCCTGGCCTGGATCCGCGAGCAGGTGAGGAGCATCCTGGAACGCAATCCGGCTCAGCCGACCGGCGGTCGGAGGTGAACCAGCCCGCACCGGGGGAGGAGCACGGTACGCCGTTCTCGCTCTACGCGGGTCACTATGTCGAATATGGCCTGCTGCTGCGCCAAACCCCACCGGCCCGCGTCGGCATCTGCGCGATCGTGCGCGACGAGGCGAGCTATATCGAGGAATGGGTGGCGTTCCATCGCTGCCAGGGCGTTTCGCTGTTCCGCATCTATGACAACGGCAGCACCGACGGCACGGCGGAACTACTGCGTCGGCTCGGCATCGAGCCGGTGCTTTGGGGCGGCATGGACGAGAATTTCGACAGCCAGCAGCGCGCCGCCTACATGGAGGGGGCGCAGATGCTGGCGGGGCAAGTGGACTGGCTCGCCTTCATCGACGTGGATGAGTTCATGTTCTGTCGGAGCTGGTCGCTTGCCGAGGCGCTGTCGGTAATACTGGGCAATGTCGGCGCGATCGCCGTGCAGCAGGACGTGTTCGGATCGGGCGGCCAGACCGCACGACTGCCGGGGCCGGTCACGACGCGCTTCACGCGGCGCGCGGCGCTGACTCATCCCGAGTGCCGGTGGTTCAAGACCATCGCACGTCCCGAACTCGTTGCGGGCTTCGACAGCGTGCACAGCGTGACGCTGAAGTCCGGCGCCTATCTGATGGCGGACGCCTCACCGCTGACGCGCACGGGGCCGCATCCGGGTGAGGCGGCGCGGCGGGTCGAAGGCGTGATCCGTATGCACCATTATATGCTGAAGTCGCTGGAGGAGTTCTGCGCCAAACAGGCGAAGTGGGCAACGCGAAACCTTCGGGCACGGATGAGCGACGACTACTTCTTCGAGCGCGACCGCTATGCCAATGCCGAGGAGTGTCGGGACTTGGCGTCCGGCTGAGCCCTCACCCCAACCCTCTTCCTGGCGGGAGAGGGAGAAGGACATCATCACATGCAAATCATCCAGGTCGCCGGCGGCGACCTTTTTCGTGTTGCGGCCACGTATCTCGGCGACGCGACGCAGTGGGTCCGCATCGCGCAACTGAACGCGATCAGCGACCCCTGGCTGTCCGGCACGACCACGCTGCGTATCCCCGACCGCAATCCCGGCGCGGGAGGCGGCGTTGCTGCCCAGTGAGGTGTGGCGCGCGCCGCGGCTGCGCGTGTTGGCCGACGGCGTGCCGCTGGCAGGCGCGATCGAGGCGCACGTGGTGTCGGCCGGCGGGTTCTTTGCCGATTTCTTCCGCGTGCACGCGGCGCTGGCGGGCGACGCGGCGGCGTGGGCCGCGCGCGACAGCGTGGCGATCGACGTGCAGATGGCGCTCGACCCGTTCGGCGGGTTCGCGAGCATCGTGCAGGGCAACGCGGACGCCGTCGGCATCGATCCGATCGCGGGCGTGCTGACGATCGAAGGACGCGACTATGCCGCGCAACTGATCGAGGCACGCACGCAGGAAACCTTTGCCAACCGCACATCGAGCGAGATCGCGACAATCCTCGCCGGCCGCCACAACCTGGCCGCCGACGTGCAGCCGACCACCACGCCGGTCGGGCGGTACTGGGAACTGGAGCACGACAGCCTGACGCTGGACGCGGGCGCGCGGGCGACGACGGAGTGGGACCTGCTGGCCACGCTGGCGGGGTGGGAGGGGTTCGATCTGTGGGTCTCGGGCAGCACGCTGCATTTCCGCCCGCCCGACACGCTGACGCCGCCGCCGGTGCTGTCGGCCGTGGCGAGCGCGACGGGGCCAGCGGATTTCGCGCGATTGCGGCTGGACCGCGCGCTGGCGTTCGCCGGCGACATCAGCGTGACGGTGAAAAGCTGGCACAGCCGCGCCGGCAGCGCGACCGTCCAGACCGCGAGCACGCAGCGCGGATCGGGCAACGTGCAAAGCTACGTGTTCGTGGTGCCGAACCTGACGCCCGACGCGGCGCTGCTGCTGGCGCAGCGGCGGCTGGCGGAACTGGCGGGGCACGAATTGCTGCTGCGCGCGGAGATGCCGGGCGAACTCGCGCTCGCGCCGCGCGGGTTCTTCCAGTTGGTTGGCACCGGCACGCCGTTCGACTGCGTCTGGCGGATCGACGAAGTGGAGCGCCACATCTCGATGCGCGACGGGTTCTCGCAGGTGGTGCGGGCGCGCGCCGGGTCTGCGGCATAGCGGCGGGGACACCGATGCAACGCTTCCTCAACGCGCTGAAGGCGCAGGCGGCGGCGCTGGACGCCGCGCACGGGCGGCCGCGTTTCGGCACCGTGGTCAGCGTCGATCCGGCGCGGCACGCGGCGCGCGTCGCCTTGCAGCCTGAAGGCGTCGTCACCGGCTGGCTGCCGGTGGTGAGCCCGCTGGTCGGCGCCGGCTGGGGCATCGCGGTGCCGCCGATGCCGGGCCAGCAGGTGCTGGTGCTGCCGCAGGACGGCGAGGGCGACCAGGGCATCATCGTCGGCGGTGCCTGGAGCGATGCCAACGCCGCGCCCGGCGCGCCGGTGGGCGAAATCTGGCTGGTCCACCAGTCAGGCAGCTTCATCAAGCTCGCCAATGACGGCACGGTGCGCGTCAACGGCGACCTGCATGTCAACGGCGACGTGTATGACCGTCATGGCAGTCTTGATCGGCTGCGCGGCAATTACAACGCCCACGCCCATCCGGACCCACAGGGCGGGATCACGGGCGCGACGACGAACCCCGATCCCGAGTAGCGGCCTTCGCCCTCACCCGGCGCTGCGCGCCACCCTCTCCCGCGAGCGGGAGAGGGCCGGGGTGAGTGTGCGGCCAACAGGAATCCGCAATGCCCGATCTTTCGCACCTCTACGGCGCCGACCTTGCGTTGGACGCCACCGGCGATCTTGCGACCGTCGATGCGACGGCGCTCGGCCAGCAGCGCGTGCTGCGCCGGCTGCTGACCAATCCTGGCGATTATCTCTGGAACCCTGCGTATGGCGCGGGGCTGGGGCAGTTCGTCGGGCAACCGGCGAACGCGGCGCGCATCCGCTCCGTGATCCGCAGCCAGATTTTTCAGGAAGCCGCCGTCGCGCGCACGCCGGAGCCGACGATCGATGTCGCGGTGGCGCCCAATGGCGCGGTCACGGTCGCGATCCTTTACGCCGACGCGACCACGGGGGCGTCGCAGAGCCTGACTTTCACCGTCGGAGCGGTCTGAGCGATGCAACTCAACCTTCGCACCTTCGATGCCATCGTCACCTCCGCCGCCGCCGCCGTGCAGGGCGCGGCGTCGCAGGTGCTCGACCTCACCGTCGGCTCCGCGCTGCGCGCGGTGCTGGAGGCGAATGCGGGCCTCGGTCTGTGGCTGCAATGGCTGATCCTGCAGGTGTTGCAGACGACGCGGGCGGCAACCAGCAGCGGCAACGACCTGGACACGTGGGTCGCGGATTTCGGGTTGACGCGCCTGCCCTCGGTCGCCGCCAACGGCAGCGTGACCTTCGCGCGGTTCGCACCAGTGGCGACGGCGCTGGTGCCGGTCGGCACCCTGGTGCGCACGTCGGACGGCACGCAGAGCTTCGCCGTCACCGCCGATCCCACGAACCTCGCGTTCAGCGCCGCACAGAACGGCTACACGCTGGCCGCGGGCACCGCGTCGGTGACGGTGCCGGTGCAGGCGAGTGTCGCGGGGTCGGGGGGGAATGTGCTGGCGGGCACGATCAGCCTGATCGCCGCCGCGATCCCCGGCGTGGATACCGTCAGCAACGCCGCCCCGATCGCCGGCGGGCTGGACGGGGAGAGCGATCCGGCGCTGCGCAGCCGCTTCGCCGCCTTTCTCGACAGCCGCGCGCGCGCCACCTCGGTTGCTGTCGGCTATGCCGTCAGTTCGGTGCAGCAGGGTCTGCAGTACACGATCCAGGAGAACGCGACGCAATCGGGCGCGACGCAGCCGGGCAGCTTCGTCGTGACCGTCGATGACGGCACGGGCGCGCCGCCCTCGGCACTGCTCACCGCCGTCGCCACCGCGATCGAGGCGGTGCGGCCGCTCGGCTCGGTCTGGACGGTGGTCCCGCCGAACGTGACGCACGCCACGATCGACATGACCATCACGACCGGCGCGACGCTGTCGCACGCCGCCGTCGCGGCAACAGTTGCCGCCGCCGTCACGAGCTTCGTCAACGCGCTGCCGGTCGGTGCCGCGCTGCCGTGGTCGCGGCTGGCGCAGGTCGCGTATGACGCATCGGCGTCGGTGGCCAATGTCAGCGCGGTGACGCTGAACGGCGGCACGTTGGACATCGTGCCCGGCCCCGGCGGCGTGGTGAAGGCCGGCACGGTGACGGTGAACTGACATGACCGGAGATTCTGCCGACATGCTGGCGAGGCTTGCGAGTCTGCTGCCGCTGCGCTGGTTTCCCGATCCGAGCCCGGTGCTCTCGGCGCTGCTCGCGGGACTGTCCGACGGCTGGGCATGGCTGTATTCGATGCTCGGCTACGCAAGGCTGCAGACGCGCATCGCCACCGCGACCGACAGCTTCCTCGACCTGGTCTCGTTGGACTGCTTCGGCGGCACGCTACCGCGCCGCACCGGCGAGAGCGACGATTCCTTCCGCGCGCGCATCCGGCGCGAATTGCTGCGCGAGCGGGCGACGCGGCCGGCGCTGGTCTCCGTGCTGACCGACCTGACCGGCCGCGCGCCGGTGATCTTCGAGCCGGCGCGACCGGCCGATACCGGCGCGTATGGCGTCGCCCTCGGCTACGGCGTGGCCGGTGGTTGGGGCAGCCTGGCTCTGCCGTTCCAGGTTTTCGTCACCGCGTTCCGCCCGCTCGGCGCCGGCGTGCCGAACGTGGCGGGCTGGGGCGTTGGTGCGGGCGGCTGGGGCGTGGGCGCGATCGAATACGCCTCCCGCCCGATGATCGAGGCGCAGGTCGCCGACGCCGACATCACCACCGCCATCGCGCGCACCATGCCGGTCGCGACGATCGGGTGGACTCGGATTTCCGACTGAGACGCACTTCGCGAGGACCGCAATGGACCGCATCATCGTCTATCCCGGCAGCATTCCGCAGGACACCGACCTGCTCAACACCAACCGCAACGTCATGCTGGCGCTGCACGGGCTGATCGCGGCAACGCTCGGCACCACGACGGCGGTCGATGGGTTGCAGGTGGCGCCGACCTCGCCGGCGTCGATGAACATCACCGTCAGCCCCGGCACGCTGACGCAGTATGGCCCGGTGGACAGCATCGGCTATGGCTCGGTCGCCGCCGACACGCTGGATCAGATCGTCAAGCAGGCGGTGCAGCTTCAGCCGGTGACGATGTCGCTGACCGCGCCGCTGACGGCCGGCACCACCATCGGCTATCTGCTGGAGGCAGCGTTCAGCGAGGCCGACACCGACGCGACGGTCCTGCCCTACTACAACGCCGCCAATCCGACGCAGCCGTATCTTGGGCCGGGCAACAACGGCTCGGCGCAGAACACGCTGCGCCAGCAGAGCGTGGTGTTGCAGCTGAAGGCCGGCGCGCCGGCGACCACGGGCACCGAGGTGACGCCGCCGGTCGATCCGGGCTGGGTGGCGCTGGCGGCCATCGCGGTCAGCTACGGTGCGACCGCGATCGACAGCTCGCTGATCTTCCCTGCCTGGACCACGCGGTTTGTCAATTTCAAGCTGCCCGATCTTCGGCCCGGCTTTGCCAGCGCCGTCGCCTTCACCAGCAGCGGCAGTTTCACCGTGCCGGTGGGCGTGACGCGGCTGAAGGTGCGCGTGGTGGGCGGCGGCGGCGCCGGCGGGACGCACGCGACGCAGCCGGGCGGCGGCGGCGGCGCGGGCGGGGAGGCGACGGAGTGGCTCTCCGGCGTGGTGCCGGGGACGATCATTCCCGTCACCGTCGGCGCCGGCGGGCAGCCGAGCAGCGGCGCGGGCAATGGCGGCACTGGCGGGGCCAGCAGCTTCGGCAGCTACGTGTCCGCGACCGGCGGGACCGGCGGCGGCGGCGGGTCCGGCAGCGGCACGCCGACGGGCGGGCAGGGCGGCAGCGGCAGCGGCGGGACGGTGAATCTCGCCGGCTCCTGGGGCGGTGATGCGATCCCGTCCGCCGGGCGTGGCGGCGATGGCGGTGGGCCGGGCGCGGGCAAGGGCGGCACGGGTGTTGCCGGACAGAGCGCGCCGGCGGGCAGTGCCGGTGGCGGCGGGGGCGGCGGCGGCAACGGGCTGGCGGGCGGCGCCGGCGGCGGCGGCCTGGTCATGGTGGAGTACTGAGCGATGACGAGCACCGCGGTTCCCCAGGTCTGGCGCCCCTCCGGCGCGCGCACGGTGGCGCTGGACGCGCTGCTGCCGCTGCCGCGCGGCGTGGTGCCGAGCGACATCCCGCCGCTGGTCTGGCCGGCGAAAGACCCCGGCGACGTGCTCGACTACGCGCTGGATGCGACGGCGGCACTGGCCGGCGACACCACCGACCGCGTCGCCACTGTCGCGGTCACGCTGGTTCCCAACGCATCCAGTGCTGACCTGCAACTCGGCAACATCGTCGCGGACGGCGCGGTGGCCGTGATCTGGCTGTCGGGCGGCCAGGCCGGCACGGTCTATTCGGTGCAGGTGTCGCTGAGCACGCTGAACGGCCGCACCATCGGCCGCACCGTGCTGCTGCCGGTGCAGGAGATGGCGGCGGTCGCACCGCCCGCCGGCGTGCTGACGACCGATGCCGGCGCGATCGTCACCGACCAGAACGGCAATCCGATCCTGGTCGGCGCGTAGCGCGCAGCCCTCAGCCGGCGCTTCGCGCCACCCTCTCCCGCAAGCGGGAGAGGGAAGAAAGATCCCAGTCGCTGCCTGCCCTTTCCCTCTCCCGCTTGCGGGAGAGGGCCGGGGTGAGGGCGCCTTTTTCGGAGACCCCGATGCCGACAGTGCAGCAATTGCCTGCCGCCACCACGGTCAATCTGACCGACGACATCATGCTCGACCAAAACGGCACCAGCGTCAACGCGACGGTGGCGCAGGTGCTCGACGCGATGCCGCTCGGCACGGGGCTGGTACGCAACGGCGATACGGTGGCGGCGGATACGACGGTGCTGGCGCCGCTGGCCAGTCCGACACTGACCGGCACGCCGAGCGCGCCGACGCCGCCGCCGGGCGACAACTCCACGCTACTTGCCACGACCGCGTTCGTGATGGCCAATACCGGCACTGCCGTCGGCACCGGCACGCTGACGCTGACCGGCGACGTGACCGGCACGGGCAGCGGCACCATCGCGACCACGCTGGCGAGCGTGGCCACCGCCGGCACCTATGAGCGCGTCACCGTCGATGCGAAAGGGCGCGTGACCGCCGGCGGGACGCTCGGTGCCTCGGACATCACCGCCGCGCTCGGCTTCACGCCGATCGCCGGCAACGAGACCATCACGCTGTCCGGCGACATTGCCGGCAGCGGCGCGACGGCGATCACGGCCACATTGCCGGTCGTGGTGAATCCCGGCGCCTATGCCAAGGTCACGGTCGATCCGAAGGGACGTGTCACGGCCGGCGGCGCGCTCGGCACCGCCGATATCAGTGCCGCGCTGGGCTATGTGCCGATCGGCGCGAACGAGACGATCACGCTGTCGGGCGACATCAGCGGCAGCGGCACGACCGCGATCACCGCGATGTTGCCGGTGGTGGTGGCGCCCGGCCCGTACGCGAAGGTGACGGTGGATGCCAAGGGGCGCGTGACCGCCGGCGGCCCGCTCGGCACCGCCGATATCAGCGCCGCGCTCGGCTATGTGCCGATCGGTGCCAACGAGACGATCACGCTGTCGGGCGACATCAGCGGCAGCGGCGCGACCGCGATCACCGCGACGCTGCCGGCGGTGGTGGCGCCGGGCGCTTATGCCAAGGTGACGGTCGATGCCAAGGGGCGCGTCACCGCCGGCGGCACGCTGGCGGCGGGCGACCTTGCCGGTGTCGATCTCTCCGGAGCCGACGCGACGGCGAGCGGCGCGGCGACCGCGCGCACGCTGGCCGCGCGCGCGCATGACGTCATCAACGTGCTGGACTACGGCGCCGATCCGACCGGCGCGAGCGACAGCGCCGCCGCTTTCTCCGCCGCGATGAGCGCGGTGGCGTCGGGTGCCTGGGGACGTGTGTTCGTGCCGCGCGGCACCTATCAACTCGCCAGCGTCGTCAACCAGCCTTCGGGCCGGTCGATCGCGGTCATCTTCGACGACGGTGCCAACATCAGCGGCGCCGGCTATCTCGGCGTCGATCGCGTGGAGAGCGCGCAGGGACCGTTCGCGCTGCGCCAGAACGCCGGCGGCTTCTTCGGCTTCGCGCCGACTGTCGGCGACGCGGCGAACCCCGGCTTCGCCACCGACCTGATCTTCAACACGCCGCAGAACAGCCTGTCGATGCGCGTCGGCTGGGACCGGCGCTACACCAACACGAACATCTACGGCAAGGTCCACAGCGGCATCGATATCGCCGAGCAGCGGGTGCATTCCTGGCCGAACCTGTACGACAACAGCTCCGGCTGGGGGCTGTGGGAAGTCATCAACGGCCCCACGATCGACGAGGACACCGCTGCGCGCGCCGGGCTGTCGGCCTCGGCGGAGTTGTGCGAGATCGACGTCGTCAACAACCAGGCCGAGGCCGGCTGGACCTGGCAGGCGGGCCAGGGCAACACCGTGCAGGGCATGTCGATCGACCCGTGGGGGCAGAACGGCCTCTATGGCGGCAATATCCTGTTCACCTACGGCACGGTCGGTTCGTACGACGGCAATGCCGGCGGGCTGAACGCGCGCTGGTTCAGCTATCCGGCGGTGTTTTCCTCGGGCAATCCGCCGGCGGTCCCGGCCGGCGGCACCATTGTCGTCAACGGCACCACGATCACCCTGACGGCAGGCGAGAGTCTCGCGAACATTGCCGCCGCGATCAATGCCGCCGCCATCGCCGATGTGCGCGCCGCCGCGACGACATGGGGCGGGGTGGTGTCGCGGCTGGTGATCTACAGCACGGCGGCAGGCGATCTCGGCACGTTGACGCTGTCGGGCACGGCGTTGCCGGTCCTGGGCATCGCGTCGGGCAGCTACACGACGCCGCGCGGTCAGTACGCCGCCGCCGTCGGCGACGCCGGAGCGGTCGCGGTCGGCGACAAGCTGGTGGTGAACGGTGCGACGGTGACGGTGGGCGGCGCCGGCGCAGCGTCTGACGTGGCGGCGGCGATCAATGCCGCGGCCATTCCCGGCATCGCCGCCGACACCAACGCCAACGGCGTCATCGTCATCACCTGCTTCATGCCGCTGCAATCCGGCGGGCTGGTGCTGGCGGATGCGAGCGGCTTCACGACGCTGGAAAAGATCGGGCTGCGGCCTGGCACGTACCTGCCGCCGACGCCGCCCAAGGGGTTCGCGACGGCGTATTCCGACGTGACCTCGCCGGTCTGCCTGCCCACCGACCAGATCACCATCAGCGCGACCGACATCAACGGCACGGCGTATGGTCCGGTCACGGTGACGCTGAATGGCGGCGCCGGCACCGGCTGGCCACAGGACGTGGCGGCGTCGATCCAGGCGTCGCTGATCGCCGCCGGCTTCTACGGCAGCGACTTCACCGCGCTGTCTTCCGGCAGCGCCGTGGTGGCCGTGCGCGCCGTCGGCGGCGGGCTGAACCAGGGCGTGCAGATCAGGAATACCGCCGGTGGCACCCTGACGCTCGCGAACGCGCACGGCGCGCCGCTCGATACGCTCGGCATCGCGCCAGGGACGTATCAGCCGGGCGGCTATTCCGCCGGCTCGCAGACCGTGTTCATGGCGGCCGAGGACGCGATCGCCGCGGGCGGGCGCGGCGTGTTCATCGGCGGCGTGTCGAACGCGACCGACCTCACGGTCTGGCCGCACACGCCGCTGGAGACGCGCGGCGGCTTCCTGCACGGGCTGCGGCTGGATCGCGCGACCTATGCCGACGGCAACGCGATCGTCGTGGCCCCGACGCATGCGATCGCCTGGGGCAGCGCCGCGCAGGGGCAGCACACGCTCGCCGTTGCGTCGGGCACATTGCAGTTCGACGGTCAGCCGATCGTCAACAGCGTCGCCTTCGACGCCGCGTTCGGCAGCGAGGTCGGCGACCTGCTGGTGCGCACCGCCTCGGGCTGGGCGGCGCTGACGCCGGGCGCGCAGGGGGCGACGCTGACGGCGAACGGGCCGGGCACCCCGATCGCGTGGACCCAGCCGCCCGCGGCGGAGTGGACCGCCGGCGCGGTCGCCGCGCTCGGGGTCGGCCTGACGCTGAATGCCGGCACGCTGGAGACAGCACCGGCAACGACCGTGTTCACCTCCAACGGCATCTGGACGCCGCGGGCGACCAGCACCTTCGCGCGCGTCCGGTTGCTCGGCGGGGGCGGCGGCGGCGGCGGCGGGGCGCAGACGGCAAGCGGGACGCAGGCGGCGGGGGGGGGCGGGGGCGGCGGCGGCGGGGTGTTCATCTGGCAGGGGCGCATCGGCGACCTGCCGGCAGGTCCCTACACGGTCACGATCGGCGCCGGGGGCACCGGCGGCGCCGCGGCGAGCGCCGCCGGCACCGCCGGCAGCAACGGCGCGGCCGGCGGGACAACGACGCTCGCCAATGTCGGGCAGGCGGGGGGCGGCGGCGGGGGCGCCGGCGGTCAGATCAACGGGGCAAGCGGCGCCGGCGCAAGTGGCATGGGCGCCGCCTATGGCATCGCGCTGACGCTGACCGGGGGCACGGCGTCGGGGCCGAACGGCGGCGGCGGCAATGGCTTCGGCAATGCCGGCGCGAGCAACGGCACCCAGGGCACCACGGTCTCCTTCGGCCCGGTCGGCTCGCCGGGCGGCGGCTGCACGGCGGCGGGGGTGGCGTGTCAGGGCGGCCTCTCGCCCGCGCAGCCTTCGGGCGGCGGCGCGGGCGGCGGCGTTTCCAGCGCGCCGGGATCGAACAACGGGGCGACTGGCGGATGGGTCGCGGCGTATGTCACGACCGAAGCGGCCGGCGGCAGCAGCACCACCCCGACCGGCAGCGCCGGCACGCCGGGCGTCGGCAACCAGCCCGGCACCGGCGGCGGCGGCGGCTATGGCAATGCCGCCGGCCCAGGCGGGGCGGGCGGGGCCGGCGCCAATGGCGGCGGCGGCGGCGGCGGCGGAACCTGCCTGAACGGCTCCACGCCCGGCGCCGGCGGTCCCGGCGGTGCCGGCCTCGCCGTGATCGAGGAGTGGTGAGGCAGCATGTCCGACACTGCGGGCCACGGGCTGCTCGCCTGGGCCGGGATCGCCGTCAGCGCGATCGGCGGCCTGCTCGGCCATCTGCACCTGCGCGTGAGCCGGCTGGAGGATCGCGTCAGCGACGGCCACGCGGCCTTGCAGGCGCAACTGGGCGGCGGCGACGACAAGCTGTGGCTGGGCCTGGCCGAGATGCGGCGCGACGAGGTCGCCTTCCGCGAGCGGCTGCTGCGCGAGATGGCGAGCAAGGCCGACATCAGCGAGTTGCGCGCGAGCGTCGAGCGCCTCGCCTCCGACTTCGCGCACCACCGCCGCGGCGGCGGCGACTGAGGAACCCGACATGGACGTGTTCGCAAGGGCCTTCGCCGTCGTGATCGGCGAGGAGGGCGGGTGGTCGGCCGAGCGCGCCGATCCGGGCAACTGGACCGGCGGGGCGGTGGGCAGCGGCGCACTGCGCGGGACGAAGTTCGGCATCTCGGCGGCGGCCTATCCGACGCTGGACATCGCCGCGCTGACGCTGGCCGAGGCGCAGGCGATCTACCGCCGCGATTACTGGGACCGGGTGCGCGGCGACGAGCTGCCGCCGCCGCTGGCGCTGCTGGTGTTCGACGCCGCCGTCAACAACGGCGTCGGCCGCGCGGCGCGCTGGCTGCAACTCGCCGCCGGTGCCGCGCCGGACGGTGTGATCGGGCCGGTCACGCTGGCGGCGGTCGCGGCGCGTGCCGGGGAGGGGGACGCGCTGTGCGCCGAATTCCTGGCCCGGCGCATGGACTTCATGGCGACGCTGCCGACCTGGCGCAGCTTCGGCCTCGGCTGGGCGCGGCGCCTGTGCGCGCTGCCCTATCGGTCGATGACGTTTTTCGAGGGGGGTTCCAATGGTTGACATCGCGGGCGTCGCGGAGGACGCGGCGAAGGGCGCCGCCATGGGCAGCGTCGTGCCGGGCATCGGCACGGTGGTCGGCGCGGTCGGCGGCGCGGCGCTGGGCCTGATCGGCGACAGCGACGTGGCGAAATGGCTGTTCGGCAGCAAGGGCGCGGCGGTCGCGCAGAAGGCGGTCGCGGCCGTGCAATCGGTCACCGGCACCACCGATCCGGCGGCGCAGGACGCCGTCCTCGCCAGGGATCCGCAACGCGCCGTGCAGCTCAAGCTGCAACTGACCCAGATCGCGGCCCAGCAGGCCGAGGCGGTGCGGCAGGACGCGCTGACGGCGCTGCAGGCGCGGCTGAAGGACGTTCAGGACGCGCGCACCCAGCAACTCGGCCTCGCCAAGGCCGGCAGCCGCGTGCAGTGGGCGCCGGCGATCGTCAGTGTCGTGGTGCTGGCTACCTTCGCCGTCATGATGTGGGCCGCGCTGACGCGGCAGTTGCCGCCGGGCAGCGAGACGATCCTGAACGTGCTGATGGGGATGCTCGGTGCCGGCTTCACCGCTGTGCTGAATTTCTGGCTGGGCAGCAGCAGCGACAGCCACCGCAAGACCGACCTGCTGTTCCAGAGTTCGCCGCCGCCCGCTACGTAGCCGGGAGCGGCGGAGACGGCGTCGGGCGCGTCAGGCTGTGGGGTCGGTCGAGAACAGCAGGCAGTGCAGGTTGCGATAGATGAACAGGCCGCCCCGCCGCTCCGGCACTTGCGGGTCGCAGAGCAGGTGCCGATCCTTCATGTCCAACGGCCGGCCGAGATTGAGCGGGTGCGCCACCCGCAGCTCGGTGAAGGTCATGGCGCCCGTGGACATGATGTAGCCCGTGAGGAGCAGGCCGAACATTCGGTCCTCCGGTGGACGGACGTGCCGTCGCTGTTGTTGTTGGATGCACCATGTCGCAACTGGTGCAAGTTGGCAAGAAAGGGCGGAGCATGGATGAGGAGGCCGAGCACCGGGCGCCGCGCTGGCTGCCGGCGCTGGTGCTGCTGGCGGTGGCGGCGCTGCTGATCGGCGGCTGGCTGCTGTTCCCGCGCCTGGCCGCCTACATGCACCGCCAGGACTGCATCGCCAGCGGCCACGTGAACTGCGGCGACTGAACGGTATCAGGCTGGCGGCACGGCGGCGGCGGGCGCGCCGAGCAGCCAGCCTTGCGCCAGCGTGGCGCCGGCGCGCTGCATGGCCCAGAGTTGCGGCAGCGTTTCGATCTGCGTGGCGATGGCGCGCGCGCCGGTCGCGGCGGCCAGCCGCAGCAACTCCGTCAGCAGCGTCCGCCCGCGCGGCCCGGCCATCGCCGTGCGCAGCACCCCACCGGAAAGCTTCAGCGCATCGAACCGCGCCGCCTGCAACAGCGCCAGCGAGGCCGCGCCGCCATCCACCTCGTCCAGTGCGACGCGCATTCCGCCGGCCCGCAACTCGGCAATCGCCGCCACTGCGGCGGCGAGGTCGTCGATCGCGTCGATTCGCACCAGTTCGATCGCCGTCGCGCCCGCGTCCAGAACCGTCCGCGCGAAGCCGGGCTGTTGCAGCGAGCGGGCGCAGACGTTCACCGAGACCGGCTGCGGCAGCGTGCGCGCCATCGCCAGCACCGCCGCGTCCAGCGCCGCCCCGAGCCCCGCCGCATCGGCGGCCGCCACGAAGGCGCGCGGCGGCTGGGCGGGCGGGCGCAGCAGCACCTCGGCATGGTCGGGCAGGCGGGTGTCGATCGCGACCACCGGCTGCAACGCCAGCGTGAAGCGGCGCCCCTCGATCGCCGCCGCGATCGTCTCGCGCGGCGCGTGCGCGGCGGCGACGGCGGGGCGGCGCAGCGTGTAGGACATGGGGCACGCTACCGCACCGGCCCGCGTCAGCGGAAGTCGCGTGAGCGTGGCAGCGGGCGGTTGCGCGGCATCTGGGGGCGCACGATCTCATCGGCACGCGCCGGTGGTGGCGCCATGCCCGCCTCATCCAGCCGGCGCAGCGCGGCACTGCGATCCTCCAGCCGTTCGGCGACGATGTGCACGATGCCCTCCGGCGAACGCTGCACCGTGCCGTGGACCAGCAGCAACGCGCTGCCCAGCAGGGCGCGGCGGTCGCGCTCGATGATCGCGGGCCAGACGACGACGTTGGCGATGGCGGTCTCGTCCTCGATGGTGGCGAACACCACGCCCGCGGCACTGCCCGGCCGCTGGCGCACCAGCACCACGCCGGCGACCGAGACGCGTGCCCCATCGCGCCGCTGCGTCGCCTCCGCACAGCTCAGGATGCCCTCGGCGGCGAGGGCGGCGCGCAGGAAGCGCAGCGGGTGCGCCTTCAACGACAATCCGGCGGTCTGGTAGTCGGCGACGACGTGTTCGGCGAGCGCCATGTGCGGCAGCCGCGCCCGGTCGGCCGGCGCGTCGAGGGCCGCGAACAGCGGCAGCGGCGGCGCCTCCGCCAGCCCGCGCACGCGCCAGAGCGCCGCGCGGCGGTCCATCCCCAGACTGCGCATGGCATCGGCCTCGGCCAGAAGCTGCAGCGCGGCGCGGGGAAGAAGGCGGGCGAGGGTGGGGAAGTCGCGGGGGCGCGAAGCACCCTCCAGCATCGTCGCCCATTCCTCCCGGAACCCCGCGATCAGCCGCAACCCCAGCCGCAGCGTCGGCCCGTCCTCCAGCGTGCAGTCCCATCCGCTCGCGTTCACGTCCATGCCGCGCACCGCGACGCCATGCTCGCGCGCGTCACGCACGATCTGCGCGGGGGCATAGAATCCCATCGGCTGCGCGTTCAGCAGCGCGCAGGCGAACGCGGCCGGGTGGTGGCATTTCAGCCATGCCGAGACATACACGAGATGCGCGAAACTCGCCGCATGACTCTCGGGAAATCCATAGGTGCCGAAGCCCTCGATCTGATGGAAGCAGCGTTCGGCGAAATCGCGCGCATAGCCGCGCGCCACCATGCCATCGACCATCTTGGTAAAGAATCGGTGAATCGTGCCGACATGACGGAACGTCGCCATCGCCCGGCGCAGCGCATTCGCTTCCTCCGGCGTGAAGCGCGCCGCCTCGATGGCAATCCGCATGGCCTGTTCCTGGAACAGCGGCACGCCGAGCGTGCGGCCGAGCACGCGGCGCAACTCGTCGGGCGGGCCGTGCTGCGGCGCGGGTGAGGGGAAATGCACCGCTTCGAGTCCCTGCCGGCGGCGCAGATAGGGATGCACCATGTCACCCTGGATCGGGCCGGGGCGGACGATCGCGACCTCGATCACCAGGTCGTAGAAGCAGGCCGGTTTCAGCCGCGGCAGCATGTTCATCTGTGCGCGGCTCTCCACCTGAAACACGCCGACGCTGTCGCCACGTTGCAGCATCCGCCACACGGCCGGATCGTCGCGCGGGATGTCGGCAAGGTCGGCGATCGGGAAACCGCGCTGCCGGAGCAGTTCGAAGCATTTGCGGATGCAGGTGAGCATCCCCAGCGCCAGCACATCGACCTTCATGATGCCGAGCGCGTCGATATCGTCCTTGTCCCATTCGATGAAAAATCGGTCGGCCATGGCGGCGGGGCCGACCGGCACCGTCTCGATCAGCTTCCCGCGCGTCAGCACGAAGCCGCCGACATGCTGCGACAGATGGCGCGGAAACCCGACCAGTTCGCGCGCCAGGGCGACGGTGCGGCGCAGCAGCGGATCGGCGGGGTCGAAGCCGATCTCGCGCAGCCGCTCGTCGGGCCAAAGCTCATCGCCGGCGGCCCAGCTCTGCGCCGCCAGCGCCGCCGTCGCGTCCTCCGGCAATCCCATCACCTTGCCGACCTCGCGGATCGCCATTTTCGGGCGGTAGTGGATGACGGTCGCGGCGATCGCGGCGCGGTCGTGGCCGTAGCGTTGATAGATGTACTGGATGACTTCCTCGCGCCGCTCATGCTCGAAATCCACGTCGATATCCGGCGGCTCGCGCCGCTCGGCGGAGACGAAGCGTTCGAACAGCAGGTCGATCTCGGTCGGATCGACGGCGGTGACGCCGAGGCAGTAACACACGGCGGAATTCGCCGCCGAGCCGCGCCCCTGGCAGAGAATTCCTTTCCCCCGCGCGAACCGCACGATGTCGTGGACGGTGAGGAAGTAGCGCGCGTAGCCGAGTTGCGCGATCAGCGCGAGTTCCTTCGTGACGGTGGCGCGCACTTTCTCCGGCACGCCGCCGGGATAGCGTTGTGCCGTGCCCTGCCACGCCAGCGCCGCCAGATGCGCGTCCGGCGTGGTGCCCGCCGGCACCGGCTCGTCGGGATAGTCATAGGCCAGGTCATCAAGCGAGAAGCGGCAGCGCGCCACCACATCGAGCGTGCGCGCGAGTGCGCCAGGATGCTCGCGGAACAGCCGCGCCATCGCTTCGGGCGATTTCAGGTGCCGCTCGGCGTTCGCCAGCAGCGCGAAGCCGGCCTGCTCGACCGTGGTGCCGAGCCGGATCGCCGTCATCACGTCGTGCAGCGGGCGGCGTTCGGGCGCGTGATACAGCGGCTCATTGACCGCGACGAAATCCGCGTCCAGTTCGGCCGCCATGCGCAGCCGCGCGTCGTCGAACGCATCGAGCCGGCAGGATGCCGCCAGATGCAGGTGCGTGCCGAACATCGCGCGCAGGTCGCGGAACGCGGCAGCAAACGCCTCGTCCGGCCGCTCGGGCGGCAGCGCCAGCAGCACCAGCCCGTCGGCATGGTCGAGCAGATCGGCGCGGTCGAGCAGGCATTCGCCCTTGGGCGCGCGGCGCTTGCCGATGGTCAGCAGCGTGGTCAGCCGCCCCCAGGCGGCGCGATCCTCGGGATAGGCGATCAGGTCCGGCGTGCCGTCGCGAAACACCAGCCGGCTGCCGACCAGCAGCCGCAACCCCACCTGCTTGCCCGCCTCATGCGCGCGCACCACGCCGGCGACGGTGTTGCGGTCGGCGATGCCGAGTGCCGCCAGCCCCAGCGCGGCGGCCTGCGCCACCATCTCCTCCGGCCGGCTGGCGCCGCGCAGGAAGGAGAAGGCGGTGGCGGCGGCGAGTTCGGCGAAGGCGGACATGGAGTGAACATATAGCGAACATCTGCCGGTGACCAGCTTCGGCCTAGCCCGTTCCACAGTGCCAACGGGCCACACCACCGGTCGTTTCGCCTTGCCGCGACTCCGCCGCTCACGTTTCCGTTAGAATGCGCTTGGTCGCGCGCACCGGCGCGGCCGGGGGACGGAGGGGATCGGGTGCCAGGCGCGGATGTGCGGCCCGGCGAGGGCAATGTCGTGTTTCTCTCCCGCCGGATGGCGGCGCCGGCGGCGGCCGATCCGAAGCTGGAGGCGGTGGCGCGGCTGCGGGCCGTGCTGCCGCGCGGCAGCATCCTCTACGCCGTCCGCCGCGCGCATGATCCGGATACCGGCTGGATCGTCTGCGACTTCTACCGCATCGAGGCGGGCGAGGTGACCCGGCTGACCGACGAGGTCGCCCGCGCGCTCGACTGCTTCGACCCCGCGCGCGAGGTCGGCGTGAAGCTGCGGCGTGCGCAGGGCTTCGATCCGTTGGCGGGCGCGATCGACGGACGGCTCTCCACCCTGCTGCACGGCACGCCGGGCGCGATCGGGCAGCGGATGATCGGCTAGCGGCTACGCCGGCTTGCGCTCGGCCAGCAGGTCGCGGATTTCGCCCAGCAGCACGACTTCCGGCGCCGGCGGCGGCGGGGCGGAGGATACCGGCGCGGGCTTGGGATACAGCTTGCTCAACAGCCGCACCACCCAGAACACCGCGAAGGCGACAATGATGAACTGGAACACGGCGTTGAGGAACACGCCGATGTTCAGCGTCACCGCGCCGGCCGCCTGTGCGGCCGCCAGCGTCGGCGCCGCCTGGCCGCGCAGCGTGATGAAGATGTTGCTGAAGTCGATGCCGCCGACGATCAGGCCGATCAGCGGCGTGAAGATGTCCTTGACCAGCGAGTTGACGATGCTGGTGAAGGCGGCGCCGATGATGATGCCCACGGCAAGATCGACGACGTTGCCGCGCATGATGAAGGCCTGGAACTCCTGCACCCAGGCGGGACGGCGGACGGCCAGGCTGCTCGTGTCGATCATTGTTCCCTCGTGTTTTCTTGTGTCCGCGCATCAAAAACGGCACTCGCCGTCGCCTTCAGCCTGCGCCGGCCTTGCGTGGCGCGCAACCGGGCCGGCGCCGCAACTCGCGGGATTTCGTCTTGCAACCATTATGCTGCCGGGCCTAACGTGCTCCTGTTCACACGAACGCGAGAGGTGGCGCGATGCGCGACGGCGTGGCGGCCCCGGCAGGGGTGCCGCTGGCGGAGCTTGGCCCGATCCCGGCGATCGAATGGCCCACCGTTGCCCTCGCGCTCGGCATCTACGGCTCCTGGACCGCGCTGACCTGCTGGCACGCCGCGCTGCCGGCCTGGGCGGTGTTTCCGGCGCTGGCGTGGCTCGCCGCCTGGCACGGATCGTTGCAGCACGAGGTGCTGCACGGCCATCCGACGCGGTTCCGCTGGCTCAACGACGCGCTCGGCTTTCCGCCGCTGGCGCTGTGGCTGCCCTATGCGATCTATCGCCGCTCGCATCTGCGCCACCACATCGACGTGCGGCTGACCGACCCGCTCGACGATCCGGAAAGCTATTACTGGACGCCGGAGTTGTGGGCCTCGCTCAGCCGTCCCGGCCGTGTGCTGGTCAGCCTGCAAACCACGCTGCTCGGCCGGCTGCTGCTCGGGCCGGGCTGGAGCCTCTGCCGCTTCTACTACTTCCAGGCACAGTTCGTCTGGCGCGGGGAGGGGGCGGCGCGGCGGGTGTGGGCGGCGCACGCGCTTGGCGTCGTGGCGGTGCTGGGATGGCTCTGGGGCGTGTGCGGCATCTCACCGCTGCTGTATCTGTTCGCCGTGGTGTATCCGGCGACCTCGCTGCTGTTGTTGCGATCCTTCGCCGAGCATCGCGCCGCGGCCGGGGTGCCGCAGCGCATCGCGCTGGTCGAGAACACGCGGCTGTTCGGCCTGCTGTTCCTGTTCAACAATCTGCATGTCGTGCACCACCTGTGGCCGCGCGTGCCGTGGTGGCGTATTCCGCGCCTGTATCGGCGCCATCGCGCCGCTCTGATCGTGGCCAATGGCGGGCTGCTGTATGACGGCTACGCTGATGTCGCGCGCCGCTATCTGCTGACGCCGCACGACGCGCTGCTGCACCCGCAGGGCCGCGCCCCCATTCCCGGAGTTCCCGCGTGATCGAAGACCCGCCGCTGCTGACCATCCTGCGCGACCGTCCGCGCCCCGACGCGGCGCTGGTGGCGCGGCTGGCTGGTGCCGCGACCGGGCACGTGATCGACGCGATGGACGGCGCCGGGGCGATGGCGGCCGCGATCAAGCCGATCGACCCGGCGCGCGCGGCCTTCGTCGGCGTCGCACTGCCGTGCCAGACCGGGCCGGGCGACAATCTCGCGGTGATGGCCGCACTCGCGCTGGCGCAGCCGGGCGACGTGATCGTGGCCGCTGCCGACGGGTTCGCGGGGTCCGCGATCATGGGCGACAATGTCGCCTGGATGGCGCGCAACGCCGGCGCGGTCGCACTCGTCACCGACGGCGCGGTGCGCGACGCCGCCGGCATAAGGGAGATCGGGGTGCCGCTGTTCGCCGCCGCCGTCACGCCCAATTCCTGCGCGCGCAGCGGCCCGGGACGGATCGGCCTGCCGGTCGTGTGCGGCGGCGTTGCGGTCGCCGCGGGCGATGTGCTGGTCGGCGATGCCGATGGTGTCGTGGTGATCCCGGCCGCACTGCTCGGCGCCGTTGTCGCGCGGCTGGATCGCGTGCGCGAGGCCGAGCGCGCGTTGCAGGCGCGCCTCGGCCAGGGGATCACGCATCTGGATGCGATGGCGGCCCTGCTGGCGAGCGACCGCGTGCGCTACGTCTGAAAGCCCCTACGCCCGTCCCGCCGTCGTCGAGAGCAGCAGCGGATCGACCTTCAGCTTGGCCAGCGCGCGGCGCCATTTCGTCTCGTGGTCGGTGTCGAACAGCAGATCCGGGTCGGCCGGCGCCGACAGCCAGGCGTTCTGCGCGATCTCCTGCTCCAACTGTCCCGGCCCCCAGCCGGCATAGCCGAGCGCGAGCATCCCCAGCCGCGGTCCGCCGCCGCCGGCGATCGCCTTGAGGATGTCCAGACTCGCGGTCAGTGCCATCGCGTCATCGACGCGCAGGCTGCCGTCACCGGTCCAGTCGGCGGTGTGCAGGACAAACCCGCGTGCATTGTCCACCGGCCCGCCCTGGCACAGCCGGATGGTGCGCGCCGGCGGCACCGGATCGACCCCGAGTTGCTGTAACAGGTCGGAAAAGCTCGGGCTCGCGAGCGGCCGGTTGACCACGATGCCCATCGCGCCGTCAGAGGTGTGCGCGCACAGATAGACGACGCTGGTGGCGAAGCGCGGGTCCATCATCGCCGGCATCGCGATCAGCAACTGGCCGGTCAGCGTCATCTCCGCGTGCGCAATGAGGCCGCCGGCTTTCGCCGCCGGTCCGGTCGAGTCGCCCGATGCTGAGGAACTCTTGCGCGGCATGGAATGTATCTTGGCGCCTTGCGCGTGCAACGCAAGCGTCATCGCGCCTTTGCGCACGAGTCGGCACGGGGGCGTGACAGGTGCGCCCGCTTGGCGTTACGTCAGCGCCGCCCGCGCCGATCCCGGCCGGCACCCAGCAGGAGGCGAACAAGCACCATGACCATCAAGGTGGGCGACCAGATCCCTTCGGCGAAACTGATGACGCCCTCGCCGGACGGACCGAAGGAGATCAGCACCGACGACATCTTCAAGGGCAGGAAGGTGGTGCTGTTCGCCGTCCCCGGCGCCTTCACCCCGACCTGCAGCGCCAAGCACCTGCCGGGCTTCATCGAACATGCGGCGGAGCTGCGCGCCAAGGGCGTGGACACCATTGCGTGCATGGCGGTCAACGATGCCTTCGTCATGGGCGCCTGGAGCAAGGACCAGAACGTGGGTGAGCGGATTCTCATGCTCGCCGACGGCTCCGGTACCTTCACCCGGCTGCTCGGCCTGGAACTCGACCTGGTGGCGCGCGGCCTGGGCGTGCGCAGCCAGCGTTTCGCCCTCGTCGCCGAGGATGGCCGCGTGACGCATCTGGCGGTCGAGCAACCGGGCGGATTTGACGTGAGCCGGGCCGAGGCGGTGCTCGCCGCGCTCTGACCTGGGGGGCGGCGGCGTTTGACGTGGCCGACAATTGCGAGTAATTCGCATCTTCAAGTCGGGGATGGTCCCCGGCACCGGAGACTCCTGCGTGTTCCTTCGCCTGCTGCCCGCCGCCGCCCTGCTGGTCCTGCCCGTCGCCGCCGCGCGCGCCGCCGACCCGCCGCTGGAGCTGACGATCAAGGACCATGCCTTTGCCCCCGCTGAACTGCGCGTGAAGGCCGGGCAGCCGGTGGTGCTGCACATCCGCAACGAGGACGCGACCGCCGAGGAGTTCGACTCCGCCTCGCTGAAGGTTGAGAAGGTGATCCCCGCCCACGGCGAGGCGACGGTGCGCATCCGTCCCCTCAAGCCCGGCACGTACAAGTTCGAGGGCGAGTATCACGAGGATACCGCCCAGGGTACACTGGTGGCCGAGTAGCAGGAGAAGGGGAGCGTGCTCGCCGCCCTCGTCATCGTCTTCCGCGAGGTCATCGAGGCCGGGCTGATCGTCGGCATCGTGCTGGCGGCCACGCGCGGGGTGACCGGGCGCGGGCGGGTGGTCGCCGCCGGGGTCGGCGGCGGCGTGCTCGGCGCCTGTCTGCTCGCCGCCTTCGCCGGGGAACTCTCGGCGCTGTTCGCGGGCGCGGGGCAGGAGGTGTTCAACGCCGCCGTGCTGCTCGCCGCCGTCGCGATGCTGACCTGGCACAATGTCTGGATGGCCGGGCACGGGCGCAGCATGGCGCGCGAGCTGCGCGCGGCCGGCACTGCGGTCGTGGCCGGAGAACGGCCGCCGGCGGCGCTGGCGGTGGTGGTCGGCATCGCGGTGCTGCGCGAAGGCTCGGAGGTGGTGCTGTTCCTGTATGGCGTGCTGGCGGGCGGCACCTCGGCGGCGGCGCTGGCGACCGGCGGGGTGCTCGGCGTCGCGGCGGGTGCCGCGGTGGCGGCGATGATGTATTACGGGCTGCTGGCGATCCCGGCGGCGCGGCTGTTCCAGGCGACCGGCTGGCTCATCACCCTGCTCGCCGCCGGCATGGCGGCGACGGCCGTCGCGTTCCTCCAGCAGGGCGGGTTCGCGCAGGTGATGCAGGCGCCGCTGTGGGACACATCGTGGCTGCTCGCCGACGGCTCCATCCCCGGCCGGCTGGCGCACGCGCTGGTGGGCTACACCGACCAGCCGGATGGGCTGCAACTGCTCGCCTGGGCGGCGACGGTGGCGCTCATCTGGACGATGACGCGGGCGGTGGCGCGGCGCGCGCGGCCCGCCGGTCCTGCCACGCGCCCAGCGGCAGGAGCAGTTGGGGCAGCCGGCGGGCGAGGCCCGGCAGCGGGATCGGCCGCGGCGGAGTGAGCGGCAGCGGCAGCGCCGTGGCGTCGCCGGTCGCGAGATAGTCCGCCAGCGCCGGCCCCAGCACGGTCGAGAGCACGATGCCCCGCCCGTTGCACGCGACCGACGAAACAAGGCCGGGCGCGCATTCGGTCAGGCGCGGCAGGAAATCCCCGGTCAGCGCCGCCCGCCCGCGCCAGACATACTCGAACCGCACCGGCCCGAGCGGCGGAAACGCCGCCGCCAGCCGCCGCGCCGCGCGTCTCGGCAGCCGGTCGATCGCGCCCGCGTGCAGCACCGCCATGCCGCCGACGACCAGCCGCCCCTCGGCGGTCCAGCGGCCGGCGAGCAGGTTGTTGCGGGTGTCGGAGAACGCCTCGCCGCCGGGCAGCACCGCGCGCCGCGCCGCCTCCGGCAGCACCGGGGTCGCCATCTGATAGACCAGCAACGGCACCACGCTTGCCCGCCCGCCCAGCCCCGGCGGCGCCGCGTTGACCGCCGCCAGCACCCGCCCGGCGCGCAGCGTGCCGCCCGGCGTGGCGAGCCGCCAGAGGCCGCCGTCGCGGCGCAGGTCCGTCACTGGACTTGCCGCGTGGATCACCGCCCCCGCCGCCAGCGCCGCGCGGGCCAGCCCGCGCGTGTAGCCGAGCGGGTCGAGATGCCCGCCGCTCGGGTCGAACAGCGCGCCGTGGAATGCCTCACTCCCCATCCGCCGCCGGGTTTCCATCGCGTCCAGCCACACGCAGCGCGCCCCCGCCGCCTGCCATGCCGCCACGCGGGCGGCCACGCGCGGGGCGAGGCTTTCGGCGTGCGCGGGGTGCAGCCAGCCGCTCTGCACCGCGTCGCAGGCGATGCCGTGGCGGCGGATCAGCGCGAACACCGCATCCGCCCCGCCCGCGATCATCGCGGCGAGCCGCGGCGGCGCCGCCTCCGGCCCGATGCGCGGCAGGCTGGGGACCACCAGCCCGCCATTGCGCCCCGACGCGCCGGCGCCGATCACAGCCGCCTCCAGCACGACCGTCCGCACCCCCCGCGCGGCCAATGCCAGGGCCGTGGAGAGGCCCAGGATGCCGGCGCCGATGATCGCCACCTCGCAGGCAGCATCGCCCCTGAGCGGCGCCGTGACGGGCGGCGCGGCGGCGGTGCGCGACCAGAGGGTGCGGGCGAAATCGTCCGCCGGCAGGCTCACTTCCCGGCGATCTGGGCGCGCAGGCGGTCCACATCGGCGGTGGTCAGTTCGCCTTTGGTGACGACCTGGCCGCCCTTGATCTGCCACAGCCGGAACGGCCCGGTGATATCGCCGTACTGGTCGAAACGGATCGGACCGATCACGCCGACATAGCGGATCTTCTTGCCATCGTGGATTAATGCAAGTGCCTTTCGGAAACCCTCCGCCCCGGCGGTGACGACCTCGCCCGCCGGGTCGGTCACTTTGTAAAGGCCCTCGCGAATGGCCGCGCTGTCGGCCTTGCCGCCCGCCGCGATCGCCAGACCCACCAGCACCCCCGCGTCGTACGCCTGCACCGCCGCCGGCGAGCCGGGGTCGAGGCCGGAGAAGGCTTTGTAGTTGGCGTTGAAATAGTCCGTGGACGGGCTGTTCTCGGTGCCCGAGGAGGTGCCGTAGGCGTCCTCCAGATACTTCGCGCCGACGGCCTTGATGTAGTCACCGCTGTTCATGCCGTCGTTGAGCAGGAACTTGCGCGGCCCGCCCTTGGAAATCCACGCCCGCGTGATCGTGGCGCCATCGACCGGATAGGAGATCAGGTAGAGCGCGTCGGGATCGCCGGCCAGCGCCGCCGTCACCTCGGCATCATACGACGCGGCCTTTTCATTGTACGGCGTGACCGAGGTGATGGTGCCGCCGAGCGCCTTGTAGGCGGCGGCGAACTCCTTGGTCATGTTGGCGCCGAAGTCGTTGTTGACCTGGATGATGGCAAGCTTTTTCAGTCCGACATCGAGCGCGTAGCGCGCCGCCGCGACACCTTGCAGCGCGTCCGACGTGATGGTGCGGAAGAAGATGCCGTTGGTCTTGCCCTCCCGCCCAAGCTGCGTGAGCGTGGGCGAGGAGGAAGCCGGCGAGACCTGCACCACATGCGCGGGTGCCGTCACGGCGGTCAGGATCGGGATGCTGACCGAGGAGATGATGCCGCCGATGATCGCCGGGACATGGCTGATCTCGACAAGCTGTTTCGCGGCATCGACGGCGACGGTGCCCTGGCTCTGCGCGTCGCGTTCCTCGGTCGCCAGCGTGCAGCCGAGCGGGCCGCCGGCCGCATTCAGATCGCGGAACGCCATCTCCACCGACTTGGCACCCGCCTGGCCATAGGCGCCGGCAGGGCCGGTGAGCGACATGACGACGCCGATCGTCACCTTGCAGTCGGCCGCCAGCGCCCCCGGCGCGAGCAGCGCCGCGCACGCGGCCCCCAGCAGCAATCGTCGCATGGTCGCTCTCCCCCGCTACGTGTTTCCCAGATTGTATTTCATGATCCGCCCGTGCCGCCCGGCGCGGTCGCGTTCGAGCGCGTACACGTCGCCCTCGATCGGCCGGCGCTGCGCCAGCACCGCGCCGATCGCCGCGCGGTCGGCATCGTCCAGCGGAATACGGCACAGCCCGGCATGCGCCGCCAGATGCGCGCCGCGCGACACGCCGACGATGACGGCGGCAACGGCGGGGAAGTCGAGCACCGCGCGGCTGGCGACGGCGGCGATGTCGGTGCCGTGCCGCCGCGCCACGCCGTCGAGCGCGCGCAGCAGCGCCTGGAACCAGTCCCACCCGCCGGCATCGTCGATGATGAGCTTGTATTTGGTCAGCGAGCGGTTCGGCAGCGGCTCGCGCGGTTCCGCGACGCCGAGCCAACGATCGGAGAGGAACCCGCCGGCGACGGTGCCGTAGCACAGCAGCTTCATGCCCCGGGCCTGCGCCAGCGCCGCCAGCCCGCGCGCCGGCCGGTCGTCGAGCAGCGAGTACTGCACCTGCACCGAGGCCAGATCGACGCCGGCATCGAGCAGGGCTGCGGCGTGCGCGGTGTCGAAATTGGTGCCGCCGATCAGGTTGATCTTCCCCTCGTGCTGCAATTCCTTCAGCAACAGGGCCGTGTCGAGCCAGCGCGGAATGTCGTAGTCCCACCAATGGAACTGCACGAGATCGAGCCGATCGCGCCCGAGCCGGGCGCGCGAGCGGTCGATGATGCGCGCGACATCGGCGCGCGTGATGCGCGGCAGCAGGTCGAGGTCGGGGACGAATTTCGTGTGCACTTTTACGTCCGCCGCTTCGGCGCTGCGCAGATACGCGCCGATCAGCTCCTCCACGCCGGTATAGATGTCCGCGCAGTCGAAGGTGGTGATGCCGGCGGCGACATAGGCCGCCATGTCGGCGATCGCCGCGTCGCGCGACACCTCGCCATGCCCGCCGGCAAGCTGCCAGCCGCCCTTGATGACGCGGGAGATGACGTAGCCGGGGCGCAGTTCGATGCGGGCGACGCCCTCACCCCGGCCCTCTCCCATGAATGGGAGAGGAGGAAGCAAGCCGGCGTCTTCACTTCTCCCTCTCCCGCTGGCGGGAGAGGGGCGGGGTGAGGGTGCTTCGCTCATCGCTTCGTCGCCGTCGTCTCGGAATGGCGGAACCGCCGCGTGCCGATGCGCGTGATGCGCAGGCGCGTGGGGCAGTTGGGATCGGGGCAGGCGACCTCGGCATCCGTGCTCATCCAGTCGTTCGGATGCGTCGGCCGCTGCCTGGCCGCGAGCAGCGGCAGCACCGCGGCCAGTGAGTAGATGGAAAACCCCTGACCCGGCGGCAGATGCAGCATTTCGCCGTAGAGGAAGAAATGATCGCCCGGCTTCGCGCCGCACAGCACGCGCGCGCCCGGCGGCACCACGACATCGATGCGCAGGTCGAACAGGTCGAAAAAGTCGTCGGCCGCGCTCATGCGTGCGACAGGCGCAGCGTGCAGGCGCCGGACTCCCTGATGCGCTTGCAGGCGGCGGCCAGTGCGGGCACCTGCGCCGGATCGACGCGCGCCACGACGCTGCCGGCATGCCAGCCGATCGGGAAGAACAGCCGCCCGTGCGGGCCATAGAACAGGCCGAGATCGAACACCGGCGCCTCGCCCCCGCCCCAGACGCGCGGCGGCAGATAGGCCAGCACCACCTCGCCCGGCTGCGGCATGACCGTCGCATTCTCCAAAGGCAGGCCGTCAGCGCGATGCTTGTCGGCCACCAGCGAGGCCGGCAGCGGGGCGGAAATTTCCGGGCCGGTCCAGATCGCGTGGATCGCGGCAAGCTCGCGCGGTGTGGCCAGGAAGTCCCACAGGAAGGCGCAGTTGGCCGGGGCGGCGTCGGTCAGCAGGTGCGCCGACGCATCGAGTCCAGACCGTTCCTCCTGAATACGGATTGCGCGCAAAATGCGTCCTTTCGCGGGCTTGGCACGGGGGACGATCGTGCATACCGTGCGCGCCGACGCAACCGCCAATCCGGTCCGCCGCATCCGATGCTCGAACTTTCCGGCGTAACGCGCCGCTTCGGCGGCGCCTGGGCGGTCGATGGCGTGTCGTTGCACATTCCGCCGGGCCGCATCACCGGCCTGATCGGGCCGAACGGGGCGGGCAAGACCACGCTGTTCAACCTGATCGCCGGCAGCCTGCGCCCGACCGCCGGCGCCATCCGTTTCGAGGGCCGCGACATCGCCCACGCCCCGCCGCACCGGCGCGCGGCGCTGGGACTCGGCCGCACGTTCCAGATCCCGCGCCCCTTCGCCGCCATGACGGTGCTGGAGAACGTGCTGCTGGCCGCCCTGCATCAGCGCGGGGAGCGGGCGTTCGCCAACTGGCTCGCCCCGCGCGCGGTCGCCGCCGAGGAGCGGCGCAACATCGTCCGCGCGCGCGAGATCATCGACTTCCTCGCCCTCGGCCGCCTCGCCGCCGCGCCGGCATCGGTGCTGTCGGGCGGGCAGCGCAAGCTGCTGGAACTCGCGCGCGTGCTGATGGCCGAGCCGCGGCTGGTGCTGCTGGACGAGCCGGCGGCGGGCGTCAACCCGACGCTGCTGGAGACCATCATCGAGCGCATCCGCGAGCTGCACGCGCGCGGCATTTCCTTCCTCATCGTCGAGCACAATCTCGATCTGGTCGCGCGCCTGTGCGGCGAGGTGCATGTGATGGCGGGCGGCCGCCTGCTCGCCTCCGGCCCGCCCGAGGCGGTGACGCGCGACGCGCGGGTGATCGAGGCGTATCTGGGCGGCGCGGCGTGACGCGGCTCGAATTGCGCGGGCTGGTCGCGGGCTACGAGCCGGGGCTGCCGATCGTGCGCGGCGTCGATCTGTCGCTGGCGGGCGGCGAAATTCTCGTGCTGCTCGGCCCGAACGGGGCGGGCAAATCGACGCTGGCGAAAGCCCTCGCCGGGCTGGTGCCGGTCGCGGCGGGGACCATCACGCTCGACGGCGCCTCGCTGCTGGATGTGCCGGCCCACGCGCGCATCCGCCACGGCCTCGGCTTCGTGCCACAGACGCACAACATCTTTGCCGCGCTGAGCGTCGCCGAGAATCTCGCTGTCGCTGCCGCCATTCTGCCGCGTGCCGCGCGAACCTCGCGGATCGGCGCGATGCTGGCGATGTTCCCCGACCTGGCGGCGGCGCGACGCCGCGCGGCCGGCCTGCTGTCCGGCGGACAGCGGCAGATGCTGGCGATCGCGCGCGCGCTGATCGCATCGCCCGCGGTGCTGGCACTGGACGAACCCTCGGCCGGCCTGTCGCCGAAACTGGTGGCAATGGTGCTCGCGAAACTGCGCGAGATCGCGGTCGGCGGCGTCGCGGTGCTGCTGGTCGAGCAGAATGCGCGCGCCGCGCTGGCGGTCGCGGACCGCGCCGTGATCCTGGTGGAAGGGCGCGTCGCGCATGAGGGCGCGGGCGCCGCGCTGCTGGACGATCCGCATGTCGCGGCGCTGTATCTGGGCGGGCGGGCCGCGTGATCGGCCAGATCCTCATCGACGGCATCACCTCGGGCGCCATGATCGGGCTGGGCGCGATCGGGCTGACGCTGACCTATGGCCTGCTGCGCTTCGCCAATTTCGCGCATGGCGAGTTCGCGACCTGGGGCGCTTATCTCGCGATGCTGGGCGCCGGCGCGTTCGGGGGCGCGGCGCCGATCGGCGCGTTGACCTTCGGCTGGCCGCTGGTCGTGGCGCTGATGGTCGCGATGGCGCTGACCGCGTTGCTGGCGCTGGCGCTGGACGCGGCGCTGTTCCGCCGCCTGCGCCGCCACGGCAACGCCATCGTGCTGGTGATCGCGAGCTTCGGCGCCTCGCTCGCGCTGCGCAGCGCGATCGAGTTCGCCTTCGGGCCGGAGCCCTATTACTACACGACCGACATCGCGATGACGCTGCGGCTCGCGCCCGGGCTGCGCGCGACGGCGGACCAGCTTGTCGTGCTGGCGGCGGCGCTGGTGCTGATGCTGGCGATGCACGTGCTGCTGACGCGCACGCCGCTCGGCCGCGCGATGCGCGCGGTCAGCGAGAATCCCGACCTCGCGCGGCTCGCCGGCATCGACCCCGCGCGCATCGTGCGCGCCACCTGGGCGATCGGCGGCGCGCTGGCGGCGGCGGCGGGCGTGTTCCTGGGTGTGACCGTGCAACTGCGCCCGAGCATGGGATTCGAGTTGCTGCTGCCGCTGTTCGCCGCCGCCATTCTGGGCGGGGTCGGCAGCGTGCCGGGGGCGATGCTCGGCGGACTGGTCATCGGCATCGCCGAGGCTGCCGCGGTGCCGCTCGCCGGTGCGCAGTATCGCGCGGCGGTGGCGTTCGTGGTGCTGCTGGCGATGCTGCTGGTGCGCCCGCGAGGGCTGTTCGGAGGGCGCGAGTGACGGGGCTGGCCAGCTATCTCTGTTTCTTCGCCACCGTCGCCCTCACCTACGGTGTCGCCGTGCTGGGCCTCAATCTGCAATGGGGCGCGGCGGGCCTGTTCAATGTCGGCGTGGCGGGGTTCGCCGCCGTCGGCGCCTATGTCGCCGCATGGATCACGGCTGCCCCCGCGCCCGCGCACTGGGGCGGGTTCGCGCTGCCGATCGCACTCGGCTGGGCAGGTGCCATGCTCGCCGCCGCGTTCGCCGCCGCGATCGTGGGGGCCGCGACGCTGCGGCTGCGCGCCGACTATCTCGCCATCACCACCTTCGGCGCCGCCGTCACGCTGCAACTGGTGGCGCTGAACGCGACCGCGCTGACCGGCGGGCCGTTCGGCATCGCCTTCATCCCCAAGCCGTTCGAATCGCTGGCCGACCGGCCGCTGGCGTTCGGCGCCGCCAACCTCGCCCTTGTCGCCGCCGTCACCGCGATCATCTTCGTCGCACTGGAGCGGCTGACGCAAAGCCCCTGGGGCCGCGTGCTGCGCGCGCTGCGCGAGGACGAGGCGGCGGCGGCGTCGCTGGGCAAGGCGCCGGACCGTTTCCGGTTGCAGGCGTTCGTGATCGGGGCGGCGCTGATGGGGCTGGCGGGGGCGATGCAGGCACAGTTCTTCGGCTTCATCGCCCCCGACAACTATCTGCCGGTGCTGACGTTCCAGGTCTGGGTCATGCTGGTGCTCGGCGGATCAGGCAACAATCGCGGCGCGCTGCTCGGCGCCGTCGTCGTCTGGGGGCTGTGGACATTGAGCGGCACGCTGCTCGCCGCCATGCTGCCGGGCGCCTGGCAGGCGCGCGGCGCGGCGCTGCGGCTGGTCGCGATCGGCGCGGTGCTGGCCGGCGTGCTGCTGGCGCGTCCGCGCGGGCTGATCGGCGAGCGGGCCACCGTCTCGCGGCACGTGGTACACACCGGGGAGCAAGCATGAGCGACGACCTGATCTTCCTGTTCGACGTGGACAACACGCTGCTGGACAATGACGAGGTGCAGGCCGACCTGCGCGACTATCTGGCGCGCGAGCACGGCCCGGTGTGCCGCGACCGCTACTGGGAACTGTTCGAGCAGTTGCGCGAGGAACTCGGCTATGCCGACTATCTCGGCGCGCTGGAGCGGTTCCGGGTGGAGGAGATGCACGACCCGCGCGTGCTGCGCATGGCGAACTGGCTGATCGAGTATCCTTTCGCCTCCCGCCTCTATCCTGGCGCGCTGGAGGTGCTGCGCCATGTGCAGCAATGGGGCCGCGCGGTGATCCTGTCGGATGGCGACGCGGTGTTCCAGCCGCGCAAGGTGCAGCGCGCCGGACTGTGGGACGCGGTGGCGGACCGGGTGCTGATCTACATCCACAAGGAGCAGGAACTCGACGACGTCGAGCGGCGGTTTCCGGCGCGGCACTACGTGATGATCGACGACAAGCTGCGCATCCTGGATTCGCTGAAGCGCCAGTGGGGCGAGCGCGTCACCACGGTGTTCCCGCGCCAGGGCCACTATGCCACCGACCCCGACATCCTGGCGCGCTACCCGCACGGTGAGCGGGAGGTGGAGCAGATCGGCGAACTTCTCACCTGGCGGCTGGAGGATTTCGGCGTGCCGCGATGACGCGGCCGGCGGCCTGCCGCGCCGGCTCCGCCGGTCCCAGCAGCGCCGCGCGGATCGCCCGTACCATCGCCTCGGGCGAATAGCGTGCCAGCGTGTGCGCGAACGCGCGCTGCGCCATCGCGCCATAGTCGTCGAGCGATGCGAGCGCGGTCTCCAGCGCGTCCGTCCAGCCGTAGGATGGCACCAGCCAGCCGTTCTCGCCGTCGGCGATGGCGGTGCGGTAGGCGTGCGTCGGCGCGGCCAGCGTCACCGTGCCGACGATCGCCGCCTCGAAATACTTCAGCTCCGACTTGCAGTTGGTGAAATCGTTGGCGCGCAGCGGCACGATGTTGAATTCCACGCCGCCGATCAGGCGTTGCAGGTTGAGATAGTCGTGCAGCGGCACGCGCTCGATGCGCCCGGCGAAGGGCGCCAGCGCAGGGCCCGGCGTGACGAAGCCCACCAGCCGCAGCCGCACGCGCGCATCCTCGCGCAGCAGGCGCGCCAGCGCCTCCTCGACGATGGCGAAATCGTGGCTGTGCGTCGGCGTGCCGCTGAAATAGCCGATATGCACGCGCCCGTCGCGCGCGAAGCCGCCGCGCCGCTTGGCTTCGTACAGCGGCAGCGACACGTCGAGCTGCTCGCGGTCCAGGAAGTTCGGCACCACGCGCACATCCTTGCCCGGCGCCGCGGCGCGGAGCCGGTCGGCGAGGAAGTCGTTGGTGACGATGGCGCGTTCGCACAGGCGCATGGTGGCGGCGATGCGCCCGATGCTGGCGAACCAGGTGTCCCACGCCTTTTCGACCATGATCTGATCGAGCGTGTGCAGCACCAGATGCACCTGGTCCGGATCGAATACCAGATCGTCGCAGTCGAACACGGTATCGACGCCGATCTGCCGCGCACGCGCCAGCAGATGCGCGACCATGTCGTCATAGCGTACGCGGCAGATCACCAGCGCATCGCAACGGTCCAGCAACGGCAGCAGATGCGGGATGTCGGCGCGCGCGAACCACGCGGCGGCTATGTCGTCCTCGCCGGCCAGCGCCTGCACCATGTTGTAGCAGCGATAGCGGAAGGTCGAGGTGTCGGGCAGTTCGTACAGATACGCGACGCGGTACGCCGCCGGCCGCAGCAGCGCGGCCAGCCGGTCCTCCAGGCGCTGGCTCCAGGGATCGCGATAGGCGATGGCCGGGATGCTGGCGGTGAACATGCGTGCCGCGCCTCAAGGCCCCTCACCCCGGCCCTCTCCCGCATGCGGGAGAGGGAGCAGCAGCGCCGCCTTTCTTCCCTCTCCCGCTTGCGGGAGAGGGTGGCGCGCAGCGCCGGGTGAGGGTTGCGCCAGCAGCCGCTCGATCGCCGGCGCGAAGGCGGTGGTCCAGTCGCGTCCCAGCCCGTTCTGCACGTAGTTGCGCCGCCGCGCCGGCAGGTCGCGCGCCAGCCGCGCCCCCCGCGCGATGCCGTCGATCAGCGAGTCCAAATTCGCATCCACGCACAGGATGTTCGCCGAATACGCCGCGAGCGAGCGCTTGCGGCCGCAGCTGTTGGTGACCGCGACGGCGCCGCTGGCGGCCAGGTCGAGCGCCGGATAGCCCGGATGCGGCGAGTACATCAGCGCCAGCCCGAGATCGGCGCGCCGCACCTGTGCCGCGTACTCCGGCCAGCGCAGATTTTGCAGCATGCGCGGGACAACGCCGCGCGGCAGCGTGACGTCCGCAAGGTCGTGGCCGACGAAGACGAAGTCCCAGTCGCCGGGATCAAGAATGCGCCGCTCGATCGCCGCACGCACCGCCGCCAGTCCTCGCGCGTAGAGGTTGCGCGGATGTCCTGGCCGCGCATAGAACAGGAACGTCATCCGCCCATCCTCCGCGCGGTCCTCCCAGTGATAGCATTCGTGCGGAAACGCCGGCTCGAACCACGCGCCGCGCGCGGCGACATCGCCGAAGCCCTCGGCGGCGAAATGCGCGTGCAGCAGCCGCGTGTTGACCGCGAAGCGCAGGCCGGGCGTGGCCAGCACTTCGCTGCACAGCAGATGCGCGTCGCCGTGCGGATAGAACAGCCGCTCATCGTCCTGGAGCAGGTGGATGACCTGTCGCGCCGACGCCGCGTGCAGCAGGTTCCACACGTGCCACCAGCCGGTGGTGACGAACAGGTCGTCGCGGCGCAGGTCGATCTCCCGCCGGTCGGGGCGGCGTCGTTCGGCGAACACGAACTCAATGTCGGCGGGTGGGGCGATGCCGTGCGTGCGCAGCACCACGGCGGCGGCGTCGCGGTCGGGCGGCTGGGTTTCCGTCACCACGCGCAGCGTCGCGCCGAGGCGTCCGGCGAGCGCGGTTGCGAACAGCAGTGCCGTGCCGACGCCGCCGAACAGGCTGCCGGCGCGCAGGCTGTCGGTCAGCAGCGTGACGCGTGGCGCCGCCCCGCGCGGCGCCGGAAAGCCATACAGCGGCGCCAGATCGCCGACCACGACCGGCGCGTCGCGTGTCGCGCCGGCGCGTCCCTCGCGCGCGCCGTGGCGCAGATAGTGCATCAGCGGGTTGCTCCCCGCGCGCGCCACGTCAGGGTTGCGGTCGAGATAGTCGCGGCCGGAGAACCGCGCCGAGGGGTTGCGCCCCTCCTGCGCGCCGGCCTTGAGGTAATGCCGCGCCGGGTCGATCCCCGCCGCCGCCACGTCGGGATAGGTGGCGAGATACCACGCCGCATCGAACAGCTCCGAACCCCGCAGCGCCGCGATGTCCCGGCGCAGCCGCCACTCGGCGCGCAGCCGGCGCGGCGATGCGAGCATCAGGGCGCGCGCGCGGCGTCCTGAGGGCATGGGGTAGGTTCCGTGCAATCCTGCTGCGGAATGTATCGCGCCGCGCGCCGCCGGCTGCACGTGGCCGCGGCGTCTCGCGGCTTTGTGTCGGGAAACGGTGGTCTTGCCCCTGCCGGCCGCGCGCGCCACGCTGGCGCAATGTCCGCGACCCGCCCCCTCACGCTCACGCCGATCGGCACGCTGCGCACGCCCTTCCGCACCCGCGCCGAATGCCCGCGCAACACGCGCAAGCTCGACCCCGCGCCGCCCTGCCGTGCCGAACTCTTCCCCGAATTCCGCGCCGGGCTGCTGGGGCTGGAGGGGTTTTCGCACCTCATCCTGCTCTACTGGCTCGATCAGGCGGGTCCGCCGGAACTGGTCTTCACCCCGCCCTTCGGGACCGCCCCGCGCGGCGTGTTCGCGACCCGCGCGCCGATCCGCCCCAACCCGATCGGGCTGGCGGTGGTCGCCTTCGACGGGTTCGCGGCCGAGGGGGTGCTGGCGGTGCGCTATCTCGACTGCATCGACGGCACGCCGCTGCTCGACATCAAGCCCTATCTGCGCACCACCGACGCCGAGCCGGCGGCCAGCATGGGCTGGCTGGAGCGGCCGGAGGGTTAGGGCGGCGCGTCGCCCGCGCGCGCCCGCGCCGCCAGCACCGCCGCCTCGACCTCGGGCGAGGGGCCGGGCAGGGGGGTGCGGCCGAGCAGCCGGCGCACCCGGGCGAGCTGGTCGTAATAGGCGCGGCACATGCCGCACAGCCGCAGGTGCCACCACGCGGCCAGGAAGGCGCGCCACGGCAGCGCCCGCTCCATGTAGTCGGTCGCCAGTTCGCTCATGTCGCGGCAGGTCGGCACGGCCATGCTCTCGCTGTCCCGGAGGCGGGCACGATATCGAGACTCGCGCGGTCGTGTCGCGTTACAACGCCGGTCATGACACAGGCCGGCGATGGCGAGTTCGACCGCCCCGACTTCCTGGCGAAGCTGCGTGCCGGCGACGGGGCGGCGTACCGGCGGCTGATCCGGCGCTTCCACGGCTCGCTGGTCGGCACCGCCAGCGCCATCATCGGCAGCCGCGCGCAGGCCGAGGAGGTGGTGCAGGACGCCTGGCTCGCCGTGTTCGCCGGCATCGGCCGGTTCGAGGGACGGTCGAGCCTTGCGGGCTGGCTGTTCGCGATCGTGCTCAACCGCGCCCGCACCCGCGCCAGCCGCGAGGGGCGGCTGGTGGCGCTGCCGGCGCTGGACCCGGGCGAGGCGGCGGAGCGCGCGGTGCCGCTCGACCGCTTCCAGCCCGACGGACACTGGACCGAGGCGCCGAAGCTGTGGGACGAGCTGGATCCCGAGCGCATGGTCGCCGGACGGCAACTCTGGCAGCACGTGCAGGCGGCGATCGAGACGCTGCCGGCCGGGCAGAAAGCCGTCATCATCCTGCGTGACATCGAGGCGCACAGCGCCGAGGACGCCTGCGCGCTGCTGGAAATCTCGCCGGAGAACCAGCGCGTGCTGCTGCATCGCGCGCGTGGGCGGGTGCGGCGGACGATCGAGTTGCTGCTCGACGGCACTGCCCCGGCACCTGCCGCCGCGCCTCGCCCGGCGGCGCCGAAGCCGGCCGGTGGCGGCGGGGCGGTGACGCGGCTGGCGGCATGGCTGCTGGTGCCCTGGCGGGCGGTCTGCGCGGCATGACACCGCGCCCGACCGTCATCGACTGCGACCCCGGCACCGACGACGCGATCGCGCTGTGGCTGGCACTCGCCTCGCCGGAACTGGACGTGCGGCTGGTGACGGCGGTGGGCGGCAATGTCGGGCTGGAGCACACGCTGCCCAACGCGCGCGCCATCGTGGCGCTGGCCGGCAAGCAGGTGCCGGTGGTCGGGGGGGCCGACCGGCCCCTGCTGGGCCGCTTCGAGGACGCCGCGCATGTCCATGGCGATAATGGACTTGCCGGCGTCGTACTGCCGGAGGGTCCGCCCGCCGCGCCGGGCCTTGCCGCGGATGCCATCCGCGACCTGCTGCGCGCCGCCGCCCCGCGCTCGGTCACGCTGATCGGCCTCGGCCCGGCGACCAATCTCGGCCTCGCTCTGGCCACCGAGCCGGCGCTGGCCGGGCGGGTGGCGGAGATCGTGCTGATGACCGGGGCGGTGGGTGAGGGCAATGCCACCCCGTCCGCCGAGTTCAACGCCTGGAACGACCCCGAGGCGCTGGCGATCGTGCTCGGCGCCGGCGCGCCGGTGACGCTGGCGACGCTGGAGGTGACCGGGCAGGCGCTGTGCACCCCCGCCCACATCGCCGCCTTGCGCGAAGCCGGGCAGGGCGCCTGCCTGACCGCGGCGGCGCGGATCTGGGAGCGGGTGAAGCCCTCCCGCCGTTCCGGCGGGCGCGGGCATGAGCAGCATGATGCCTGCGCCGTCGCCTGGGCGGTCGCGCCGCATTTATTCAGGCAGGTTTCGGTATTGGCCGAGGTCGATTGCGGCCCCGGCATCGGCCGCGGCCGCACCGCGATCGACCGCTGGCGGCGCGGCGGGCGTGGTGCCGAGGCGGTGCTGCTGGAGACGCTGGAGGCGGAGGCGTTCTTCGCCCTGCTGATCGCGCGGCTGGCGGCGCTGCCGTAGCCGACTGCGCGGGTCCGGCGCCCGGCCGCCACCGGTGGCGAGGCTGGTGCTGCTGGACAGGATTGAACTGTCGACCTCCCCCTTACCAAGGGGGTGCTCTACCACTGAGCTACAGCAGCGCCGGAGCGGCAAGCCGGGGCCTTCCTAACCGCCTGCCCTGGCGGGTGCAACCCCGCGGCGCTGGCGGCGGCCCTGGGCGTGGACCAGCAGCGACAGCAGCGCGAATGCCAGCCCGACCGCGCACACCGCCTGCCATCCCGCCAGCAGCCACGCCGCGCCGGCACCGGCGGAGCCGAGCGCGCCGCCGACGAACATGATGGTCATGAACATCGTGTTGACCCGTCCGCGCGCGTCCGGGGCGAGCGCGTAGATCACCGTCTGATTGCCGATCTGCGCCGCCTGGACGCCGAGATCGAGCAGGATCAACCCGGCGATCAGCCCGGACAGCCCCGGCAGCAAGGCGAACACCGGCCAGGAGGCGGCGGCGATCAGGATGCCGCCGCCGACCACGACGCGCGGGCCGCGCCGGTCCGCCAGCCGTCCGGCGACCGTGGCGGCCAGGATGCCCGCCGTCCCGAGCACGCCGAACAGCCCGGCCACGTCGCTGCCCAGCGATAGCGGCGGCGCCTGCAGCTTGAGCGCCAGGATCGACCAGAACGCGCTGAAGCTGCCGAACAGCCCGGCCTGGGTCAGCGACGCGCGCCGCAACGCCGCGTGCCGCCGCGCCAGCTCCACGACCGACCAGAGCAGCCGGCGATAGGACGTGCTCACCGACGGCCGGCTGCGCGGCAGCACCGTGGCCAGCATCACGCCCACCACCACCGCCAGCACCGCCGCCACGCCGAACATGACCCGCCAGCCGAAATGCCGGGCGACCCAGCCGGACAGCACGCGGCCGAGCAGGATGCCGGTGAACAGCCCGCTCATTACCGTGCCGACCGCGCGGCCGCGCCTGGCCGGGGTGGCCAGTTCAGCGGTGAACGGGACGATCTGCTGGGCGATGCAGGCGCCGCCGCCGACCAGCACCGACACCGCCACCAGCGCCGTCGCGCCCGGCGCCAGACTGGCCGCGACCAGTGCCACCGTCAGCCCGGCGAACTGGCGTAGGATCAGCCGGCGCCGGTCCATGCGGTCGCCGAGCGGCAGCAGCAGCAGGATGCCGAGGCTGAAGCCGACCTGCGTGGCCGTCGGGATCATTGCCACCTGACCGGGGCTCGCGTGCAGGTCGCGCGCGATCAGCCCGAGCATCGGCTGGTTGTACCAGACATTGGCGGCGGCGAACCCCGCGGCCACCGCCATCGCCGCGAGCACCCGCGGCGCCAGGCCGGGCGGCGCCTCGGCCAGCGTCCCTTGCGCATCCTGCATCGCCGCAAGATGGTGCAGACGCGGGCGGATGCACAGGAAGGGCAGACGTGCCATCGGACGGCTTGACGACGCGCGCGGCGACGCTGCGGCAATGCGCGATTCTCGCGGGCGGGCTGGCGACGCGGCTCGGCGCCGTCGCCGCCGACACGCCCAAGCCGCTGCTGCCCTGCGGTGACCGGCCGTTCCTCGGCTGGCTGCTGCGCGAACTCGCCCGCTTCGGCGTCGAACAGGTGCTGCTGCTGACCGGACATCTGTCCGATCGCGTCGAGGCGGCGGTGGCGGCCCTGGCGGCGCGGGCGCCGCGCCCGATCGAGATCGTCCTGAGCACGGAACCGGCGCCGGCCGGCACGGCGGGGGCGCTGTGGCACGCGCGCGACCGCCTGGACGATCGCTTCCTGCTGGTCAACGGCGACTCGCTGCTCGACGGCAACCTCGCTGCCCTGCTCGCCGCCGCGTCGGATGACGATCCGGCCGCGGTGGTGGGGCGAATCGCGTTGGCCGAAGTGGCCGATGCCGGGCGGTTCGGCGAGGTGACGCTGGACGGCGAGCAGGCGCGCGGGTTTCGCGAGCGGCCGCACGGCGCTGCCGGACCGGGATGGATCAACGGCGGCATCTATGCGCTTGACCGCCGGATCGTGGACGCGCTGCCGCCGGAGGGGTCGCTGGAGCGCGACGTGCTGCCGCGCCTCGCCGCGCGCGGGGCGTTGCGCGCCACCCGCCTGCCCGGCTGGTTCATCGATATCGGCATCCCCGCCGACCTTGCCCGCGCCCGCGCGGAACTGCCGGGCCGGATGCGGCGGCGGGCCCTGTTCCTGGACCGCGACGGCGTCATCAACCGCGACGACGGCTATGTCGGCTCGCGCGAGCGGTTCCGCTGGACCGACGGCGCGCGGGAGGCGATCCGTGCCGCGACCGAGGCCGGCTGGCATGTGTTCGTCGTCACCAACCAGTCGGGCGTGGCCCGCGGCCACTACACGGAGGCCGACGTGCTGGCGCTGCACGCCTGGATGGCCGAGCAGGTGCGCCGGGCCGGGGGCACCATCGACGATATCCGCTACTGCCCCTTCCACCCCGAGGCGCCGCTGGCGGCGTATCGGCGCGCGAGCGACTGGCGCAAGCCGGGGCCGGGGATGCTGCTCGACCTGCTGCGCGCCTGGCAGGTCGATCCGGGCGATTGCGTGCTGGTCGGCGACCAGCCCAGCGACCTCGCCGCCGCCGCCGCGGCCGGAGTTCCCGCAGTCGCCTTCGCCGGCGGCGATTTGCTGGCGGTGGTCGCGCGGCACTTGCACCGCGGCGCCGGACATGGATCGCTGGACTTGGGCGCCCCCGCGATGCCATGACAGGCGCGATGACGGCCGCGTGAGCGGCCCCTACAGGCGAGGAGACACGATGGCCTCCCGAGCCAGACGCGCAACCGCCGAGGCAGCGTCCAGTACCCCCACCGCCCGCCGGGCGCCGACCCTGGTTTCCCCGCCGATCCGTCTGAACGGCAGCCTGGACCGCGTCGGCGGCGACGGCGCGGTCGAGGGGTGGTGCTGGTCGCCCGACGAGCCGGAGGTGCAGCGCCGCGTCGCCGTGCTGGTCGATGACGTGGAGGTCGCGCGCATCGTCGCCGACCAGCCGCGCGAGGACCTGGCGGCGGCGGGAATCGGCTCCGGCCGCCATGCCTTCCGCGTCGCCGTGCCGGCGGCGACGATGCGGCCGGGCGGCAACAGCGTCGTGGCGCTGCGCGACATCGGCACCGGCCAGGCGATCGGCGCGCCGGTGCCGGTGCGCTGGCAGGGCGGCGGCGCGACGGCGCCGGCGGCGCTGACCGGCAGCCTCGACCGGGTGTCGCGCGACGGCTGGGTGTCCGGCTGGTGCTGGTTCCCCGAGCGGCCGGAGGCGCATGTCGAACTGGCGGTGCTGGTCGATGACACGCCGGTGGGCGAGGTGGTCGCCGACGCCTTCCGCCCGGACCTGCAACAGGCCGGCATCGGCGACGGGCGGCACGGATTCTCCTTCGCGATTCCGTACGCGGTGCTGGCCGAACGCGGCACGCTGACGGTGCGGGTGCAGGAGCGCCACACCGGCCGGACGCTGGGCGCGCCGATCACTATGCGGCTGGGCCGCATGGCGGCGGCGGAGGAGCGCATCCAGGACCTGGAGCGGCAGATCCGTCTGCTGCGTGGCGAGATCGACGCGCTGCGGCGCGGCGATGCCGGGCGCGACGACGCACAGGCGGCGCGCGCGCTGTTCGCGACCGTCGCGGGCTTCTTCCAGGACCTCGCGGAAGGGCGGGAGTCCACGCCCGGCGCCGGCGGCGCGCTGCGGCGTCATGCGCGCTTCGCGCTGGCGGTGCCGGAGCGGCCGCTCGCCACCATCTGCGTCGCCGCCACCGCGCCGTTCGCGACGCTTCATGCGTGCCTCCAGGCGCTGCACGCGGCGGGGCTGGACAGGGCGGCCGAGGTGATGGTGCTGGACGACGGCGGCCAGGGTGCGGACATCGCGCTGCTGCCCGCCGTGGTGGGCAACCTGCGCTACAGCTTCGTGCCAGGCGGAGCCGGCCTGTCGGCGGCACGCAACGATGCCGCCGCCGCGGCGCGGGGCCGGTTCGTCGTCTTCGTGGCTCCCGAGGTCCGGCTCGGCCCGCACTGGATCGCCGAGGTCGCGGCCACCTTTGACCGCGAGCCGGAGGCGGCGATCGTCGCCGGGCCGGTGCTGCGCGGCGACGGGCTGTTGCAGCACGCTTTCCTGAGCGCGACGGAGGATGGCGGGCTGGCCGATCCGGCGCATCTGGCAACCGCGGAATCGGCCGCATTCGGCTTTCTGCGGCCGGTCGATGCGGTGGCGGGCCACGCGCTCGCGGTGCGGCGGCAGGCGCTGCGCGAATGCGGCGGGTTCAGCCCGCTGTTCGGCCGCTTCGGTCACGCCGTCGCCGATCTGTGCGCACGGCTGCGCGCGCGTGGCGCGGCGGTGCTGTACCAGCCGCTGGCGCGCGCGGAATGGCACGATCGCGGCGATGGCACCGGCGATACCGCCCCGCCCGACCTGGCGCTGCGCGACGAGGAGACGCTGCGCCTGCGCGAACGGCTGCACGCGGGGTGGCCAAACCCGGTGCGCTTCGCCGGCCATGCGCTGGTGATCGACGACGCGCTGCCGCGGCCGGAGCACGATGCCGGCTCGATCGCCACCTTCGAGCAGATGCTGCTGCTGCGCCGGCTCGGCTGGCACGTGACCTTCGCGCCGCTGCATGGCGTGGAGTCCGACCAGGCGGCACGCGACGCGCTGGCGCGCAACGGCATTGCCGTCGCGGCGCCACCGCAGGTCGCCTCCGTGACCGATCATCTGCGCGAGGCCGGCGGACAGCTCGACCTCGTGCAGATCTACCGCTACGCCAACGCGGCGCTGCTGCAGGAGCGCGTGCGCGCGCTGGCGCCGCAGGCGAAGCTGATTTTTGCCACTGCCGACCTGCACTTTCTGCGCGAGCGCCGGCGCGCCGAGCTTGCGGGCGTTGCACCCTCGACGCAGGAGCGCACGGCGGAGTTGCGCTGTATGCGCGCCGCCGACGCCACCATCGTCACCAGCGATTACGAACACGCGCTGCTGCGCGGCGAGGTGGACGACAAGCGGCTGGTGCTGCTGCGCTGGATCGCGCGGCCGGTGCCGCCGGCACGCGGTTTCGCCGGGCGGCGCGACATCTGCTTCGTCGGCAACTTCCGTCACCCGCCGAATCTCGATGGCGTGCGCTGGTTCGTCGCTGAGGTGCTGCCGCGCCTGCGGGAACGCCTGCCGGGCGTGCGGCTGCTGCTGGCGGGCAGTGGGATGCCGCCGGAGGTCGCGGCACTGGCCAGCGATGCGGTCGAGGTGCTGGGTTGGGTTCCCGATCTCGCCGATCTGTTCGGCCGCGTGCGCGTCTCGGTCGCGCCGCTGCGCTTCGGCGCCGGGTTCAAGGGCAAGCTGGCAACCAGCCTTGCGCACGGGCTGCCGGTGGTCGGCTCCGCGATCTCGCTGGAAGGCACCGGGCTTGCGCACGGCGACGGCGTCGCGGTCGCCGACGATCCTGATGCGTTTGCGCGGGAAGTGGCGCGGCTGCACGAGGACGAACAGGCGTGGCAGGAACAGTCGGCGCGCGCGCTGGAGCGCGTGGCGGCGCTTTATTCCCCGGAGGCGGCGATGCAGGTGTGGCGCGACATGTTGGGCCGGCTCGGCCTGAAGGCGGACTGATGGGCACGGTGCTCTACTACTTTCCCGGCAATGCCAGCCTGCTGCCGCACATGATGCTGCGCGAGGCCGGGGCGCCGGTGGAATTGCGGCTGGTCGATCGCGCCGGCAACGAGCAGAAAAGCCCCGCGTATCTCAGGCTCAATCCGAACGGCCGCATCCCGGTGCTGATCGACGGCGATCTGGTGCTGTTCGAGACCGCCGCGATCGCGATGCATCTGGCCGACAAGTATCCCGAGGCGCGGCTGGCGCCGCCGGTCGGCACGGCGGAGCGGGCGCAGTTCTACAAATGGATGGTGCATCTGACGAACACGCCGCAGGCCGAGTATCGCGCCTGGTTCTATCCGCACGAGCACACCGCCGATCCCGCCGCGATCCCGGCGGTCAAGGAGGCGGCACGGCAGCGGCTGGAGGCGATGTTCGACCGCATCGCGGCCCAGATGGACGGGCGGGACTGGCTGCTGGAGTCCGGCTTTTCCGCCGCCGACCTGTTCCTGATGATGCTGGTGCGCTGGGGCCGCGTCATGCCGCGTCCGCCGCGCGATCTGCCCGCGCTCGGCGCCCACGCGGCGCGCGTCCTGGCACGCCCGGCGGTGCAGGCGACGTTCGCCGCGGAGGGGATCAAGATGCCGTTCGTGTGACGGCGCGCCCCGGCGGCCCGGTTCCTTAACACCGTTGACAGTCTGCGTGGCTGCGGCATAGTGCGTCGATCGCTGAGTGGCATCGATGCGACGGTGGTTCGCTGTCGCGGTGTCACGTTTAACGGCCCGCGACAACGACACGCCAACGATTCCTGAGGGCGCCGCGATGCGGATCGCGACCCGGGGCAAAACGAAATTGGGAGGAGCCGCAGCATGACAACCGACAATGACCATTCGCCTACCGCAACATCGCTCGGCCGCCGCGACCTGCTGAAAGGCACGGCCGGGATCGGCGCCGCCGCCGCGCTGGGCGCGGGCGGCGCGCTTACGACCTTCGCCCGCCCGGCGGCCGCGGACGAGGAATCGCTGCGCAAGGCGCTGCTGAAATATCCGGGGGTGGGCCAGGGCACGCCGGGCGACGCCGAATGGCAGAAGGTCGGGGAGATGTGCCTCGGCGCGACCAAGGCGAGCGTGAAGCCGGGCGAGTTCAAGGGTGTCGAACTGACCTTCATGGGGCTGAACAACCAGAATCTGCACAACTTCCTGTTCCGCGGCTTCCTCAAGCCGTGGGAAGCCTATACCGGCGCCAAGATCACCTGGATCGACCTTGCGCAGGCCGACTACAACCCGCGGCTGCAACAGGCGATCGCCACCGGCACGGTCGATTTCGACGTGCTGGAGATGGGCGCGCCGTTCGAGGGCGACGTGTGCGGCAAGGGCCTCGCCTCGCCGATGCCGGACTGGGTGGCCAAGCAGATCGACGTGGATGATCTGGTGAACTACCTCAAGCCGCCGGTCGGCACCTGGGGCGGCAAGCGGTTCCGCGTGACCATCGACGGCGACTGCCACACCATCAACTACCGCACCGACGTATTCTCCGACGCGGCACTCGCCAAGGCGTGGAAGGACGAGGGCCATGCCGGCGAGTGGGGCGTGCCGCGGACCTGGCAGAAGGTCAACGAGGTCACGAAGTTCCTCAAGGGCAAGACCTTCAAGGGCAAGCCCGTGTACGGCTATCTCGACCAGCCGAAGCCCTGGGGCGGGTTCTGCTTCTATTTCGTCGAGGATCGCGCCACCGGCTACGTCAAGATGCCCGGCGACAAGATCTGGCTGTTCGAGCCGGACACGATGAAGCCGCTGGTGAACAATCCGGGCTGGGTGCGCGCGATCCAGGACATCGTGGACTCGCTGCCCTATGAGCCAGCCGATCAGCTCAACGCCGATCCCGGCACGACCGCGTTCCAGCAGTTCCTGGCCGGCACCGGTTCGTTGCTGTCGTGGTGGGGCGATATCGGCCAGATGGCCAACACCTCCGACAGTTCCGTCGTCGGCAACGTCATCGGCTTCGACATTCTGCCCGGGTCGGAGGAGCTGTACAACCGCAAGACGGGCAAATGGGAAAAGCCGGCGGGCGGTGTGAACTACGCGCCCAACATGGCCTATCTCGGCTGGGGCATCTACGTGATGGCGCGCGTCGATTCCGACAGCAAGAAGCACCAGGCGGCTTGGAGCGCGGCGGCCCATCTCGGCGGCAAGGATCTGTCGCTGTGGACGGTGATGTACCCCTCCGGCTTCCAGGTGCATCGGCAGAGCCACTTCAACATCGACGAATGGCTCGCCGCCGGCTATCAGAAGGACTACATCACCGGCTATCTCGACTCCCAGCGCAACTCTTACAACCATCCGAACTTTACGATCGAACCTCGCATCCCCGGCATCTTCCAGTACTACAGCGTTGCCGAGGATGAGCTGACCAAGGTGTTCGCCCGCAAGATCACGGCCCAGCAGGGTGCGGACAACATCGCGGCGGCGTGGGAGAAGCTGACCGACAAGATCGGGCGGGAGAAGCAGATCGCGCTGTACAAGGACTCGATGGGCATGTAGGGACGCGGCGCGCCCGCGCCGCTCGGTTGCCCGGCAACCCCGGCTGGTGGTGGAGTCGCTCCCCACCGGCCGGATGTGTTTTTGAGCGACGCAAGCAGCGATCACCGTTCTCCGCCGCCCGATGTCAACCGGTTCGCTTTCGTCTCCAACCGTCCTCGCCGCATCGCGTGCCGTCTCGCGTGCCGCGCGGGGACGCGCGCTGATCCTGATCGCATCGCTGCTGCTGGCCGCGCTGTGCGTGACCCAGGTGCTGCACAATCTCGGTGTCGTCGGTGCGGGATTCGCCGACTGGCGGCCGATCGCACTTGCCTATCTGCTCTGGGCGCTGGCGCTGGGCCGCGGACTGGTGCTGGTCCGGCGGGAACGTGGCCACCGCGCGCTGTTCCTGCTGCCCGCGCTGCTGTTCACGCTGGCGATGGTGATCTTCCCGACCGTGTTCGGCCTCTACATCGCGGCGACCGACTGGAACCTGAGTTCGCTGACCGGCGTGCATTTCAACGTGCTCGGCAACTTCACGACGATGCTGCACGACGCGTTCTTCTGGACCGCGCTCGGCAACATGGTGTGGTACGTGCTGTCGGTGCTGGCACAGTACGCGATCGCATTCGGGCTGGCGCTGCTGCTGAACGCTGAGATCCGCGCGCGCAAGTTCTTCCGCGTCGTGTTCCTGCTGCCGTTCATGCTCAGCCCGGTCGCGGTGAGCTGGATGATCGGCAAGTCGATCATGGAATACCGCTTCGGCCCGGCGGCCACGCTCGCGCGCCTGCTCGGCTGGGAGACGCCGGCGTTCTTCGCGACCCCCTGGGTGGCGCGCGCCAGCATCATGGCGATGGATTCCTGGATGTGGATCCCGTTCGTGATGGTGTTGCTGCTCGCCGGGTTGCAGGCGCTGCCGCATGAGGTGGCGGAATCGGCGAAGGTGGACGGCGCCAATCCCTGGCAGGCATTCTGGAAGATCACGTTTCCGCTGATGCTGCCGGTCAGCGTCACCGCCGTCATCCTGCGCATCATCTTCGAGCTGAAGCTGGCCGACATCGTCATCAACGTCACCGCCGGCGGGCCGGGCGGGGCGACGGACACCGTCTCCAGCTTCATCTATCGCGAATACCGCGACCGCTCCAACGTCGGTTACGGCACCATGCTGGCCGAGTTCTATCTGATCATCATCATCGTCTTCGTCAGCATCCTGCTGTCCGTGGTCAGCCGCTGGCTGCGGCGCGTGACCTAGGAGAGCGCGATGTCCGCCCACGCCGCCGCCGTTGCGCGGCACACGCCCCGACACCGCAGCCGCGCGGCGCGCCGGCTCCAGCGGTTCGGTTCCCACACGCTGATCTATGGTGCGCTGCTGTTGTGGGCGTTCATCTCGCTGTTCCCGATCTACTGGACGATCACGACATCCTTCAAGGTCGCGGTGGATGTGACGCAGGGTCATCTCGTGCCCTGGCTGGACTTCGAGCCGAAATGGCGCGGCTGGCGCGCGCTCGGCCTGTCGCCGCAGATGCTGACGATGAGTTCGCCCTCGCGCGACGAATTCCTGCTGCGCTTCGGCAACAGCGTCGTGGCCGCGGTCGGCGCCGCGGTGGTCGCGGTCGTGATCGGGTCGCTTGCCGCCTACGGGCTGGCGCGCTTCGAGTATCGCTTCGGGCCGTGGCGGAACAAGGACATCTCGTTCTTCTTCCTCTCGCAACTGATCCTGCCGCCGGTGGTGCTCGCGCTGCCGTTCCTCATTCTCTACAAGGAACTCGTGCTGCTCGACACGAAACTCGGCCTCATCATGGTCTATACGCTGATGGTGCTGCCGATCGTGATCTGGATCATGCGCGATCAGTTCATGGCGATCCCGTATGAGCTGGAACAGGCTGCCTATGTCGATGGCGCGACCACCTGGGGCGCGTTCCTGCGCATCGTGCTGCCAATCGCGCTGCCGGGGATGACGGCGGCGTTCATCCTGTCGGTGATCCTGTGCTGGAACGAGTATTTCTTTGCCGCGCTGCTCACCAGTACGGACGCCAAGACGCTGCCGGTGATGGTGGCGAGCCAGACCGGGTCGCAGGGCATCGACTGGTGGACGATGGCGGCGCTGTCGACCGCCGCGATTCTGCCGCTGGTGCTGATCGGGATCTTCCTTGAGCGGTACATCGTCAAGGGCCTGACCGCCGGCGCCATCAAATAGCACTGGGGAGGAACGCATGCTCAAGACATTGACGCGGCTGCATACGCCGGACCTGCTGCATGTCCTGGCCTCGATGGGCCACGGTGACGATCTGGCGCTGGTGGACTGCCACTTTCCCGCCGTCTCGATGGCGCGGCGGCTGGTGCGGCTGGACGGTGCCGACCTGCCGGATGCGCTGGCGGCCTGCCTGCATCTGATGCCGCTCGACAGCTTCGTGCCCGATCCGGCGCTGCGCATGGAAGTCGCCGACAACCCGGCGCAGATTCCCGAGGTCCAGGCGCTGTGCCAGCCGATCATCGACCGGGCGGAGGGACGATCGCTGCCGCTCCGGGGCATCGAGCGTCACGCCTTCTACGAGCGCGCCAAACAGGCTTACGCCATCGTCGCCACCGGCGAGATGCGCACCTATGGCTGCCTGCTGCTGAAAAAGGGCGTGGTGCTGCCGCGCTGACGGGGGACGGGGATGACGGACAAGCGCATCGCGATCCTGGGCATCTTCGTCGCCGACGTGGCGTTCCGCACGCCGCGCCAGCCAGCCTGGGGGGAGACGGTGATCGGCACGGGCTTCAAGCTCGGGCCGGGCGGCAAAGGTTCCAACCAGGCGGTCGCGGCCGCGCGGCTGGGTGGGGCGGTCAGCTTCATCAGCAAGCTTGGCGCGGACACGTTCGGCGAACTGGCGCGCCATACCTACGCCGAGGAAGGCATCGACACGCGCTTCGTGTTCGCCTCCGGCGAGCACGCGACCGGCGCCGCCGCGATCATCATCGATGAGGCACGGGGCGAAAACGCGATCATCGTCTATCCCGGCGCGTGCAATCACCTCAGCATCGCCGAGGTCGAGCAGGCCGGCAGCATGATCACGCAATCGGCCGTGTTCATGACCAACCTCGAACTGCCGGTGCCGGTCGTCCTGCGCGGGCTGGAACTCGCGCGGCGGGCCGGCGTGCCGACCGTGTTCAACCCGGCCCCGGCGGTGCCTGTCCCGCCCGGGATTTTCGCGCTCTGCGACTACATCACGCCCAACGAGTCCGAGGCGGCGGGGCTGACGGGCCTGCCGATCGCCTCGCTCGCCGATGCCGAACGGGCCGCAGATGCGCTGCTGGCGCGGGGCGTGGGCAACGTCGTCATGACGCTGGGCGAGAACGGCGCGCTGGTGCGCAACGCCCGCCTCTCGCGCCATCTGCCGGCCGTGCAGGCCGGCCCGGTCGTCGAGACCACCGGAGCGGGCGACGCCTTCAACGGCGGCTTCGCGATCGCGCTGGCGGAAGGGGCGGACCTCGTGGCCGCGGCGGAGTTCGGCTGCGTCGTCGCCGGCCTCTCCGTTACACGGCCCGGCACCGCCCCCTCGATGCCGCGCCGCGCGGAGGCCGACCGCCTGATGGCGCAGGTCAGGGGCCGCGTTGAAGCAGGCGGCAGCGGGGCGTAACGTCCCGACTTCGCGGAGGAGACCGCCGATGGACACGCTCGTGCAGGGGCGCCAGAACGCCCGTCCGCGCAATGACGGCATTCCGCTCGCGCTCGATCTGCTGCGCGGGGCGGCGGTGAATCTCAGTGCCGTGGAACGCCGTGTCGCCAGCCTGCCCGGCCGCCGCACGGTGAAAAAGGAGTGGCAGGCGGCGTGGCTGGTCAAGGCGCTGCAACTGATCGACCTGACCACGCTTGCCGGCGACGACACGCCGGGCCGCGTGCATCGTCTGTGCGCCAAGGCGCGCCGCCCGCTGCGCGCCGACCTGCTGGACGCGCTGGGGTTGGCCGCCGCGCCGCCGCATGTCGCGGCCGTCTGCGTCTATCCGGCGATGGTGACGCCGGCGGTCCACGCGCTCGCCGGGTCGGGCATTCCGGTCGCCTCGGTCGCCGCGGGCTTTCCCGCCGGGCAGACGAAACTTGCGCCGCGGCTGGAGGAAATCCGGCTGGCGGTGGCGGACGGCGCGGCGGAAATCGACATCGTGATCTCCCGCACCCACGTCCTCACCCAGGACTGGCGCGCGCTCCATGACGAGGTGCGGGCGATGCGCGCGGCGTGCGGGGAGGCGCATCTCAAAGCCATCCTCGCGACCGGCGACCTGCGCACGCTGCGCAACGTCCACATGGCGAGCATGGTGGCGATGATGGCCGGCGCGGATTTCATCAAGACCTCGACCGGCAAGGAGGACGTGAACGCGACCCTGCCGGTGAGCCTGGTGATGCTGCGCGCGATCCGCGACTATGCGGCACTCACCGGCATCAAGGTCGGATTCAAGCCGGCGGGCGGCCTGCGCACCACGAAGGACGCGCTGAACTGGCTGATCCTGGTCAAGGAGGAACTCGGGCGCGACTGGCTGGAACCGGACCTGCTGCGGCTCGGCGCCAGCGGGCTGCTCGGCGATATCGAGCGGCAACTCGAACACTTCGTCACCGGCCGCTACGCCGCCGCATCGCATCACGCCCTGGCCTGAGAGCGCGACATGAATCAGATCGCCGACATCCTCGCCACGATGGAATACGGTCCCGCGCCCGAATCCAGCGAGCACGTGCGCGCGTGGCTGACGCGGCACGCCGACGGATTCGGCCATTTCATCGGCGGCGCCTTCGTCGCGCCGCAGGACGGTGGCCAGTTCGACGTGTTCAATCCGGCCGACGGGTCGCTGCTCGGCCGCGTCGCGCTGGGCGGTGCGGCGGATGCGGACGCGGCGGTGGCGGCGGCGCGGGCAGCGTTTCCCGCCTGGTCGGCACTGCCGGGCGAGGTGCGGGCGCGGCATCTCTACGCGCTGGCGCGGCATGTGCAGAAGCGCGAGCGATTCCTCGCCGTGCTGGAGACGATGAACAACGGCAAGCCGATCCGCGAGAGCCGCGACATCGACATCCCGCTGGTGGCGCGACACTTCTATCACCATGCCGGCTGGGCGGCGCTGGCGGCGACCGAGTTCGCGGGCTGGCGCGCCATCGGCGTGTGCGGCCAGATCATCCCGTGGAATTTCCCGCTGATGATGCTGGCGTGGAAGATCGCGCCCGCGCTCGCCGCCGGCAACACGGTGGTACTGAAGCCGGCGAGCCTGACGCCGCTCTCGGCGCTCGCCTTCGCCGAAATCTGCGCGGAGGCTGGCCTGCCGCCAGGCGTCGTGAACATCGTCACCGGCCCCGGCGCGTTGGGCAGCACGCTGTGCCGCCATCCCGGCATCGACAAGATCGCCTTCACCGGCTCGACCGCGGTGGGGCGGGAACTGCGGCGCATCACTGCGGGCAGCGGCAAGAAACTGTCGCTGGAACTGGGCGGCAAGTCGCCGTTCATCGTGTTCGAGGACGCCGATCTGGACAGCGCGGTTGAGGGCGTCGTGGACGCGATCTGGTTCAACCAGGGCCAGGTGTGCTGCGCCGGATCGCGCCTGCTGGTGCAGGAGGGTGTCGCGCCGGCGCTCTACGACAAGCTGCGCGCGCGCATGGCGACGCTGCGCGTGGGCGATCCGCTGGACAAGGCCATCGACATCGGCGCCATCGCCTCGCCCGGCCAGTTGGACACGATCCACCGCTATGTCGAGATCGGGCGGCGCGAGAGCGCGCAGTGCTGGCAGGCGCCGGGCACGCTGCCGAACACGGGCAGCTACTTCCCGCCCACGCTGTTCACCGATGTCGAGCCGGCCTCCACCATCGCGCAGGAGGAAATCTTCGGCCCGGTGCTCGCCGCGATGACGTTCCGCACGCCCGATGAGGCCGTCGCACTCGCCAACAATACGCGGTACGGCCTCGCGGCATCGGTGTGGTCGGAGAACATCAACCTTTGCCTGGAGGCTGCGGCGCGGCTGAAGGCCGGCGTGGTGTGGGTGAACTGCACCAACATGTTCGACGCGGCATCCGGGTTCGGCGGCTATCGCGAAAGCGGCTTCGGCCGCGAGGGCGGGCGCGAGGGGATGCTGGAATATCTCACCCCGGCCTGGACACCGCGCGCGAAGTTGTCGGACCAGCACGCGACGATCAACGCGGCACCGGCGCGGCATCCGGCCCGGTCGGATGCGACGCTCGACCGCACCGCCAAACAGTTCATCGGCGGGAAGCAGGTCCGTCCCGATTCAGGCTACAGCTATTCCGTGCTGGACGTGGACGGAAATTCGGTCGGGCAGGCGGGCCTGGGCAACCGCAAGGACATCCGCAATGCCGTGGAGGCGGCACACAAGGCGCAGGGCTGGTCTTCCATGTCCGGCCACGCACGCGCGCAGGTACTGTACTTCGTCGCCGAGAATCTCGGCGCCCGATCGGCGGATTTCGTCGGGCGGCTGTGTCGGATGACCGGCGCCCCGGCGGAGGCGGCGGAGGCGGAAGTGGCCGCCGCGCTGTCGCGCATCATCCACTATGCGGCCGTCGCCGACAAATTCGATGGCCGCGTGCATCACACGAAGGCGCGGCATGTGACACTGGCGATGCCCGAGCCGTGGGGCGTGATGGGCATTTCCTGCCCCGATGATGCTCCGCTGTTGGGCTTCGTTTCGCTGGTGCTGCCGGCGATCGCGCTGGGCAACCGCGTGGTGGCGACGCCCTCGCCGGCGCATCCCCTTGCCGCTACCGACTTTTATCAGGTGCTGGAGACCAGCGACGTGCCTGCGGGCGTCGTCAACATCGTCACCGGCGAGCGCGATGCGCTGGCGAAAGTCCTCGCCGAGCACGACGATGTGGCGGCGCATTGGTATGTCGGCTCGGCGTCCGGCAGCGCCGCGGTGGAACTGGCGTCAGCCGGCAATCTCAAGGCGACCTGGGTGAACAACGGCCGCGCAATCGACTGGTTCGCGCCCGGCGAAGGCCAGGGCGAGGTCTATCTGCACCGCGCCACACAGATCAAGAACATCTGGATTCCCTACGGGGAGTAGGCACGGCTACGGCGCGGCCGTGCCCAGTTCCGCATCCGACATGCCGGTGATGACCTGCTCCACCGCCTCGATCGTGGTGTGCCGCGGGTCGATGTCGTCGGCGACGATCTTGCCGTGCCGCATCACCACGATGCGGTCCACGACCTGAAAGACGTGATGGATATTGTGGGCGATGAAGATGCAGGAATGCCCGGAATCGCGCGCCGCCCGCACGAAGCGCAGCACGCCCTGCGTCTCGGCGACACCGAGATTGTTGGTCGGCTCGTCGAGGATGATGAGTTCGCTGTCGAAGTACATGGCCCGCGCGATCGCCACCGCCTGCCGCTCCCCGCCCGACAGCGCGCTCACCGGAATGGACGGTGGGATGTCCTTGGTGATGCCGACCTGACGCAGCAGCCTGCGCGCCACTTCGTCCATCGCCGCCTGATCCATCCGGTTGAGGAAATGCGGCGCGCGCAGCGGTTCGCGGCCGAGGAACAGGTTGCGCGCGATCGACAGTTGCGGCACCAGGGCGGAATCCTGATAGATCGTCTCGATGCCCTGCGCGATGGCATCCGAGGTGCGGCGGATGTCCACCTTTCTGCCATGCACGTAGATCGCGCCGCTGGAGATCGGCACTGCGCCCGACAGCACCTTGATCAACGTCGATTTGCCCGCACCGTTGTCGCCGAGCAGGCCGACGATCTCGCGTTCCCTGACGACGAAGTTCACGTCGTCGAGTGCGTGGACGCGCCCGTAGAACTTGTGGATGTGCTCCATGCGGATGAGTTCGCCGGCCATCCCGTCAGGTCCCCGCGTGGTGCCGGCGTTCGAGCGAGGCGTGCAGCGCCATCATGCCGAGGATGATGGCGCCGATGAAGATGTTGTAGGCGAGGCCGGGAACACCCACCAGGATGATCCCGTTGCGCATGGCGCGCAGAATGAAGATGCCGAGCACGGTGCCGATCACCGTGCCGCGCCCACCGGTCAGCGCGGTGCCGCCGATCACCACCATGGCGATCACTTCCAGCTCATAACCGGTGCCGCTGTTCGGATTGGCGGCCGAGGTGCGGATGGAACTGATGATGCCTGCGAATGCCGACATAACCGCCGAGAGCACGAACAGCGACACCTTCGTGCGATCGACGTTGACGCCGCGCGCGCGCGCAGCACCGGCGTTGCCGCCCGAGGCCTGGATCCAGTTGCCGACCTTGGTCCCGGTCAGCACATAGCCCAGCGCGAGTGCAGCGGCAATGAACCAGAACAGCGACATGTAGAGCCGCATCCGGCCGACACGGAACTCGCCGACCAGGATGCTGGTCAGCGCGTGCCCGCCGGCACTCCAGGTACGCTGCGGAAAGCCCTGCGTGATGAACAGCGCCGTGCCGCGCACCACCAGCAACATCCCGAGGGTGACGAGGAACGACGTGATCTTCAGCCGGGTGACGAACCACCCGTTGACCAGGCCAATTACCGCCGCCATCGCAAGCGCGGCAACAAAAGCGACATTCAGCGGCACGATGCCGCCGTTGAACAGCGTCCACATCAGCACCGGCGCGAATCCGAATACTGAGCCGACCGAAAGGTCGAATTCGCCCGATGTCATCAGCAGCGTCATTGCCAGCGCGATCAGCCCGAGTTCGACCGTGAAGGCAAGCGTGTTGCCGATGTTCTCCGGCGAGAGGAAATCGGGATTGAGCGAGCCGAAGACGATGATCTCGACCAGCAGCAGGACGAACGGCCCCGCCTCCGGCCGCGCGATCAGGCGCTGCAACAGCGATCCCTGGTTCACGTGTACATTCCGTCGGGTGGGGGAATGCGTGCGCGGCGGCCCCGCCCGCCGCGCACACGCATCCTACTTGGCGCGCAGGATCTTGTCGTAGATCGGCGCCTTGTCCTTCTCATACAGCGCGCCGGTGATGACATTGAACCCCGGCGGGATGCCGCTGGCCGCCATCGCTGCCAGTGACAGCGCGACATAGCTGGTCGCCTGCGGGTCCTGCCATTGCGCGGCGTTGACGTAGCCGTTGATGACTTCCTGCGTCGTGTCCAGCGAGTTGCCCCAGCCGACCACCGGAATTTCGCCCGGCTTGATGCCGACCTGATCGAACACGCGCTTGATGCTGCCGGTCACCAGATCGCCCAGGCCGATGATCGCCTTCACCTTGCCGCGATGCGCGGTCAGGTAATCCGTCATGCGGGTGATGATCTCCGCCTGATCCAGCGTCGCATCGGTGACTTCCCAGGTGATGCCGAGCGGCTTGAAGACGCTGGCAATGCCCTGTTCTTCCTGCACGCCATAGGTGGCGCCGGGCACCTCCACCGGCATCCAGACGAAATCACCCGACTTCACCAGGTGATGATCCACGAGGTATTGCGCCCAGCCGCGGCCGAACGCGACGTTGTCGCCGCCGACATAGGCGTCGAAATGCGCCTTGGGGTCGGGCGTGTTGAAGTTGATGATCGGAATGTGCGCGGCCTGCGCCTCCTGCACCACCTGCACCATGCTCCCTGGATCGGGGCTGGTGGTGACGATGCCGTCGGCCTTGGCGGCCAGTGCGGCGCGCACCGCCTCCTGCTGCGACGGCACGTCGCCGTTGTGGAAGGACGTGTTCACCGTGTTGCCGGTGTCATGCGCCCATTGCTTGGCGCCGGCGAGGAAGTAGGTCCATACCGGGTCGGCCGGCGAGCCGTGCGAAATCCAGAAGTACGTCTTGGCCTGCGCCGCGAGCGGCAGCGCCAGCGTCAGCACGGCGCCGGCCAGCAGCGCCGTCCATTTCCTGCCCATGTGCGTTTCTCCCCGATCACGACCGGCCCCGGTGCTCCGGGGACCGTCGGGGACGAAGTCTGCGCCGCAGGCCGTGCTGCGGCAAGTGCGGAATGACCCTGCTCCCGGCCGGTCAGTCCGCCGCCGCCGTCGCCCGCGGCTTCATCATTGCCCCGGTCATCGGGATGAAGAACACGCCGACATCGCGGCGCGAGTGCACCTTGCCGTTCGCGTCCTTGGTGTAGATGTACAGCACCTGCCCGCGCTTGAACGGCTGGCCGATCGGGATGATCATGCGCCCGCTCGGCTTGAGCTGCTTGAGCAGATCGGGCGGCGCGTACTGGGCCGCGCAGGTGACGATGATGATGTCGAACCCGCCCTCGACTTCCGGCCAGCCGTAGTACCCGTCGCCGACGCGGGTACTGACGTTGTCATAGCCGAGCGGAGCGAAGATCTTTCCGACCGCCTTTCCGAGCGGCTCGATGATCTCGATCGAATAGGCCTGGCGGACGATCCGGCTCAGCAGCGCGCTCTGGAATCCGCTGCCGGTGCCGATCTCCAGCGTCACGTCCTGGGGCTTCGGCTCGCAGACCTGCGTCATGTAGGCCTGGCCGAGATAGTCCGACAGCGCCGAACCGTAGCCGAGCGCCCAGGGCTTCGGATTGTCCTCATAGGCATCGCCGGGGGTCGCGCGGTTCTGGTCATAGAGGTAGTGGAAATATTCGCGCGGCACCGCCTCGAACGCCGCCATCACGCGTGGATCGGCCGCGTGCAGATGCGCCTTGAGGTACTCCGCGATCCGTTGCATCGCCGCCGGCTTGCGCGCCTGGATGGCGTCGAACTGCGCATCGGTCAGCGACACGTGCCGTCCTGACCGCGCCATCGCCGTCTCATAGGTGTGGCGGGTCCAGGTCGGCACGGCATTCGCCGCGGCCGCGCGCCGCGCCAGCACGGCGGGCGCGGCGAGGGCGGCGGCGGTCAGCACGGAACGGCGGCTCAGCCTGCGGTCATTTCCTGCCACTGCGAGGACTTCCTTGGCCTGGGGACAGCGACGATGGCGACGGCATACAGCACCAGCGCGGTCAGCAGAACCCCGGAATAGCCGATCTGCCGCGCGATCAGGTTCGCCAGTGGCGTCGCCACCACGGAGAAGGCGCCGTTGACCGCCCAGGCCCAGGGCAGAAACGGACCGCCGCCGGTCTGCGTCAGTCCGAGCGGGAACGGCATCCCGAGCGCGAACGACACGGGTGCGGCCAGCGCCAGCACGAGCGCCGCGCGCGACGCGAAGCTCAGGCCGATCGCGGCCAGCAGCAGCGGCTGCAGCCAGACCAGCATCGCCGCGCACCACACCACCACCGCGCCGGACGCGATCGCCGCCGCCAGCGCCGGGCGGTTGGCGAATCGCGCCGAGACCATGCTGCCCAGGCCCGAGCAGACCAGCATCCCGGTGAGCACCAGCGCGAAGCCGCTGGTCCGGTCATCGAGCAGAAAACTCGCCCGCTCGATCAGCGCAATCTCGATCGCCAGGAACCCCAGGCCGAGGGCCGCGAAATACACCGCCGCGAGCAGCGTCGTCCCACCCGGCGCCCGCAGCCGCCGCCCGGCCGCCAGCGGCACCAGCAGGACCGCCAGCGCGATCACCGCCGCCTGTGCCAGGACCGCGAGGTTGACCAGCGCGCCGACCTCGGCCTGGGGCAGCACCTCGATCCGCTGCAGCACCGTGCCCAGCCGGTCGAGCCGCAGCAGCGCGTACCAGGCCGGCCGGTCGAGCGTGATCGGGGCGAGGTTGAAGCTCGCGGCCGAGGGTGTCGGCCGCCAGGCCAGCACCGCTCCGGCCTCCTCGGCGATCGCGTCGCGCGCCGGCCCGCCGCTCTCAACCTCGCCCGACTCGAAAGAGACGGGCGGCAAGTCATTGTAGATATTGGCCTGCGTCGCTGTCGGGTCGATGCCGGGGAAGTAGCTGACATCGAACGAGCGCGCGTCGCAGAACGCGCGGGCGGCGGCGATCCGCGCCGCATCGAACGGGGCGCGGGAGAGCAGGATGCGCACGTTCCAGGCGGAACGGTAGGCCAGCACGTGCCGCGCCGGATCGGCCACCCCGACGGCCATCAGCGCCGCCCGCGCCGTCGCCAGCAGCCGCAGCGCGTAGGCCGGGAACTCCCGGATCGAAACCGGCACCGACAGCACGCCGGCGGGCGCCAGCGCGCGCAGATCGGCCGCCAGGGCCTCGACGCTGAAATCGCTGGCATTGGCCTCGGCGCTATCGAGGAAATCGCCGGCGATGTCGATCAGGTCATAGTCCGCTCCCGCCCGCGCCGCCGCCAGCGGGCTTTGCGCCGACACCGCGGGATCGGTCGGCGGCGCGGGGCCGAGGCCGTCGCGGACGGCGGCGCGCAGCACCGGCTCCGGCTCCAGCGCGGTGATTGCCGACGCCCCGAGCAGCCGCGCTTCGGCGATGCGGAAGCCGCCGGAGGCACCGATGAGCAGCACGCGCGGGTGCGGGATCAGCAGATAGGGCAGTGCGGCCAGCGTCGCCGGGGCATAGGCAGCCGTGACGCCGGGCGGGCGGGGCAGGGCGGCGATGCGGTTGCCGTCACGATACAGGCCCAGCGTCACCGGTGGGCCGGGCAGGCCGAGCATCGCCGCGTCATTCGACACGTCGGTATCCACCCGCTCGGTGAAGTCGTCGAGCAACATGTAAAGCCCGCGCGGCGACAGGCGTTGCGCCACCACGCGGCTGCCCGGCGTGTGAAGCGGCGCGTAGATCGCCTTGAAATCATTGAACGCGGCCCGGTTGTCGCCGAGCAGCAGCGCCTCTCCGGCGAGCAGTGCCAGGGCGGCGGCCAGCAGCGGCGCGCGGCGCGGCGCCGCGGCCAGCGCCAACGGCACCAGCAGGCAGGCCGGCAGCAGGAACGGCGGCACCGCCGCCATCAGCGCCAGCACCAGCAGCGCCCCGGCCCCCGCCCCGGTCAGGTCGTAGCCGTACACGACGCCGAGCCGAGCCGGGTTCAGCACGAACATCAGCGACACGAACAGCCCGGCGAGAAAGAAGAACGGCAACAGTGCTGCGTAGTATCCAGCGATGTCCACCAGTTGCGGCGCGAAGGTCGCCGGGTTCTGCAATTGCAGCGGGTTGAACGGATTGGTGGTGACCAGATGATAGCCCGCCGCCGCCGCCACGATCAGCGCCGCCGGCAACGCCGCCAGCAGCGCCGGGCCACGCCGCGCGAACCAGTCCCGCGCCAGCGCCATCACCACCCCGCTGAGCGCGAAGCCGGCCAGCACGATCGAGATCACCCAGTAGCCATATTCCGACCATTTCGCGACCGCGAAATACCGCGTCAGCGCGATCTCGAATCCCAGGGAGGCCGCCGATACCAGGAACAGCGGCAGCAGCCCGGCGCGGGGAGCGGTCAACGCCAGACGCGCCGGCGGATGAAATCGGCCACCAGGGCATCGAACCGCCCGGGGTCATCGACGAACATGGCATGGCCGACGCCGCGCAGCACCACCGACTCGGCGAGCGGGTCGTGCAGGCGCAGGTTCTCCGCCTGCCCGGCGAAGCGGGGGGTGACGAGATAAAGCACGGGCCGCGCCGTAGCATAGACGGCCTCTTTCCAGAAGCTCCGCGGCTCGTCGTAGTTGAGCAGCGCCGCGGCGGCACCCTGTGGCGTGCGCAGACAGGCGGTGGTCAGCCGGTCGAGATAGGCGGGCGGGCGCGGCCGGGCGAACATGGAGCTGACGAACAGCCGCATCCGCGCCTCGCGCGAGGCCGGCGGCCGGGCGGGCCGATGGTGGCGGGACGGCGCGGGCGCCGGCTCCTCACCCACGGAATTGTCCACGAGCACCAGCCCGGCAATGCGCGCATCGCCGTGGGCGTGGACATAGGCGAGCACGTCCAGCACGCCCAGCGACCAGCCGACCAGCAGCACCGGGTCGGGGCCGAGGCGCTGGACCAGCTCGGCGATGTCCTCACCACGGCGCGTCGCGTCGTAGCCGGAGGGCGCGGTCTCGCTGTCGCCCTGGGCGCGCGGGTCGAAGGCAATCACGCGGAAACGGCGCGCGAAGTCAGTGATCTGGGCGTCCCAGATCCAGGCCGGCATGGTCCAGCCGGGCACCAGCACGATGGTATGGCCCTGGCCGGTTTCCGTGTAATGGAGGCGAACGCCGTCGCTGGTCAGAAAGTCGCGGTCGGCCGCGACCGACGCTGCTGGCGCGAGCAGGCAGAGCAGGCCGAACAGGCAACCGGCGGTGGAGACGCGCATGGCGTCAGGTGCCGGCTGGACTCGGACCGTGTCAACAAAAGTGCTGGTTAGCGAATGAGCGATCCCACGGGCCATGACGACGATGACGCGGGCGGCCCGCCGCGCGGCGCGCTGGTGGCACTGATCGTCATCGCGCTGCTGGTCGCGGGCGGATTGTGGCTCGCGCACACGCTGCGCGGCGTCGGCCGGTTGCAGGACTGTGTGATGGCCGGGCGCAGCAACTGCGCACCGGTGGCCCCGCGGACCGGCGGTTAGCCGCCGCTTAAGCAAGCCGGCCCAGTCTCCCCCCTGGCACGCGGCCGCCCCGTCAAAAAGGACGGGCGGCGGACGTGCGGCGTGCCTCCTGCGGCTCGGGGATGTCATGGCGGGAAAAGACCGGAAGAACGCACGCGGCGACGTGATCATCCGCAAGGAGGAGGTGGTCGAGGGCGGGCATCACGGCGGCGCCTGGAAAGTCGCCTACGCGGATTTCGTCACCGCGATGATGGCGTTCTTCCTCCTGATGTGGCTGATCAACGCCACCACGGAGGAGCAGCGGCGGGGACTTGCCGACTATTTCGCGCCGATGAACGCGATGGCGCGCAGCATGTCGGGCAGCGGGGCCCCGTTCGGCGGCCGGACGCCGTATGAGCAGGGCGCGATGGTGTCTGATCTCGGCGCGCAGGCGGTGCTGCCCGGCAAATCCTCCGCCCCCTCCGGCGACACGCCCGACGACACGACGGCAACGCCGAATCCTTCCGCAGCACCGGACATGCCACAGGGCCGCGCGGGAGCGGAGGCAACGCAGGCCGGCAATGCACGCAAGCCGACCGACGCGGACGGGGAGCACGCGCCTGGCGGCGGCGTCGCGGCGAAACCGGCGCCGACGTCGAGCCGCGCCGAATTCCTCGCCAATGCCGGCGCCGGGGCGCAGCCCGCGCCCGATCTGCACGCCGTCGATACCGCATCGCTGCGCGCGGAGCTGGCACGGCGCGAACGCGCCGCCTTTGCGGCCGCGGCCGCCCAGATCCGGGATGCCGTCGCCGCCGATCCCGCGCTCACGACGCTCGCGCACCAGCTTGCCATCGACATCACGCCGGAGGGCCTGCGCATCCAGTTGCTCGACGAGGACCACAAGCCGATGTTCACCTCCGGCTCCGCCGATCCGAACGAGCGGGCGCGGCTGCTGCTCGCCAAGATCGCGCCGGTGCTGGCGAAGCTGCCGCAGCCGATCGCGATCGCCGGCCACACCGACGCGGCGCCGTACAAGGGCACTGGTCACAGCAACTGGGAACTGTCCAGCGATCGCGCCGAGGCGACGCGGCGGCTGCTGACCGGCGACGGGCTGGGCGACGCGCGGTTCCGCGAGGTCACCGGCCGCGCCGACCGCGAATTGCTGCTGCCGGCCGATCCGTTGGCGGCGGCGAACCGGCGCATCGCGATCCTGGTGATGGCCTCGGTGCCGCTGACGCCCGCCGCGTCGCCCGCGCCCGCGGCCATGACCGCGCCATGATCCCGCTCGCCGGCCTCGGCTTCCTGCTCGCCTGCGTGTTCGGCAGCTACCTCCTGTCCGGCGGCAGTATGGGGCCGCTGGTGGAGGCGGTGCCGTTCGAGATGCTGACCATCGGCGGCGCCGCGCTCGGCAGCTTCGTGATGGCCAACAGCCTGCATGACGTGAAGCACACGCTCACCGGCTTCGGCAAGATTCTCAAAGGCGCCGGCTTCAGAAAGCCCGACTATGTCGAGCTGCTCAGTCTGATGTTCTTCCTGGTGCGGCTGGCGGCGACCAAGGGCGCGATGGCGCTTGAGCCGCATATCGAGAAACCGGCGGAGAGTGCCGCGTTCCAGAAATTCCCGAAGATCCTCAAAAATCACCACGCCAGCGACATGATCTGCGACTACCTGCGCATGGTCGGCATGAACGCCGACGACCCGAACCAGATCGAGGACGTGATGGCGCGGGAACTCCGCAAGTCACTCAACGAGGAACTGCACGGCGCGCACGCCTTGCAGACGATGGCGGACGGTCTGCCGGCGCTCGGCATCGTCGCGGCGGTGCTGGGCGTGATCAAGACGATGGGCCACATCAACGAGCCGCCGGCCGTGCTCGGTGCCATGATCGGCGGCGCACTGACCGGCACGTTCCTGGGCGTGCTGCTCGCCTACGGCATGGTCGGCCCGTTCGCCAGCCGGCTCAAGGCGGTGGTGGAGGAGGAGGCGAAATACCTCGAAGTGATCCGCGCCGTCCTGGTGGCGCATCTGCACGGCAATGCGCCGCAGGTCAGCGTCGAGACGGGGCGCAAGATGGCGCCGACCGAACACATGCCGAGCTTTCAGGAACTGGAGCAGGCGTTGCAGACGTTGCAGATCGGGTAGGGCGGGGCGCCGCCGCCTGCCCGACCGGCGCGTCAGTCCCCGTACGGCGCGACCACCACCGGCGGCTGGTACACATAGGGGTAGGAATAGGCGTACGGATAGGCGTACGGCGTGGCGTAGGGCACCACCGGATACGGGGCCACGTAGCCGCCCCACCCCCAGCCGCCGCCCCATCCGCCCCACCCGCCGCCCCATCCGCCGCCATGCCAGCCGCCGGCCCAGCCGCCACGCCAGCCACCACCACGCCAGCCACCACGCCAGCCACCGCCATGCCAGCCGCCGCCACCGCCGTGCCAGCCGCCGCCGCCATGCCAGCCGCCGCCACCGCCATGCCCGCCACCGCCGCCGTGCCAGTCGGCCAGCACGACGCTGCCTCCCATCGGCGCCGCGGGGCCCGCCGCGCGCGCCGCGGAACTCGCGGCAAACAGCGCCATGGCGGCGACGGCCGCGGCACCCAGCACCTGCATCCGGCCGAACCTGAACCCGAACATGATGAGGATCCTCCTCATCGTTGCATGTTGGCCGATAGGATCGACCACACAAGACGTTATCACCGGATTTAGCCGGCCGCGCCGCTTACGCCGCCGTCGCGCGGCGCCGCGCGGCGTGCAGCACCAGGGCGACCACCGGCACGATATAGGGCACGGTCTGCATCAGCTCGCTCGGCAGGCCGATGCCCTGCAGGTCAGTCGCGAACGCCTCCGCCGCCCCGAGCACCAGCGCGGAGACGAAGGTGCCCAGCGCCAGCCCGCCGCCCATTACCTCCGCGGCGATGGCGATGAAGCCCCGCCCCGCGCTCATGCCGCCGGTGAACCAGCTCACATAGCCCATCGACAGGAACGCGCCCGCGATCCCGCCCAGTGCGCCCGACAGCACCAGGGCGAGGAACTGCACGCGCGCCACGCGAACGCCGGCGATCGCCGCTGCCTCGGCGTTCTCGCCGACCGCCCGCAGCCGCAGGCCGAACGGCGTGCGCATCAGCAGCAGCGAGACCAGCGGCACCGCCGCCAGACTGGCCCAGGTCAGCACGTGTTGGTGCCCGAACGCGGTGCCGAGCACCGGCACGCGATCCAGGAACGGCAGGTCGATATTGGGTAGCACCTTGCTCGGCAGGCTGCCCGACATGCCCTTGTCGCCGGTCAGCGCGAACAGCAGCAGCACGGTGCCGCTGGCGCAGGCGAGGTTGAGGGCGATGCCGCTCAATATCAGATCGGCCTTCAGCCAGTGGACCGCGCCGGACAGTGCCGCGCCGAGCGCGCCACCGACCACGATCGCGGTCAGCAGCCCGAGCCACGCATTGCCGGTGAAGGCGCTGCCGACGACGCCGGCAAAGGCGCCGGCCAGCATGATGCCCTCGATACCGATATTGATGACGCCGGCGCGATCGGAAATCAGCGCGCCGAGGGCGGCGAACAGCACGGGGGTACTGACGCGCAGCGTGGCGGCAAGGAACAGTCCGCCGCCCAGATGCGTCAGCAGGTTATGCCACATCGCGCTGCTCCCCCCGCCGTGCCAGCAGCCGCGCCAGCCGGGGACTGCGGGTGATCGCGCTGGCGGTGGCGAACAGGATGACCAGCGCCTGCACCAGCCCGACCAGCTCGGCCGGCACCGCGTAATTGCGCGCCAAAAGGTCGCCGCCGACCTGTAGATACGACAATGCGAAGGCCGCCGGCGGCACCAGCAGCGGGTTGTTGCCTGCCAGGATCGCCACCACCAGCCCGTTCCATCCCTGCCCCGGCAGGCTCTGCCAGGTGAAGCGCAGATAGAGGCCCTGCAACTCGATCGCTCCGCCCGCCGCGGCGATGAAGCCGCCGAGCGCCTGCACCGATGCCGCGACCGCTGTGATCTTCAGCCCCAGATGCCGCGCGAAGCCAGGATTGGCGCCGACCACCCGCGCCGCATAGCCCCAGCGCGTCGCGAACAGGTAGAACGCGCCGAGCGCGCACGCCGCCAGTCCGATCGGCAGCCCCAGATGCACGCGCGTGCCCGGCAGGACGCGTGGCAGGTGCGCGGCAGGGGGGAATTTGTACGACAGCATCGCCCCGGCATTCGGGTCGCGCAGCACATAGTTGACGATGAACAGGCCGAAGAACAGTGCCGCGTAGTTCAGCATCAGCGAGGAAACCAGCTCGGACGCGCCGAAGCGCGCGCGCAGCACGCCGGGGATGACGCACGCAGCCGAGCCGACGAGGCCGCCGGCCAGGATCGCGACCGGCGCGATCGCCCAGCCCGGCAGAGGGATTTCAAGGATCGCGAAGGCGGCGAACACCGCGCCGAGGAAGAAACTGCCTTCGGCGCCGAGATTGAACATCCCCGCGCGGAACATCAGGCTGACCGCGAGCCCCGTGAACAGCAGCGGCGTGGCCATCTCGATGATGTTGCCCAAATGGCGCAGGTCGCTGACCGGACCGAGCAGGAAGATGCCGATGGCCCCGGCGGGATCGGGCAGCGCGAGCGCGATCGGCACCAGCACGATGCCGACGACGGCAAGCAGCAGCAGAACGGTCAGGCCGGTCGCCAGCACTGCGCCACGGATCATCCGCCGCCCCCAGCGTCCAACCCCGTGCCCCCGCCCGCGTGCCTGTCGCGCCGCGGATCATGCCGCATCCGGCCGGTGAGACAAGCCGCCGCCAGCGACCCCGTGACGGTTGTGCAAGCGCCCGACATGCCGCAGGCTGCGGGTCGCGCGCCGCAGCGACCGGGGGGAGATCAGGATGCGAAAGGGTGCGGGCGTGAGCATGGGGCGCGTCTGGCTGGTGCTGTGCCTCGCCTGGACGGTCAGCAGCGCCGACAGGGCGGTGACCGGCCCGGTCATCACCTGGATGATCCGCCACAAGATCGGCTTCATGGCGGTGCCGGACCCTTATGCGTTGGGCGGGCTGATCGGCAGCATCTTCTTCGCCGGCTACATGTTGGCGCAGTTCCCCGGCGGCTATGCCGGTGACCGAAACGGCCATCGCAGCGTCATCGTCATCAGCCTGGGCTGGGCAGCGGTGGCGACGCTACTCAGCGGGCTCGCCGGCGCGCTTGCGGCGTTCATGGCGGTGCGCATCTTCACTGGCCTCGGCGAGGGTATCTACTACGCTAACGACCGTGCCGTGATCGCCGAGACGACGCCGCCGGAGCGGCGCAGTCTGGGTATGGGCGTGGTCATCACCGGCCTTTCGATCGGCATCACGCTCGCCATCGCCGCGACGCCCGCGCTGATCAGCCTCGGCGCCGCCGTGCTGGGCGAGGCGGCGGCGTGGCGAATGCCGTTCTTCGCGCTCAGCGCGATCAGCGCCGTGATCGCCTGGCTGGTCTGGCGCGGGCTGGCGGCGACCCGCACGCCGCAGGACCGGCCCTGGCGCGCGCTCGTGCAACTGGTCCCGTACACGGCGGCTTTCTTCGCGCTGGTGTTCGGCCTGTTCCTGCTGGCGCGCGCGTTCGCGCTGGCGCCCTGGAAGGTGACGGTCGCGGAGGTGGTGCTGGCGCTCGGCACGGTGTTTTTCGTCTGGCGCGTCAAGGGCACCGAGATCGCCGGCGCCATCGGCAGCCGCGACCTGGTGCTGCTGTATGTGTCGTTCATCCCGATCCTGTGGACGCTGTGGTTCCTCAGCTTCTGGGCGGTCGCGATCGTCTCGGCCGGGTCGGGCGGCTCGTTCCAGGCCGCAGCCCTGACGGCGATGTTCACCGGCCTGTCCGGCATCGTCGGCTACCCCGCCGGCGGCTGGATCGCCGACTGGACGCTGCGTGCCGGGATCGGGCGCAAGCCGGTGCTGATCGGCTGCACCGTGTCGCAGGCGGCGCTGACCTTCGCCCTCGCCCGGTATCTCCAGGCAGGCGGGCACGATCCTGTGGTGCTGGCGACGCTGCTGTTCACGTCCGGCCTGTTCTTCAACGCGCTGCAACCGGTGGCGCACGCGCTGGTGGCCGACCTGGCCGCGCCGGCGCAGCGCGGCGCGGCCTTCGGCACCTACAACCTGATCGGCGAGATCGGCGCGGTGCTCAGCCCGACCGTCTCCGGTACCATGCGCGATGCGTTCGGCGGCTGGGCGCCTGCCGTCTATCTCGACGCCGCGCTCGTGGTGGCGAGCGCGGTGGTGGTCGCCTTTGTGCGCGAGCGGCTGCGCGTGCCGGCGGAGTCCCGCTGAGGCGACGCGCAGCCCGCAGTCAGCCGATCGGGATCTTCCGCGGCTGCAACTCCTTCGCCTTCGGCAGCGTCAGCGTCAGCACGCCGTCCTGCACCTGCGCCGCGATCCCCTCCTGGTCGATCTTGTTCGACAGCCTGAAGGCGCGCGCATAGTTGCCGACATTGTATTCGGTATAGACGGGTTCCATGCCTTCGTACTTGGCGAAGTCGATCCGCCCCTGCACGCGCAGCATGTCGTTTTCCAGCGACACCTCCACGTCCTTGCGCTCGACACCCGGCATCTCCAGCACCAGCGTCAGCGCCGTGTCGGTTTCGTAGATATCGGCGGCGGGAATGAAGGTGCGGCCCGGCGTTGTCGTTTCTTCCTTGGCCGCGAGTTCCTGTTTCTCGCGCACCGCGAGTTCCTGTGCCTCGGACATCGTTCTCTCCATCGCTCGGATCAGGCTAACGGAATGCGCCGCGGCTTGTCGCGCTCGGCGCGCGGCAGCAGCAGGGCCAGGATGCCATCGGTATAGGTCGCCTGCACCTTGTCGGCATCGACCTCGATCGGCAGCGTCAGCGCGCGATCGAAGCGGCCGACCGGCCGCTCGCGCCGATGCAGTCCGGCCTGTTCGGGGTAGCTGGTGGTCTTGCGGCCGGCGATGCGGATGGTGCGGCCCTTGACATGAATATCGAGCGCGGCGCGGTCGATGCCCGGCAGTTCGGCGACCACGACGTAGTCATCGCCTTTGCGGAAGGCGTTGATCGGCGGAAACGCCCCGCCGCCGCTCGGCCCTGCCTCCAGCCAGTCACTCGCCCGCGAGGTATCGAGTGCCCGTTGCAGCCGCAGCAGTGCATCGAACGGATTGGGATAGAGTGCCATGACATCGCTCCCTGCGTGGACCTCGAAGTCGCGAACGGGCACGAACCGCGCACACGCTGCGGCTTCCGACGCCGAACGAGCTAGGAAGGCGGACAGAGCGCATCAAGGGTCCGGCGCCGCCATTCGCCACACGCCCATCACAATCACGCATCCCGCGTCCCGGAGGTCGGAGCTGGCACCCCGGAGACGACGGCGATCGGTTGGTCCGGCCGGACCTCGTACGGCGTCCCGCCGACGCGGATCGTCAGACACTCTCCCGCTTCCAGGATCGCGCTGACGGCAGGGCCCGGCTGTTCGATGCGGATCTTCAGCCGCCTGCCGCGCCATTGCAGGCGGAACCCGAGGCCGCGCCACTCCGCCGGCAGTTGCGGATCGAACGACAGTGTGCCCGACTGGACCGACACCCCGCCAAATCCCAGAATAGCCGTCTGCCACAGCCCGCCGAGGGCCGCGATGTGGACGCCATCGGCGCTGGCCGCGGCGGTGTCCGCGAAGTCAGTGGCCGCGGTTTCGCGAAAGTAGCGCAGGGCGAGAGCGGTATCGCCGAGACGGGCGGCGGCCAGCGCGTGCATGGGACGGCTGAGCGAACTGTCGTGCGCGCAGCGTGGCTCGTAGTAGCGAAAGTTGACCGATTTTGCGGGAGGGTCGAATTCCTCCGGCAGCAGCGCCAGCAGCGCCACGACATCGGCCTGCTTGACGACCTGTGACCGCTTCGTCCGCTCCCGGCCGAGTGCGATATCCAGTGGCACGGTGCGTTCGGCATAATGGCGGAGGTCAATGTCCTCAAGCGTGAAGTATCCTGCAAACTGCTCGATCTTTCCGCTCTCCGGATCGAAGCCGGTCACCAGCGTATCCGCAGCGTCCCGCCATTGTTCGAGTTCCGCCTCGCTGGGTCCGATGCGCGCCGCCAGCGTCGCCCACCGCTGCGGCCATCGTTCGCGCAGCAGTGTCGCGACCTCCAGGCCACGCCGGATGTTCCAGCGCGCCATGATGTTTGTATAGGCATTGTCGTCGACATGCTCGTGATACTCATCCGGCCCGATGACGCCGCGGATGTGGCGCCGACCATCCGCCTCGCGCTGCGCGCGGCTCGCCCAGAAGCGCGCGGTCTCCAGCATGATCTCGGCGCCGGCGTTGAGCAGGAAATCCTCATCCGCGCTCACCAGCCAGTACTGCCAGACGGCGAAGGCGATGTCGGCGCTGATGTGCTGTTCCTGCGTGCCGCAGAGCACATCGACCGGCCGTCCGTCCAGGCCCAGGATCTGGGCCGGCGTCGTCTCCTCGCCGGTGTCGGCGGATTCCCAGGCGTACAGCGCACCGCGCCAGCCCATCCGCGCCGCCTTGGCGCGCGCATTGTCCAGCGTGCGATGGCGGTACATGAGCAGCGCGCGCGCGGCTTGGGGCCAGGTCAGCGTGTAGAACGGCAAAAGGAAGATCTCGGTGTCCCAGAACACGTGACCGAGATAGGCGTCGCCGGTGAGGGCACGCGCGCCGATCGAGACGCGGTCATCGTCGGGATTGGCGGCGCTGTTCAGATGATAGGCGGCGAACCGCAACGCCTGTTGCGCGGCCTCGTCGCCGTCCACCTCGATATCGCTGCACTGCCAGCGTTCGGCCCAGGCGGCCTCGTGCGCGGCAAGGACGCCGCGCCATCCGCTGCTCTGAGCGCGCGCGAGCGCCCGTAGCGCCGGCCCGCCGGGATCCGGCGCGCGCTCGTCGCCGCGCGCCACCGTGACGAACCGGGCGAGCGAGGCGACTTGTCCGGGGATCGATGTCCAGTGCCATGTCCATTTCAGGGGCGCGCGGGCGCTGGGCGCGCGCTGCGTGCCGTTGAGCCACAGCGACGCGGCGCTCGCCATCGCCAGGCTGTTGCCGGACACCTCGCTCCGCCAGACGCCCAGATCCTGCTCCAGCCGTACCGCATCGAGACCGAGGCCCATCTCGTCAAACTGGGCCTCGACCGTCACCGCCACCCGCGGCGCCTCGACATCGAGCGTGAGGAGTTGCAAGCCGACATCTCGCTCGGCCTGCGACACCAGGCGCAGCGTTCGGACGTGGACGATGCCGGCGGCGGCGTCGCGCTGGCGCCAGTCGCTGATCAACACGCCGCGTCGCATGTCGAGCCTGCGGCGGTGGGAGATCAGACTGGCGGTGCGAAGCACCAGCAGTTTCCCGTTCAGATGGATGTGGATGCGCAGCCAGTCCGCGACCGGCACCAGGGCCGGCACGGGCGGCTCGATATTGGGTGTGTCGAACAGGCCCGCGACGTAGGTGCGCGGAGAGGACGCCCATTGCAGGGAGTGCATCCAGGACAGCCACATCGGACCGCGACTGACGCTGCGCGCGCCGCGCACGCCGAGGAAGCCGTTGCCGACGGCGAAGCGTGATTCGCTGGAACGCTCGCGGATCGGATCGTAGCCGTCCTCCACCAGGACCCAGTCGGGATCGGGGGTTGGCTCAAGTGCGTGCTGCATCCTTCGGCCTCCGCTACGCCGGCTGAACCCCGAGCCGGCCGGCCGCGAGAGCGTCAACCGGGACGTCGTCCAGGCTCGTCACCACCAGATCGGCCCCGGCGTCGCGGAGCAGCGCCGCGTCGGCGTGCCGGGCAATGCCCAGTGCGCTCATTCGGCCCGCCTTTGCGGCCGCGATCCCCGCCGGCGCATCCTCGACCACCAGGCAGCGCTCCGGCGGCAGCCCCAGCTCCGCTGCCGCCAGCAGGAACAGGTCGGGGGCGGGCTTGCCGTGCGGCACGTCGCGACCGCTCAGGTCGGCATCGAACAGCGCGGGCAGCGACTCCCCCGCGTCGAGGCGCACGCGCCGCATCATCCGCGCGGCATTCTTCGATGATGAGGCCAACGCAAGGCGCAACCCACGTGCCCGCAGCGCGCGGATGAAGCGCAGCGCGTCCGGAAACGCGGTGAAACTGCCCGCCTCGATCAACTGCTCGACGCGCCGTTGCTTCCGCTCGGCATAGAGCGGAGCGAGCCGCGCCGCATCCGGCACGCCCAGTTCCTCCAGAACCGCACGCGCGCCGGCCAGCCGCGGTTTGCCCGCGACATGGGCCTGATACAGCCTGCTGGTCAGGCGCGCCGGGTCCGCGAAACCGGCAAGCGTTTCCCGCCAGGCCCGCTCATGCGGGGAATCGACGATCACGCCGTCAACGTCGAAGATGACGCCGCCCAGCGGCCGGCGACCGCGAACCTCCGCCTGTGCTGACATGCGCCGGGTTCCGTGACAGGGCCTGCGGGACCTGATGCCCAAGCGGCACCGGCCGGGCATTGATCCAAGTTAAAATGCGCCGTGCCCGCAACCTGCCGGGCGACCGAAGCCCGGCACGGTCCGACGGACAATGCCCCCGTTAGGTGGTCAGAACTCCGGCCGGACAGGGCGGCCGCGGCGGGCGGTGGTACCTCGGGCGATCGGGTCCGGCTGGCGGCCCGGGTCGCGTGCGTGCTCGGCGGCGAGCGGGATTGCTGCCGCGGCCGCGAAAGCGCGGTCCAAGGTCGTCAGTCGATCGACGAACTGGCGGGTGACCCGCTGATTCGTCCGATCTTCCCCGAGTAGGTCCGCCGTGCGCCGGTCCCGCTGGACGATGGCGCGCAGCATGTCGGCCGCCAGCGCCTTGAACCCGTCGAGCAGTCCGAACACCAGCCACGGACTTGCCAGGACCGCCGACCGTGCCCGGGACGGGTCCACAATGGCCTCTTCCAGCCGAGGTTCGAGGGACATGAGAATGCGGGTCACGATGGCGGCCGCGATGGTCCCGACATCGTCGAGCAGCAGGCGGATGTCCTGGGCGGTCAGCAGGAGTTCCGTCGGCAGCTCGCACCGCGACGATCCTTCCGCCAGGCTGACCAGGAGTTCGGCAAACCTGTGGAACAGCACAAGCGTGCATCGCAGCTCGCGTGTCGTGGCGGCTTCATCGTGGTCGGGAAAGCAGATCGGTCTCGCGGAAAATGGAACGATCCATGCCCCGCGTTGCCCGCCGGCCTCACCAGGCCCTGCCGCCGGGCCCTCGGCCGGTGCCGCCGCCGATGCACGGTCCCGGCAGGCGACCAGGGCAAGTCTCCGGTCATGCGGTGTCATGCTGGCCTCCGAGCGCAACCCTCGGGCGGAGCATCCGAGGCGCAGCGTGAGCGATGCGTGAGTCGGCGCTTTGGTCGCGGTTCACGGGAGGGCGGGCGCGGCCTGGAGAAACTCATCGGTCCACGGGACCCGCGTCGCCCAAAGTCGCCAGGGGCGTCCGTCGGCGCAGATCCCGTGACCGTGCAGTCGCAGATTGCCGCCGGCGCCGCTCAGCACGAGGCAACCGTGCAGCGCGAGAAAGCGCCCGGCGACGCCGATGCCGCAGGGCAACTCCAGGGCGATCCGGAAGCTCTGCGGCGCGCCCCCGGCCAGCGCCTCGCGCAGGATGGCCAGCGCCGTCTGGCGCGGTGCCAGACCGATCGGCAGGGGACAGTTGCCCGGCGCCCGAACGAGCGTCCGCGCGAGACTGAGATATCTGCCCCCGTCGCCCCAGCGCGAGACGATGATCCATTCCTGCAACCGGGCACGGCCGGGTCGCCAGATCCGTGTCCGCATCGCCACCACGAATCCCACATCGTCGCCGCGCGTCATGGGGCTGGGCCGTTTCGCATCGCTCATGACGACATTGACGCCTGTTGAGCGTGATGCGAGCGTGAACCCATGCTGACCTATCGGACCGCGGCCGACAGCCTGGGGCATGGCGGACCAGGCGATCCGGCGGCGGCCGACCTGATCGCGCGGCTTGCGTACGATGATGGTCGTTCGGAAGCCGCGCCGCACCGCGCCGCCATGCTGCGCGCGGCGGGAGAGTTCAGCAGCATCTTTTCCGTCCCGTCCCCGGACGCGCCGGGGCTGACGGTGCTGGGGGCGCTGGCCGACGACCGAACCGCCGTCTCGGGTGCCGGCGCGAGCTTTCGGGATGCGTTCGAAGCCTGCGTGGGGGAGGGGATCGAGGCGCTGTCCCGGCGCGCGCAACCCGCGCAGCAGGTCGTGCGCATGGCCATCGAGGAAGCTCTTGCCGACGCCGCGCCGGCCCTGCGCGAGGTGTGGGAGGGGCTGCGGCCGTTTTGCCGCGATCCGACAACACGGGAAATTGACTGGTTGCGGGCGGCTGACCTGTCGGACGGCAGCGGCGTCTGGGTGCCGGCCGATCTCTGCCTGCGACGCCCTCTGCACGCGCGGCAGATCGACCTGCCCTGGCCCCTGAGCACCGGCTGCGCGGCCGCGCCGGACCGGGCGAGCGCGACGCTGGCGGGCTTGCTGGAACTGGTGGAACGCGATGCCGTCGCGCTGTGGTGGCGCGGCGGTCGGCGGGCACGGCTTCTGGCCCCGGACGCCACCGCGCATGGGCAGGCGGCGGCGCTCCTCGGCCGGCTGCGCGGCGGGGCGGCCGGGCGGCGCACCTGGCTGCTCGACATCACCTCCGACCTAGCGGTGCCGGTGATGGCCGCCGTCTCCTGCGACGCCGCTGGGCTGGGCGTCTGCTGCGGCATGGCGGCCCGTCCGACGCTCGCGGCGGCGGCGTGCCGGGCAGTCGTGGAACTCTGCCAGATGGAGGCGGCGGTCCGGCTTGCCCAGGCCAAGCTGGCGGCGCGCGGCGAAGGCGCGTTGAGCGAGATCGACCGCCGCCATCTTCGCCGCTTTTCCGATATCCGGGTGAGCGACTGCGCGGCCCTGCATCCGCTTGCGCCGCCGGCGCCGTCTTGCGACCTTCCCGCCGCTCACCCGGTCGCAGCCCTCGGCGCGGTTCGGGCACGGCTGGCCGCTGTCGGCCTGGCACCCTGTGCCATGGACCTGACACGGGACGCATTCGCGATCCCTGTCGTGCGCGTTATCTGTCCGGGGCTGCAGCCCGATCCCTCGGCCCCGCCGACGCCTCGGCTGCGTGAGGCGATTGCCGCGGCGGGTGGCGCCCCTCCCGCGTGTGCCGACATCCCGGTGCTCTAGAGCGACAGTCGAATTGCGATTGAATGAAATAGCGATAAGGTGCCATCTCGAGCACAAGAATCCGCGGACCGGCCATCGATGACCGATCTTCCCCGCGTCTCGGCTGCCCCTGACTGGCGCGTCTCCTCAAAGCCGGGCTGGCTGAGCGTGTCGTTGCTTGGCGGTGTTTCGTTGAGCTTCGCGGGCCGTGACGTCCGCGTCAACGGCCGCAAGGCGCGGGCGATCCTGGCCTACCTGGCCCTCAGCGGCACCGGGGAGGAAGCGCGCGAGCGGCTGGCTGGGCTGCTGTGGAGCGAGTCGAACGAGGAGAAGGCACGCGCGACACTGCGGCAGGTCATCCATGGCCTGCGAGAGACGCTCATTGGCTACGGGTGCGACGCGCTGCGTCCGATGCGCCTCGCCGTGGGGCTCGAGCGGGACATCCTGCGTGTGGACGTGGCGGAGCTGCTGAGCGCGGTTCAGGCCGGCGAGGCGCCCGAGGTGCTGTTGCAGGAGCAGCGGCTTCCCGACGCGCTGCTTGCGGGCTTCGAGGACCTTGATCCCGCGTTCCATGTCTGGTTGCTCGCCCGGCGGCAGGCATTGCACGACCAGTTGGTGCAGGCGCTCGAGAACGGCTACCGCAATGCCGCCAAGCCGCGAAAGGCGCGCAGGCGTCTCGCGGCGGCCGCGCAGCGACTCGACCCGACGCATGAAGAAGCCTGCCGCGTTTTTATGCTCTGCGCCGCCGAAGAAGGTGACACCGCGGCCGCGCTGCGCGCCTACAACGATCTCTGGACGTTGCTGGAGCAGGAGTACGACTGCGAGCCGTCGATCCCGACCCAGGAGCTTGTCGCGGATATCAAGCTCGGCAAGTACGACACTGCCGCGCCGACGGGCGTGGCCGAGGAAGTGCAGCAGTTGCTGGTGCCGGACCGACCGGCTGTGCCCGCCAGGCCGCGCCAGGCGTCGCCCCCACGCACGGCCGTGCAGGTGGCCGCTTTCGGTGTGACCGGTGTAAGCCAGGACCGGATGCACCTCGTCACCGGCTTCCGGCACGAGCTGATCGCCTGCCTGGTTCGTTTCCGCGAATGGTCGGTCATCGATTCAGGCGTGCCGGTCAGCGAGGAAATGCCGGGCTTCACGCGCTTTCTGGTGGAAGCGAACGCCTACCAGGCGGGTGCCGCCATCCATGTCGTGCTCACGCTGCGCGATTGCGAAGCGGCCAAGTTCGTGTGGAGCGAGCGTTTCGAACTGCGGCTGGAAAGATGGTTCGAGGCGCAGCAGCGGATCGTGCGGCGGATCGCAGGAACGATGAACGCCCAGGTCTCCACGGAACGGCTGATGCGGCTTGCCGCCGAGCCGGATGTCTCGCCCGATGTCTATGACTGCTGGTTACGCGGCCAGGAGATGATCCGATTCTTCGGGGCCGATCAATGGAACGAGGCCGCGCGCCTGTTCGCCGAGACGATCGAGCGGGCGCCGAACTTTTCACCACCGTATTCCAGCCTCGTCCAAATGAACAACGCCATGCACATCGTGCATCCGGGCATCTGGCGGGACGCCGGCAAGGCCGCTCGTACCCTCAATCTTGCGCGCCGTGCTGCGGATCTTGACCCGCTCGATTCCCGCGCGCAACTCTGCCTGGGGTGGTCGCTTGCGATGTGCGGGCACTACGTGCAGGCGGCGGTTCACATGCATCTTGCCTGCGAGCTGAACCCCAACGACCCATGGACGCTGATCTCGGCTGCGCTGTTCCATGCCTACGATGGCGATTTCGGCGTCGCGAGCGATCTCATGCGCCAATCGTTCGAGAGTACGCTTTCGCCCACTCGTACTCATTGGGGTTATGCGGTCAGCGTCGCGTACCTGATCGGCGACCATGCGGGGGCGATCACGGCATGTGACCGTTCGGAAGACGTGATCATCAATCTGCCGGCGTGGCGGGCGGCGGCGCTGCATCGCCTCGGCCGACAGGACGAAGCCGAGAACCACGCGCGGCGCTTTCTGGAGAGTGCCCGCGCGAGCTGGACGGACGAGGGCACACCCACCGATGAAGCGATCGGGCGGTGGCTGCTGCACCTGTATCCGATCAGTCGGCCGGAGGTCTGGGAGTATTTCCGCCAGGGCGTTCGCGGCGCCGGCATCCCGACGGCCGGGATCGCGCATCACGAGTGGTAGGATGGGCAATTCCCCGCGCGGGGCGGCGCGCCGGCGCCCGCTACATGCACTGCGACATCGAATAGTCGCCGATTCTGTCTGCGTGAAGCCGCATAATACCCTCCCGACTATCGGGCATCGGCGCGGCATGCGGGACGCCGTCGGTGAAGACCGCATAGAGCAGATCGTAGAATGTCGGCAGTCCGTAGGCGGTGCCGGGAGGCGCGGCCAGCATCTGGTCCTCCGACGCACGAATCCTGTCGGCTGACGGCAGCCGAAGCACCAGGGTCTTCTCGTCACCCTGAACCAGGATCACACGGTCGAACGCGTCGTAGCCGGAGTTCTTCGAGACGTACACGTTGGCCGCGCCCATGCGTTTCTCGACATCTTGTGGCGCAAGCGCCCATGCCCTGGGAATGGTTGCCGTCATGCCTGCGGTCGTCACCGTGACTGTCGTGGGCGCGGGCAATTCCCAAGGCGTGTTCACGGGAATCTTCTTGTCGCGCGGCGGCTGGTCGGCGGGTGGGGTGCTCACATAGTCTTCTCCCGTGGCCCAGCTCTTGACCAGGCGGCCCCATTCTTCGACGTTGTCGGTCAGTCGTGCCATCATGGCTCAGGCCCTTCCTATCAGATGAACGGAATGCCGCCGCAGCTCGCGAAATCCGCATGGCGCGCGACGAACTGAACCAGCGCGGGCATGGTCGCGACTCCTGAGACCTCGTCCCACAGATTGCCCAGCGCCGCCTGGGCGGGGTCGAGGTCGGCCTGGATGCGCTGCGTGCCTTCGTTCAGTCGGCGGTGAAGGACCTCGGCCACGATGATCGACCCGAGCACGCCCAGGCTGCGTCCCTGAACCGCCGGATCAAGCTCCGCCTCGAGCAGCACGAAGAACGGGAGCGGCAGGTCATCGGTCAGACGGTCGATCGTTTCGGTTTTAGCCGCGCTGTCGCCAAGCAGGCTGCGCAGCCGCGAGGCGATGGCCGCCCGCCGCGCTTGCGGCTGCGCGAACGGCCAATCCGCAGGGATCAGGTCGGGCCGGCGTTTTGCGATCTCCTCGATGAGCGCATCGAGACGCCAGCAGCGTGCGAGCGCTGCGCTGAGCAGGTCGCGCAGCGTCGTCCCGTCGGCCGCGTCGCCATGGTTGACGAACAGCGAGCTGTCGAGCGCCGACTTGCCTGCCGAAATGCGACGGCTGTAGTTCAGCTTGCCGTCCAGTTCGAAGAACTTCGACCACTGCACGGTCCAATCCGGGGTCAGCGGCATGCGGGCGTCGCCGGTGCCGCGATTGGCGGTGACCACGCCGACGATCGGCTGCGCGCGCCCGGCCGTGTCGTTGAGGTCGTACTGAAAGCGAACCATTGCGTGCCCGGCGCGCATGGCGCCGTGCGAGAATTCGAGCGGAACGCCCTCGGATTTCCAGAGCGTCGGTGGGGTTTGCGCGTAGCGCGCGCGCACGGCGGGGTGCAGCAGGCGCGGCAGCAGGTCGTCCCGGATAATCCGATAATAAAGGTGCAGCATCGCCGTGCGCGCATGCGCGTACGATGCTTCCGGCCCGGCGGCGGGCAGAACGCGCACGAGGATGTTGTGCGTGTTGGCGAACAGGGCGGTGAGTTGTGCCAGCGTGGTGGCGGCATCGTTACGGGCATCGGCCGACAGGACCTGGTAAGCCCCGTCGAAATTCACGGCGGAGAGCCCCTGGGGCTCCGCTTGCCGGAAGCTGGGCGTGTACACGCGGGCGAGATCGCGAAACGGGCAGACCCCAGCCGCCGCCGGCTGATCGCCCGGATCGACCCGGCCGACCCGCAGCAATGCCCTGTCGATATCCTCCAGCCCCCTGGGGGTGAAGGCAACCGGGCAGGCCGCCGGACCGCCGCCGTAGAGTGTATCGAGCGCGAGCGCGCGACCGCGACCGTTGCTGCTGGCCACGCCCGCGTCTGCCGCCGCCCAGAAAGGCACGGTGGTCAGTACCAGGTCGTGGGCCACGAACTGCAGCAGATAGGTGTAGCCCGCCGGGATGAAGGGATTGTCGTCCGCCGCGACGCCATCCCGCAGCGTGGCCGGCCAGGCGGGCGCGGCCGGTGCGGCAACGACCGCCTCGGCCAGCGCGCCCGCGATGCGCCGGGCCTCGGCCGGATCGGCGCCAAGCATGGAGCGCGCCTGCTGCGGCGGCGGGCCGAGCAGGTAAGAGAATCCCTCGAAATGCTCGGGATCCTGGGCGCCGCCTGCCTGCGGCCGGGCACCGGCGGCGTTCACGCTCGTCCAGTATGCTTCGTGGCCCACAGCTCAGCCTCCCCCGACGCGGTCATCCTATCAGGTTCGCGTGAGCATACCGTGAGCGTGTGCGTTTCGGTAACTCAACCAACGGCTGCCCGATGATGACCGCTCGCGGCACGTGCTTACGCCGACGGTTCCTCCGCCCCGGGTGTCCACCGAACCGTTGACGTTGGGCAAGCGTTGCGATTCACGGGCCGATCACGTCCGCCCTGTCTTCCTCAGCGGGGATTGACGCGAACGCAAGTCATGACGGCCCTCGACTTCGTTTCGCCGACGAATATGGCGTGATCTGGCAGGGGCATCGGGATGTACGACAACAAGGCGCGCGCGATCTCGACCTGTATTGGACGGTGCGTTCATATCGCTTGCCGTATCCGCGGCATCTGCTGCGGGACAAGATTTGATTCGTTGCTGGGAAACATGCCGGCGTGGTGGGATCATCTGCCTGACGGCGGCGAGGCGCGCCGACGCGCATTCGCCGACGTGCTCGCGCGGGAGATGGTCGGTGAACTGCAAAGCCGGTCAACCTCCCGTGGGACCATCCCGTGCCTGCTGCGCACCCGAAGCGACGATCGTCGGGCATCGAACGCGCGGAGGCCGCGCCGGCTGGGACAGGAAGGGGGTGCTGGAGTGCGACTCGGCGGGTGTGGCATCGGTGGCGACCCGTGAACTGCCATTGACGGCTGAGGGACCTGCCATGTCACGATGCCCTGGCGCGATGCTCGCATCTCTTGCCGCTCTGGCGGCGCTGACCGGCTGCGGCGACAGCGAGGTCAGTCGGGGGACAAGTGGGGCTGCGATCGGCGCCGGTGCCGGCGCGGCGGTATGCGCCGTCACCATCGTCGGGGTCCTGCCATGTGCGATCGCCGGCGGCGCGCTCGGGGCGGCCGGGGGAGTTGCGACCGCGGGACCGGACGAGGTGCCGGCGACGACCCAAGCGGCAGCACCAGCGGCTGTGTCCGCCGCCACCGGCGCATCGGCCGCCACCGATCCGGCACCGGCCGGTCCGGTCTCGCTGCCGCAGCCACGCGCCACCGTGACGGCGGAGCCGCTGCAGTAGCGCGCCACCTCCGCCGGCTCGACGTCCCGCCCCGATCGCCCGTCAGAACTGCCCGGCGCGGGCACGCAGTGGGCGCTCCGGCGCGACGATTCCGGCCACCCGCTCGGAGAGTTCGGCGGCGGCCACGACGAGGATGCGGGCAAGCTGGCTGCCGCGCGGCTCCGCCTCCAGCCGCGGGATGACGAGGCAGAGCGTGGCCAGGCACACCCGGTTCGCGTCCATCACCGGCGCCGCCATGCAATGCGTAAAGGTGTCGAGCTGCCCGTCGAGCCGGGACAGCCCGCGTTCCCGCGCCGCGCCGACGCGTTGCAGGAACACCTCCGGCGCCAGATGGCGGCCGTCGGGCAGGCGGAAGTCCTCCGCGGGCACCAAGCGTATGATGTCGGGATCGGCCAGATGCGAGACGAGCAGCGGGCCGGAGGCCGTCCACGGCAGCGGCACGCGCTGACCGATATCGCTGCTGATGCGGAAGTGGTGGCCGCCGTTGCGCGCCAGGGCGACGGTGTACTTGCCGTCCTCCAACAGGCAGAGCTGGGCAGTCTCATTCGTCTGTTCGGTCAGCCGCCGCAGCATCTGGTCGGCCTCGCGCATCAGGTCCACGCGCCGGACATAAGCGGTGCCGTAATAGTGAAGGCGGCGGCCGAGGAACATGCGGCCTTCGCCGTCATAGCTCTCCAGCAGCCCTGCCTCGCGCAGTCGCTCGACGATCTCGTAGATGGTGGAGCGCGGTGCGCCGACGGCCGCGGCGATCTGGTTGGGCCGCATCGGCTCGTTGCGGGCGTAGAGGCACTCCAGCACTTCCACGACCCGGTCGATGCCGCGCCGGCGCGTCGCCGTTGCCTTGTCCTGCGGCGCCGCGGCATCCTGTTGCGTCATCCGATCATTGCTCCCGCCCGCGCGACTGCGCCGCTGCGGCAACGAAGCTAATCGACCATCCGGCGCGATGCCAGATCAGAGCGGCGGGCGCCGATCCGCCCATCGGATCGTGCCCTCCAGGAAGGCGGCCGCGTCGATGATCCGGCCTTCCTCATGCCAGGGGCCGACGATCTGCAGGCCGACGGGCAGCCCGTCGCTTGCGAAGCCGCACGGCACCGAGGCGGCGGGGTTACCAGTCAGGTTGAACGGGTAGAGCGTTCTGGCCCAGGCGGCATAGTGCAGCGTGTTGATCGCCCCGCCCGCGTCCAGCGGCGGCGGCGGCACGGTCATCGTCGGCATGGCGAGCACGTCGAACCGATCGAACAGGCGCTGCGTGTGACGATACAGCACCGTGCGCCGGTCGATGGCGCGCATCAGGTCAGCGGCCGTATAGGCGCCGCCCTGCGCGATCGAGGCCTTCAGGCTCGCCGTCATGCGCTCGCCGAAGCGCGCAACGAATGGGCCGAGGCGAGCGGCGTGCGCCGCGGTGGCGATGACGACATAGGTGTCGAACGCATCGTCGAAGGCGGAATCGCTGAATTCGCTGACCTCGGCGCCGTCCTCCGCCATCAGCCGAACCGCCCGCGCGGTCAGGGCGGCAATGTCCGGATCGGCGGGCGTACCGCCGAACTGCGGCATCCAGCCGACCCGCAGGCCGCGCAGCGACGGCAGCGTCACGGCATCGACCGGGAAGGGGGGCACGGCGCGGGAGTGGGCGTCGGCGATGTCGGGGCCGGACATGACGGAGAGCATGAGCGCCATGTCTCGCACGTCGCGCGCCATCGGCCCCACGAATGAGTAGTTGCCGAACGTATCGGCGAACCCGTCATGCGGCACGCGGCCGAGGGTGGCCTTCAGCCCAAGCACGCCGGCCCAGGACGCCGGGCAGCGGATCGAGCCGCCGCCATCGGTGCCGACGGCGAGCGGGCCGATGCCGGCCGCGAGGCACGCTGCCGCGCCGCCGCTCGATCCGCCCGGCGTGCGGTCGAGCGCCCAGGGGTTGCGCGTGACGCCGTAGATCGGCGAGTCGGTCAGCACCTTATGGAAGAATTCCGGTGTCGCCGTCTTGCCGAGCAGGATCGCGCCGGCCGCGCGCAGCCGCTGCCACACCACCGCGTCACTGGTCGCGACAATGTCCGCCATTGCGTAGGAGCCGCAGGTCATCGGATGTCCCGCAGTGGCAACGCCGTCCTTCACCGTGATCGGCACGCCATGCAGCGGCCCGAGCGGGCGGCCGTGCAGCACGTCGTCCTCCGCACGCCGCGCGGCGTCGCGAGCCTGATCGAACAGCCTGGTCGCGAAGCAGTTGAGGTGAGGATCGACCTGCTCGGCGCGGGCGATCACGGCATCGACCAGCGTCACCGGGGACAGTTTGCGTGTTGCGATCAGCGCCGCGAGACGGTGTGCCGGCGCATAGATCAGGGCGTCGTCGGCCATCGTGTTCCTCCGTCGTTCAGGCCCGCAGCATCGCCTTGGCGATGTCACGATAGATCAGCGCGGCCTGCGCGAGATCAGCGGCCGGCACGAACTCGTCAGGCTGGTGCGCCTGATCGAGCGAGCCAGGACCGAGGATGATGCCGACGCTTCCGGCCGCATGGAAATGCACGAGATCGCAGCCGCCGGTCAGGCCGCCCGGTTGCGGCAGACTGACGCCATGCCGCTGCGAGGCGACGAGCGCGGCATGCAGCAGCGGCGAATCCGGCGGGGTCTCGGCCGAGCCGGCGGCGGTGCGCACCTCCGCCAGATCGGCGTCCACGCCATGCTCCTGCCGCGCCAGCCGCAGCAATTCGTGCAGGTCGTCGAGCGTGGATTCCAGCCGCGCGCCGGGCAGCACGCGCTCGTCGAGCACGATCTCGCACAGATCGGGCACGATGTTGTCGGCGATGCCGCCGGTGATGCGCGAGACCGTCAGGCTGGCACGACCGACCAGCCGATGCTCGCGCTGCCGCAGCATCGCGTCGCGCTGCGCCAGCATCTCCACCAGCCGCGACGCGGCGACGATCGCATTGCTGCCAAGCTCCGGCCGGCCGGAATGCGCCGACTTGCCGCGCACGCGGATCAGCGGGCGCACGCAGCCCTTGTGCGCGGCATAGACGGCATTGCGCGTCGGCTCGCCGACGATCACCCAGTCGAACCGTTCGGTGGCTGCGGCCTTGGCGCCGATGCTGTTGATTTCCTCGTCCGCGACGAAGGCGAGCACCAGCGTGCCGCGCCAGGAACCGCGATCGGCGAGCAGCAATCGCCCGGCTTCCGCCATGGCGCTGACCTGCCCCTTGGCGTCGCAGGTGCCGCGGCCGTAGAGGCGCCCGTCACGCTCGATGAGCCTGAAGGGATCGCTGCTCCAGCCGCTGCCGACCGGCACGGTGTCGAGATGCGAGTTGAGCGCGAAGCTCGGGCCGGAACCATTGACGAATCGCGCGATCACGTTTGCCCGGCCGGGCGCAACCGCGCGCACGTCTGCCGTGAAACCGTGCGCGCGCAACTCCGCCGCCAGCAGCTCTGCCGCCGGCTCCTCATTACCCGGTGGATTCTGGGTGTCGATCGCCACGAGTCGCGCCAGCAGCCCGGCGAGACGGCCCGGATCGGGGCCGTCGCTCATGCCAGCGCCGCCGCGCCGGCCGCACGCACCCAGTCGAGCCGTGCCGCGGGTATCAGGCCGTAGTTGTAGAAATTGATCTCCTCGACGCCGGCCGCCACCGCGGCAAGCGCACGCACGGCGAGATCTTCCGGCCCGCGCATTTCCGGATAGAACACGCGCATCCCGGTGCCAAGGAAGCGGTCGGCGCCGACAGCCGCGCGCGCGGCCGCGAGATCGGCGGCGACCGCTTCGGGGTTGCGATCATAAGCGCACATCACCACGCCATCCGTCACACGCGCCAGCGCGGCAAGATCGCTGCCGCACAGCCAGCCGTTGCCGATGTCGAGGACATGCACGCGACTGGCCGGGTGTGCGGCCTGTCGCATGTCGGCGGCGAGGCTGGTCACCGGCTCGAACCGCCAGCTGACATAGGTGTGCACCTCGGGATGGGCGGCGAACACGTCAGGGCCACGCGCGGAAAAGTCCGTCCAGCGAGGCGCCGGTACCGCGCGCTCGCTCGTCTCCGCGATCCAGGTCCGTACCGTGCGGCGCGCGGCGTCGCCATCCACCCCGGCCTTCGCGGCGCGGGCGAGGCAGGCGTCGCAGAAGCATAGCGCCATCAGAAAATCGTCTTCCGCCGTCAGTCCGACGCCGTCCTTCTCGTGATGGAACTCGTGCGCGAAGCCCATGAACCCCGGCGACTCCAGCTGCACCGCATCCGGCCGGTACCCATGCGTGAGATCAGCGACGAGGTTGATCGCGAAGGTCCGTACATCGGGATGGCTCGGGCACAGGCTGTAGTAGTTCGGATCGCCGAAGGCGTTGCGCGTGCACGCGCCCGGATGGCGCATGCCGAGGCGCGTGTTGTGCAGGCAGACGGTCCAGCCGGCAACACTCAGGCCGGTGCGGTCGCGCGCGTCGATCAGGTCGCGGAGCACGTCGCCTCGTTCGGTCACGATCGCTGCGACCTGCGGGAGGATTGCTGCGCCCTCCCAGCGCGCCGCGTCGGGGCGGAAATAGATCGTGCCATCCTCGGGGAACCAGCTCTTGCGCAGCGGGCTGCGCGGCTGGAAGAAGCGGCCGGCGTGATAGGAGGTGGCGAGATTGATGCCGTCCAGGCCGGCACGGTCGCGCAGATCGGCGACAACCGCATCGATCCCGACATCCAGCACGTCCCAGGGATAGGTCCACATCGCGAGCCGCATGTCAGCCCCTCCCGCGCTTCAGCGCCGCGATCATCTCGATCTCGACGGTGATGTTGTCGGGCAGGCTGCCCATGCCGACGGCCGAGCGCGCGTGGCGCCCGCGATCGCCGAGAACCTCCACGAACAGGTCGGAACAGCCATTGATGACGCGCGGGTGCTGCGCGAATTCCGGCACCGCGTTGACCATGCCCAGCACCTTGACAATCCGGGCCACCCGGTCGAGACCGCCGGCGGCTTCGCGCAATGCGGCCAGGAGTTGCAGACCGATGATGCGCGCGTGCTGGTAGGCATCCTCGACACCGACCGGCCCACCGACCTTGCCGGAATACATCCCGCCTTCGGGTCGGCGCGGCCCCTGGCCGGACAGGAACACCAGCGAGCCGTGCCGGACAAAGGGAACATAGTTGGCTACGGGCTTCGGAACTTCCGGCAGCGCGATGCCGAGTTCCGCAAGCCGCCGATCGGTCGTGTCCATCGCGCCCAGGTTCATTGCATTTTTCCCCGTGCCGCCACGTCATGATAGATTTCCATGCGTCCGCCCCGCGCGGCGTGGATACGGCCGTGCAGGTTGCTGACGACGCAGACATGGTTGGGAATGATGCTGACGCGCTCGCCGATCCGCGGCGTCGCGGCGCCCGGCGGCACGTGCACATGTCCGTGCTCCTCGCTCAGCGCCGCAATCTGCCACTCGGGATGCTCGACGATGCGCCCATGGCCGGTCAGGCCGAGCAGGTCGGACGAGAGACTCTTCGAGCCGGCATCGATCACGCAGCGATCCTGTGCGGGCCGTGACACGACAGTCGCGTGAACCCGCAGGGCGCAGTCGTCATATCCCCCGTATGCTTTCGTCTCGACCAGCGAGCGGTCGCTGTAGATGTAGGTGCCCGGCCGGTGTTCGGTGGCGATGCCTGCCTCGTGTGCGCGATAGAGGTCCGGCGTGCCGCCGTTGCTTATGACCTCGACATCCAGTCCGGCGCGGTGGCAGGCGTCGCGTGCCTCGGTAAGCCGGGCTGCGGTCTCGGCCACCGTGTTGAAGCGCGGATAGGTCATCAGGCCGAGAAAATGCAGGCCGGGCGAGCGGGCGATGCGTTGCGCCAGCGCAGCGACGGCGTCCGCGCCGACCACGCCGCAGCGCTGCGCGCCGGTCTCGCACTCCACCAGCACCGGCAGGATCAGGCCGGCGCGGTGCATGGCATCGGACAGCCCGTCCACGACCTCGGGGCTGTCGGCCACGACCTTCATATCAGCCCGGTGCGCCAGGGCGACCAGGCGGTCCAGCTTCACCTGGCCGACGATGTTGTAGGTGAGCAGGATGTCGGTGATTCCCGCCTCGACCATCACCTCGGCCTCGCCCAGCTTCTGGCAGTTGATGCCGCGCGCGCCGAGGCGCAGTTGCAGGTGCGCGAATTCCGGAATCTTGTGGGTTTTGATGTGTGGCCGCAGGGCGATGCCGGCACCGTCGAGATAGCTCTGGCAGCGCCGCAGGTTGGCCTCCATCACGTCCAGATCGACGACGGCGCAAGGTGTGTCGAGGTCGGTGACGAGCATGGCGTTGCGTCCTTCTTCCGGCGTCAGCGGGATCGGTCGCGGCCAGAGAGCGGCAGCAGGCCGAGGATCAGGCAGCCGAGGATCATCGAGCGCCAGCCCTCCGACGCATTGATGACAGTGATCAGCGCGGTCATGGTCACCAGCAGCACGGCGCCGGCGATGGTGCCGAGATAGGTGCCCTGGCCGCCCAGGATCGACGTGCCGCCCAGCACCACTGCTGCGATCGAGGACAGCAGATACGGATCGCCGATGCCGACATACCCCTGCCCGTTCATTGCCAGCAGCAGCAACCCCGCAATGCCGGCGCAGAGTCCCGCCGCCACGTAGAGCCATAGCGTGACGCGCTGTACCGGTACGCCGGACAGCCGGCTGACCTCGGGATTGGTGCCGACGGCGTAGATCAGCGCGCCGCTGCGGGTGCCATGCAGCCAGAACAGCGTCGCGGCCGCTGCCAGCGCCCACAGGATGATGGTGGCGGAAATGCCGACGGCATGACTCGCGCCGAGCCAGGTCAGCGCAGCGTTGTCCACCGAGATGGCGCTGCCGCCAGCGATCAGCACCAGCACGCCTTGCAGGATCGTCGCCATCGCCAAGGTCATGATCAGCGGCGGCAGGCCGAGATAGCCGATGCCCAGACCGTTGACCGCACCGATCCCCGACGCGACCAGCAGCGTCAGTGCGATCGCCCCCAGCCCGGTGGTGTCGGGCGCGAAGCTCAGCATCGGCAGCAGGATCGCGGCGACGGTGATGACGGCGCTGACCGACAGATCGATGCCGCCACCGATCACCGTGAGCGTTTGCCCTATCGCGGCGAAGCCGATGATGGCGCCGAGTTCGACGATATAGCGCAGATGCGCGAACACGCCGAACCCCGGTATCAGGGAGGAGGCGGTGATCCACAGGCCGGCGACGACCACATAGGCGACGAGTGAACGCCCCAGGCTGCGGATCAGATAGGTCATGCTGTGTGGCTCCTCGCGCCGCGCAGCCGCGGCAGCGCGACCGTGATGACGATGATGAGCCCCTGCACGACATATTGCGCGACCAGTGGCAGGTCCATGAAGAACATGACGTTGATGAGGATGCTCATCAACAGGCTGCCGGCCAGCGCCCCACGCAACGTGCCCTGGCCGCCAAGGAAGCTCACGCCTCCCAGCACCGCGGCGGCGATCGCGCTGAGCGTCAGCGGCTCACCGATCAGCGGATCGCCCGAGCCGGTCTGGGCCGCGACGTAGAGGCCGGTCATCGCCTGCAGCACGCCGCTGACCGCATAGGCGAACATGCGCGCGGAAACCACGCCGACACCGGAGCGGTAGGCGCCCTCCGCGTTGTCTCCGACCGCGATCAGACCAACGCCGAGCGGAGTTGCCTGATAGAGCTTCCACAGCATGACCAGGACCAGCACCAGCACGATCGTGGTCGGGTGGTTGCCGGCAAGAAAATCAGAGAATGCGGGAGCAACGAACCCGCCGGGCCGCGGCAGGATCAGCAGTGCGGTGCCGCGGATGATGAACGACATCGCCAGGGTGACGATGATCGCCGGATAGCGCGCGATCGCGACGAACGCGCCGACGATCGTTCCCGTTCCCGCGCCCAGCGCCATGACGGCCAGGACGGCACCGAAGACCCCGAGCGGTGTCTGCATCGTCGATGCCGCGACCACCGAACCGAGACTGACCATCGGTCCCACCGCGAGGTCGATGCCGCCGGTCAGCATCACGATGGTCTCCGCCACTGCGACCATCGCCGTCGGGAACCAGCCCTGCACGAACTTGTTGACGGCACCGGGCGCGAGGATGCCGGGAAACAGGGCGACATAAAGGACAACGAACGCGCCGAGCACGATATAGAGAGCGCCCAGCCCCTCGTTGCGCCGCCACTGGATCGGCCAGTAGAGCGGCCGGATGGCGCTCGTGCTCACGCCGCTGCCTCCGTCATGCTGGCGTGCTCGGGCAGGCCGAGCGCGGCCGCGACGATCGCTTCCTCCGTTGCGTCGGAGTGCGCGAGCGTCGTGGCGACACGGCCGTTGTGGAACACCATGACCCGGTCGCAGAGATGCACGAGTTCCGGCGTGTCGGTGCTCAACAGCACGACCGCCTTGCCCTCCGCCGCCATGGCGCGCAGCGCGAGATAGATCTCGCGCTTGGTGTCCACGTCCACGCCGCGCGTCGGGTCGTTCAGCAACAGGATCGCGGGCGCAAGCGGCATCCACTTCGCCAGCGCCACCTTCTGTTGGTTGCCGCCCGAGAGCGCCTGCACCGGCCGCAGCAAATCGCCACGGATACCGAAGCGCTGGGCCAGTGCCTGCGTGATCGTCCGTTCCTGCGCGCGGCGACGCCGCCGCATCCGGTCGTGCGCGAAGGAAGGCAGCAGCAGGTTGAAGGCGATCGGATGCGGCAGCAGCAACCCTTCCTTCTTGCGGTCGGCGGGGATGTAGGCGATCCCGGCGGCATTGGCCTGTGCGACGCTTGCGAATGGCGCGGTACGCACGTGTTCGGCCGTCCTGATCTGAAATCGTGCGGCGCGTGCCGGAACCGCGCCGCCGAGGCCGAGCAGGAATGCCTCCTGCCCGTGGCCAACCAACCCGCCGATGCCCAATATCTCGCCGCGTCGCAATGTCACGTCGACGCCGGCCGCGCCGACGGTGCGGAATTCGTCCGCCTGCAGCACGACCTCCTCGCTTGCCGTCGAACGATAGGCGGGAAACAGGTCCTGCGGGTCGCGACCGACCATAAGCCGCACCAACCCCAGCGGATCGAGGCCGGCCAGCGGCCGGTCGGCGGTCACTGTGCCGTCCTTCAGAACCGTGACATGCTCGCAAAACCCGAATATCTCGTTCAGCCGGTGCGAGATGTAGAGGATGGCCACACCCTGCGCCCGCAGCCGCTGCACCAGCGCCAGCAGCATCGACACGTCCGGCGCCGCCAGCGACGAGGTCGGCTCATCGAGGATCAGCACGCGCGGCCGGCGTGCCAGCGCCTTGGCGATTTCCACCACCTGCCGTCGCCCGAGCGGCAGCTTGCCGACCGGCGTGTGCGGCGGCTCGGTCAGTCCGACCTGCGCGCTGACCTCCGCCACCAGCGTCGCCAGCCGGCGGTAATCGACCAGCCCGAACCGACGCGGCGCGACGCCAAGGCCTATGTTTTCGGCGATCGACAGATGCGGCGCCAGGCTGAGTTCCTGCTGCACGACGGCGATGCCCAGACGACGCGCGTCCCGTGGAGACAGGGCCGGCACGCTGCGTCCGTCCGTGACGAGCGCGCCGCGGTCAGGGGCCAGCGTGCCGGAGAGCAGGTTAATCAGCGTGCTCTTGCCCGCACCGTTCTCGCCCAGCAACGCGTGGATGCGGCCCGGCAGAAGCTCGATCGAGACGTCGCGCAGCACGGGGTTGCCGAAGAACGCCTTCGACACCGCGCGGGCACCGAGGATCATCGGTGCCGCGCGTCCGCGCTGCGCCGCCGCGCCATCGTCACTTCTTCAGGCTGCGCGCGATCAGGTCATCGAACATCTTGGTGTCGTAGGGCGAGTAGATGTACCCGTCGGCCGGGAAATCCTTGGCGCGAGCAAGGTAACTGTCGAGGTTATCGGCAGTGATGATCGGCAGCGGCACGTCGATGTAGCGCGGGATGTCCGCCCCCTGCAGCGCCCTGACCGAGGCATAGACGGCGAACGCGGCCAGCCAGTTCGGCTGCTGCGTCGCCCATGCAGTGAGATGCTTCGCCTTCCACATCTCCAGAAACTGGCGATAGTTCTCGCCGGTGATCGGGCCGATCTTGCGCCCCTGCTTCTCGAAGGCGGTGACGGCGCCGGCGGACAGCGCGCCGCCCTGCGACCAGATGCCGTCGATTTCAGGATAGCGGAACAGCAGGTTCGTCACCGCCTCCTGCGCTGGCGCGGCGTTATACGGCGTGTTGGTTTCGGCGAGGATGGTGATGCCGGGATTCGCCTTGAAGACGGGTTCCGCGCCCTTGCGCCGGTCGTCGCTGACCGAGATGCCGGCGGGGCCGTTGAGGACGATGATCTTGCCCTTGCCGTGCAACTGTTGCACCAGCCACTCGGCGGCCAACTTGCCCCACATTACCTGATCGGTGTCGATCTTGGTGGTCAGTTCGTTGGTGTCCACCAGACTGTCGAAATTCGCCACCACGATGCCCTTGCTGCACGCATCTGCGATCACCCGATCGAGCGCAGTGGCCGAGCCGGCATCGACGATGATGGCGTCCAGACGGGCGTCGATCATGGACTGGATCTGCTGGATCTGTGTATTCGCGTTGCCCTGCGCGTCGGTGATGGTCAGCTTGTCGACCAGGCCCTGCTTCTTCAGATCATCCGCCATCTTCTCGATCGTGCCGGTGGTCTCCTTCATCCAGGTCGGCACGGAGTAGATATTCGCCCAGCCCAGCTTGTACGGCGGCTTGTGCGTACCCTGCACGCAGTTCGCCGCGGCGGCGGCCGGCGTTGTGCCGGCGATCTGCATGAGCGCCAGTCCGGCGAGCAGCAGCGACGCCAGAGGCAGCCGCAAACGCATTCCGCTCATCTTGGTTGTTCCCCCTTGGATCGAAGCCATTATGACAGGATCGAGGCGCACGCAGCCGCCCGGATCTTGCCGCACTGGCAGGCTATCAGTGCGTCGCGGAGAGTGTCAACGCACTGGACAGATGTCCGCTATAGCAGACATCTTCGCGCGCTTGGGCGTGTTGGTCCGAAGTGCGACCACCGAGGCGGCGTCTGGCACGGCGGTGAAGCGGGCCGGGGGCGCGCCGCGTGCGACGCAGTCGGTCCCGTATGCCCGTCGCCTCGCGGTCGTCTCCCTCAGAACTGCCGAACCCGGCGCCCTGGGGGAGCGCGCCGTCGTCAGCCCTGCGCCCCACCGGCGGGAGGATCGTGGAAATACCGAGGATCGTCACCGGCGGGTACATAACCTGCGCGCAGCGCGAAATCGCCGAACCGTTCGCCCTCGCGGCGGTCGCGCGCATAGGTCGCGAACATCGGCGCAAGGGTCGCGATGAGTCCCGCCTCGTCGAGGTCCTTGCGATACAGCCGGTTCATCCGCGTGCCGTCGAACGCCGCGCCCAGATAGAGATTGTACAAACCAGGCGCGCGACCGACCAGGCCGATCTCCGCCAGATAGGGGCGGGCACAGCCGTTCGGGCAGCCGGTCATGCGGATCACGATCTCGTCCCGCGACAGCCCGACCTCCGCCAGATGCGATTCCAGCCGCGTAATTAGCGTGGGCAGGTAGCGTTCGCTCTCCGCCAGCGCCAGGCCGCAGGTCGGTAGCGCGACGCAGGCCATCGCATTGCGCCGCAATCCGCCATCGGGATTGTGCATCCCGTGCTGCGCCAGCAGCGCGTCGATCACCGGGCGTTGCGCGGGCGCCACGCCGGCAATGATGATGTTCTGGTTGGTGGTCATCACCAATGCGCCCTGATGGACGCGCGCGATCGCCGCCAGACCGCTGCGCAGCGCTGCGCCGTCGCGATCAGCGACCCGGCCGTTCTCGACGAACAGCGTGAAGTGGCCGTTGCCCGCCGCATCCTCAACCCAGCCGGGGCGGTCGCCGGTGCGGACGAAGGCGAAGGGGCGCATCGGGGCGAGGTGCCAGCCGAGCCGTTCCTCCACCCGCGCCTGGAACCAGTCCAGGCCGCGCGCCGCAATCAGGTATTTCAGACGTGCCTGCCGCCGGTCGGCGCGATTGCCGAAGTCGCGCTGTACCGTCACGATCTTCTCGCAGACGTCGATGACCTGGTCGGCGCGGCACCAGCCGATCGGTTCGGCCAGGCGCGGATAGGTCTGCGGCTCGCCATGGGTCATCCCCATGCCGCCGCCGACCAGCACGTTGTAGCCGCTCACGCGACCATGCTGGACAGTGGCGATGAGTCCGATGTCGTGCGCGTAAACGTCCACGTCGTTGTGCGGCGGCACGGCAATCGCGATCTTGAATTTCCGCGGCAGGTAGAGGGCGCCATAGATCGGTTCGTCCTCCCGCTCGCCGCCGGCCACAAGCTCGTCGTCCAACCACAGTTCGTGATAGGCGCGGCCGCGCGGCATCAGATGTGCGCTGATCGCGTGCGCCGCCGCGACCACCTCGGCGTGCGCCCTACTCTCGTACGGGTTCGCGGTGGCGATGACGTTGCGATTCACGTCACCACATGCGGCAATGGTGTCGAGCAGTGCCGCATTGATTTCCTGCAGCGTCTGCCGCAGGTTGCTCTTGATGATGCCGTGGAACTGCACCGTCTGGCGCGTGGTGATGCGGATCGTGCCGTTGGCGCGCAACCCGGCAATGCGGTCGAGCGCGAGCCACTGCGCGGGCGTCACCACGCCGCCGGGGATGCGCAGCCGCGCCATAAAGGAGAATGCTTTCTCCAGCTTCTTGCGTGCCCGCTCCGGTCGCAGGTCGCGGTCGTCCTGTTGGTAGATGCCGTGGAACTTCGTCAGTTGCGTGTCGTCCTCGGCGAGAGCGCCGGTGGAGCTGTCGCGCAGGCCCTCCGCGATCGTGCCGCGCAGGAATCGGCTGCGTTCCTTGATGATCTCGACCTGTGAGCGGGCCGGAGGGGCGTTGTCGCTCATTGCGGACTCCCTAGTAAACGTCGCGCAGATAGCGCCGCTCGCGCGTCAGCGCGTCCAGCCGCGCTTCCGCGGCCTCCGGCGCGAGGCGCGACTGGTCCGCGATCACCCGGGCCAGCATGGCGTGAACATCCCTGGCCATCGCCTTCGCGTCGCCGCAGACATAGATCGCGGCACCGTCCTCGATCCAGGCGAACACGCGACGGCGCTGCTGCCACAGCCGATCCTGCACATACACCTTCTCCGGCTGGTCGCGCGAGAACGCGACGTCGAGATGCGTCAGGATGCCGCGCTTCAGCCAGTCCTGCCATTCCAACTGATACAGGAAATCGTGGGTGTAGTTGCGGTGCCCGAACATCAGCCAGGTCTCGCCGCGCGCGCCGGTCGCCTCGCGCTCCTGCATGAACGCGCGGAACGGCGCGACGCCGGTACCGGGGCCGATCATCAGCACCTTGCGTGCCGGATCGGCCGGCAGGCGGAATTGCGGGTTGGGCTTGAGGAACACGTCCACCGTCTCGCCGACGTGCCCGCGGTCCGCCATGTGCACCGACGCGACACCCGACCGTGCGCGCCCGTGCGCGTGATAGCGCACCGGCGCGACCAGCAGATGCGCCGCTTCCTCCACCACCTTGCGGCTGGAGGCGATGGAGTAGAATCGGGGCTGTAACGGGCGCAGCAACCCCGTCAGTTGCTCGGCGCTCAAGCGGTGCGCGAAGGTTTCCAACAGGTCAATGACCTGCCGCCGGTCGAGAAACGCCGCCCGCGCGGCCTCGTCGGCCAGGCGCGGCTCGCCGGTGAGCGTCGCGTAGGCCTCCAGCATCGGCCGGGTCAGCGTGACGATATCGAGCCGCGCGGCGAGCGCCGCGGCGAGCGCGGTATCGGGCACGATGCCGGCGGCTTTCGCCACCGCCTCGACCAACGCCGGGTCATTGCGCGGCAGCACGGCGAGCGCGTCACCCGGCTCATAGGCGATACCGGACCCTTCCAGCGACAGTTCCAGGTGCCAGGTTTCGGCCGAAGACCGGCTGCCGTTGAGATTGACCCGCTCGGTGATCTCGGCGGCGAAGGGTGTGGTGCGGTCCGGGGCTGGCGCGTGCTCGCCGCCGCGGGCGAAATCAACGTGGATCACTGCGCCGGCGCCGTCCGCCGCCTCGTCGCGCGCGAGGTCGCGCAGCGCCTCTCCGAGCCAGGCCATAGCCGGTGCTTCGTAATCGACATCGCACTCGACCAGCGCGGCGACGCGCGTGGCACCCAGTTCCGCCAGGCGCTCGTCGATGCGGCGGCCGGTGGTGCAGAAATTGGCGTAGGCACGGTCGCCCAGCGCAAGGACGGAAAACCGCAGTCCCGGCAGGCGCGGCGCATCGGCCGCCCGCAACGCCCTGAAGAACCCGGCCGCGCGCTGCGGCGGATCGCCCTCACCCCAGGTGCTGGCGATCACAAGCACGTTGCGCAGGCCGGTCAGGCCCTCGGGCGTCGCATCGGCCATGTCGAGCGTCCTGGCCGCGAAACCGGACCGCGCCGCTTCCTGCTTCGCCCGCCCGGCCAGTGCCTCGGCATTGCCGCTCTCGGTCGCATAAAGGATCGTCAGCGGCTGTTTGCGCGCCGGAGGCGCAGCGGGTACCGGCCCGCCCTGGGCCGCCTCGTAGCCCGCCAGGAAGCCGCTGAGCCAATGCCGCTGCAACGGGGTGACGGCGTCCATCACGCGGTTGAGCAGCGTGATTTGCTCGGCCGCGAACGGGGCGGTCGCGGGCAGCAAGGGCTGGCTCTGCATGGTCGGTCCTTTCGGGAGGGCGCAGGCAGAAACACGCCGAAGCGTGACAAGTCAGAATTCCCACGCTCATAAAAGGGGCTCGCCGAGACATGCGCAAGGCGATTCGTGGAATTGCCGATATTCACGTCATAATGACGTAGTAAGCGCCGCCTTGCGCCGACGCGGGCCTGCAAATAGGGTGCCCCGCCGGTTCGGGGCGTGGCGCAGCCTGGTAGCGCGCGTGTTTTGGGTACACGAGGCCGCCGGTTCGAGTCCGGCCGCCCCGACCAGCGCGTGGGACGAAGGGAGCAGGGATGGCACGGCGGGCGCGCATCTATCAGCAGCCGAAGACGGCGATGCAATCGGGCAGGGCGGGCACTGAGGAGTGGGTGCTGGCGTTCGAGCCGGATGCGCCGCAACAGCCCGACCCGCTGATGGGCTGGATCGGCGGCGGCGACATCGACATGCAGGTCCGCCTGCGCTTCGGCACTCGCGAGGAGGCGGAGGCCTTCGCCCGGGGGCGCGGAGTCACGTATGACGTGGAACTGCCCCGGCCGCAGCGCTTCGTCCCGAAATCCTACTCCGACAATTTCCGTTTCGGCCGCGTCGAAAACTGGACGCATTGAGGCCGCCGCGCCCTTAGCTCAGATGGATAGAGCAACAGCCTTCTAAGCTGTGGGTCGCTGGTTCGAATCCAGCAGGGCGCGCCATGATTTCAAGAGCTTACGGCAAGTCTCCTGAATATCCCGCCGAAAATGTCCGCACTGTGTCCGCAATCGGGGCGGTTCGGCCGGGGCAATCGCTAACGGCTGGGCAGCGGCGCTTGCTGGTGATGGCAGCCCGGGCGGGCGAGTCACGGCACCACCCGGCCATAAGCGCGACGCCCGACGCTGGACAAAAAAAGGGCCGCCCCCGTAGGAGCGGCCCTTGCGGCGACGATCGGCGCGGCTGGGCTACCGGCCGGGCTTGACGGGCGATTCCCGATGGCATGCGTTCGTCATGGTGCCGTGCTCGCGGGCACCGCCTACTTCGCCGTTCGCTGCGCCTTACGCGCCTTAGCCTCGCCCCGCGCCACTGCCACGGCGTCGGCAGCATCGAACCTCTCGCGCCATGCCGTGTCCAGCCGCTCAAGGGTCGCGGCAAGGTCTCGGGCACTGTCGGCGAGGAAGATCAAATCCCACCGCGCATGGTCGCGGACAGGGGCGGTCGCATAGAGCACGTCGGCCATACCGCGCAGCCGGACGGCACTGGCGCGGATCAGGCAGCAGGTCTTGCTCTCCAGGTCGCGGGCCGCCCATTGGTCGGGGGTCTCGCCCATGTGCCAGATCATTTGGGGCAGGCCGGCGGCGGCGCGCGGTGCGGTAGGGGTCTCGTCGGACTTCAGCATTGTTTGCTCCCGTTGTGAGGGTCAGGCCGGGCGGCTTCGCCAGATGGCCGCTCGGCCGATTGCGGTTGGAAAATTGCCCAACCTCCATTAGTTTGGTTGGCGTGATCGCCAACGTCAATCAGAAAGATTGAACTTGCCAGAGAACCACATCACGGCAGCCCAATGCCGAGGTGCCCGCGCAATGATGGGATGGAGCCAAGGCGATCTTGCGGGCGCGGCAAATGTCGCCCGGCAGACAGTCGTTGATTTCGAGCGCGGCGCCCGCACACCCTACCCAAACAACCTCGCCGCGATCCGCGCCGCGCTAGAGGCAGCGGGGGTGGAGTTCATCGCCGAGAACGGCGGTGGGGCCGGGGTGCGGCTGCGGAAGGGGTAGCCCCTCCCACGCTGTGCTTCGCTGCGGTCGATGCCGAGGTCTCGGACGCCGCGCTGAGTCAGTTCGAGGCGGTCACGCGGCCGGCGCCATATACCGCCGCCGCCATCCCGCCTCGCGCCTCTCCACCAGCGCCGCCACACGCCGCAGCCGGGCCGCAATCTCGCTCTTGTCGGCATGGAACGCTTCGGGGTCGCGCCGATCCGGCACCAGCCGGACAACGGCAGCGGCAAGGTCGCGCAACTCGGCCGCCTCGGTCATCGCGCGCGCAGCACCGGCGCATGGCGCGGTAAACGCGCCGCAACGCGCCGAGCCATGTCATCCTGATCGTCCACGCACGGCCGTCGCCCCCGGCCGATGCCCAGCAACTTGCCAGACACACGCGGATCGGCCGCAGCACGACGAAACGCGCGCCATGCACGCGTGCTGGCTTTGTTCGCTTTGCTCACGTTTCTATCTCCGTCACCACCGCCCCGGCCGGCGCCGGAATGCAGCACCAGCACCGCCAGCCCTTCGGCGCGGCGCGCTCGGTCCACCACCAGCGGCCGAGACACTGCCGGCACCGCTGCCCCGGCCGGGGCGGCGCGGCATCGTGCCAGGACGGCACGCGCCAACGGGCCATGTCAGGCAGCCCGGCGTCGTGCTCACTCATTCGGGCAGCCCGTCGAACACCAGCGCATCGGCGCCGGCCGCCTGCGCCTCGGCGCGCACCCGCTCCCGAAACTGCGCCTCGGTCTCGGCCGGCCGGCGCCGCCATGACAGCCCCGTACCAGGCACGCAGGCGTGCGCCATACCGCCGCCGGGCAAGCCACCGCGTACGACAATCTCCGTCATTGCGCGGCCCCCGGCGATGCGCTGAACGCGCAGTTGAAGGTCGAGGACCAGGACACGCCGTTGGGATCACGGAAGTTCCCGACGTGTCGCACCTGATTAACCTGCAGCGTGCCCTGAAATGCTACACCATTCCGAAACTGCGATAGCGCATCCGCGCCCGGCGTCACGACGCTGCCCGGCCCCGCGACGAACCCGGCGGGCATCTTGAGGTAGGAGCCGACAAGCAGATCAGCACGCATCACCGTCGCAATCGATAGCTGTTGTGGCGCTAGCCACGTCGGCTGACCGATCAGATCGGAAAAAGCTAGCTGCACAGCGGCAGCGGGCGACGTATTGTCGTAGACAAACACGGTGCCATCGTGCGCCATCATCTGCACACCCGGATAACTGTTGCCGAGCAACCCAGCCGTGACGCTCTGCACGAATTGCGCGAACGAACTCAACGTCGGGTAATACCCCACCTCATCATGCGGCAGGATCAGGCTCGGCGATATGCTGATCTGCTGCTTGAGCTTCGGGTATGCGGTGCGCAACGTCGCCGCGATGGCGCTGCCCAGCGGCGTGCCGGCTTTCCAGTCGATGACGACGTTCGCGGGATCGTCCAGCGTGTTGCCCACCGCCGCGACAACAAAAACGATCGACATATCCGTGCCGATCCAGTTGCCATAGCACTGAATCACCGTGCCGGACATGATAACCCCAGGCGGCGGTGCCGCACTCGCAAGCGGCAAGCCGCCCTTCATCCCACCTGACAGCGTGAACAGTGCGCCGTTGGCGTTCGGTACGAACAGGTCTTGCAGCCGCGGCCCCCACAGCTTCACCGAGGCTGCACCTATCGGTGCGGCGAACGTCGAAAGCGGGATGTCGAACTCGATCTGATGCGCGCCGGGATCAAAGGCGCCGTTGTTGTGCGATGACCACTGCCGAATCGTCTGCCCGGTGTCCGGGTCGCTCAGCACGATCGCATAATACCTCACGTCGCGCCGTTGACCACGCCCAGCGCCGCCAGCCGCAGCCGGATCACC
>JAKADX010000024.1 GCA_021818505.1 Pseudomonadota bacterium
TCCGATCTTCTGATCATACGTCGACCCATGAAGATCTGGCGAAAGCAGGCCAGGATAAATAGATCCGTCCATTGTGACGGTCCTTTCGGGAGTGGACTGAGTAACCCGCCCAGATGGGCCGGTTCGTAAGATTTAGTTTGTAATTGCACGCGCGTGTCAAGATGCTGTGAACGGAGGGGGGTGCGTCATCTTGGCAACAGGGGAGGGGGGAGTCAGATTTATCGCTGATTGCAAAGTCCGCTTGACCGAATGGTCAGGCAGATGCAGTTCGGAATGCAAATTTATTGCGTATAGTGTGCGGTTTTGCTGAGGTCTTGATTTCGCGTCGTTTCTTCGGCGGCTGTCGGCCTTGGCGCTGCGTCCTGCGCCGGCGCATCAGGCGAAGCGTCGGAGATCCAGCGTGCGCGGGTGTTCCTTGGCGGGCGTCGCCACCGGTTCGGCCATTGCGCCTGGCGTATGTCCGAACGGAAAAAACCGGGCCCGACGGCGTGCCTCGGCCTCGTTCGCGTTGACCGGAAAGGTTTCGTAATTGCGTCCACCGGGATGCGCGACGTGATACGTCAGGCCGCCGAGGCTGCGGCCGCTCCAGCGGTCGAAGAGGTCGAACACGAGCGGCGTCTGCGCGGGGATAGTCGGGTGCAGCGCGCTCGGCGGCTGCCAGGCCTTGAAGCGCACCCCGGCCACGTATTCGCCCGCCCGCTCGGTGCGCGACAGCGGGATGCCGATGCCGTTGCAGGCCAGCGAGAACCGTTCCTCTACCAGCCCAAGGGCGCGCAGCTGCAGCCGTTCCACCGAGCTGTCCACGTAGCGCGCAGTGCCGCCGGCGGTCACCTCCTCGCCAAGCACATGCCAGGGTTCCAGCGCGTGGCGCAGTTCCAGTGTCACGTCGGCCACCGTGGCCTCGCCCACGATCGGGAAGCGGAACGCCAGGTGCGGCGCAAACCATGACGGATCCAGACGGACTCCGAGCGCAGCCAATTCTTCAAGAGAGTTGCGGAAATCCGTCTCGACGTAGTGCGGAAGCATGAAGTCGTCGTGCAGCCGGGTGCCCCAGCGGACCAGCCGCCGATCGTAAGGGGTCTGCCAGAACGCCGCGACGGCGGCGCGCATCAGCAGCATCTGGGCCGCCGACATACGCGCGTGTGGTGGCATCTCAAAGGCGCGAAACTCCACCAGACCACGGCGGCCGGCCGGGCCGGCGGGGTCGTACATCTTATCGATGCAGAACTCGGTCCGGTGCGTGTTGCCGGTCATGTCGGCGAGGATGTTGCGTAGCAGCCGGTCGGTCAGCCACGGCGGGGTGTCGCGGAACGGCGTGATCCGCTCAAATGCGATTTCCAGCTCGTTGACCGCGTCGTCCCGAGCCTCGTCCACGCGCGGGTGCTGGCTGGTCGGGCCGATGAACAGGCCGCTGAAGAGGAACGACAGGCTGGGGTGGTTGTGCCAGAATCCGAGCAGACTCTTGAGCAGGTCGGGACGGCGCAGGAACGGACTGTCGTCCGCCCGGCCGCTGCCCATCACCACGTGATTGCCGCCGCCGGTGCCGACATGGCGGCCGTCCAGCATGAATTTTTCCGCGGCCAGCCCAACCCGCCGCGCCTCGGCGTATAGCTCCTCGGTGCGGGCGATGTGCTCGGCCCAGGTCGCGGCCGGGTGGACGTTTACCTCGATCACCCCAGGATCTGGTGTCACGGAAAAGTGAAGCAGGCGGTGGTCGGACGGCGGCAGGTACCCCTCCAGAATCACCTTTTGTCCCGCTTCGGCGGCGGTCGATTCGACGGCGGCGAGCAGATCCAGCCAGTCCTCGGCCGCATGCAGCGGCGGCAAGAAGACGTGTAGCAGGCCGCCGCGCGGTTCCACCGCCAGCGCCGTGCGGACCACTTCCGGCGCATCCTGACCGTGCAGGGGAAGCGTCTGGCCGATGACAGGCTCGAACCCGCCCGCGGATCGTTCGTGAGCCCGGCGCAGCGCTGCCTGCCGGGGCAGGGGGGCGCGAGGCGCGAACGGATCGGCCTCGTACTCGTGCTCTCTGCGGTCGGGATCGGCCCAGGGCAGGCTCTCCAGCGGCAGGCGCAGACCAATCGGGCTGTCGCCGGGGACCAGGAACAGCGTGTCGCCGCGAAAGAACCAGCGGCCGGTCTGCCACCGCCTCACCCCGTTCGCGGCGACCCGCCGCAGCGGCAGCACGCAGCCGACCGGCGCGGCCAGGCCCTGCGCGAACACCCGGGCCATCCGCGCCCGCTCCAGCGGATCGCGCAGCCGGTTGTCCTCGACCATCACGTTGGCCGGCAGGCGATGCTCCCGCCACAGGTAGTAATGCACGTCTTCATGCGCCGGCAGGACCATCGCCGGATCGACCCGCAACCGCTCCGCCAGCGCCGCGGTGAAGCGCGTCGCGTCCTCCGGCCCGGCGGTGCCGCGGTCGCGGTCGGGATCGGCGAGCAGGCCAGGATCACGCCAGACGATCTCGCCATCCGCGCGCCAGTGCGCCGACAGCGCCCAGCGCGGCAGCGGCTCGCCCGGATACTGCTTGCCCTGGCCATGATGCAGCGCCGCGCCGGGTGCCCACAGCGGCGCCAGTCGGCGCATCAGCGCGCCCGCAAAGCGGCGCTTGGTCGGGCCGAGCGCGGCGGTGTTCCATTCCGGCGCCTCCTGGTCGGTGGCGGCGACGAAGGTCGGCTCCCCGCCCATGGTCAGGCGCACGTCGCCGGCGACCAGCGCGCGATCGACCCGCGCCCCGGCGGAAAGGATGTCCTGCCACACCTCCTCGGTGTACGGCTTGGTCACGCGTGGGGTCTCCGACACGCGGCGGACCGACATGGCGACGTCGAAGGTCACCTCGCACGGCTCGACCAGGCCGGAGATCGGAGCGGCGGATTGCGGCGTCGGGCTGGCGGCGAGTGGGATGTGCCCCTCACCGGCCAGCAGGCCGGAGGTGGCGTCCAACCCGATCCAGCCGGCGCCGGGCAGATAGACCTCGGCCCAGGCATGCAGGTCTGTGAAGTCGGCACTCGGTCCTTCCGGCCCCTCCAGCGGCTTCACGTCGGCGACGAGCTGAATCAGGTAGCCGGAGACGAAGCGCGCGGCGTAGCCGAGATTGCGCAGCAACTGCACCAGCAGCCAGGCGGAATCCCGGCAACTACCCTGGCCCTCGGCCAGCGTCTGCTCCGGCGGCCAGACGCCCGGCTCCATCCGCACGATGTAGTTCGTACGTGCCTGCACCATGCGATTCAGCGCCACCAGCATATCGATCGTGCGCTGCGCGCCCCGCGGCACCTCCGCGAGCAGGGCGGCCAAGCCCGGCCCGACCGGATCTGTGCGGCGGAACGGCGCCAGTTCCTCCTCCAGAACCGGGTCGTACGTGAACGGCCAGGTTTCCGCCTGTGGTTCGAGGAAGAAGTCGAACGGGTTGATGGTCGCCATGTCGGCGACGAGATCAATCGTGACCTCGAAATGCGTCACCTTCTCGGGGAACACGACGCGGGCGAGGAAATTGCCCTGCGGGTCCTGCTGCCAATTGAGGAAATGCGGCTTCGGCGCGACCGCGAGCGTGTAGGCCGGCACCGGCGTGCGCGCATGCGGCGCCGGACGCAGACGTATCGTCTGCGGCCCAAGCGAAACCGCGCGGTCATAGCGATAGGTTGTGCGATGGGTCAGCGCGGCGTGGATTGACATGCTCAGCCCGGCGGGGTGAAACGGCGCGGGTCAAGGGTCGCAAGAACCGGGCCAAGCGCACCGGGATCACGCCCGGCGATCAGGTCGGCGACCAGCCGCCCGGCCGCCGGCGATGTCTGGATTCCGTAACCGCCCTGGCCAACATTCCAGAAGAACCCCTCGGCATCGCCTGCCCAGCCGATTGCCAGCTCGCGGTCGGGGGTGAAGGTGCGCAGGCCCGCCCAGGCGCGCTCGACCCGTCGCACGTCGATCGCCAGCGCCTGCTGCATTCGGTCGATGGCGATCGCGATGTCGAGTTCGTCGGGTTGCACGTCCTGCGGGTCGAGGTCGGTCTCATCGGCCGGCGAGACCATGAGTTTCGTCCGCGCCTCCGGCCGCGCGTACCAGGTGTGCGCCACGTCGTTGATCATCGGCCAGTCGGTGACGGTCCAGGGAGCAGGGTCGATCACCACGCCGGTGCGCCGCTTGGGCTGCAGGCCGAGTGGTGTCACACCGGCGATCCGCGCCACCTCATCGCCCCAGGCACCGGCGGTGTTGACCAGAACAGGGGCGGTGAACACGTCACCGCCGGTGACCTCGACGTGCCATTCGCCGTTGCGGCGTTCGATGTGCCCGGCGCGGCTGCGCAACGCGAGCGCACCGCCGCGGGCGCGCAACTGTCGCAGAAAGCCCTGATGCAGCGCCGCCACGTCGAGGTCGAAAGCATCGGCCTCAGTGGCGGCGCCCTTGGTCCAGCCGGGCCGCAGCGCCGGCAGCATGGCCTCGGCCTCGACCGGCGTGATCTCGGTCAGGCCGAGCCCGGCCGCGAGCAGGTCGTGGAAATGCGCCATCTGATCAGCGGGTGCCAGGAACAGCACCGGGCGGTGCAGCATCAGCGGGGTTTCGGTGAAACCTGGCGGCGGCGCGGTGAAGAACGGCCGCGACAGGCCGGTCATCAGACGCGCGGTCGGTGGCCCGTAGTTCTGGATCCACATGGCGGCGGAGCGGCCGGTGCTGTGATAGCCGGCGGCGTCCTCGGCCTCGATCAGCGCGACGCGGCGGTCGGCGGCGAGATGGGCGGCGGCGGTGGCGCCAGCGATGCCGGCACCGATGACCACCGCGTCGAGTGCGTGCGTGTCCATGCGGCGCAGGATCGACCGCCGATGCGCCGGCCGCAAGATGGCGGGATGTCAGATGCCCGGCGGGCGCCGCTCGCGCCAGGGCATCGCCTGTTCGAGCACGGTAGCGAGTGCCAGCAGCGTCGCCTCGTCGCCCTCCCGGCCGACCAGTTGCACGCCGATCGGAAGGCCGTCCGACGACCAGTGCAGAGGCAGTGACAGCGCCGGGTGGCCGGAGATGTTGAACGGGAACATGAACACGGCGTCCGTCCACTTCGCATTGTAGCGGTCGAGGTCCGGCTCGTTCATGTCCCAGTAGCCCAGCGGACGCGGCTTCTGCGTCAGCGTCGGCGTGAGAAACACGTCGTAGGGCAACAGATCAGCGGCGATCTGGCGCGACAGCACGCGCAGCGCGGTCACATCGGTCGCGTGGTCGATCGCCGAAAGCGACCGGCCGCGCTGGATGATCGCCCACGTGGTCGGCTCGACGTCGGCGGCGGTGACGGGGCGACCGACAAGCGATTCCAGTGCGTCGAACATGGTGGCCGATTCCACCGGGGTCATGCGCGTGTAGGTGTGCCAGGCGCTCGTCGCATCGAGCGTCATGTTGTGCTCCTCGACGACGTGGCCGAGCGCCTCCAGGACGTTTGCGGTGCGCTGCACGGCGGCAATTGCCTCGGCGTCGATCGCGCTGCCGTCGGGTGGGCTCACGGTGAAGCCGATGCGTAGCCGCGCCGGCGGCCGCATCGCGACTTCGCGCCACGGCGCGGCGGGAACGGGTGGGGTGTAGGGATCGCCTGGCAATGCGCCCGCCAGCGCGTCGAGATAACCGGCGGTGTCGCGCACGCTGCGCGAGACGCAGAGGAAATAGGCACCACCGTACCAAAAGTCACCGAACGGCGCGAGCGTGACGCGCCCGCGCGAAGGCTTCAGCCCGACGACACCGCAGCAGGAGGCGGGAACGCGGATCGAACCGGCGCCGTCGCTCGCTTCCGCCAGTGGCACCATCCGCGCCGCCACCGCCGCGGCCGATCCGCCGCTCGATCCGCCGGGCGTCACGTCGGCACGCCAGGGATTGCGCGTCGGGCCATAGAGACGCGGCTCGGTGGTGATGGCCCAGCCGTTCTCAGGCGCGTTGGATTTGCCGACCAGCACGAACCCAGCCGCCTTGATGCGTCGCGTCTGTTCGGAATCCGCAGGCGCGCGAACATGGCGCAGCCAGGCGCAGGAATTCGTCAGCGGCGCGTCCTGCCACATCGAGGCGAGTTCCTTGAGCAGATAAGGCACGCCCGCGAATGGGGCATCCCGCGGCACGCCCGCCGCCAGCTGCGCGCGGGCCATGTCGTCGAGCCGATGAATCACCGCATTCAGCCGCGGATTGTGCCGGTCGATCAGGGTGAGCGCCGCTTCCAGAAGCTCGGCCGGCGTCACGTCTCCCTTGCGCACCAGTTCGCCAAGCGTCAGTGCGTCGCTCTCGGTGTAGAGCCGGATCAGATCATCGGTGACATGCGGCATGACAGGGATCCCTGCGTGCAGGGCAGGGGAGGGCGGTGCCTCCCCTGCGCGCGGAAGTTTCAGAGGCCGGCCCGAATCGCGTCCACGTTGATGGCGACGTATTCCGCGGGCAGCTTGTAGCCCTCCGCGTCGGCCTTCACTTTCGTCACGTCGAACTTGTTCGCGTCGGCCACAAGATCGTTCTTGATGACGTCGGACGGCGTGATGGGCGAGCTGATCTGACCGATGTCGTGGATGGTCTTGAAGAACAGATCCCAACTCGCGAGGTCGTGCCACCCCCAGCCCTGCCGCTTGGCCATGTCGCCACGGAACACGTTGGCGAGCTGCATCATGGACTCGGTCGCGACCGGTGGCGTCATCTGCGAGGCGAGGCCGGGGAACTGCTGCATCACGATGTGCGTCGCCGCGCGCGGGTTCTGGTAGCCGAACTCCAGCCCCATCGCCCAGCCGCGCAGATATGCCGCGTAAAGCGCACAGGTATTCGCGTCGGAAAAGTCCTTGGCCCGGATCACGAAGCTGTTGGCGGGGAAACGCGAGAACGAACGGCCCAGCACGTAGTCGAAGTTGAGGCCCTGGCCCTTCCACTGCGCGCGCAGACCCTCCCAGCTCAACGCGGCGTCGCCCTTGCCCTGTGCAAGCGCCTGCGCCCAGCCGTTGCCGGCCTCGACATATTTCACCGAGCCGGGTGCGAGACCCGCCTGGGCGAACCACGGATCGCAGATCGCCTGCCAGCCGGCGCTGCCCAACACCACGGTCTTACCGGCGAGCGCCTTGATGTCGGCGGGCCTCTCGCCCTTTCGGAAGGCGATGTCGAATACGTCGAGCGCACCCATCTCCCACACGGAGAGCAGCTTCATGCCCTGTTCGAGGCCCAGCGAGAACACGCCGGGCGACGGATAGCCCATGTCGGACTGGCCCTGATCGACGAGCTTGACGCAGGCGGTCGCCTCAAGCGGACCGGGTTCCAGCGTGGTCGCGATATCGTCGAAATAGCCGAATTTCTTTGCGACCCAATAGGGATAGTCGTCGAGCACCTCGACGGTGCCGCGCGGTGAGACCCAGCGGACACGCCGCTCGGCGGCGCTTGCGCGGCGTACGGCGTATGGCGCAAGCGTCGTCACGGCAACGCCGGCGGCACCCACCTGCAGCAGCCGGCGGCGTCCGAACCGTCCGGCATCGCGGTTGTCGTTCATGGCAGCCTCTCCCTGGTTTGATTTTGCCTTGACGTCACGACTCCCAACTTGCCCACTTCTTGCCGATCCAGTAGAAGAGAACGTAAATCGAAATTCCGATCAGTGCGAGAATCAGGATCACCGCGAAGAACTGCGGCATGCGGATCAGCGACGAATAGTAGGCGAGGCGGTTGCCCAATCCTTCCGCGCCGCCCACCATCTCCGCACCGACCGCGGTGAGCAACCCGAAGATCGAGCCGACCATCAGGCCGACGATGATCATCGGCATCGCCATCGGGATGCGGATCTTCATGAATATCTGTATGGTATTCGCTCCGAAGCTGCGCGCCAGCGCGATCTTCGCCAGATCGGCGCGGCGGAACCCGGTGGCCGCGTTGATCATCACCATCGGCCCGACCGCAAGTGAAACCGCGATGATGCGCGGCTCCATTCCGAACCCGAAGCGCAAGATCAGCAGTGGCACCAGCGCCAGCATCGGCGTCGTCACCAGCAGCAGAATATAAGGCGTGATCACTTTCTCGACGAACGGGAACTGGGTGATCACCGCGGCGAGCAAGAATCCGGCGCTGGCGCCGATTGCGAAGCCGGAGCACAGCTCGGTCAGCGTCACGACCATATGTGGGAAGATGAAGCGGAAATCGTGCACCAACGCCCAGGCGATGAGGCTCGGTGTCGGCAGGATGTACTGTGGGACCTGAAAGATCCGTAGCAGCAATTCCGAGCCGCCGATGATGACGACGGCGACCAGCACGATGGCGGCCGCTTCCAGCCAGGTGCGTACGCCGGGGCCGCTCGTCAGTGCAGACCAGTTGGAAAGGCCGATCTCCGCGTCCTGTTTGCTTCGTGTGTCGAAGGTCGGGATATTGTCGGCCAGGTCGTCAGGCATGGCGCGCCCCGCTCAGTCTGAGGCGGCGCGCGCGCCGCCGTGGTCGATGGATGCCTTGATCGCCACGAGCGTCTCAATGAAATGCGGCTGCGTGGTCAGCTCCAGCGTGCGCGGGCGCGGCAGGTCGATCTCGAAGATGCGCGCGAGCCGGCCAGGACGCGGCGACAGCACCACGATCCGATCGGCAAGAAAGATCGCTTCCGCGATGTTGTGGGTGATGAACACGACGGTCTTGCCGCTTTCCATCCAAATTTCCTGGATGAGCAGATTCATCTCGTCGCGAGTGAAGGCATCAAGCGCGCCGAATGGCTCGTCCATCAACAGTACCTCCGGATCGACCGCAAGGCTACGCACGATCGAGGCGCGTTGCTGCATTCCGCCCGAAAGCTCGCGCGGATACTTGGTTTCGAACCCTGCGAGACCGACGCGCTTGAGCAGCGCGTTCACCCTGTCCCGCCGCGCCGCGGGGGGAATGCCTTTGATCTCAAACGGAAGGTTGATGTTTCGGAGGAGGTTACGCCAGGGCAGAAGATTAGCGTCTTGGAAGATCATCGCAATCGCAGGATGCGGTCGCGTGATGGCTTCGCCGTCGAGCAGGATGCGTCCGCGTGTCAGTTGGTGCAGACCCGACATTGCCCACAACAGTGTGGACTTGCCGCAACCGCTGGGACCGAGGACACAGACCAGTTCGCCCTCGCGCACGTCGAAGGACACACCCTCCAACGCGTGTACAACGCCGGTGCGGGTGTGGTAGTGCTTGGTCGCGTCCTCGACGCGCAATTTCACGGCTTGCCGCGCGGCCTGCATCGCAAGGCTGCTTCCCATGCCGCGTCCCCCTAGGCTGGCCCGCCTGTGTGGCAGCGCACGGATGCGGCCGCCCGCGTCATCTGGATGTTCGTTCCTGTCAGATCCGTGTTGCAATCTGTTCGGATGGGTTTACGCTAGGGAGCGCCCGGTAAGCTGTCAAGCGCCGCGCGCGCCAGCAATCGGACGGAAGGACACGGTCATGAGCGGCTCCGTTATGCGCGACCTGTTCGGGGTGGACCGCCCGGTGATCGCCATGGCGCATTTCCCGCCGCTGCCCGGCACGCCACTGCACGATGACAAGGGCGGGATGGACGGCCTGCTCGACGCCGTCGCGCGCGACGTGGCGGTCCTTGAGCAGGCGGGGTTCGACGCCGTGCTGTTCTGCAACGAAGGCGACCGGCCTTACGCGTTCGACGCAGGGCCGGAGATTGCGGCGGCGATGTCGTGGATCATCGCCCGCGCGGCACCGCGTACGATCCCGTTCGGCGTCGATCATCTGTACGACAGCCGCACCGCGCTGGCGGTCGGGCGGGCAACCGGCGCAGCATTCGTGCGCGGTGTGTTCTCCGGCGCCTATGAGAGCGACATGGGCGTCTGGAGCCCGGATCTGCCCGGCCTGTTGCGTTATCGGCGCATGATCGGCGGCGGAGCACTGCGGCTGTTCATGAACGTCACGCCGGAATTCGCCTCCACGCTTGGCCGTCGGTCGGTGGGGATGCTGGCACGCAGCGCGGTGGTGAATGGGCTGGCGGATGCCGTGCTGATCGCTGGACCGCTCGCGGGTGCCGAGGTCGATCTCGCGCCGCTTGAGGAGGCACAGGCAGCACTCGCGGGCGCTGCGCCTGTGCTTGTCACGACCGGGGTGACGCTCGACACGCTGCCGCGCTATCTGCCGCGTTTCGATGGCGTGATCGTCGGCACCAGCCTCAAGGTGGAGGGTGATACCTGGAACCCGGTGGACCCCGACCGCGCCTGCCGCTTCATGGATCGGGCGCGCGCGCTGCGCGGTTGATGACCGGCACAACTGAAGGAAACGAACATGTCCAATGATCTGCGCGTGCTGGTAGTAGGGCTTGGCAATATGGGGATGTCCCACGCGCGGGCGTATGACGCGCTCGATGGATTCCGCCTCGCGGGGTTGTGTGCGCGCTCCATCGCGCAGCGAGGCGACCTGCCGGCCTCGTGGCGCGCCGTGCCCCGTTTCGCCGATTTCGCGTCCGCGCTGGCCGAGGTGAAGCCGGACGTGGTGTCGATCAACACCTATCCCGACACGCACGCCCAGTACGCGCTGCGATCGATCGAGGCCGGGGCACACGTGTTTGTCGAAAAGCCGCTGGCCGAGACGGTGGCCGACGCACAGCGCGTGGTCGATGCCGCGCTCGCGCACCGGCGTAAACTGGTGGTCGGCTATATCCTGCGCGTGCATCCGTCCTGGACGAAATTCGTCGAGATCGCACGCACGCTCGGCAAGCCGCTGGCGATGCGGATGAACCTCAACCAGCAGTCGATCGGACAGGCCTGGACCTGGCACCGCACGCTGATGCAGAGCCTGCCGCCGATCGTCGATTGCGGCGTCCACTACGTGGACGTGATGTGCCGGATGACGCAATCGCGACCGGTCCGTGTGCATGGAATCGGTGCGCATCTGTCCGACGAAGTGAAGACATACAACTACGGCCATCTGCATGTGGAGTTCGAGGACGGCTCCGTCGGCTGGTACGAGGCCGGGTGGGGCCCGATGATGAGCGAGGTGGCGTTCTTCGTCAAAGACGTGGTCGGGCCGAAAGGCGCTGTGAGCATCGTCATGCCGGAGCAGGGCAAGGACGCCTCCGGCGGCGCAGCGGAAACCACTTCTTCCGACATCGACACGCACACGAAGACCAGCATGATTCGGCTGCATCACGCGGAGCTGAACGCAGACAATTCGCTGGCGCGCCCCGACGAGATATTCCGCATGGATGACGAGCCAGGGCACGACGAGCTATGCGCGCGCGAGCAGGCGTTGCTGCTTCGGGCGATCCGCGAGGATGCCGATCTCAGCGATCACATGCGGGATGCCGTGAACAGCCTGCGCATCGTGCTCGCCGCGGACGAGAGCGTCCGCACGAAACAGGTGGTGACGCTTTAGCCTTCGTTTCGACTTTCAGCGGACCGGGAACGGTGCAGGATCGAGGAAGCGCTGCAGGACGTTCCAGGTAATCCTGGAGACGTTGTTCTCATAGCCGTTGTGAGACAACGATCCGCACCACGCGATCGAGGAAGTGGCGAACAGTGCGCCGCCCGATGGGGTTTCGCCGAAGGCGAGGTCGGCGCGCACGCGCGGGTTGAGGTCGCCGCCGAGATTGGGCGGCACCACGCCGAATTCCTCATTCACCAGAATCATCATCGGCGAATGCCCCTCCGACGATGCCAGCCGCAGCATGTTTGGTGGCGCCCCGAGATCGGGCGACAGGCAGTCCAGCTCAATGCCGGCGGCACCGCCGCCGATCAGCCCGAAATCCCCGATGATCTGGTCCGCCACACCGGCGAAGATCCACGCGGCGCGCGGATTGTCGGCATCGGGCGCGCGGCGGTAATAGGACGAGATGTCGAAGCCCTGGGCAATGAAGCCGACGCCGCACATCATGTTCGGCGGCCGGCCGACGCGCCGCCATAGCCCGCCATACTCGCCGTTGAACGATTGGTAATACTCGCCAGGTTCGGCGATCCAGGTGCGGATGCCGTCCTCGGCGCGGCGCAGTTCGATCACGCCGGGAAGCTCGGAGTGGAAGGCAATGCGCCAGTACCACCCATTGCCACCCATGTACATCAGCCGTCCGCCACGATCGATCCAGGCCTTCATCGCGTCCCACATCGACGTGGAATGGTACTCGGGATGCGTGCCGGTCATTACCACACGGTAGGGCGCAAGCAGGTCGTAACCCTGTTCGTGCAGATCCTCATCCGTGATGAGGTCGTAGGCGATGCCCTGGTGATCCAGCCAGTCGAACAGATGCGTATCGGCGTTATATTGATAGAGAGCCGAACCATGCCCACCCAGCCAGGAATGGTACCGCGGCGAGAAATTCAGGACCGGCCGCAGTCGGCTGGAATAGCACACGCCCGAGCCGTCGGCGTGCGTGTCATAGAGCGATCCGCCAAGTTCCGGATGCGCATAGAGATAGAGATCGGCATGACCGAACGTCAACAGGCGCCCCATCTGCAGCTCGGCGCCGCGCGCGGTGATGTGCTCGCCATGATTGGCGTAGGCCATGTACGCCGCCGTCGGAGCCAGCAGCGCAAGAGGCGGCCGCGTCTCCCCGGGCTTACGCGCGCGCGGCGGGCGGACGAAGAACGCGATGTAATCTTCCCGCGTCGCGGTCTCGTCGCTCGGACCCGCGCTGACATGCAGGGCATACGGTCCGCTCGGCAAATCGACGGGCACGGTGAAGACAACTGACGTGTCCCAACCAGCGTCGTACAGGTCGTCGTGATGGAAGTGGATCGCGCCGTAATGCTCCGGCTTGCGCTTGAAATCGTGCTCCTCGCCCGTCCAGTTCCAGCCCTTCATGCCGCGCGCCGGCAGATGCACGAGCGTGCCGTGGTGCCGCGACGGACCGATATCGACTGCAATGATCGTGTCCGGGAGTCGTGCAAAATCCCAGCGCGCGATGATTGCGCCGGCAAGATCGTCGGCAGCGGGTACGCCGAGCAGGCGATCATGCACCGAGCGGTCGTGCAGTCCGGCGAGCAGCATCGGGCCGTCGATCTTGCCGTCGAAATGGCGATCCATTCGTCCGTCGGCCGAGGGGCAGCCGGCCAGGACGAACGGGGCGGCGCTTGTGTCGGGACGTACGGCCAGGGTTCCATCGAGAAGTGCCGAGTCCACGACATGCGCATAGTGGCGAATGGGTTGTTGGTCGATGCGGTAGCGGCCAGTTGCCGGATCGAGAGCGACAAGGATGCGGTACCACTGTCGCCGCTGCATCGCCGCGTCGGTCATGACCAGGGCCGCGGTGCCGTCCGCGCCGGCCACCGCAAGAAACAGGCGTCCGGCATCGACGCCGACGCGCCATCCGGTATTGCTTCGCGGGTTCCACTGGCAGGCGAGCGTCTGATCGGCGCGCGCCGGCAGCGTTGGCCAGATGACTGCGAAGAAGGTGAACGCCGTGGTGCCAAGCGGCGGCACAGTGTCGGCCCGCATGAAGGAACCGGCATCGATCCGCTGTGCCCGACCCAAATATGAGCCGTCCGCGTTGCTCGGGACGTGGCGGAACTTCAGCCCGGGACCCGCGGGATTGCAGTCGCCATGCACCACGCGGACGATACGGGCGTCGAACCGGTCGCCTTCCTCGAGCGAAATCTTGAACGCGATCGTCTCGCCGGGGGCGACCGAGTAGCGATCAGGATAGCCGGTGATCTTCAGCATGTGGACGCCTCCCGACGGTCAATCATGCAGGGGCTGGTTGATGCTTTCGCCGGTCAGCGCGCGCCAGCGACGGCAGAATACTTCCCATTCGGCAGCTTCACGGCTGGTGAAGACCGGCGCCTGTTCCAGGACGATCGGATCGGCACGGTCGGGTGGCATGTGGCCAAGAACCCATTCGGCGAACGGTTTGCGGCAGACCAGGATGACCTGGTGACCGCTCGGGTCGTTGCGCATGACGGTGAGCACGCGCATCAGGCCCGGACTGTGCGCGCCGATCGGGCAGCGACGAAACTCTTCTACGTACGGCCGGTCTTTGTCGGGATCAATGCGATAGACCATGAGCGATCTCCTCGCGAAGGCGTTCATGCCCCGCCCGGTCGGCCTGCTGGCGATAGGCGCGGTAGCCCTGCGCATACACAGCCGCGGTGGCGGGATCGGGTAGGATCGGAGCGCGCTGCCGAACGAAGGCGGAGATACCGCGCCAGTCGCTCGCCAACCCGGTGCCGATCGCCGCGGTCCAGGCGGCGCCGAGACAGGAGCCAGGATGCCCCTGAAGCTGTCGCACCGGACGTTGCAGCACGTCGGCGACGATCTGCATCCAGACGCGACTCTCCGCGCCACCGTCGGAGACCATGAAGTTCTCCGTGCGGTGCCCCATCTCGTTCAGGACATCGACGTGGTGGCGGATTGCGTAGGCGTAGGCCTCCAGCAGTGCGCGCCACAGATGCGCGAGACCGTGCGAGAGGGTCAACCCGGAAAAGCTGGCGCGTCGCGCGGGGTCATGGATCGGCGTCTTCTCGCCAAGGAAGAACGGCAGCACGCGCACGCCGCCGGCACCCGGCGGGATGTCGGCGGCCATCCGGTCGAGCCGCTGATGCAGAGTCTGCCCTGCCGCGGTCGCCGCGTCGCGCTCGCTGCCGGCGAAGGTCGCGGCGAACCAGTTGAGCGCGGAACCGCCGGTCGCCATGCATCCATTCGGCACATAGAGGCCAGGGATGAGGTGATAGTCGAGGTACATGCGCGCGTCCGGCACCGGACGGTCGGTGGCGACCAGCACGTCCACCGAACCGCCGAACTTCAGCAACACGTCGCCCGGACCGAGCACGCCTGCCGCGAGCGCCGAGGCAACGTGGTCGGCTGCGCCGCCGACCACCGGCACGCCGACGGGCAGTCCGGTCGCGCGCGCGGCTGCCTTGGTCACGTTCCCGAGCACGGCATGCGAGTCGGTCCGCCGCGGCACGGCGTCGCGGGAAATGTGGGCCAGCGCGACGAGGTCGTCATCGATCGTGCCGTGCGCGAGGTCGGTGAAGCCCGCTTCCAGCGCCCAGTTCTGCTCGACCGCGCGCTCGCCGCTCAATCGGTGGTTGATGTAATCGTAGGAACCCATCACGGTCGCGATGCGGGCGAAGGCGGAGGGTTCGTGGCGTTCCAGCCAGCGCAGCTTGGCGGTCACGAGTTGCTGGTTGATACCGTTGCCGGTGCGCGCCAGGAACACATCAGGTGACATCTCGGCGGCGAGTTCGGCGACCTCTTCGGCGCAGCGCGCGTCGCTCTGCTGGATGCTTGGCCGGATGAGCTCATCGTTGCGATCGAGCAGAACGACCGCCGGGAGCATTCCGGTCACGCCGACTGCGCCGATCGCCTGGGGCGCGACACGGCATTCTGCGATCAGTTGGCGCAGAATCGCGGTCGCGTTGTCCCACCATTCGCGCGGATCCTCTTCCGCCCAGCCCGGCTGCGGGGAGTGCAGGGTGACCGGCCTTGAGGCGAGGCCGAGGACCTGATCGGGCAAACCCAGCAGAATGCCGACGGTCGAGGTGGTGCCGATATCCATGCCGACCGCACAACGCATCCCGACAGGATTCCTCAGGTTGCGGCCGACACGCCGAACGGTGGCATGCCGGCCGCGGATACAGCCTCCGAAGCGGCGACGATCACGCGCACGCCGCCGCGTTGCAGGGCCGCCGCCAGCGCGTCAGGGGGCACGCGGTCGGTGACCAGGACGTCGATGCGTTCCAGCGGCGCGACGAGCGTCAGCGAACGGCGACCAAATTTCTCAGCGTCGCACAGCACCACGACGCGCTCGGCGCGCTGGATGAAGGCGCGCTTGATCTCCGAATCTTCGAGCGAATAATCGAACAGACCGTGCTCGGAGAGTCCCGACACGCCGATGAACACGACATCCAGCCACAGCGTCGCCAACTGGCCGCTGGTGACCGGGCCGTGCGCCGACAACTCCTGTGGCCGGATCAGACCGCCCAGTGCATAGACCGGGCTGGCACCACCGGCCAGCATCGTGGCGGTGCGCAAGTTGCTGGCGAAGATGCGCAGGCCGGGCTGGGACCGCAGCACTTCGGCGAAGCGGTGCGTGGTGCTGCCGGTATCGAGTCCGATCGTCTCGCCCGGCTTGACCAGGACGGCCGCCGCGCGGGCTATGGCGAACTTGGCGGCGGCGTTGCTGCGGCAGCGGACCTCGAACGTCGGTTCCTCCGGGTCCAGGCGCGGCGCCAGCGCGATTGCGGTGGCGCCGCCATGATCGCGCAGCACCTGCCGGCCAGCCGCCAGGTGCGCAAGGTCGCGCCGGATCGTCATGGTTGACACGCGCAGTCGCTCGGCCAGGTCGGTGACCTTGAGCGCCCCGTGCCGTTCGATCAGTTCGATCAGCGCCCGCCGGCGCAAGGAAACAGGTGGCCGCCCGGCCTCGCCCGCTGTCAGTGTCGCCATCGAACCCCGCCGCCGAATGCCGTCGTTATGTCGAACACGATCGAACGAAATCTAACAGTTTATGGCAAAGAATGCACCATAGCACAAGCCGCGCTCCACCCTGTTGCCGTGCCCGAGAAACACAAACGCTCATGTCATCGCACAGTCGCGCGGATTCCCGGTTGTGCCGAAGTCCCGGCGTGAGGTCAGCACGGCGGAACGGCACAAGCGGAGTGTGGGATATGGCGGAGACGTGGGTGGCGCGCCTGTCAGCTATGTCCCCGATGCTTTCGCCACCGCCAGCACGCTGCCGAGGCTCGCTGCCATATCGGTCGGGATCAGCACGGTCGTGCCGCGCTCCTTGTTCATCTCATAGAGCAGGTTCATTTGCCGCAGCCGCAATGCGGTCGGGTTGCTCGCATAGAGTTCCGCCGCGGCCAGAACCTGTCGCGCGATCTCCTGTTCGGCGGAGGCGAGAGTGACCCGCGCGTCCTTTTCGCGCTCGGCCTGCGCCTGCCGGCTCATCGCGTCCTGCAACTCCTTCGGGATCGCGACGTCGCGGATCTCCACGCTCGTCGCGGTGACACCCCAGGTCTGGGTCTTCGATGTGATCGATTGGCGCAGCTTCTCGTCCGCAGTCTGCCGGTCCGACAGCAGGCGCGATAGTTCGGTGGCGCCGATCATCTCGCGCAGCGTGGTCTGCGCCACACGCTCGATCGCTTCGCGGTAGTTGGCGATGTTGACGGCAGCGGCGCGCGCGTCACTGACCTGCCAGAACACGATGGCATCGACGCCGACCGCGACGGTGTCGCGCGTCAGCGCCTGCTCGGCAGTGATGCTGGTGGTTTGCACGCGCGTGTCGATCACCGCGGTGGCCTGCTCGATCAGCGGCAGAACCAGATACAGGCCTGGTCCACCGATCCGTTGGAAGCGCCCGAGCCGCAGGATCACTGCGCGCTGCCACTCCTTGGCGATACGTATGGAGCGCAGTAGGATGATCGCGACGATGGCGATGACGACGAGCAGCAGAACCATACCCGCCTCCATCGCCGCGCCCTCAGCTCTGCTGTCTCGCCTGACGCTTCAGCGCGTCGATCAGCGCGCCGACATTGCCGCCGTGGCTGTCGAGAAATCCACCGTAGTCGCTGCGCTGCGTCACCCTCATGCTGGTGCCCTCGGCCAGCACGTCGATAATCTTGGGGCTGCCGCCGGTGTCGGCGACCACCCAGGTCAGGTTGGCCGTCGGCTGGCCGGGGCGCGTGAGCACGCTCGGTACCTGCACGCCGCCGTCGCCGGGAATCGGGCGCCCGAGCGTGTAAGTTATGCCCTTGTAGTCGCCGAGATGGCCGGTAATGCTGTTGAGCAGGACGTGATGGAACAGCTTCGCGTATTCCTGCTGCTGTGCCGGCGTTGCCTGGCGCCAGTAACGGCCGAGGCAGAACCGGGCGATTTCGTCAACTGCCACAACGCGATCAATGATCTGCTGCAGCTGCGCGGACTTCTCCGCCTGTGGCGCCGGGCTGTCGATCACCGCGATCATCTGCTTGGCGGTCTGGTCGATGAACTGCGTGGCCTGCACCGGCGATAGCGCGAAGGCGGCGCGCGCCAACCGCGTGCCGCCGGCCAGGGCGGCCGTCGCGAGCGTCGATCGCAGAAGGAAACGTCGTGTCTGCATGAGGAGGATTCGCCGTTGTTGTGGGCAGGGGCTGTAGGCTCTGGCAGTCCGCTCATTGCGCGGCCGGCGCCGCGGCAGACCATGGCTGCGTCGGCGGCGGTGTGTCGGTGCGCGCCTTCTCGATCTGTGCCTTGCGATACTGCCGATAGAGGCTGCGGAACGTGGCGTAGGGGTCGAGCGCCTGTTCCTTCACCTTGTCAAGGTCAGGAATCAGACCACTGCGCACATCGACCGCTGTCAACCCGTAGCGGACGATGTAGAGGTCGGACACCAAGAAACCGTTGCCGAACCAGGTGAAGGGGTCCAACGCGATGTCGATGCCGTAGCCTGACGCGTCGCGCGGATCGGTCGGGCCGAGCACCGGCAGGTACAGGAAAGGCCCCTCCGGCACGCCCCACAGCGCCATGGTCATGCCGAAATCCGAGTCGTGGCGTGGATAGCCCAGGCTCGTCGCCGGGTCGAAGAAGCCGCCGATGCCGAGCGTTGAGTTGATGACGAAGCGCATGAACGTGTCGCCGGCGCGCCGCGGACTGCCTTGCATCATGTCGTTGGCCAGCAGCACCGGCGAATTGAGGTTGCCCAGTGCGTTGTGGACCTTGTCGCGCACCGCGCCCGGCACCGCGTTGAGGTAACCGACCGCGAGCGGGTGCAGCACGACGCCGTCGAGCGCGTCATTGATCGCGTAGAAAATGCGGTTGGCTGGCTCCAGCGGGTCATTGGTCTGCCGGAACTCCGCCAGTGCCGCCGGGTCGGAGGCCGGCGGCGGCGTGGCGCAGGCCACCAGCGCCAGGACCAGCGCGAGCAGGGCAGGGACCGGCAGCAGGGCGGGGCGGGGCAGACGCATGGTCACTCTCGGGCTGTCGGCGGTGCGGCGGGCAAAGCTGCCGAGGCAGGGAGATGGGGGCAAGTTCCCACGATTGTAGGCAGCGCCGCGGCCCGACGAAAGAGTCTTGCGGTGAGACATAAAGACATGTTTATATCTCCGCGCCATCCCCGGAGGCCTGCGATGTCCTATGCGCCCCCCCTGGACGCCACCGCGCTTCCGCCGCCGCTGCCGCGCTGGTTGCAGGAGACGCCACGCCGAGCGCCGCCGCTGACGGAGGCCTCTGCCCCTCCGCCGGCCCTTTCCTTCGAGTTGTTTCCGCCGCGTGCGGAGGCGCAGGACGCGGCCTTCTGGGCGTGCATCCGCCGTTTCGAGCGCCTGCAGCCCGCCTTTGTCTCCGTGACGTACGGCGCCGGCGGCAGCACGCAGGCGCGCACGCACGCGGTGGTGGAGCGTATCGCGCGGGAGAGCAGCCTGCTGCCCGCCGCCCATCTGACCTGCGTGGGCGCCACGCGGGCGGAGGTGGACGCGGTGGCGCACCGATATTGGGAGGCCGGCATCCGTCACGTCGTCGCTCTGCGCGGCGACATGCCGGGCGGGGGGCAGTATCAGCCGCATCCGGGCGGCTACGCCTATGCCGCCGACCTGGTGGCGGGGCTGAAGCGCATCGCCGATTTCGAGATTTCCGTGGCAGCCTATCCGGAGACCCATCCCGAGGCGCCCGGCCCCGCTGCCGACCTTGACAATCTCAAGCGCAAGCTCGATGCCGGCGCGACGCGCGCCATCACTCAGTATTTCTTCGAGGCGGAGACGTTCCTGCGCTTCCTCGACCGCGTGCGGGCGGCGGGGATTGCCGCGCCGATCGTGCCGGGCATCCTGCCGATCACCAATTTCGCCCAGGCGGTGAAGTTCTCCGCCGCCTGCGGTGCCAGGGTGCCGGATTGGCTCGGCCGGCTGTTCGAGGGGCTGGACGACGACCCCGAAACCCGCCGCATGGTCGCCGCCGTGGTCGCGACCGAGCAGGTGCGGATGCTTCAGGCCAACGGGATCGGGGCGTTCCACTTCTACACGCTCAACCGGCCCGAACTCGTCAGCGGCATCGCCCAGGTCCTCGGCATCCGGCCGCGCGCCGCGCAGCCCGTCAGCGGGCCCGCGGGCTGCACGGGGTAGCCCGCGCCCCGGCCGCGCGCTAGAAGGCGCGCTCGCCCGGAGGTCGCCCATGCCCATCGCAGACGCCACGCCGCGCCCCAATAGCCTGCGCACCGGCCCCGACTCGCGTGGCCGGTTCGGCGGCTTCGGCGGGCGCTTCGTCGCCGAGACGCTGATGCCGCTGATCCTTCAGGTCGAGCGCGCCTATGACGAAGCTCGCGCCGATCCCGCCTTCCAGCGCGAACTCGACGACTACCTCAAGAACTATGTCGGCCGGCCGAGCCCGCTGTGGTTCGCCGAGCGGCTGACGGCGGCGTTGGGCGGGGCGAAGGTCTATTTCAAGCGCGACGAGCTGAACCACACCGGCGCGCACAAGATCAACAACTGCATGGGTCAGATCCTGCTCGCGCGTCGGATGGGCAAGACGCGCATCATCGCCGAGACCGGCGCCGGTCAGCACGGGGTCGCCACCGCCACGGTCTGCGCGCTGTTCGGCCTGCCCTGCGTGATCTACATGGGCGCGGTCGATGTCGAGCGGCAGCAGCCCAACGTGTTCCGCATGAAGCTGCTGGGTGCCGAGGTCCGCGCCGTCACCTCCGGCGCCGCGACGCTGAAGGACGCGATGAATGAGGCGTTGCGCGACTGGGTCGCCAATGTCGCTGACACCTACTACCTCATCGGTACCGTCGCCGGCCCGCATCCCTATCCCGCGATGGTGCGCGACTTCCAGAGCGTGATCGGCGAGGAAGCCAAGGCGCAACTGCACGAGACCGAGGGTCGTCTGCCCGATGTCGCGGTGGCCGCCGTGGGCGGCGGGTCGAACGCGATCGGTCTGTTCCATCCGTTCCTCGACGACGCCTCGGTACGCCTGGTCGGCGTCGAGGCCGCCGGTCGCGGTCTTGACACGCACGAACACGCCGCCAGCATTTCGCGGGGTCGGCCGGGCGTGCTGCACGGCAACCTGACCTATCTGCTGCAGAACGAGGACGGGCAGATCGAGGAGGCGCACAGCATCTCGGCGGGCCTCGACTATCCCGGCATCGGACCGGAGCATTCCTGGCTGCATGAAATCGGCCGCGTCGAATACGCCGCCATCACCGATGCCGAGGCGCTGGAGGCGTTTCAGCTCTGCACGCGAACGGAAGGGATCATTCCGGCGCTGGAACCGGCGCACGCACTGGCGCAGGTGGCGAAGCTGGCGCCGTCTCTGCCGAAGGAAGCGATCATTCTGATGAATCTCTGCGGGCGCGGGGACAAGGATATCTTCACCGTCGCACAGCACCTGGGAGTGAAGCTGTGAGCCGCATCGCCGCGCGTTTCGCCGCGCTGCGCGCAGAGGGGCGCGGCGCGCTGATCCCGTTCCTGGAAGCCTGGGACCCGGATGCCGCGACCAGCATGGCGCTGCTGCGCGGGATGCAGCGCGCGGGCGCCGACCTGATCGAGATCGGCTGCCCGTTCACCGACCCGATGGCCGACGGTCCAACCATCCAGGCCGCCGGGCGGCGCGCGCTGAAAGCGGGGGCGACGCTGGCGCGCACGCTCGCCATGGTGCGCGATTTCCGCCGCGACGACGACGCCACGCCGGTCATCCTGATGGGCTACCTCAATCCGATCCTTTCCTACGGGCCGGAGCGTTTCTCCACCGATGCCGCCGCGTCCGGGGTCGATGGACTGATTGTCGTCGATCTGCCGCCCGAGGAATCAGATATGCTGCTGCCGCACGCAACCGCGCGCGGACTTGACCTGATTCGTCTCGTGGCACCCACGACCGACGATGCGCGACTGCCGAAGGTGCTCGATGGCAGCTCAGGCTTTGTCTATTATGTCAGCATCACCGGAATCACCGGCACGCGCAGCGCCGCCTATGACGACCTGGCCGCCGCGATCCCGCGCGTGCGCCACGCCACGTCGTTGCCGATTGCCATCGGCTTCGGCGTGCGCAGCCCGGCTCAGGCGGCGGAGGCAGTGCGTGTCGCCGATGCCGCCGTGGTTGCCTCGGCACTGATCGACACCCTCGCGGCAAGCCTTGATGCCGAGGGCCGCGCCACGCCCGTCACGGTGCGCCGCGTGCTCGACCAGGTCCGCGCCCTGGCGGAGGGAGTCCGCAACGCCCGCGTGGCTGCCTGAATAATGCAACACAGTTCATTGAATGATGGATCGCGCTGATGAGCTGGCTGACCGAATATGTCCGGCCGAAGATCCGCACGCTGCTCGGGCGGCGCGAGGTGCCGGAAAACCTGTGGATCCAATGCCCGGCCTGCCAGCAGATGATGTTCCACACCGAGCTCGAGAAGAATCAGAAGGTGTGTTCGCATTGCGGTCACCACATGCGCGCGAGCGTCGATGAGCGGCTGCGCTGGACCTTCGACGCCGACACCTTCACGCGCATCGAGTTGCCGAAGGTTCCGGTTGACCCGCTGCGATTCCGCGACAGCCAGCGTTACACCGACCGTCTGCGCGCCGCGCGCGAGCGGGCGCATCGCGACGACGCGCTGGCAGTGGCGCACGGCAGCATTGGCGGCGCGCGCGCCGTGGTCGCGGTGATGGACTTCGACTTCATGGCCGGCTCGATGGGAGCGGCGGTGGGCGAAGGACTGCTCGCGGCGGCGCGGCTCGCGGTGCTGCAGCAGGCGGCGCTGATCGTGTTCACCGCCTCGGGCGGCGCGCGGATGCAGGAGGGCACGGTCAGCCTGATGCAGATGCCGCGCAGCGTCATCGCCACCCGTCTGGTCAAGGAGGCGGGGCTGCCCTTCATCGTCGTGCTGACCGATCCGACAACCGGCGGCGTCACGGCCAGCTTCGCCATGCTGGGCGACTTGCAGATCGCCGAACCCGGAGCGCTCATCGGCTTCGCCGGCGCGCGGGTGATCGAGCAGACGGTGCGCGAGAAACTGCCAGAAGGCTTCCAGCGCGCCGAATACCTGTTCGAACACGGCATCCTCGACATGGTGGTCAAGCGCACCGAGATGGCGGCGACGCTCGCGCGGCTGCTCGGCCTGCTGCGGGTGAGAGACTTGCCACAGGCGGCGTGACGGCCACGTCACGATCCATGCAGGACGACGCTCCGCGCTTCCGTATCGGTAACCAAGACTGGTATCGAGGCGGCATCGCCGCATCCGGGGGACGCATGATTCGACGCACACTCGTTCTCAGCTTTGCCGTCGCCCTGTTCGGCGCCGCGACCGCGCGGGCACAGGACCTGCCGGAGGACAAGGTCGCGATCTGGACCTTGCAGGACGAAAATTCCTCTATCAGCAACGAGAGTCTCAAGGACCGATTTTACGTCAACGGGCTGCACCTGGGTTATGTGTCCGGCACCGACGGCGTGCCGGACTTCCTGCAAGGCGTGGGTCGTGCGCTCTGGCCGCTCGGCGGGCAGATGCGCTTCGCCTTCGGCCTGACGCAGCAGATGTACACGCCGGCCGATATTCACACGCCGTACTGGCCGCCCGGCGACCAGCCCTATGCCGGGACGCTCTACGGCGATTTCGCGCTGTACCGCGACGTGCAGGACAGCCGCAGCGTGATCGGCCTCTCGCTCGGGCTGGTCGGGCCGGCATCGGGTGCGCAGCAGTTGCAGGAGGGATTCCACGACCTGATCGGCCAGACGCATCCCGCCGGCTGGGGCTCGCAGCTTGCCAACGAACCGCTCGTCGAGTTGACCAGCGCCCGCACCTATCGCTTCTCTCTCGGCAGCATCGGCGGGCTGGAAACCGATACGCTGCCGGATCTCGCCGTCGGGCTGGGCAACCTGCGCATCTACGCACAGACCGGCGTGCTGTTCCGCATCGGCCAGGGCCTCGATTCCGATTATGGGCCACCGCGCCTGTTCCCGGGCATGACCGGTGGCGAGGCATTCCGCCCCACCCGTCCGTTTGCGTGGTATTTTTTCCTCGGCGGCGACGGGCAGGGGGTGCTGCGCGACATCACGCTGGACGGCAACGATTTCCGCGGCGGCCCCAGCGTGACGCTGATCCCCTATGTCGGCGAAGTCGAGGCCGGCGTGGCCGTCATGGTGTTCGGCACCCGCCTGACCTACACGCAGGTGATGCAATCGCAGACGTTCCAGCACCAGAAGGGCGGACCGCACCAGTTCGGTTCACTTGCGCTCTCGGTTCGCTTCTAAATCAAGCGCGACGGTTTCGCTGCTTGCCGTTGCTTCGCGCGAACCGATTGTGGCAGAATTATGGTCATGCTGACGCGCCGATCGTTCCTTGGGGTTACCATTGCCGCGGCCGCTTCGCCGCGCTTCGCGGCCTCCGCCATTGCGGCCGAGTCAGGTGACTTCGCCGCCTTCCTCGCCGGTATGCGGCGCGACGCCCGCGCTGCCGGCGTCTCCGCGTCCGTGATCGACCGAGCTTTCGCCGGCTTGCGGCCGAATCCGCGGGTGATCGAACTGGACCGGCACCAGCCGGAATTCACGCTCACCTGGGCACAGTACCGCAGCCGCATCGTGTCCGACGCGCGGGTTGAACGTGGGCGGGCGTTGCTGGCGCAGCACCGTGGCCTGCTCGACTCGGTGGCCGCGCGCTACGGTGTGCCGGCCGGCATCATCATCGGCATCTGGGGGCTCGAGTCGAATTACGGCCAGTCCACCGGCGGTTTCAACGTCATCGACGCGCTGGCGACGCTGGCGTGGGAAGGGCGGCGCGCGGCATTCTTCCGCTCCGAACTGCTCGATGCCCTGCGCATCCTGCAAAGCGGCGACATCACGCTGGCGCAGATGACGGGAAGCTATGCCGGCGCGATGGGGCAGACGCAATTCATGCCCGACAGCTTCCTGAAATACGCCGTCGATTACGGCGGCACCGGGCGGCGCGATATCTGGAACGATCTGGGCTGCGTATTCGCCTCCACCGCCAATTACCTCGCCCGCGAGGGGTGGCAGCGCGGCCTGCCCTGGGGTGAAATCGCCCGGCTGCCCTCCGGCTTCGATGCCTCGCTCGCGGGACGCGCGCACCGTCGTCCGCTCGCCGACTGGCAGCGCCTGGGCGTCGGCCGCACCGGGGCGGCCAAGGTGTCGCCGGCGACGATGGCAGCGCTGCTGGTGCCGGGCGGGCCGGGGGGCGAGGCGTTCCTGGCCTACGATCCCAGCTTCCGCGCCGTCTATCGTTACAACCCGTCGGATTTCTACTGCATTTCCGTTGGCTTGATCGGCGATCTGGTGACGGCATGAGAGCGTTGCCGCCGCTGCTTGCGATCCTCGCGCTGGCCGCCTGCACTCCGCCGCAGCCGCAGGAAGCAGTGGCCCCGCATTATGTGGTCGGCAAGCCGTACCGGATCGGCGGCGTGTGGCGCTATCCGCGCGAGCAGTTCGACGCCGAGGAAACCGGACTCGCCACCGTCGAAACCCGGACGACCGGCCTGACCGCCGATGGTGAGGCGGTCGATCCACGGGCGATGGCCGCGGCGCACCCGACGCTGCAGCTGCCGTGCATCGTGGCGGTTACTAATCTCGACAACGGCTATCAGGTGTTGGTGCGCGTCAACGATCGTGGCCCGCCCAATCCCGGCCGGGTGATCGCGCTCACGCCGCGCGCGATCGCGCTGCTGCGCGCGGCCGATCCGCAGGCGGTTCGCGTGCGTGTCGCCGTGCAACAGGCCGAGAGCCTGCGGCTCGCGTCCGATATCGGCGGTGCCGATTCGCCACGGCTGGCCCTGGCGGTCGTACCACTGGGCGAGGTGACGAGCGAGGCGCTGCCGCCGCCGCCCGGCGCCGCCGGGGCTCAGCCCATGCACACCGCGGCGGCCGCGCCACACAATGCGACCCTCGCGGCTCCGCCGGTGCCGTTGCGCCTTCCCGAGTCGGTGACCCGGGTCGCGCCGCACCCGGCCAGCCTCTATGTCGATATCGCCGGCTTCGGCCATGCCGATTACGCCGGCCTGTTGCAGCAGCGGCTGGCCGCGCTGGGCGCGCTGGTGGTGCTGGACTACGCGGCGCCGCGCGAAGGTGCCTATCGCGTGCGCATCGGACCGCTCCCGGGCGCCGCGGATGCGGACGCTATGCTTGCCCGCGTGATCGCTCAGGGATTCGGCGACGCGCGCATCGTCGCCGAATAGGCCGCGTCCATCGTGCCGTGCCGGGCAGAAGGAGTCTTGCCGTGCTGAACCGTCGCCACTTCCTCCTCTCATCGGCTCTGTTGTGCAACATCGCCGTGCCCGCCTTGGCGGCGCAGACCAAGCGCGCCGCCAAGGCCGCGGCCAAGACGCCGCCGGAGCCGCCGGAGCCGAGCACGCCGGCGCAGACCCCGGTCGGTCCGGTCGATACCGCGGCGCGCTGGGCGCTCATCATCGACTACACGACGGGCGCGACCTTGCTCGACAAGGACGCGGACGTGCCGATGACGCCGTCCTCGATGACGAAGCTGATGACGGCCTATATCGTGTACGGATTGCTCAAGTCCGGCCGCCTGAAGCTCGACCAGGAACTGCCGGTCAGCGAACGCGCCTGGCGCATGGGCGGCTCGAAGATGTTCGTGCAGATCGGCACGCAGGTGAAGGTCGAGGACCTGATCCGCGGCATGATCGTGCAGTCGGGCAACGACGCCTGCATCGTGCTGGCCGAGGGCATTTCCGGGTCGGAGGAGCAGTTCGCCGACCTGATGAACCAGAAGGCGAAGCAACTCGGCCTGACACAGAGCCATTTCGTCAACGCGACCGGCTGGCCGGCGCCGGGTCATGTCATGTCGGCGCGCGACATCGCCACCCTGGCGCGACGCATTATTCAGGACTTCCCTGAATACTATAAATACGACTCGGAAAAGACCTTCACTTACAACAACATCACCCAGGGCAATAGAAATCCGCTGGTGCAGAAAGGGCTCGCCGACGGACTCAAGACCGGGCACACGGACGACGGTGGCTACGGGCTTGTCGCCAGTGCCGAGCGAAACGGCCGGCGCATCATCATGGTGCTGAACGGCATGAGCAGTATGCACCAGCGTTCCGAGGAGAGCGAGCGCCTGCTGGAATGGGCGTTCCGCGAATTCGAGGATGTGACGCTGTTCGCCGCTGGCGACACGATCGAGAGCGTGCCGGTCTGGCTGGGTGTCGCGCCTACGGTGCCGCTGGTGGGCGGGCGTGACCTGGTGGTGACGATGCCGCGCAACTGGCGCAGCAAGGCCAAGATCACCGTCAGCTATCAGGCACCGCTGCGTGCCCCGGTGATGCGCGGCAGCCCGCTGGGCAAGCTGACGGTCGATGGCGACGGCGTGCCGCAGATGGCGGTGCCGCTGCTCGCTGGCGCCGACGTGCCGCGGCTCGGCTTGCCGGGGCGGGCGATCGCGGTGCTGACGCACTACGTCGTTGGCGGATAGCGGTCGGAATGGCCGGTGTCGTCCTGGTGGTGCTTCACCTGCCCGAGGACGCGCCGCGCCTGCTGACCGCGGCGGCGACCCTGGCCGGACTTGCCGGCGCCGCGCGCATCATCGCCCTGTGCCCGCGCCTGCCGCCACGGGAGACCATCCTGCCGACCGAGGAAATCCTCACTGCACAGCAGGCGACTCGCGTCCGCGCGGACGAGCGGCAACGCAGCGATGCGGTGAGGGCGCGTTTCGAGGCGTGGCGTGCCGTTGCGCCGGCGGCCACGATCGCGGCGGAATGGGCCGATGTGGAGAGTCGCGCCGACCACGCGGTCGCGGAATGGGGCCGGCGTGCCGACTACATCGTATTGAGGCGCCCGGGCGAGCGGCCGGATGAACGCACGCGCCAGGCGCTCCATGCCGCGCTGTTCGATTCGGCCCGTCCCGTCCTCCTGGTCCCGGTCGAGACGCCGCCGGCGCCGTTCGGCCACCGCGTCGCGATCGCATGGCGCGACGACGCCCGCACGCTCAGGGCGGTGCTCGCTGCCTTGCGCTGCCTCGGCGGCGCAGAGCGCATCCATGTGCTCGCCGGCCACAGGCAGGATGAAGCGGTGCCGCGCCTGCCGGACGTGCTCGACGAACACGGCATCGCGGCCGAACTGCACGTGCTGCCGGTCACGGGCCAAGGCAGGTTCGGCGAGGTGCTGGCCGCCAAGGCACGCGAGCTTGGCTGCGACATGCTGGTGATGGGGGCGTTCGTGCGCAACCCGACGTTGACCCTCGTCTTCGGTGGCGTCACCCGGTACATGCTTTCCCATGCCGAGATTCCGGTCCTGATGCGGCATTGACGGGGAAGGGCATGACGGAGGCGATCCTGGTGGTGCTCTGGCGGCCCGAGACGGCTGCCGCGCTGCTGGCAGCCGCCACGCGGCTGGCGACGCTCTCGGGCGGTGCCCGCGTCAGCGTGATCGCCGCCGCCGAACCGGCGGCGACCGGCGTCTCGGCCGGCCCGGCATTCTTCGGGGATACGGGTGCCGCGCCGGCGGGCACGGACCGTGTCGCGGCGCTGCGTGAAGCGTTCGATCGCTGGCGTGAAACGGCGGGCACGGCGGGGGTGCCCGCGCGCTGGATCGCCGAGGAAGGGAACATCAGCGCGATCGTCGCCGAGCGCGGCGCGCGCGCCGACATCATCGTCACGGCGCAGCCGGCGGACGGCGAGCGGGAACCGCGCGCGCTGTTCCGCGCCGCGCTGCTTGGCACCGACCGCCCGGTGCTGATGGTGCCGCCCGGCGCAACAGCGACATTCGGGCGACGCGTCGCAATCGCATGGCGCGACGACAAACGGGTCGCGGCGGCCGTTCTCGCCGCTCTGCGTTGGGTTCCCCACGCCGAAAAGGTCGAAGTACTGATCGGGGTCCGCCCGGGCTCACCACCGCCGGCCGTGCCGCGCATCCTGGTCGAGCACGGGCTGGTCGCGGCGCTGCATGTCCTGCCGATCGGCGCGGCGCCGTTCGGCCGTGCCCTGCTTGCGACGGCGCATGAAACGGGTGCCGACCTGCTGGTCATGGGTGCCTACGCGCACAGCCCGCTGCGCGAACTGATCCTGGGCGGCGTCACGCACTACATGGCCGCCCACGCCGACCTGCCGGTGCTGATGCGGCATTAGCCCGTGGCGGCGCTGTGGCGCGCGAGCGGAACCGGGTCGTTGCCGGCCACGGCACCCGCATCCTACAACCCGGCGCATGTTCATCACGCTGGAGGGCGGCGAGGGCGCCGGCAAATCGACGCAGGCGCGGCTGCTCGCGGCGCGGGTGCGCGATGCCGGTCGCGATGTGGTGCTGACGCGCGAACCCGGCGGCGCGCCCGGCGCGGAGCGACTGCGCGCGTTGCTGCTCTCGGGTGAGATCGCGTGGTCGCTGCCGGCCGAGACACTGCTGCACTTCGCCGCCCGTGCCGAACATGTCGAGCGCACCATCCGCCCGGCGCTGGCGGCCCGCGCCGTCGTGGTCTGCGACCGCTTTGCGGACTCCACGATGGCTTATCAGGGCTACGGCCAGGGCGGCGACCGGGCAGCCATCGCAACGCTCACCGACTTGCTCGGCCTCCGCCCCGACCTGACCCTGGTGCTCGATCTCGACGTGCCGGACTCGTTGTCGCGCCTCGCCGCGCGCGGCACCGCCGCCGATCGTTACGAACGACTGGGCGCGGATTTCTTCGCCCGCGTGCGCGATGGCTTCCGCGCCATCGCGGCCGCCGATCCGGCGCGCTGCGTGCTGATCCCCGCCGACGCGCCGCCCGACGCGGTTGCCGCGCGCGTCTGGGCGGTCGTGTCGGAGCGGCTGGCGTCGTGACCGCGCCGGCCCCGCGCGCCAATCCGATCCTAATGGGCCAGGAGGCGGCCGAGCGCACGCTCATCGAGGCGTTGCACGGCGGGCGGCTGCACCATGCCTGGCTGCTGACCGGCCCGCCCGGCGTGGGCAAGGCGACGCTTGCCTTCCGGTTTGCCCGCCGCCTGCTCGCCGGCCCAACCACCGCCGCGACCCTGGCGTTGCCGGAATCCCACCCGACCTTCCGCCGCGTCGCCGCCGCCGGTCATGCCGACCTGCTGACCATCGAGCGCGAATGGGATCCCAGGCGCAAGAAGCTGCGCGGCGAGATCGTGGTGGATGACGTGCGCCGCATCGCCGGCTTCCTGCACCTGACGCCAGCCGAGGGCGGCTGGCGCGTGGTGATCGTGGATGGCGCGGATGACCTCAACCGCAACGCCGCCAATGCGCTGCTGAAGGTGTTGGAGGAGCCGCCCCCGCGCGCGCTGCTGCTGCTGGTGTGCAACGCCGCCGGGCGGCTGCTGCCGACCATCCGCAGCCGCACACGCCGCCTGCGTCTGGCCGCGCTGGACGAGGCCACGCTCGGCACGCTTCTCACCCGCTACGTGCCGGATGTTGCGGCGGCCGAGCGCCAGCAGATCGCGGGCATGGCGGAGGGGTCGATCGGACGGGCACTGCAACTCGCCGAGGGCGGGGCGGTGTCGGTGGCGGCGATGGTGGGCAAGGTGCTTGACGCACTGCCTTCCCTGCCGCCGGAGCGTGCCCATGAGGTTGCCGACACGCTCGGGCGCGACGAGGAGGCGTTCGGCACGTTCATGGACCTGCTGCGCGCCAGCCTCGCCGCGGCGGTGCGGGAGACGGCGCGGGGCCGGGCGGACCCGGACCAGACGCGGCTGCTCGGCGGCCGGGCTCTTGCCGCCTGGGTTGACGTATGGCACGGGCTGACTGAGTTGCAGGACGAGACCGAACGCTTCCACCTCGATCAGCGGCAGGCGCTGGTGGCCGGGTTCGCGCTGCTCGCCGGCCGGTAAGAGAGCAATGAAACCAAAATTCTATGTGACCACGCCGATCTACTATGTGAACGGCGCGCCGCATATCGGGCACGCCTATACCTCGATCGCGGCGGACGTGCTGGCGCGCTTCAAGCGGCTGGACGGCTACGACGTGTTCTTCCTCACCGGCACCGACGAGCACGGGCAGAAGGTGGAGAAGGCGGCGGCCGAGGCCGGGCTGGACCCGCAGGCGTTCGTGGACAAGGTCAGCGCCGATTTCCGCGACATGGCCGCGAAGATGGGCCTCTCGAACGACGACTTCATCCGCACCACCGAGGAGCGGCACAAGCGCGTCTGCGCCGAACTCTGGCGGCGGCTGGAGCAGCGCGGCGAAATCTACCTCGGTGCGTATGAGGGTTGGTACGCGGTGCGCGACGAGGCGTTCTACGACGAGGACGAACTCACCGCGCGCCCCGACGGCACGCGCGTCGCCCCCAGCGGCGCCCCGGTCGAATGGGTGCGCGAGCCGAGCTACTTCTTCCGCCTGTCGCAATGGCAGGACCGGCTGCTGGCGCATTACGAGGCGCATCCCGAGTTCATCGCCCCCAATTCGCGTCGCAACGAGGTGCTGAGTTTCGTGCGGGGTGGCCTCCGCGACCTCTCCGTCAGCCGCACGTCGTTCCGCTGGGGCATCCCGGTGCCCGGCGATCCGGCGCATGTGATGTATGTCTGGCTCGACGCGCTCACCAACTACCTGACCGCCACCGGCTGGCCGGACGAGCATGCCCCGCGCGCCGCGTTCTGGCCCGCCGACGTGCACCTGATCGGCAAGGACATCCTGCGCTTCCACGCGATCTACTGGCCGGCCTTCCTGATGGCGGCCGGCGTGGCGCCGCCGAAGCGCGTTTCCTCCAACGGCTGGTGGACGGTGGAGGGCGAGAAGATGAGCAAGTCGCTCGGCAACGTCATCGAACCGCGCGCGCTGGTCGCGACCTACGGGCTCGATCAGGTGCGCTATTTCTTCATGCGCGAGAAGCCGTTCGGCGCCGACGGCAGCATGAGCCATGCCGCCCTGGTCTCGCGCATCAATGTCGAGTTGGCCAACGACCTGGGCAATCTGGCACAGCGCACGCTGGCGCAGATCGCCCGCAACTGCGACGCCCGGCTGCCGGCGCGCGCCGGACCGACTGCGGAGGACGCGGCCCTGCTGGACGCCGCCGCGGCACTGCCGGCGCTGATGCGCGAGCGGATGGAGCGGCAGACCTTCCATGAGGGGCTGGAGGAGGTGTGGAAAGTGATCCGCGCCGCCAACGGCTATATCGACCGGCAGGCGCCGTGGGCGCTGCGCAAGACCGATCCGGCGCGCATGGCGGCGGTGCTGCGCGTGCTGGCGGACGCGCTGCGGTCGATCGCGACCGTGCTGCAACCGTTCATGCCGGACAGTATGGCGAAGATGCTCGACCAGCTCGGCGTGCCGGCGGAGGCGCGATCGCTGGCCGCGCTGGCCGTGCCGCTGCCGGACGGCGTGGCATTGCCGCCGCCCGTCGGCGTATTCCCGCGCTACGTGGAACCAGCGGCGTGACGCGCTGATGCTGATCGATTCGCACTGCCACCTGGACTATTTCCGTCCCGACGAGCTGCCGGACCTGCTGGCCCGCGCGTCGGCCGCCGGTGTGGGTGAGGTCTGCACCATCGGCACGCGTTTGCAGCAATCCGCCGAAATCACTGAACTGGCGGCCGCCCACAGCAATGTCTGGTGCACCGTCGGCGTGCATCCGCACAACGCTGCCGAGGGTCCGATCCCCGCGCCCGAGACGCTGGCGGAGATGGCGGCGCATCCTAAGGTCATCGGCATCGGCGAAAGTGGGCTGGATTATTTCTACGACAAGGCGCCGCGCGAGGTGCAGCAGGCGAATTTCCGCGTCCATATCCGCGCCGCCCGCCTCGCCGGCCTGCCGCTCGCCATCCATGCCCGCGACGCCGATGCCGACATCGCCGCGATCCTGCAGGAGGAATGGGATCGCGGCGGTCCCTATGCGCTGCTGCTCCACTGCTTCAGTTCCGGCCGGGGGCTGGCTGAGGCGGCGCTGCGGCTCGGTGGCTATGTCAGTTTCTCGGGCATCCTGACTTTCCCGAAATCGCAGGAGATCAGGGACATCGCGCGCGACATTCCGGCGGATCGGCTGCTGGTCGAGACCGACGCGCCCTACCTCGCGCCGGTGCCGCTGCGCGGCAAGCGCAACGAGCCGGCCTTCGTCGCGCACACCGCCGCGGTGCTGGCGCAGGTACGGGGGATGGCGCCTTCGGCGCTGGCGGACCTCACCACGGCGAATTTCCGCCGCCTGTTCCGCAAGGCGCACGCTTGATCCGGGTGACGCTGCTCGGCACCGGCCCGTCGGCCGGCGTGCCGACGATCGGCGGGGCGGACGGGCGCGGCGACTGGGGCGTATGCAATCCGGCTGAGCCGCGCAACTGCCGCACGCGGGCGAGCATCGTGGTGGACGGCGGCAAGGGCGCGCTGCTGGTCGATACCGCGCCGGACATGCGGGCCCAGTTGCTGGCCTGCGCGGTCAGGCGCGTGGACGCGGTGCTGTTCACCCACGCCCATGCCGACCACATCGCCGGGTTGGACGACGTGCGCATCCTCAACCGCATCGCCGGCCGCCCGCTGGAGGCGATCGCGACCGCCGAGACGCTGGAGGAACTTGCCCGGCGCTTCGACTACGCCTTCCGCCCCTGGACCCCGCCGGGCTTCTATCGCCCCGTGCTGGTGCCCCGCCCGGCCTCGCCCGGCGAGACGGTCTTCGCCGCCGGGATGCGGGTGTGCCTGTTCGAGCAGGATCACTTCACCACCCGCACGCTCGGCCTGCGCGTCGGCGGGTTCGCCTATTCGACCGACGCGGTGGCGCTGGACGAGGCGGCGTTTGCGGCGCTGGAAGGCGTGGATACCTGGGTGGTCGGCTGCTTTCAGCGCCCGCCGCACCGCACCCATGCCTGGCTCGCCCGCGCGCTGGAGTGGGCGGCGCGGGTGGGCGCGCGGCGGACGGTGCTGACGCATATGGGGCCGGACCTCGACTGGGACTGGATGCAACGGAACCTGCCGGCGGGCGTTGAAGCCGGCTTCGACGGGCAGGTGCTGGAGTGTCCCGACGATCCCATGTGAAGGATGCGGCGCAACATCAAGCGGCCGCCAGCGCGGCAGGAAAGTCGGCCGCCGACGGCCCTGCCGCGCCCCCCGACCTCGCGTCGCTGAAACGCTCCCCGCTCTACTCCGAGGAGCTCGGCCTCGACCTCGCCGGCGGGCGGGAGCGCGACCTGTTCCTGTGGTTCCTGGCGAGCCTGCTGTTCGGCCAGCGCATCTCCGAGACGATCGCGCGCCACACCTACGACTCCTTCGTCCGCCACGGCCTGACCAGCCCGCGGCGCATCCTGGATGCCGGCTGGGATTATCTGGTGAACCCGGTGATGCGGGAGGGTGGTTATGTCCGTTACGACGAGAGCAAGTCGCGCAAGCTGCTGCGCGACTGCGCCACGCTGATCGACGAGTACGGCGGGCGCGTGGCGCGGCTGCATGAGGCGGCGCGCGACGCCGACGACCTGCAGGCGCGGCTGCTGGCCTTCTACGGCGTCGGCCCCGTCACGGCGAACATCTTTCTGCGCGAGTTGCGGCCGTATTGGGCGAAGGCCGATCCGGAGCCGCTGCCGGTGGTGCGCGCCGTCGCCTCGCGGCTGGGCATCGACCTCGATGCGCTCGACCGCAAGAGCATCGCCTTCGCGCGCGTGGAAGCTGGCCTCATCCGCCTGCGGCACAGCCTGCGCGACGACAAATGACGCGCCGTCACGCCTGCTTCAACTCGATCAAACTCCGCCGTATCCGCCGCCCGCGCATGATCTTGTCCTCGATATAGGCGGCGTCGCCCCAGCGCACCGCGCGCGCCATCGCCTGCGCGTCCTCCATGAAGCGCGCCAGCATCTCCAGCAGCGCCTCGCGGTTGTTGAGGAACACGTCGCGCCACATCACCGGGTCGGAGGCGGCGATGCGCGTGAAGTCGCGGAAACCCGTTGCCGCGAACTGCAACACTTCCTGCCGGCTCTCGTCCTCCAGGTCATCGGCGGTGCCGCAGATGGTGAAGGCGATCAGGTGCGGCAGGTGACTGACGATCGCCAGCACACGGTCGTGATGCGCCGGCTCCATCGTCTCCACCATCGCCCCGCAGCGGCGCCAGAGTTCGGCGATCTTCTCGACGGCGTCTTCATCCGTGCCGGGCGGCGGGGTCAGCAGGCACCAGCGGTTCTCGAACAGCGTGGTGAATCCGGCATCCGGGCCTGAATATTCCGTGCCGGCCAGCGGATGCGCCGGCACGAAATGCACGCCGGCCGGCACCAGCGGTCCGACATCGCGGATCACCGATTGCTTGGTCGAGCCGACATCGGTCAGGATCGCGCCCGGCGCCAGATGCGGCGCGATCGCTTCCGCCAGCGCCGCGAACGCACCGACCGGCGCGCACAGCATGACGCAATCCGCGCCCGCGACCGCCGCCGCCGGATCGGCCTCCACGCGGTCGGCGATGCCGAGTTGCCGCACACGCTCCAGCGTCGCCGGCGTGCGCGCGTTGGCGACCACCTCGGCGGCGATGTCGCCGCGTTCCTTCGCGATGCGCGCGACCGAACTGCCGATCAGCCCGATGCCGAGCAAGGCCAGCCGGCGGAACAGCGGTTCAGCCATGCGTGCGTGCTTCCGCCATGAACGCCGCCAGCGCGTCGGCGACCAGCGCGCATTCCTCCGCATTGCCGACGGTGATGCGCAGGCAGTGCGGCAGGTCGTACGCCGCCATGCCGCGCACGATGATGCCGCGCGCGCGCAGCCACGCATTCGCCGCCTCGGCGCGCGCGACGGTGTCGAAGTCGGCGAGTAGGAAGTTGCCCTCGCTGGGCCAGACCTTGATGCCCGCGTCGGTCAGCGCGGCGCCGAGGCGCGCGCGCCATTCGGCGTTGTGCGCGCGCGAGCGTTCCACCCACCCGGGTTCGGCGAGTGCCGCGACCGCGGCTGCCTGGGCGGCGATGTTGACGTTGAACACGCCGCGGACGCGGTTCAGCACATCAACCACGCCCGCCGGCGCATAGGCCCAGCCGACGCGCATCCCGCCCAGGCCGAACACCTTGCTGAACGTGCGCAGCATCACCGTGTTGTCGCCGGCATCGACCAGCGCGATGCCCGGCTCGTAGTCGGCGCGCTCGACATATTCGGCGTAGGCGGCATCCAGCACCAGCAGCACGTCGGACGGCAGCGCGCGCCGCAGCCGCTCGACCTCGGCGCGTGGCAGCAGGCTGCCGGTGGGGTTGTTGGGGTTGGCGAGAAACACCAGCCGCGTCGCCGCCGACACCGCGCCGAGCATCGCATCGACGTCCGCCGTCAGGTTGCGCTCCGGCGTCTTGAGCACGCGGCTGCCGGCATAGGTGCCGGCGATCTGATACATGGTGAAGCCGTGCATCGACATGACGATCTCGGTGCCCGGCCCGCCATAGATGTGGCAGAGATGCTGGATCAGTTCGTCCGAGCCGGTGCCGCAGACGATGCGCTCGGGATCGAGGCCGAACCGCCGGCCGATCGCCCGCCGCAATTCCGTCGAGCCGCCGTCGGGATAGCGATGAAGCTCCTGTGCGACGCGGGCGAAGGCTTCGGCGGCACCGGGCGGCACGCCGAACGCGCCCTCGTTGGACGACAGCTTGATGACGCGGTTGACGCCGGGCAGCTTCGACTCGCCGCCGACATAGGCGGCGATGCGCAGCACCTCGGGGCGGGGCGCGGGGCCGGTCATGGCGCGTCGTTCTCCACCGGGACGGCATAGGCGCCGAGCACTAGCGGCTGCGCCGTCGTCACCGCCAACGCCGCCAGCCGCGCGTCGTCCTCGGTCACGTAGCCGTCCACCTCGATCAGGCCCTGCGCGATCCGGGCTGCCGGGTCGCGGCGCAGGATCATCGCGGCGGGCGTCAGGCGGGCCGCGGCGCAGGCGGCGGACAGGCGTGCCCGGCTCATCTCCGCCGGCAGGTCGAAGCCGAGCAGGGTGCGGTCGCGGCCGGACGGGTCGGGGGCGGCGGCGGCGACCACCAGCGCCTGCACCTGCGGCGCGCCGTCTGTCCGTGGCGCCCAGAACGGCAGCCGGGCGACGACATACATGCGCGGCTCGTCCTGGTGCAGCAGCGTCGTCCACCAGGCGGCGGCCGCCGGCTCTTCCTCCTGCGGCAGCGGCAGCACGGCGGCGGTGGCGGAGCCGGCGCTGACCTCGGCGATGGCACGGGCCGGGCTGGTATGCGCGTGCAGCGGCGTCAGCGCGCCGAAATGCTCCCGCGCGCAGGCCAGGAAGCCGGCGGCGGGCGCCGGTTCGCAGACCGCGATGACCAGGCTGCCCTGCATGGCGGTGGTGGCGGCGAACAGTTCGCGCCACAGCCTCGGCAGCACGCGGCGGGGCAGGGCGCCCGTGTGGCGGGCGAGCAGGCGGCGGATGATCTCGGCCTCGCGCCCGGGGCGGAACGCCACCTTGCCGCGCGCGACCAGGCGCGCGACCTCGCCGACCACCTCTGCGCGCCGCATCAGCAGGTCATGGATGGCATCGTCCACGCGGTCGAGCTGGGCGCGCAGGTCGGTGAGACTGGGCGCGGGCGGTGCGTCGGCGATCGGTTCGGTGCTGGACATGGCTCGCGGGACGGCGGAAGCGGGCTGGATAGCGGAACCCGGCCGGCGTGCCTAGCACGGCGCGGCGCGCCGGCGGATTGCGCGCAGCGATCGTGCCACCAGGGTCACTCCCGGCGGAAGATTCCGCTTGCCCAGGGTGGAGCGGGTGTGTTCTTGTTATGTTCATGACCGCTCCCGTCCCAGCCGCCCCGGCCGAGCGTTTCGCCCTCGTCATCGACGGGCTGTGCCGGGCTGTGGCGGAGGCGGGCGGGCGGCGACTGCTCGCCGGGCCGCTCGTCATCCTGATCTGGCAGCGCCTGCGCCGCCTCGCTGACCGTATCACCGCGCTGGCCGCGCGCATCACGGCCGGACGGCACCGGCGCGTCCACTCCCGCCGCCGCCCGCGCCCGGCGTCGCGGCGGCCGGCGCAGCGCAGGCTGCCGCACGGCCCTGCCTGGCTGCTGCCGCTGGTGCCGCAGGCGGGCGCCCATGCATCGCAGGTGCAGCACCTGCTCGCGGACCCCGAGTTTGCCCGCCTTGTCGATGCGGCACCGCAGATGCGCCGCCTGCTGCGCCCGCTCTGCCGGATGCTGGGGGTCCGTCTGCCCCCGCCGCCTCGCGATCCCGAGCCGCCTTCCACCGTCGCCGGCGCGGCGCCCCCGCCGCCCGTTGCCTCCGCGCCCCGGCCGCCGCCGGCCAATCCGGCGCCACCGGCCGATCCGTCCGATGTTCCTGGCGCCCGGCCGCCGAAGCGGCCGCCCTGAGCGGGCGTGACGGCCGCGCCGTCGGGCGCGGAAGCACCGCCGTTGCAGGCGAAGGGACGGGGGGGCATATCAGCGCGGTCATGGACCAGGCCGAACTTCCCGACATCACCCACGCGCACGTCGCCTTCGACGACGGGCTGACGCTGGAGTGCGGGGTGGCGCTGCGCCGGCTGACGGTGGCCTATCGCACCTATGGCCGGCTCAACGCGGACCGTTCCAACGCCATTCTGGTCTGCCATGCGCTGACCGGCGATCAGTACGTGGCCGAGACGCATCCGGTGACCGGCAAACCGGGCTGGTGGGAGATGGTGGTCGGGCCGGGCCTGCCGATCGACACCGAGCGGTTCTTCGTCATCTGCGCCAATGTGCTGGGCGGCTGCATGGGTTCGACCGGGCCGCGCTCCCCGCGCGATGACACCGACCGGCCGGACGCGGCGCGCTGGGGCACCGATTTCCCGCCGGTGACGATCCGCGACATGGTGCGCGCGCAGAAGCGGCTGGTCGACCATCTCGGCATTGCCCGCCTGTTCGCCGTCATCGGCGGGTCGATGGGCGGGATGCAGGTGCTGGAATGGGCGGCGAGCTACCCCGAGGCTGTGTTCGCCGCCATCCCGATCGCCACCGCCGCCAACCACTCCGCGCAGAACATCGCCTTCAACGAAGTCGGACGGCAGGCGATCTTCGCCGATCCCGACTGGCTCGGCGGCCAGTACTGGGCGCATGGCCGCGTGCCGGCGCGGGGGCTGGCGGTCGCGCGCATGGTGGCGCACATCACCTATCTCTCCGAGCAGGCATTGACGCGCAAGTTCGGCCGCCGCCTGCGCGGCGCGCAGCAGGCCGCGCTGTTCGACGACACGTTCGAGGTGGAGAGCTATCTCCGCCACCAGGGCAGCAGCTTCGTGCGCCGCTTCGACGCCGCGAGCTATCTGACGATCACGCGCGCTACCGACTACTTCGATCTTGCCGCTGACCACGGCGGTGATCTGTCCGCACCGTTCCGCGGCACGCGGACGCGGTTCTGCATCATCAGTTTCTCCAGCGACTGGCTCTATCCGACCGAGGAGAGCCGCGTCATCGCGCGCGCGCTCAACCGCGTCGCGGCCAATGTCAGCTTCGTCGAGATCGCCTCGGACAAGGGGCACGATGCGTTCCTGCTCGATGAGCCGGACTTCCACCGCACGCTGGCGGGATTCCTCGCCGGCTGCGCCGAGCACGCGGGGCTGCCGGCATGAACGTCGCGGTCGATCCGGTGCGCTATGTCGCCAAGAACATGCGGCTCGATCTGCGGCTGATCGCGGAGATGATCGCGCCCGGCTCGCGCGTTCTCGACATCGGCTGCGGCGACGGCGCGCTGATCGGGCACCTGTTCCGCACCCGCGGCTGCGATGCGCGCGGCATCGAGATCGACATGGCGGAAGTCACGCACGCCGTCGCGCACGGCCTGCCGGTGATGCACGGCGATGCCGACGCCGACCTGGCTCAGTATCCCGATGCCGCCTTCGACTATGTAGTGCTGTCGCGCACCTTGCAGGCAGTCGGCCGACCGCGCGAGGTGCTGCGGCAAATGCTGCGCATCGGCGAGCGCGCGATCGTCAGCTTCCCCAATTTCGGGCACTGGCTGGTGCGCTGGCAGTTGCTGTGGTCGGGACGGATGCCGATGACCTCGGTGTGGGATCGCCCCTGGCACGAGACGCCGAACATTCATCCCTGCACGATCCGCGACTTCTTCGCGCTCTGCGCCGAGGAAGGCTACGCCGTCGAACGCTGGCTCGCCGTCGATGACGCGGGGCAGCGCGCGCCGTGGCGGCGCTTCGTGGGTCTGGCCAACCTGTTCGGCGAGCAGGCGCTGTTCCAACTCCGCAAGGCCGGCACATGAGCAAACCCGCACCGCATCTGCTGTTCACGCGTGAAGGACCGCTCGCGATCCTGACGCTCAACCGGCCGGAAGCGCGCAACGCGATGTCGGAGGCGATGCGCGAGGGGCTGACCGAGGCCACGCGCCTCTGCGAGACCGATGCGTCGGTGCGCGCCGTGCTGATCCGCGCGGAGGGCGAGACCTTCATGGCCGGCGGCGACGTGAAGAACTTTCATGCCGGCATGGCGGAGGACCAGGCCGCCTACGCGGCGCGGTTCGAGCCGCGCATCATCGCGGTGCACCAGTTCCTCTACCAGCTTCGCCGGATGCCCAAGCCGGTGCTGGTGGCCGCACAGGGCGGGGTCGCCGGCATCGGCATGAGCCTGCTGATGGCCGCCGATCTGGCGATCGCCTCCGATGATGCGTTCTTCACCCTCGCCTATCGCCATATCGGCCTCTCGGCCGACGGCTGCGCGACCTATCTGCTGCCGCGCATCGTCGGCGAGCGGCGCGCGCTGGAAATCGCGCTGCTCGGCAACCGCTTTCCCGCCGCCGAGGCAAAGGCGATGGGGCTGGTCAACTGGGTGGTGCCGCGCGCCAATCTTGAAGTGGAGGCACGGAGAATCGCGATGGACCTCGCCCAAGGCCCGACCGTCGCTCTCGCGCAGGCCAAGCGGCTGCTGCGCAATTCCTGGGACGCAAGCTGGGACGAGCAGTCGCACCGCGAGGCGGAGGCGATGGCGGTCTGTGCCGCGACCGCGGATCACCGCGAGGGTGTCGCGGCCTTCGTCGAGAAACGCGCGCCGCGCTTCAGCGGACGCTGACCGCACGCCGCCGCGCCGCGGTCAGCGCCGAGTCGAGCGCGGAGAGGAAGCGCGAACGATCGGCCTTGCCCAGCGGCGCCGGCCCGCCGGTCGCCACTCCGATCTCGCGCAGATGCCGCGCCACTTCGCGCCCGGCCAGCGCATTGCCGATATTGTCCGCGGTCCACGCGCGTCCCATCGGCGACACGGCCGCCGCGCCGGCGGCAAGACAGCGCGCGGCCAGCGGGATGTCGCTGGTCACACAGACATCGGCGGCACCGATGCGTTCGGCGATCCAGTCATCCGCCACGTCCGCCCCCTCGGCCACCGTCACCATGGTGACGTCCGGCAGCCCTGGCGGGCGGATCGGGCGGGAGCCGTTGGAGACCACGAACACCGGAACCGCGAGCCGCTGCGCCACGCGGTAGCATTCCTCGCGCACCGGGCAGGCGTCGGCGTCGATGTAGAGGGCTGTCATCGCGCGCCATCATAGCGGCAAACGCCGCCCGGCGTGATATGTCGCCCGCCATGTCGCCGCCCCTGCTGCTGCTCCAGGACATTCATCTGACTTTCGGCGCTGCGCCGCTGCTGGCCGGCGCAGGTTTGTCGGTGGGCGAGGGGGAGCGCATCTGCCTGGTCGGGCGCAACGGCAGCGGCAAATCCACGCTGCTGCGCGTCGCCGCCGGGCTGCTCGCGCCCGACGGCGGCAGCCGCTTCGCGCAGCCCGGCGCCACCATCCGCTACCTGCCGCAGGAGCCGGATTTTGCCGGGCACGCGACCACGCTCGCGTATGTCGAGGCCGGCTTCGAGACCGAGCCGGACCGGCACCGCGCCGCTTATCTGCTGGAACAACTCGGTCTGACCGGCGCGGAATCGCCCGAGACACTCTCCGGCGGCGAGGCGCGGCGCGCCGCCATCGCGCGCGTGCTGGCACCATCGCCCGACATCCTGCTGCTCGATGAGCCGACCAACCATCTCGATCTGCCCGGCATCGAATGGCTGGAGCGCGAACTCGCCGCCATGCGTTGCGGCCTCGTCGTCATCAGCCACGACCGCCGCCTGCTGGAGCGGCTGTCGCGCGTGACGGTGTGGCTCGACCGCGGCATCACGCGCACGCTGGACCGTGGCTTCGCGGCGTTCGAGGCGTGGCGCGACGAGGTGCTGGCGCAGGAGGAAGCCGAGCGCCACAAGCTCGGCCGCAAGATCGCCATGGACGAGGACTGGCTGCGCTACGGCGTCACCGCCCGGCGCAAGCGCAACCAGAAGCGGCTCGCCGACTTGCACGCGCTGCGCCGCAAGCGCCGCGAGCACCGTGCCGCCCAGGGCAATGCGCGGATGGAAGCGACGCAGGCCGAACTGTCGGGCCGGCTGGTGATCGTCGCCGAGGGCGTCGGAAAATCCTATGGCGGGCGGCCGATCGTGCGTGATCTCTCCACCCGCATCCTGCGCGGTGATCGCGTCGGTATCGTGGGTGGCAACGGCGCCGGCAAGACGACGTTGCTCAATCTGCTGACCGGCAAACTCGCGCCCGATGCGGGCGAGGTGCGGCTGGGCGCGGGGCTTGCGCCCGTCGTGCTGGACCAGCGTCGCGAATCGCTCGATCCGGGGCAGACGCTGCGTGAGGCGTTGACCGGCGGGGCGGGGGACAGCGTGACCATCGGCGGGCGCACGCGGCACGTCATTGGCGCGATGAAGGATTTCCTGTTTGCCCCCGAGCAGGCCAACACGCCGGTCGGCGTGCTGTCGGGCGGTGAGCGCGGGCGGCTGACGCTGGCGCGCGCCTTCGCCCGCCCGTCCAACCTGCTGGTGCTGGACGAGCCAACCAACGATCTGGATCTGGAGACTCTCGACCTGTTGCAGGAGCTGCTGGCGGATTATGCCGGCACGGTACTGCTGGTCAGCCACGACCGCGACTTCCTCGACCGTGTCGCGACCTCGGTGATCGCGGCGGAGGGGGATGGGCGCTGGGTCGAGTATGCCGGCGGCTATTCCGACATGCTGGCACAGCGCCGACCTTTATCCGAGCCGCAGGCTGCACCGAAGCCGCGCGTGGCGGCGCCCGCGGTGCCGGCGCGTGCCGCCGAACGCCCGGCACGGATGACCTTCAAGGATCGCCACACGCTCGATGCCTTGCCCGGGCGGATCGCCGCGTTGCAGGCCGAGGTCGCGCGGCTCGGCTCCGAACTCGCCGACCCCGATCTGTATGCGCGGAACCCGGCCCGCTTCGCCGCCGCCGGCGCGGCGCTGACGGCAGCGCAGGAAAGCCTCGCCGCGGCCGAGGAACAGTGGCTGACGCTGGAGATGCTGCGCGAGGAACTCGGCGGCTGACCATTCATCCTCGCTTCACCGCGCAGCGTCACGCTGCGCCGCGATGGCAAGTGAAGTTTTCACCGGCACGGTGTTCCAGCCCGGCTTCTGGGCCAGCGGTGGCATCGACGATCTCGGCCAGTATGTCGGGGGCACTGCGGGGACGACCGCCGCGACGCTGACCGGCGTGCTGAACAGGGTGGGCGACTCCGCGACCGCGGTGATCGCCGGGCAGACAGTGACGCTGCGTGCCTATTCCGACCTCGCTGACGGCGTGCTGTTTACCACGCCCGACTTCGGCACGTTTTACGCCTTCCTCGACATGCCGTTCGCCGCCGGTCAATCCTATCCGCTCAGCTACACGGTCGCCGGACAATCGGAACTGGCCTGCTTCCTCGCCGGCACGCGCATCGCCACCGTGCGCGGCGAGGTTGCCGTGGAGCGGCTGCGCCCGGGCGTGCTGCTGCGGGTGCGCCAACGCGGCGTGGCAGCGGTGCGCTGGGTCGGGCGGCAGCGCATCGCGCCGGCGGGGCCGCGCGTCTGGCCGGTGCGCATTGCCGCGCACGCCTTCGCGCCGGGTCGCCCGCGGCGCGATCTGCTGATCTCCCCGGATCATGGCGTTTTCGCCGGTGGCGGGCTGATCCCGGCGCGCGACCTCGTGAACGGAGCAACCATCACGCGCGCGGCGATGACCTCGGTTGAATACTGGCATGTGGAACTGGCGGCGCACGACCTGATATTCGCCGAGGGGCTGGCAGCCGAGAGCTACCTCGACACTGGCAACCGCGCCGCCTTCGCCCAACGGGGCGCATCCCACCGTCCCCGAAGCTGGGCACGCGGCGGCTGCGCCCCGCTGCTGCTCGCGCGGGCCGCGCAAGTGCCGGTGCGCCGCGCGCTACTGGCCCGCGCCGCCGCGCTCGGCCACCGGCTGACCGACGACCCCGACCTGACGCTGCGCGCCGGGGCACGGACACTCCCCGCCGAGCGCGACGGCGCCGTCTGGCGCGCCAGTGTGCCGCCCGGGGTCGCGTGCGTGTTGCTGTGCAGCCGAACAGCCGTCCCGGCGGAGAGCGTGGCCGGCAGCGACGATCCGCGCCGGCTGGGTATCGCGGTGACGGGGCTGCGGCTGGATGGCGCCGAGATCGGTCCCTTCGACCCACGCCGCGCCGCCGGTTGGCACCGACCTGAACCGGGACTGCGCTGGACGGACGGGGCGGCCGAGTTGCGGTGCGGCACGGGGGCCGGACGGGTGCGGCGGCTGGAAATCGCCATCGCGCCGCTGCTGCGTTACCGGATGCCCGTTACACCGATCACGGGCGCTTGAGCACGCTGGACGCGGAGCCAGCCATTAGCGCAAACTAACTTTCATTGACCGGCCGTAATCCCGGCGACCTCTCGATGACCGGCATCGGCCGGCCGCGCAGGCGGGACAGGCGGCCGCTCGGCTGATCCGACTGGGCCGCTCCTCCCGCCGCAACGGGAGATGTGCCATGACCACCATCGCAGCGATCCTCAAGCATAAGGGCTACGACGTCGCATCGGTGCGGCCCGACGTCACGATTGCCGACGTCGCCCGGCTGCTGACCGGCCGGCGCATCGGCGCCGTGGTGGTTCAGGATGCCGCCGAGCATCTGTTGGGCATTGTCAGCGAGCGTGACATCGTCCACGCGCTTGCCGCCAACGGTGCGACCGCGCTGGAGATGACCGCCGGCCAGTTAATGACACGTACGTTACAGACTGCCACGCCGGCAATGACGATCCCCGAGGCGATGACGGTGATGACGACCGGCCGCTTCCGCCACCTCCCGGTGGTCGAGCATGGCGCGCTGCTGGGCATCGTCAGCATCGGCGACATCGTCAAGGCGCGCATCATGGAGCAGGACCAGGAAGTGGACAGCCTGCGCGCCTACGTCGCCGGCGCCGCCTGAGACGCGGCGCGGGCCGCCTGCCGCGCCGTCACCAGGACCGCGATGCGTTCCAGGGCCGCATCGCGGATGCCCATGCGGTGCAAGCCCTCGCAGGTGCGGAACAGATACTCCGCGCAGGTGCCGAGTTCGCCCGCGGCGGTGGCCAGCCGCTCCACCACCTCCTCCTCGGCCAGATCCCCGGCATAGGCGTGGCTGGTGTCGTCCATGGTGAAGGCCAGTGCCATGCCGAGCGGCGCGCCCGCCGCGTCCTCGGCGGACAGCCAGCGCGGGGTGTAGGAGGCAGTGACCATCTCGCGCCGCCACAGCACGTCAAGCTCGTGCTCCAACTGGTCCTCCGGCACGCGTAGCACCGCGCCGGCGCAATCGCCGCCCGGGCGCAGGCCGAGCAGCAGGCCGGGATTGTCGGGCGTGCCGCGGCCGGCGCGGGTGGCGAGGCAAAAAGCACGGTGCCAGCCGCGGACCTGCGCGGGGCGCTGCTCGGTGATGCGGATGACCGGGTTCCAGATCAGCGAGCCATAGGCGAACAGCCAGATGCCCTCGCCATGCTCCGCGCGCGCGGCCAGCGCCGCGTGCAGGGAGGCATGACGCTCGGCATCGGTCAGCACCGGAACGTTCGGTGAGACCCGCGCCACGATCTCGGCCAGCCCGCCACCGAGCAGCAGTTCGCGGGTCAGGCGGGGGACCTCCTCGGGGCGGTCGGGCATAGACGGCAGTTTGCCGCGGCGGCGGCTTCTGTCCAGCCTGGTATTACGCCCGGACCACGCTGCCGCGCCCGTACACCAGCAGCATCACAATGATGACGAGACCATAGATCACCTGCCGCCCGGCTTCCGGCATCTGTGCGACGCTGAGGACGCTTTGCAGCAGCACGATCAGGATGGTGCCGACGATGGTGCCGCTGTAGCGACCCTGGCCGCCGAGGATGTTGGTGCCGCCCACGACGACCGCTGCGATCGCCGGCAGCAGGTAGGCATCGCCCATCGCCTGGAACGCCTTGGACGAGTAGCCGGCGATCAGCAGTCCGGCGAGTGCCGCGCACATCGAGCAGATGACAAAGCTGCCGATCAGGACCAGCCGCGTGTTGATGCCCGAGAGATACGTCGCCGCCTCGCGGTTGCCGACCGCGTAGATGTATCGGCCAAACGGGGTGCGCGTCAGCATGAACACGAGCGCCGCCGAGATCACCGCCCAGACCAGCACCGAGTTGGCGATGCCGAGCGGTCGGCCGGTGGCCAGCCAGATCATGAACTTCGTGGCATCCGCCTGCGGCGCGAAGCCGCCGGTCAGCATCACCATCAGCCCGCGCAGCACCGCATTGACGCCGAGTGTGAAGATCATCGCCGGCACGCGCAGGAAGGCGACGCCGATGCCGTTGACGAGGCCGACCGCGAGACCGACGCCCAGCCCCACCGGAATCGCCCACGCCCCGCCGACCGCCGTCGCCAGCATCGCACTCGCAGCGATCGTCCAGGCGACCGAGAGGTCGATATGGCCGAGCAGGATCACCATCATCATCCCCGCGGCGACAATGCCGAGGAAGGCGGCGATCTTGAGCTGTTGCAGCAGATAGGCCGGCTCGATGAAGGTCGCGTTGCCCTGCGTGATGACCGTATAGACGGTGCCGGCGAGCAGGATGATGACGATGAAGCTGCTGGCAATCAGCGTCGGCCGGTCGATGGATTTCAGCATCGGGCTCACGTGAACAAGGAGAGCCGGTTCTTGACGCGGAATACCCGCGCCGCGCCGAGCGAGACCGCGAGCAGAAGAATCACGCCCTCGAAAATCGGTTGGAGCAGCGGGTTGCCGAGGAAGCCGAATGGCCCGTTGCTGTCCACGACGCGGAAGCAGAAGGAGATGGCGCGCAGCACCAGCGCGCCGAAGACCGAGCCGACCGCGCCGCCGTTGCCGCCGAACAGAGAGGTTCCGCCGACCACCACAGCGGCGATCGAATTGAGCGTATAGGCGCCGGCCTGCGGAATGTCGGCGTTGCCGCTGCCGGTCTGCAACGCCAGATAGACGCCGCCGAACGCCGCGAACAGGCCCCCGATCGTGTACGCCGCGATCTTGCTGCGCCCGATCCGTAAACCGGACATGTACGCGGCGCCCTCCGCCGAGCCGACAGCGTAGCAGCCGCGGCCGGTGACGGTGTTGCGGAACGGGATCCAGACCAGCAGCACGATCAGCACGATCAGCACGATCGGCACCGGCAGCCGTCCGGGGCCATGGCTGAACCAGGTGGGGGCGCCGCCGGCAAACCAGTGAAAAGTGCTGTCCATCTCCGCCAGTGCGTTGGTGGCGACCCAGGAGAGATTGTCGTCAATCTTGCCGCCGGGCGAGGGGCGCAGGAACAGTGAAATGCCGATATAGATCGCGCCAGTCGCGAGCGTCACGATGATCGGCTGGATGCGGCCAAACACGACAATGCAGCCGTTGACGAAGCCGGCGAGCGCACCAGCGGCCAGACAGGCGAGGATGCCGAGCACGATCGCCAGCGGCGAGCCGGAGACGAGCACTGAGGCGAGGCAGTTCACCATTGTCATCATTGGCCCGACCGACAGGTCGATGCCGCCGGTGATCACCGGGACGGTCTGCGCCATCGACACCATGATCAGCGCGAAGGATTCGTTGGAGTTCTGCACGAGCAGATCGACGCTCCAACCCTTCGGATGCAGCGTGCTGTAGAACACGTAGAGCGCGACGAACAGCGCCACGCCGAGCCACAGCCCCGTGTTCTGGGAGAAGCGCAAGCGGAGGTTGTTCATGCGTGGGGGGCCTTGGCCGCATCCAGCGACAGGTTGAGCGAGCTTGCCACGATATTGGCCTCGGTGATGTCGGCACCCTCCAACTCGCGCACGATGCGCCCGTCGTATAGGATCAGCACGCGATCGCAGCAGCCGATCAGTTCGTCATAATCGGTCGAATAGAACAGGATCGCCGTGCCGGAATCGGCCAGATCGCGCAGCAACTGGTAGATCTCCTGCTTGGTTCCGACATCGATGCCGCGCGTCGGGTCGTTCAGCAGCACGATGCGCGCGCCGGTCAGCAGCCATTTGGCGATCACCACCTTCTGCTGATTGCCGCCGGACAGCGTGGCCACGGCATCGCCGATGTTGCCGAACTTGATCTTGAGCTTGGCGGCGATCTCCTCGATGCGTGCCGACTCGCGCGCGCGATCGACCACGATGCCGTGCGTCATCGAACCCAGAGCGGCGATCGAGATGTTGTCGCGCACGCTCATCGGCAGCATCAGCCCCTCGGTCTTGCGATCCTCCGGGATCAGCGCCATCCCGACGGCCTCGTGCTTGGCCTCCGCCGGGCTGCTGATGCGGCGGCGTTCGCCGTTGATGCGGATCTCGCCGGAGACGCCACGCAGTACACCGAACAGTGCGAGCAGCAATTCGCGTTGGCCCTGGCCATCCAGTCCGCCCAGTCCCACGATCTCACCCCGACCGACGGTGAGTGAGATGCCGGACAGCCGGTCCTCCCAGCCGATGTCGCGCAGTTCCAGGGCCGGGGCGGGGCGTTCGTTGCGGACGGGCTTGGGCGGATAGACGTTGCGCCATTCCCGTCCGATCATCATCTGGACGATCTGCTCCTCGGTGCGCGCGCCCTTGGCGAAGGTGTCGATGTGCTGGCCGTTGCGAAACACCGAGCAGGTATCGGCCAGCGCGTCAATCTCGTGCATCCGGTGCGAGATGTAGAGCAGGCTCAGCCCGGCGTCGCGCAGTCCGTGCAGGATCGCGTACACCTTGTCCACGTCGGCCGCCGTCAACGCCGAGGTGGCCTCGTCCAGCACGAGGAGTTTCGGGTTGCGACCGAGCGCCTTTGCGATCTCCACCATCTGCCGCCGCGACAGAGGAAGTTGCCTGACGCGCATCAGCGGGTTGATGTCCTCACAGCCGACACGGGCAAGCAGCTCTTCGGCGCGGCGGCGCTGGGCGCGCCGGTCGATCAGACCAAAACGGCGCGGCGGAGACGTGATGCCGATATTGTCGGCGACCGACAAATCCGGCATCAGCGAAAGTTCCTGAAAGATGCAGACGATACCGGCGGCGTTCGCGGCCTGCGGATTGGGGAACGTGACCGCGTGGCCGTCGAGCGTGATGGTGCCTTCATCGGGCTGCACCACGCCGGAGATGATCTTGATGAGCGTCGATTTGCCCGCGCCGTTCTCCCCCAGCACGGCGTGGATCGAGCCGCGCTGGCAGGCAAAATCGACGTTGGCGAGGGCGCGCACGCCGCCGTATCGCTTGCTGATGCCGGCAAGCGAAAGGAAGGGCGCCTGTGTCAGGGAATGCATGTCGTTATTCGCGCGGCAGACGGAGGGCGCCGTGGCCGGCGCCCTCCGCCGCGGTGCCTACTTGTTGGCTTCCGATTGCGCCATGATCTGCGGCGCGGTGAAGTTGATGCCGCAGGGCGGGAAGGAGTTGGTGGCGAAGAACTGCGCGTTCAGGTCGGGGAAGTAGTCAACGCCAGGCTTCATGTGCTCGAAATCGGCGTACGGGATCGGGATGAAGACCTTCTGCGGCATGACGTTGCCGTGCAGCGCCGAGATCGTCGCCTTCATCGCGATCGCGACCAGCGCCGGCGACTGGCCGTAGGACATGCCCTTGAGGCCCTGCTTCCAGTATTCGGCGATCTGCTTGCGGTAGTTGTTCTCGCCCTCGCCGGACATCGGCACGAACGGATGCTTGGCGTCGATCAGCGCCTGCACCGTGCCGTCCGAGCCGCCCTGGGTGAAGATGCCGTCGAAGTGGCCGTGCACGGCGATCGCGTCGGCCGTGACTTTCTGGCTGTCGCCGGTCGCCCAGTTGCCGACCACCTCGACCACCTCGAACTTGTTCGGTGCCTTGTCCACGATCGAGCGGAAGCCGAGATGGCGGTCACGATCGACGGAGTTGCCCGGCACGCCGCGGACTTCCAGCAGCTTGCCCTTGTGGCCGACGTATTTCTCGATCCATTCGCCGGACATCGTGCCCATCTTGAACTGGTCCTCGCCGACCTCCATCACCTGGTCGGTGTCGAGGATGTTATCGAAGGGCGTGAGCACGACGCCCTTGTGGTTGGCCAGCCGAATCACGCGGTCGAACCCGGTCGGGCTGACCGCGATGGTCACGATGCCGTCGAAGCCCTGATTGATGAAGTCCTCGATCGCGCCAAGCTGCGCGGCGGCGTCGGTGCCGGTCGAGATGACCTTGAACTCCTTGACCTCCTTCTGCACCTCGGGCAGCTCGGCATAGGCCTTGGCGGTCTTGATCATCTGGATGCGCCAGGTGTTGCCGACGAAGCCGTTGACCAGGGCAATCCGGAACGGCCCCTTCTTCGCGGGCCACTTGAAGAACTTGGTTTCCTTGCTGGCCGGGATGAAGCATTGCGGGTTGACGCCGGGGCCGCTGACGACCTCCGGCCCGGCAGCCCTGGCGGCACCGGAAACCAGTAGCGCAACGCCGGCGACGGCGGCCAGCAGCGCGGTTGCGAGCTTTGACATCGTTCCTCCCCTCACGCCGGCGGAACCGGCGCAGCTTGGTTGCAGATTTATCATGCAATTTACGACGCAGCCCGGCAAGTGGCGATGCGGCACGGATCCGATATCGGTCACTCGTGACAATTGACGAGATTCGTTATATCTATAGCCGCATGTCAGCCAGCGCCACCTCCCTCCCGCCATCGACGCCCGCCGCCGCCCGCACGCACGCCGCCATCGTCGATACCGCCGAGCGGCTGTTCCGCACCCTCGGCTACCAGAAGACCACGGTGGCCGACATCGCGCGGGAACTGCGCATGTCGCCGGCCAATGTCTATCGCTTCTTCGCGAGCAAGGCCGCGATCAACGAAGCGATCTGCGCGCGCATCCTGGCCGGGCTGGACGAGGCCGCCTGGGCGGTCGCGCGCGGGCCGGGCACGCCGGAGGCGCGCGTGCGCGCCCTGTTCGCGCTGCTGCAGCAGCAGACGCAGGCGCTGTTTTTCCAGGAGCGGCGGATGCACGACATGGTCGCCGCGGCGCTGGAGGAGAACTGGCCGATCGTGCGCGCCCATATCGACGTGATCGACGCCGCGTTCCGCCACATCGTCGAGGATGGGCAGGCGCAGGGCGTCTTTGCCGCCCTCGACCCGCAGGCGACCGCGGCGTTCCTGCACGGGTCGTGTGTGATGTTCACACATCCGATCCTGGTCGAGAAATGCTGCCGGGAGGGTGAGGACATGCCCGCGCTCGCGGCGCGGACGGCGGAATTCTGTCTGCGTGCGCTGCGACCGGACCCGGCGCCGAGTAAGGCGATACCTGCGGCCTGACGACTATTGACATTCATCAGTTCATCATGCAGGGTCTGGCTCCCGATCGCCGGAGAGCCGCCATGCCGCGCCCCTTCCGCACCGCCGCGCCCCTGACCCTGGCGCTGCCGCTGCTGCTCGGCGGCTGCTTCGAGCGCACGCAGGCCAGCGTTGATCCGACGGTTCTGCCGGTGCAGGTGGTCGTCGTCGCGCTCGCCGACGACACCGCGACGCGTGCCTACAGTGGCGTCATCCGCCCGCGGCGCGAGGCCGATGTCGGCTTCCGCGCCGCCGGGCGCATTCTCGCGCGCGAGGTCGATGTGGGCGCGCATGTCGCCGCGGGACAGGTGCTGGCGCGGCTCGATCCCACCGATCTGGCGCTCGCCGTGCGCAGCGCGCAGGCGGACCTGTCCGCGGCCCAGGCGCAGGCGACGCAGGCCGTCGCCGATGCCGCCCGCAGCCGCCGGCTGCGCGCCGACGGCTGGGTATCCGCCGCCGCCGACGAAGCCAAGCAGGCGGCGGCCCAGGCGGCCACGGAGCACGTCGCCGCCGCCCGCGCCGCGCTTGACCTCGCGCGCAACCGGCTCGGCTACGGCGAATTGCGAGCGCCCACCGATGGCGTGGTGACGGCCGTGCTGCGCGATCGCGGCACCGTGGTGGGCGAGGGCGATCCGGTGCTGCGCATCGCCGAGGCCGGATCGCCCGAGGTCGTCGTGCAACTGCCCGAGCAGGCGTTGCCGGAGGCTGCGCGAACCGGTGCGGCGGTTACCTTGTGGGCACGGCCGCAGCAGCGCATCGCCGCACATCTGCGCGAACTCTCCCCCACGGCGGAGGGCAGGCTGCGCACATACGAGGCGCGCTACGTGCTGGATGATGCGCCGGCCTGGGTAGCGCTGGGAATGACCGCGACGCTGCACCTGCCAGACGCGGGCGGGGAGAAAGTCGCGACGCTGCCGGCCTCCGCGCTGCTCGATCGGGGGGAGGGGCCGATCGTATGGCAGGTGACGAAGGATGGCGCCCTGCGCGCCCAAAAGGTCGTGGTGCGGCGGCTGGAACAGGACCGGGCCGTGATCACCGGGCTCGCCGACGGCGCGCGCGTGGTCGCCCTCGGCGCGCAGAAACTCGACCCGGCGGCGCGGGTGCGCGTCGCCGATACCCGCCCGATTACGGAGTGAGCGCCATGTTCGGCCACCTGCCCTGCGACCCGCCGCGTCCCTCGCACGGATTCTGGATCAGCGAGGGCTTCGCTCCCGGTCTGTCGCTCATCGGCGTCACGCCCTGCGAGCACGGACACGGCGAGCCGGAGGAGGTGCATGTCGAGCAGGGCGGGCGGCTCGGCCGGTTGCTGCGCTGGGTGTTCCCCTCCGACATCGCGGATGCGCCGTGAGGGGCCTTAACCTCTCCGCCTGGGCGGTCGCGCACCGCGCGCTGGTCGGTTTCCTGATCGCGCTCATCTTCGCCGCAGGCGGCCTGTCCTACAGCCGGCTCGGCCGCAACGAGGACCCGAACTTCACCGTCAAGCTGCTGGTGGTGACGGCGATCTGGCCGGGGGCGACGGCACAGGAGACGCAGGATCTGCTGGCCGAGCCGATCGAGCGCAAGCTGCAGGACCTCGCGCATCTCGACAACATCAACACCTTCGCGCGTCCCGGCTTCGTCGCAGCCCTCGTCACCTTCCGCGACGACACCGCGCCGGCCGAGGTGCCGGAACTGTTCTACCAGACGCGCAAGAAGCTCGACGATCTGCGCCCGAACCTGCCCGTGGGCGTGATCGGTCCCGCAGTGAACGACGAATACACCGACGTCTATGGGGCGGTGTTCGCGCTGACCGGCGCCGACAACGCCGAACTCACGCGCCAGGCCGAGCATGTGCGCGATCGGCTGTTGCGCGTGCCGGGGACGGAAAAAGTCACGATCCTGGGTGAGATTCCGCGCAGCATCGATGTCGAGTTCAGTCACGCGCGGCTGGCCGCCCTCGGCGTCACGGTGCCGGAGATCGCGCGTGCCATCGCCACACAGAATGCCGTCACCGATGCCGGCATCGTCGAGACCGGCGTGACGCGTGTGCCGCTGCGCGTCGATGGTGCGGTGCACGGCGTGGCGAGCCTCGCCAACGTGCCGATCCCGGCTGGCGGAACGACATTGCGGCTCGGCGATATCGCGGCGCTTCATCGCGGCTATCAGGACCCGCCGCAATTCTCGGTGCGTCACGACGGTCAGCCCGCGGTCGTGGTCGCGGTCTCGACGCAGGCGGGCGTCAACCGGCTCGCCTTTGGCGACGCGCTGCGGGCCGAGGCTCAGCGGCTGCGCGCCGAGTTGCCGGCCGGCATCACCTTGCAGCAGATCGCCGACCAACCGGCGGTGATTGACGAGGCGGTGGGCGAGTTCCTGCTGAAATTCTGCGTCGCCCTCGGCGTCGTGCTGGTGGTGTCGTTCCTTTCGCTCGGCTGGCGCACCGGCATCGTGGTGGCGCTGGCGGTGCCGCTGACGCTGGCGCTGGTGTTCGTGGTGATGGACCTGCTGGGCATCGAGTTGCAGCGTGTCTCGCTCGGCGCGCTCATCATCTCGCTCGGCCTGCTGGTCGATGACGCGATCATCGCCGTCGAGACGATGGTGGTGAAGCTGGAGGAAGGCTGGGACCGGGTAAAGGCAGCGACGTTCGCGTGGCAATCGACGGCGTTCCCGATGCTGACCGGCACGCTCGTGACCGCCGCGGGTTTCCTGCCGGTCGGACTGGCGCGCTCCACGACGGGCGAATATGCCGGCGGCATCTTCTGGGTCGTCACCGTGGCACTGCTGGCAAGCTGGGTGGTGGCGGTGATCTTCACGCCCTATCTCGGCGTGCTGCTGCTGCCAACGCCGAAGCGGCGGGTGTCGCACGATGCGATCTACGCCACCCGGCCGTATCGCGCGCTGCGCGGCATGGTGGCGTTCGCGGTACGCTGGCGGCGCAGCGTGGTGCTCGCGACGGTGGTGCTGTTCGCGCTGTCGCTCGCCGGCATGGGACTCGTGCGCCAGCAGTTCTTCCCGTCCTCGGCGCGGCCCGAACTGATCGCGGACGTGACGCTGCGTCAGGGCGCCAGTCACGCGGCGACCGAGGCGGCGGTGCGGCAGCTCGAATCGGCGATCGCGAAGGATGCCGACGTGCGCTGGTACACCAGCTATATCGGCGGCGGCCCGCCGCGATTCTTCCTGGCGTTCAACCCGGCGCTGCCGAACGATGCGGTGGCGACCATCGTGCTGACCACGCGCGATGCCGAGGCGCGCGAGCGTGTGCGGGCGCGGCTGATGGAATTCGTCGCGGCGGGCGGCGTGCCGTCCGCACGGGTACGCGTGTCGCGGCTGGAACTCGGCCCGCCGGTTGGCTTCCCGGTGCAGTTCCGCGTCGTCGGCACCGACCTTCACTCGGTGCGCCGCGCCGCCGACATGGTGCTGGGCGCGGTGCGGGCGACCCCCGGTACCCGCGACGCGCAGCTTGCATCCGGCGAGCGCGCGCCCTCCGTGCGGCTGGAACTCGATCAGGCGCGTGTGCGTCAGCTTGGGCTGGCACCGCAGGACATCGCGCAGACGCTGGCGACACTGGTTTCCGGCACGACGGCAACGCAGATCCGTGATCGGACCAAGCTGATCGACGTGGTGCTGCGCGCTGTACCGGCCGAGCGGCTCGATCTCGACCGGCTGCCCGATCTCGTGGTGCCGACCGCGTCCGGGCCGCTGGCGCTTGCCCAAGTGGCGCGGCTCACGCCGCAGAGCGAAGAGCCGATCCTGTGGCGTCGGGACCGCGAACCGTACATCACCGTGCAGGCTGATATCCAGGACGGGTTGCAGGCGCCTGACGTGACGGCGGCGGCGCTGCCACGCATCCGTGCCCTCGATCTGCCGGCCGGCGTGCGCGTCGATGTCGGTGGCGCGGCGGAGGAATCGGCGAAGGCGAACGCAGCACTGGTCGCCGTGTTCCCGGTGATGGTCGGTGCGATGCTGCTGCTGCTGATGGTGCAGTTGCAGAACCTGCCGCGCGTGCTGCTCGTGCTGGCGACGATGCCGCTCGGCGTCATCGGCGCGGTCGCCGCGTTATTGGCGGCGGATGCGCCGTTCGGGTTCGTGGCCTTGCTCGGGGTGATCGCACTCGGCGGCATGATCATGCGCAACACCATCATCCTCGTCGATCAGGTACGCCAGGACCAGGAAGCCGGACTGGCGCTGCGCGAGGCGATCATCGAGAGCACGGTGCGCCGGAGCCGTCCCGTGGTGCTGACGGCGCTCGCCGCCGCGCTGGCCTTCGTGCCGCTCAGCTTCAACGTGTTCTGGGGGCCGATGGCGCTGGCGATGATCGGCGGTCTGGTGGTGGCAACCGTGCTGACGCTGCTGTTCCTGCCCGCGCTCTACGCGCTGGCGTTCCGCGTGCGCGACGCGGGGGCGGCGCGGATCGCCGCCCCCGCCCACGCCGTCGCGGCGCGCTGACCGATCAGGCCGCTGCCCGGCGCGGCACCGCGGCAAGAATGTCGGCCAGTGCGGCGCTCTCGGCCCCAGCGCGATCCATGTCGAGTACCGCCTCCTGCACGCGCAGCGCGTGATCGCGCGGGAGCACGCGTGTCGCGTTGGCGAGATATTTCTCGGCGATGTCTGCCTCGGACAGGGGCCGGTCGGCGCAGCCGCGATTGATCGCCTCGCGATGGCGCAGCACGCGGCCGTCGGCCATCTCCAGGATTACTTCGCCGGTGTAGTGGCGCGGGAAGGTGGTGTCGGGGTCGGGCGCATACTCCACGCGGGCGGCCAGTGCCCGCACCGCCGGATCGGCCAGCGCCGCGTCGTCCAGTTCGTCCAGCGTGAAGCGCCCCCGCAGCAGTCCGCTCGCCACCGCATAGGGGATCGAGAACTGCGCGTCGTAGCTGTTCTGCGGCGCGCGCTTGGTGGCGAGCGGCTCGCACACCGTTGTCACCACCCCCGCCGGCACCAACGCCAGGACGCGGCGGATCGCCTGCGGGTCGGGTGCATATGCACGCCTGAGCGCGATCGCCGCGTCCGTCGAGCCGTGGACGAAATGGCAGGCCGGGATCGGCTTGACCGCGACGTTCTCGATCTCCCACAGCTCGCCCAGCCCGGCGGTGGCCAGTGACAGGTCGGCCTTGTCGGCCTCGGCGCCGAGATGGCTCGGGAACAGGCCGAACCGGCCCTCATAGGCCGCGCGCGGGCCGAGATAGTCGTGCTTGGCCAGCATCGCCGCGGTCACCCCGCCGACCGCCGCCCAGCCGGGATGCAGCCGCTTGGTCCAGGCGCCGTCCTGCAGGAACTCCAGGCTGCCGCTCGCCATCGACAGCGCAATCCCCTGCGCCATCACCGCGCGCGCCACGTCCAGCCCGAGCAGCTGCGCTGCGGCGAGCGTGCAGCCGAAGGTGCCGATCAGGCCGGTCGGGTGGAAGCCGACCTGATGGAAGCCACCTTTCGCCACGGCGCCGAGCCGCGTCGTCACCTCCATGCCGGCGACATAGGCGGCGAGCAGCGAGCGGCCGTCGGCCCGCCGCTGGTCGGCCAGCGCCAGCACGCACGGCAGGGTGCTCGCGGTCGCATGAACGATGCCGGCGGAGTGCGTATCGTCGTAGTCGAGGCCGTGGATGAGCACGCCGTTCAGCAGCATGGCGTCGCGCGGCGGCAGGCTGCGCCCATGGCCGATCACCGGGGAGGCGCCGGCCCCGAACTCGGCCAGTGCGGCGCGTGCGCTGTGCGCGAAGGGAAAGGCCGCGGAGGCATAGGCGATGCCGATGGCGTCGAGCATCAACAACTTGGCGCGACGGCGCACCGGCTCCGGGATCGTCTCCCAGCGCAGGTCGAGCGCGAAGCGCGCCAGGGTGTGGGACAACATGCCGGTGGCCTGCATCGGTCGTCTCCTCGACAGCGGGACTTTAATCCAAGTCGGTTTCGTTATTCGGCGTGGCGCCGCTCGAACGCCCAGACCTGCTCGAAGCCCATGAGCCGGTTCATCTCGGCGAAGGCGAACAGGTCGAGGTCCTGGCCGGCGCTCGATCCGTGGGCGTGCAGGGCCGCGTAGGCGCGCTGCATCGCCTGCGCGGCGGCGAGAAAGGCGGTGGCGGGGAAGATTGCCACCTGATAACCGATTTCGATCAGCGTCGCACTCGGCAGCACCGGCGTGCGCCCGCCCTCGACCATGTTCGCCAGGCACGGCCGTTCCAGGCTGGCGCAGATGCGCCGCATCTCCGCCTCGCTCTCGGGGCTTTCGACGAACAGGATATCGGCGCCGGCCCGCGCGTAGGCTTCCGCGCGCCGCAGTGCCTCGTCGATGCCGTGCGCGGTGCGCGCGTCGGTGCGGGCGATCACCAGGAAATCCGCACTGTCGCGCGTCTCGCACGCGACGCGGATTTTCTTCGCCATGTCCTCGGCGGGGATCACCTGCCGGCCGGGCGTATGGCCGCATTTCTTCGGGAATACCTGGTCCTCGATCTGGATCGCCGCGGCACCGGCGGCCTCGTAACCGCGCACCGTGCGCTCCACATTGAGCAGCCCGCCGAAGCCGGTGTCGGCATCCGCGATCAGCGACGCCGAGGTGCCGCCGGCGATGGTGGCGACACGCCCGACCATTTCGGTGTAGCTCGCGAGTCCCGCGTCGGGCAGACCAAGGGAGGATGCGACGGTGCCGTAGCCGGTCATGTAAAGGGCCGCGAAGCCCAGCCGGTCGGCGAGCCGCGCGGAGATCATGTCGAACACGCCGGGCGCGACCAGCAGCCGGCCGGGAGCAAGCAGCGGGCGCAGCGGCACTGTCTGGCGGGTCACGTCCTTCTCCATCGCCGGATGGCGGCATTCTCCGCCCCGCCCGTCGCGGCGGTCAATCATCAGAGGGGCGACTCCAGCCCGGGCGGCGCGATCAAGGCAACGCGATCGTAATATCTTTTTGTTTAGCTCCAGCGCCTCGCTGTCGCACCGCTTGACGCCAGAGCCGCCCGCACGGCATTGCCGGCGGCGTGCCGATAGAGCGATCGCGACGACGATGACGCCGCCGGACACTCCCGTCGCCGCGCTGCCAGCCGCCGTTCCGCCGACGCTGCGCGCGCCCGGGCGTGCCGCGTCCGCGCGCGGCCGTGGGCGGCGGCTGCGCGGCTGGATGCTGCTGATCTCGCTGCTGCTGCACCTGACTCTGCTCGGCGTGCTGCTGTTCGTACACCGCCGCTACCAGGAGGCGGCGGTATCGCCGTCCTTCCAGGTACTGTTCCAGCCCCCCGGCACCAGTGTGGGCAAGCCGGCCGAGAGCAAGCCCACGGAGTTGCCGGCCCCCGCCACGCCGCCGCCCTCCGCTGCCCCGCTGAGGCAGGTCGCGCCGCCGCCGCCCGTGCAGGTACCACCAAGCCCGACCCAGCCGACTCCGACTCAGCCAACGCCTGCGCCACCCGCGACGGTGCCGCCGGCACCTGCACCACCCATGACCGCTCCGCCGCAGGCCGCGCCGCCACTGTCGGCCCAGCCGCCGCAAGCTCTGCCGCCGCAACTCCTGGCGCCGCAGCCGCTGCCCCCTACGCCGCGGGCAGCGCCGCCGATTCCGACCGCGCCGAGCCAGCTTCCGACCACCCCACAGGCGCCGAGCCTGCAACCGCCGAGTGTCCAGCCGCCCAGCCTGCGGCCACCCACGCTGGAACGGCCGCTGGCTACCCCGCCCGCGCCGCCGCTGCCGCGGACCCCGGCGCCGCCGGTGCCGCTGGCGCTCCGCTCGCCGCTGCCCGCCCCCACCCCCGCCTCACCGCCCGCGCCGGCGACCGCCGTTCCGCCGCCACCGGCGCCC
>JAKADX010000025.1 GCA_021818505.1 Pseudomonadota bacterium
CCCCGATGCCGCCCGAGCGCGCCGCCTTCGCCGAGCCGCTGTCGGTGGCGCTGCACGCCGCCCGGCAGGCCGGCCCGCTGCTCGGCGCGCGGGTGCTGGTGACGGGGGCGGGGCCGATCGGGGCGCTGTGCGTGCTCGCCGCCCGCCATGGCGGGGCGCGGCTGGTGGTGGCGACCGATTTGTTGGCCGCCCCGCTCGCGGTCGTGCGCCGGCTCGGCGCGGACGCCACGCACGATCTGCGCGCCGAGCCGGACGCGCTGGCGCCCTATGGCGCGGACAAGGGCACGTTCGACGCAGTCTTCGAGTGCTCGGGCAGCGGCGCGGCGCTGGCGGGTGCGGTGCCGGTCGTGCGGCCGGGCGGGGTGATCGTGCAGGTCGGCATCGGCGGGGCGGAAACCCCGGTGCCGCTGAACGCGGTGGTGGCCAAGGAGATCACGCTGCGCGGCAGTTTCCGCTTCCACGAGGAGTTCGGGCTGGCGGTGGACGTGCTGGCGCGCGGCGCCATCGACGTGGCGCCGCTGCTGACCGCGACGCTGCCGCTGGCGCAGGCGAACGAGGCGTTCGCGCTGGCCTCCGATCGCGGGCGGGCGATAAAGGTGCAGATCGGCTTCTGATCGCTCACGCCGGCGGCAGGTCGATCCAGGACAGATGCCCGCCCTTGCCGGCCCCGGTGTCGAGGAACACCGCGCTGCCGCCCGCCGCGTTGCGCAGCACATAGGGCCGTCCATCCTGGCTGCGCCGGTCATGGCCGCAATAGACGGTCAAGCCGGTGGGAATGCGGTCCACCCAGCGCAGGCTGCGCTCGGGGAAGCCGTCGGGCTGCATCCGGCCGGTGGTCTGCCCGTAGAGCGCGTGGGCGAGCGCGCCCTCCACCTTCGCCGGCAGGATTGGCGGCGGGGCGTGGTGCAGCATCGCGGGGTGGAAGGCGCCGTGCACGAACAGGCGGCCCGGTTGGTGCAGCCAGGCCGGGGCACGGACGATCGCGTCGGCGGCGCGGGCGGCGAGCGCGGGATCGAGCCGGGCGAGCGTGTCGGCGAGCGCGGCGTCGGTCCGCACCTGCCGACCGGCCAGGGCGCGCGCCAGCTTGGCGTCGTGGTTGCCGAGCAGGAACACGCCGCGCCCGGCGTCCTGCCGCGCAAACATCAGGCGCAACACCTCGGCGGAGTCCGAGCCGCCATCGGCAAGATCGCCGAGCTGGATGATGAAGCGGTCGGTGGCGAGCGCATGCGCGAAGCCGCGCACGTCGCCGTGCACGTCGCCGACCACGCGCAGCGCCGCGCCGCGCGGGATCACGCGCGCGCCGCCGTCACCCGCGCGAATGCGGCCAACGCTCGCGCCCGTCCGGCGGCCAGATCGACGATCGGTTGCGGGTATGTCGCCCCGAGCCGGACGCCGGCCGCGGCGAGGTCGAGCGGACCTGTCGTCCAGGGCGCGTGCAGCATCCGGTCGGGCAGCTTCGCCAGCTCCGGCACCCAGCGGCGCACATAGGCGCCATCTGCGTCGAATTTCGCGCCTTGCAGCACTGGGTTGAAGATGCGGAAGAACGGCGCGGCATCGGCGCCGCAACCCGCGACCCACTGCCAGGACGCGCTGTTGGAGGCGAGGTCGGCATCGACCAGCGTGTCCCAGAACCACGCCGCCCCGTCCTGCCAGCCCAGCAGCAGGTGCTTGACCAGGAAACTCGCGACGATCATCCGCACGCGGTTGTGCATCCAGCCGGTCTGCCAGAGCTGGCGCATCCCGGCATCGACGATCGGCACGCCGGTCTGCCCGTGCCGCCACGCCGTCAGCGCGTCGGGATCGCTGCGCCAGGGCATCGCGGCGAACTGGCGCCGCAACGGCTGCTCGGGCAGCTCGGGATGGTGCCAGAGCAGGTGCGCGGAGAATTCGCGCCACAGCAGCTCGTTGCGCCATGACGCCGCCCCGGCGCCGCCGCCGTCCGCCGCGTGCCAGGCGGCCGCGGGCGAGACTTCGCCCCAGTGTAGATGCGGCGAGAGCATCGCCGTGCCCGCGATCCCCGGCCGGTCGCGCGCGGTCGCGTAATCGCCGAGCGCGTCGGCGGCGAAGCGGCGCAGCCGCTCCTGCGCGCCGGCCTCGCCCGGCTGCCACGTGGCGCGCAGCCCGCCCGCCCAGTCCGGCCGGCGCGGCAGCAGGCGCCAGGAGGCGAGCGCGTCGGAGGCTGGCGGCGGGGCGGCGAGGATGCGCGCCGGCGCCTGTCGCGGCGGCTGCACGTCGCGGGCGTGGCAGGCGCGGGCGAAGGGGGTGAACACGCCATAGGGGCTGCCGCCGCCGGTGCGGATGGCGTCGGGCGGGAACAGCGTCGTGGTGTCGTGCAGGTGGAGCGGCACGCCGCAGTCCAGCGCCGCGACGGCCTGGCGCGCCCAGGGTTCGACCGGCACGCCGGCATGGATTTCCGCCGCGCCCGTCTCGCGCGCCAGGCGCGGCAGTTCCTCGCTGATGCGCCCGCGCCGCAAGGTCAGTGCCATGCCCCGCGCCGCGAGGTCGCCGGCCAGGGCGGCAAGGCTGTGATGCAGCCACCAGCGCGCCGCCCCGCCGGCCGCCCAGGCGCCGGGCGTCACCTCATCGAGGATGAAGGCCACGACCAGCGGACGGCCGAAGGCGACGGCGGCAGCGAGCGCGGGGTTGTCCTGTAGCCGCAACTCACGGTGCAGCCAAAGCAGGGCGGGGCCTGCCATCGCTAGGCCGCGCGCAGGGTGGCGTAGGGGAAGCTGAACAGCCGCTCCCGCCCCAGCAGGAACACCCGCCCGCCGCGCGGGAACAGGGCGGCGATCGGCGGCTCCGCCACGTCCAGCCCGCCGGTATAGGCGCCGAAGGCCGGCAGCATCAGCCGCCGGCCGTCGAACACGAAGCAGGGCCGGACGATGCTGCCGCCGCGCGCCGCCACGCGCGCCTTCGGATGGTGGTGGCCGCACAGTTCCCCGCTCGCCGGTCCCAGGCGCACGTCATGCCGCGCCTCGTGGCGGAAGGTGAGGCGGCCGAGGGCGAGTTCCGCCACTGCCTCGCCGCCGATGCCCTCGGGCGGCGCCGGGTCGTGGTTGCCGAGCACCCACACGAAGCGATGCGCCGCCGCGATCAGCCGCAGCCGCGCGGCATCACTCGCCGCCAGCCGCGCGCTGCCGCCGGCGTCATGAAACGAGTCGCCCAGCGCCACCACAGTCTGCGGCTGAAACCGCCGCAGCAGAGCGGCCAGCCGGTCCAGTGTGGCGCGCGTGTCCCACGGCGGCAGCAGCGCGCCGCGCATCGCGGCCGCGGAGCCTTTCTCCAGATGCAGATCGGCAACCGCGAGCAGGCGCTGCGCCGGCCAGAACAGCGCGCCGGCGGGATCGAGCAGCAGGCGCTCGCCGGCGAGGTGGACGGGGGCGGGGGTCATGCGATACGCGCGCCCTCACCCGGCGCTGCGCGCCACCCCCTCTCGCAAGCGCGGGAGGGCAGCAGGGCGCTTGATCTTCTCCCTCTCCCGCTTGCGGGAAAGGGCCGGGGTAAGGGAGCTTCGTTCATAGATCGAGTCTGCCCTGCCGCGGCCCCGCAGGGGAAGCCCGGCGCGCCAGATTCGAACGCAGCACGCGCGGCAGTCGCAGCGGCGGCGGGTCGGCTTCGCCCAGCGCCTCGGCGACCAGGGCAGCCTCATCCAGCAGGGCATCGTCGCTCTCGTGGTCGCGCACGCTCTCCCGCCCGATTTCCAGCAGCACCGGCACGGCGAGGGGCGAGACGCGGGAGAGCACCATGTGCCGCACCCGCCCCTGCACCCGTGCCAGCATGGCTGCGAGTCGGCCGAGATCGGTCAGGCCGCCGGCCGCGTCGGCGCGGGTGGCGCGCAGCAGCACGTGGTCGGGCTGGTGGCGACGCAGCACGTCGTAGATCAGGTCGGAGTTCACAGTCACCTGCCGCCGCGACTTCTCCGCGCCGGGATGCTGCCGCTCGATCAGCCCGGCGATCACCGCGACATTGCGGAAGGTGCGGCGCATCACCGAGGATTCCGCCAGCCACGCCTCCAGGTCATCGCCCAGCATGTCGGTCTCGAACAGCTTTGCCACATCGGTCGGCGCGTTGGCGCTCCAGACCGCCAGCACGTAATCCGTCGCGACGAAGCCGAGAGGCTGGAAGCCGAACCTTTGCATCCGCCGCGTCAGCAGCAGGCCGAGCGTCTGGTGCGCGTTGCGGCCCTCGAAGCAATAGGCCACGAGATACCAGCGGTCGCCGCGCGGGAAGGTTTCCACCAGCAGGTCATGGCGTCCCGGCAGGCGGCTGACGGCGCGCTGCACGCCGAGCCATTCCCGCACGGGTTCGGGGAACGTGCTCCAGGACTGCGGCGATTGCAGCATGGCGCGCACGCGGTCGGCGAGATTGGTCGTCAGCGGCAGCCGCCCGCCGGCATAGGCGGGCACCATCGGCTCCCGGTCGCCGCCCGGCTCGGCTTCCACCGTGGTTTCGCGGATGCGCAGGAAGCGCAGCAATTGCCCGGCGAACATGAAGGTGTCGCCCGGCGTCAGCAGGTTGGCGAAATACTCCTCGACCTCGCCGAGCAGCGGGCCGCGCGGGCCGAGCCGCACCCGCATCATCGGCTCCTCGACGATGGTGCCGATGTTCATTCGGTGCTGCCGCGCCACGCGCTCCGAGCGCACATGCAATCGTCCCTCTGAGTCGCGGAACAATTTGCGCCATTGCGCATACGATGACAGCGCATAGCCGCCGTCCTCGACGAATCGCACCACGTCGTCGAAGTCGCGCCGTGTGAGGGTCGCGTACGGCGCGGCGCGAGTCACCTCGGCGTACAGCGCGTCGGGATAGAACGGCCCGCTGCACGCAACCCCGAGGACGTGCTGCGCCAGCACATCGAGCCCGCCGGGGCGTGGTGGGTCGCCGTCGAGTTCGCCGGCGGCTGCACCGAGAATGGCCGCCTCGCACTCAAGTACCTCGAAGCGGTTGGCCGGCACCAGCACCGCGCGCGAGGGTTCCTCCATGCGGTGATTGGCGCGACCGACGCGTTGCAGAAGACGGCTGACACCTTTCGGTGCGCCGACTTGCAGCACCTGGTCCACTCCACCCCAGTCGATGCCGAGATCGAGCGAGGAGGTGGCGACGACCGCACGCAGCTTGCCCTCCGCCATCGCCTGCTCGACGCGCAGCCGCTGCTCCGGCTCCAGGCTGCCATGATGGATGGCGATCGGCAGAGTCTCATGGTTCTGGCGCCAGAGTTCCTGAAACAGCAATTCCGCCTGCGCGCGCGTGTTGACGAACACGATGGTCATGCCGGCACTGCGGATCGCATCGAGCACGTCGGGCGCGCTGGCGAGTCCCATGTGGCCGGACCAGGGGAGCCGGTCGCGTGGTAGCATCATGGTAATCTCGGGTGCCGCACCGCCATCGGCTTCGATGATGCGCACGCCGGCAGGGTTGGCATCCGGCGCGATGAACGCGGCGAGCGGCGCGCGATGCGCGACGGTTGCCGACAGCCCGATCCGCCGCGCGCCCGGCGCCAGCGTGGACAGCCGCGCGAGACCGAGGGCCAACTGATCGCCGCGTTTGGTGCCGGCGAGTGCGTGCACCTCGTCGATGACAATGGCGGCAAGCGGTACGAACATCGCCGGCGCGTCCGCGAGGGACAGCAGCAGCGCGAGACTCTCGGGCGTGGTCAGCAGAATGTTTGGCGGCGCATCGCGTTGGCGGCGGCGCTCGACGGCGCTGGTGTCGCCGCTTCGCGTGGCGATGCTGACCGGCAGCGCAAGTTCGGCGACGGGACGCGTCAGATTGCGAGCGATGTCGGCCGCAAGCGCCTTGAGCGGACTGACATAGAGCGTATGCAGCCCCGTGCGCGGGGCAGTGGCGAGGCCGATCAGGCTGGGCAAGAAGCCGGCCAGCGTCTTGCCCCCGCCGGTCGGTGCGATCAGCAACACATGCTCTCCGTCGGCGGCGGCCCGAAGCGCCACCTGCTGATGCACGCGCAGCCGCCAGCCCTGGCGGGCGAACCAGGCAGCAAATTGGGCGGGCAGGGCGGACATCGGAGGCAGACATAGCGGCCGGCAAGCGGTGTGCGCCACCGGCAGGGCGCAGACAGTAGCGCGACAGTCTAGCAACAATCGTCAACAGTCATTCGATTACACGAACCTTAAAACACGGGTTCGCGCGATCGTTCAGGGTTCCCTCACGCCGACGTGAGCCGCTACCACGGCCGCCATCGGCCGATCACTAAATTGTGCTTCACGCGAACGAGAGCGGAGACGACTTATGAGCGCATCTGGAACCCTTGATCTCGCCAATTACTCGACCGTCTGGGATCATAATTTCTCTACCCAACCGAACCTGAACGGGTTCAACACCGTCTGGGGCGACGTGACGGTGCAGAACGGCGCCGCCGTGCTGACCTCCACCGCGGCCAATGGCTGGCCGCAGGCTGGCTTCATGATCACGCCCTCCGGCGCTTCCGCGGGCAACGGCTACGGCCTCTACTCGATCACCATGTCGATGAACGACAATGGTGCGGTCGAGGGGCCGGGCGGCTATGCCTGTCTGTGGCCGTCCACGAACAACTGGCCCGGGCCGGAACTCGACCTGGTTGAGAAGCAGGGCGCCGACAGCGGCACCAATGGCTACTCCACCATCCACTGGGCCGGCGCCGGCAACAGCAACCAGTACACGCCGACCATGCTGGGCAATATCGACGTGACCCAGTCGCACACCTACGCGATGGACTGGGAGCCGGGCCGCATCACGATGTACGTGGACGGCAAGGAGATCTACACCACCACCCAGAACGTGCCGAAGGATTACGCCGACGGCGGGCAGAACGAGGCATTCGGCGCCGGAGAGGAACCGGCCTGGGCCGCCTCCCAACAGGGCGGCAACAGCGCCAACCAGGTACAGGTGTACGACATCAGCTACTCCGCCTATACGCCCGGCAGCGGCAACGCCGGGTCGTCCTCCTCGTCCGGCGGCGGCAGCGGCACCAGCAGCGGCACGAGCAGCCCGGCGAGCGGCGCAACCGCCGGCACGGACACCACAAGCGCCACGGCCGGCACCGGCACGACCAGCACCGGCACGACCAACACCAGCACGGACACCACGGGCACCGCCGCGGGCACGGGCACGACCAGCATCGGCACGACCAGCACGGACACCACGAGCGCGGCGTCCACAGGGTCCGGCGCCGCGGCGGGCGCGACCGGGACGGACACGACCGGCACCGTCGCCACGGCCACCACCGGCAGCGCGGACACATCCTCGTCCCCGGCGGTGAACTACGTGACCGCCGGCTCCCAGCCGTTCTTCGCCGCGCAGGACAACCAGACTGTCGCGTCAGGAGTGTCGGATCAGACCGTTGTGCTGAACGGCAAGGGCGACACGCTTGTCCTCGGCGCGAACGGCGACCAGGTGCTGGCGAACAACACCGGGATGACGTTCTATAACGAGGGGCAGGGCACGAATCAGATCTACGATCTAGTGGGCGGCAACACCTTCGCTCCCGATCCCGGTGCCAGCGGCACCACGATCACCTGGGACAACGCGCTCAGCAACGGCGACAAGTTCGACCTGCGCTACGCGCTCAATGCCTCGGGCTGGAACGGCAACACCGCCGATCTCGGTAACTACCTCACCGAGGTGCATGGCTCCTGGGGCATGGCACTGTGCGTCCACGCAAGCGGGGCCGCCGCCGGCGCGCCGGTGCTCGACATCATGGGCGCGAACGCCAACATCGACCTGCCGACCTTCCTGCAGCACGCGACCGTCTGACGCCGCGCGGTGCGTCGGGGGTGTGCCCGGCGCACCGCGTTCCGCGACACCCACGTGGATCGGATGGCGCTGACGCTCACGCGCGGGACATGCGCAGGCATGACCGTTATCGCCATCGCCGGTGCCTGCTTTTTTCCTGCGATCATTCTGCGCGCGTTGCCGACGCCGCGGTTGTGGCCGGCCGGCTGCGTGCCGTTCGCCGATCCCGGAGCTGGCCTGCCGGGCGGATCGGGCCCACCTGCGCTGGCGAGCGAATTCATGGGATCGATGCCGTCGATCTGATCGCGGCCAAGGCGCAACCGGACAGCCGGGCCGGCTGATCGAGGCGATGCGATCCCGCGCGCGCGGAAGCGGGGCGGGACAAGCCGGCAAAACAGTGGCAGAGTCGGTGCCGCGTCCGAGAAGGCCCCACCGCCCGTGCGTCAGTTGCTGCTGCTCCGTCATGCCAAGTCCTCCTGGGACGACCCCGGTCTGGCCGATCACGGCCGCCCGTTGAGCGCGCGGGGACGCGAGGCGGCGGCGGCCATGCGGGAGGCGATGCTGAAGCTCTCGCTTTCGCCCGACGTGGTCCTCGTCTCCTCCTCCCGCCGCACGTTGCAGACGCTGGAGGCGTTGCTTCCCTGGCCGGAGACGCCGCTCATCGAGCCGATGGACGCGCTGTATCTGGCGACCGCGAAGCAACTCTTCGGCGTGCTGAACAACGTCGCCGAAACCGTGCGCAGCCTGCTCCTGATCGGGCACAATCCCGGCCTGCACGAACTCGCCCAGGCATTGATCGGCAGCGCCAGCTCGGCCGAGGACGCCAAACGGCTCGCCGCACGCTTCCCCACCGCCGCGCTGGCCGAATTCGCGGTGCCCGGACCGTGGCGCACGCTCGGGCCGGGGGGCGCGCGCCTGGTGCGCTTCATCTGCCCTCGCGACCTGCCGCTGCACGCCTGACCGTGCCGGAGATCGACCTCGACCTCGACCTGCCGCCCGAGCAGGCGTCGCGTCTCGCCCGCTCCCCGGTGCTCGCTCCGCATCGCTCCGGGCGCGCGCGCAGCGTGGGTGTCGAACTGGTCTGGCACGACACGCCGGAGGGTGCGCTGGCGGCGGCCGGGCTGGCGTTGTGCGAGCGGCGGGTGGGCCGCGCGCGCATCTGGGAGCTGTCCGCACTGCACGCCGACCCGCCGGGCACGCCTGCGCGCGTGCTGGCCGAGGCGGCGGGTCAGGACATGCTCGGCCGCCCGCTGCCCGCGCCGCTGCTGCCGGTTGCGGCCTGTGCGGGGCGGCTGCGCACGCTGCCGCTGGATGCGGCTGGCGCTGGCGCCGCCGCGCTGAGCGTCCTGGAGGGACGCTTGCGCGCGGTCGCCGACGAGCATCCGGTCTGCCGTGTGCGGTTGCACGATGTCGCCGACCCGATGCTGGCACGCACACTCGCTGGCACGCTCGACCTCGCCGTGCCGGTCGCGACGCTGGCAGAGGCGGCGCTGCGCGTCGCCGGCCGTTCGGTGCCCGGTCCGGTGCCGGCGCCGCTCGCGCCCGGACAGAGCGTAAGTGAGGCGTTCGCCACGCTGCTGGCGCGCCAGGCCGGCGTGCTGTTGCGTCTGGCCCCGCTTGCTGCCGCCGGGGAGGGGGTGGAGCCGGTGCATCAGATGCGGGTGGCGCTGCGGCGGCTGCGCTCGGCGAAAAAACTGTTCCGCCGTGCTCTCGATTGTCCAGCCTTGCAGGCGCTGACGCCGGAGCTCAGGGCGCTGTCGGCGCGGCTTGGCCCGGCGCGCGACTGGGACGTGTTCGCCGCCGGTACCGGCAGCGCGGTCGCCGCCGCCTTCCCCGACGATCCGGCGGTCGCCCGCCTGCTCGCCGCCGCCGGGCGCAAGCGCGCGGAAAGCTACGCCGCGCTGGCCGACTTCCTGCGTGGTCCGGAGTTCCGCGCGCTCGGTATCTCGCTTGCCTGGATCGCCGCGCACCGGCCGTGGGAAGCCTTGCCGCCGGCCGACGAGGCGCAGGCGGCGGCGCGGGCGTTGCCGCTGGTGGACTTTGCGGCGAAGGCGCTGGGGCGACGGCTGGCGCGCGTGCTCGAGCCGGGGGCGGACCTTTCCGCCCTGCCGCCTGACCAGTTGCACGCGGTGCGCATCCAGGCCAAGCGGCTGCGCTACGCTGCCGAGTTCTTCGCCCCGTTCTGGTCACCGCGCCCGGTCAGGCGCTTCGTGCGACGCGTGACGGCGGTGCAGGATCGCATCGGCGAGCTGAACGACGGACGCGTGGCGGCAGGACTGATGGCGGCACTGGGGGGCAACGAGCGTGGCTATGCCGCCGGCATCGTTCGCGGCTATGTCGCTGCCAGCCACGCCGACGCGGCGGCCAAGGTGGCGCGCGCCTGGCGGCGATTCCGCCGGCTCGGCGCGTTCTGGACCTGAACCGACTGGCGTCCGCGCGCCGCCGCCCCATATCGACGCTATTTGCAATCCCCACGGAGCCGATGATGCTGGAAGTCTGGAGCTGGCCGACCCCGAACGGCCACAAGGTGCATATCGCGGTCGAAGAACTCGGCATCCCGTACAAGCTGGTGCCGGTGAACATCGGCAAGGGCGAACAGTTTCGGCCGGAATTCCTGGCGATCACGCCCAATCACCGTATCCCTGCTATTGTCGATCCCGAGGGCCCGGGCGGCAAGCCGCTCAGTTTGTTCGAGTCGGGCGCCATCCTGATCTATCTGGCCGAGAAGCACGGGCGGTTGATCCCGCGCGATCCCGCGGCGCGCTACACCTGCCTGCAATGGCTGATGTTCCAGATGGGCGGCGTCGGCCCGATGTTCGGCCAGTACGGGCATTTCCACAATTACGCGCCGGAGGACGTACCCTACGCCAAGACCCGTTACGCCAACGAGGTGCGCCGCCTGCACGGCGTGCTGGAGAAGCGGCTGGCGCAGGCGAAGTACCTGGCCGGCGAGGAGTACTCGATCGCCGACATCGCGACCTTCCCCTGGCTGCGCTTCCCCGAGCGGCGCGGCATCGACTTCAACGAGTTCCCGTCGGTCAAACGCTGGTTCGCGACGATCGAGGCGCGCCCGGCGGTGCAGCGCGGCGTAGCCATCCTGGCCGACAACCAGCGTCGCGGCACCATGACGGACGCCGAGCGCGAGGTGCTGTTCGGCGCCACGCAGTTCGCCAAACGCTGAAGGGAGGAAAGCGCGCCATGAAGGCCGACAGCGTCCTCGCCACCATCGGTAACACGCCGCATATCCGCCTCGGCCGCCTGTTCCCCGACGCGGCGGTGTGGATCAAATCCGAGCGCAGCAACCCCGGCGGCTCGATCAAGGACCGCATCGCGCTGTCCATGGTCGAGGCCGCCGAGGCCAGCGGGGCGCTGAAGCCCGGCGGCACGATCATCGAGCCGACCTCCGGCAACACCGGCATCGGGCTGGCGATGGTCGCGGCGGTGAAGGGCTACAAGCTGATCCTGGTGATGCCGGAGTCGATGTCCGTCGAGCGGCGGCGGCTGATGCAGGCCTATGGCGCGACGTTCGACCTGACGCCGCGCGAGAAGGGCATGAAGGGCGCGATCGCGCGCGCGGAGGAACTGGCCGCGCAGAATCCGGGTGCGTGGATTCCGCAGCAGTTCGAGAACCCGGCCAATATCGAGGTCCACGCCCGCACCACAGCGCAGGAGATCCTTGCCGACTTCCCCGACGGCATCGACGCGCTGATCACCGGCGTCGGCACCGGCGGGCATATCACTGCCTGCGCCGAGGTGCTCAAGCCACGCTGGCCGCGCCTGCGCGTGTTTGCCGTCGAGCCAACGGCCTCCCCGGTGATCTCAGGCGGCGCGCCGGCGCCGCACCCGATCCAGGGCATCGGCGCGGGCTTCATTCCGGCCAACCTGCACACCGCCGCGCTGGACGGCGTGATCCAGGTGGAGGCGGAGGAGTCGCGGGAGATGGCGCGGCGCTGCGCCCGGCAGGAGGGGCTGCTGGTCGGCATCTCCTCCGGGGCGACACTTGCGGCAATTGCGAAGAAACTTTCGGAATTGCCCAAGGGGGCGAGGGTGCTCGGGTTCAACTACGACACCGGCGAACGCTATCTCTCGGTGCCGGATTTCCTGCCGGCGTGAGGGCTGGGCATCCCGACCGCGTCCGGCGCGTTGAGCGCAGGCATAACGGCAAGGACGTCCTCATGCGCAGACTGTTGCCCCCCATAGCGGCGCTGCTGGGCCTGCTGGCCGCCGCACCGCTGCTCGGCGCCTGTCACACCATGGCCGGCGCCGGGCAGGACATCTCCAACACTGGCAACGCGCTGACCAACAGCGCCGAGCAACACACGCCATAGCGAGGGCTGGACTCTTCCGGTGCGGTTGTGGCCGGATAGGCAACGGTCCATGACCGCGCCGGAGGACGCCCGATGCGTACCAAGCTGCTCCCCGCCGCCCGCCATACCGTCAAGGGCGCCGGGCAGGTGACCTTCAACACGGTGCAGAAGGCGACGTAGTAGGCGTCACTGGCTGGGATTGCCGCGCGATTGGTCTGCTGCCGTTCCACGTCGTGCCGCGCTTGGCGACAACCAGGGACGGCGCGGTGGTGAAGCACCCGTTCTCGACGCGCGATCCGGCCGCGAGGATCGGGGGGCTGCGCCGCAGCGGCGTCTGGCTGGAGGTGCCGGAGGTCGCGGGTTGAGTGCCCCCGCCCTCCGCGCCCCGGGCTTATGCGCAGGTGGACAGCGGGGCCCCGGCGCGCCAGATAAGGGCCGATCCCGATGGAGCCTGCCATGCGTCCCTTCGCCTCCGACCCGCCGACCGAGCCTGATGTGCCGGAGCCGATCGGCCCGGAAAAGACCGAGCCGGATGAGAACAAGTCGCTCGGCGCGCCGGTCAACGAGCTTGAGCACCGGCTGCTCACCCAGCGCAAGGTGCTGGTGTTCGGCGCGATCGACGACAAGCTGGCGCGCGACGTGACCGGCCGGCTGCTGGCGCTCGCCGGCCGCTCCGCCGCGCCGATCGACGTGTACATCAACTCGCCCGGCGGCCATGTCGAGAGCGGCGACACCATCCACGACATGATCCGCTTCGTCGATGCTGAGGCGCCCGTGCGCATTATCGGCACCGGCTGGGTCGCGTCCGCCGGCGCACTGATCTTCCTCGCCGGCAATCCGCAGCGCCGCTTCTGCCTGCCGCAGACGCGCTTTCTGCTGCACCAGCCGATGGGCGGCGTGCGCGGCCCGGCGGTCGATATCGACATCGAGGCCCGCGAGATCGTGAAGATGCGCGAGCGCCTCAATCGCCTGATCGCGCGCGAGACCGGCCAGCCCTACGAGAAAGTCGCCGCCGATACCGACCGCAATTACTGGATGAGTGCCGAGGAGGCGATTGCCTACGGCATGGTGGCGCGCGTCATTGCCTCCGCCGCGGACCTGCCGAAATGACCGCGCGCCTCGCCTGGGGCGTGCTCAGCACGGCGAAGATCGGCGTGGAGAAGGTGATCCCGGCGATGCAGGCGAGTGCGCTCTGCCGCATCGACGCGATCGCCTCGCGCGACCGCGCGGCGGCGGAACGCACGGCGAAATCGCTCGGCATCGCGCGCGCCTATGGCAGCTATGAGGAACTTCTCGCCGATCCGGCGATCGAGGCGATCTACAACCCGCTGCCCAACCATCTGCACGTGCCCTGGACGATCCGCGCGCTGGCGGCCGGCAAGCATGTGCTGTGCGAGAAACCGATCGCGCTGAACGCGGACGAGGCACGGCAACTGATCGCGGCGCGCGACCGTTCCGGCAGGTTGGTCGCCGAGGCGTTCATGGTGCGCCACAACCCGCAATGGCAGCGCACGCGCGAACTTGCGCGCACCGGCGCGATCGGCGAGGTGCGGGCGATCCAGACCTGTTTCAGCTATTTCCTGCGCGATCCGGCGAACGTGCGCAACAAGGCGGATATCGGCGGCGGCGGCCTGTACGACATCGGCTGCTACGCCATCGCCACCGCGCGCTACGTATTCGGCGCCGAACCAGTGCGCGTCGCGGCGCTGATCGAGCGCGACCCGGACATGGGCATCGACCGCCTGACGAGCGCGCTGCTGGAGTTTCCCGGCGGGCGGCATCTGACGTTTTCCTGCTCCACCCAGGCGTCGCTGCACCAGCACGCCACGATCCTCGGCACGAAGGCGCGCATCGAAATCCCGATCCCCTTCAACGCGCCGAATGACCGGCCGAACCGCATCATCATCGACGACGGGCGCGATCTGCTCGGTGGCGGCGCGCGCGCGGAGGAGTTCCCGCTCGCCGATCAATACGCTTTGCAGGGCGATGCCTTCGTGCGCGCGGTGCACGGCGAGGCGGCCTGGGAATTCCCGATCGAGGACGCCATCGCCAACATGCGCGTCATCGACGCGACGTTCCGCGCGGGGGAGACGGGGGTGTGGGTGGCGCTGTAGCGACCCGCGCCTGCCGATATTCGGCCGGCGCCCCGCGCGGGGCGCCGGCCGCGGTGTCAGAGTTCCACCCCGCGCGTGCCCACGTCGATCGCGTAGATCGACGTGCTGGCGGCGATGAACAGGCGGTTGTGGTGGTGGCCGCCGAAGCAGAGATTGGCGGCGACCTCTGGCGTGACGATGGCGCCGAGTGGCGTGCCGTCGGGCGCGTAAACGCGCACGCCGTTGAACGCGTGGTTCGGCGACCAGCCGCCAGCGGCCCACACATTGCCGTCCTCATCGACGCGGATGTCGTCGGCGATGTAGGGTTGCGGCACGTCCTTGAAGTCATGGAAGATGCGGTCGTTGGAGAGCTTGCCGTCGTCGCCCACGTCGAACACGCGGATCAGCGTGTACGGTTCCTTGCCGCCGAGGGCGCCGGTGTCGGTGATGTAGAGCTTCTTCTCGTCCGGCGAGAAGCACAGCCCGTTCGGCATACTGAAATCGCCGACAACGACATCGAGTTTGCCGCTTTTGGGATCGAGGCGATAGACGTTGCGCGGCAGTTCGGCCTCCGCACGGTTGCCCTCATGGTCGCCGCCGATGCCGTAGCTGGGGTCGGTGAACCAGACGGTGTCATCGGATTTGACGATCACGCCGTTGGGTGAGTTCAGCGGTTTGCCCTGGTACTTGTCGGCGAGGACGGTGATCTCGCCGGTATATTCGGTGCGCGTGATCCGCCGCGTGCCCTGCTCGCAGGAGACCAGCCGGCCCTGTCGGTCGCGGGTGTTGCCGTTGGTGAAGTTGGACGGCTTGCGGAAGATCGTTGTCTTGCCGGTCATGATGTCATAGTTGCAGATCCTGTTGTTCGGAATGTCGCTGAACAGCAGGCAATGCATGTCGCCGAACCAGACCGGCCCCTCGGTCCAGACGCCGCCGGTCCAGATGCGCACCAGCCCGGTCGTGGCGGCATTGTATTTGGCGAAACGCTTATCGAAGACTTCGAAAGCCGGGTCGGGGTAGATCGCGGTCGAGGGGTCCTTCCAGTCGCGCGGCGGCGGGATCGTGCCGGGCGGATCGGCCATTCCCTGCGCCAGCACCGGGGCGGCAACCGTAGTCGCGGCCGCAGCAGCGGCCGCACGGATGAAGAAGCGGCGGTCCATTATGTCTCCTCCCTGAGCAAAGCTCGCCAGCGTTATGGGATCGTTGCCGTCGAGGGTCCACCGCACAGACTCGTGGCCCTCCTCACGTTTCTGTGACAGGTTTGTCAGCCGACGCTGACAGCATCACGGAGCAGCGCGAGCGCCTCTGCCACGGCGGCATGTCGCACCGCCGTGCGGTCGCCGGAAATCTCACGTCGCCGCGTCCGCACCGCGCCGCCGCGCCGCGCGAGGCCGAACCACACCAGCCCGACCGGCTTGGTGGCACTCCCGCCGCCCGGCCCGGCGATGCCAGTGATCGAAACCGACAGCGAGGCCGGCGAATGACGCAGCGCCCCCTCGGCCATCGCGCAGGCCACCGCCTCGCTAACCGCGCCTTCGGTCTCGATCAGCGCCGCCGGGACGCCGAGCATCTCGGTCTTGGCGGCGTTGGAATAGGTGACGAAGCCGCGGTCCAGCACGTCGGAGGAACCGGCGATCGCGGTCAGCGTCCCCGCCACCAGCCCGCCGGTGCAACTTTCCGCCGTGGCGATGGTCAGGCCGGCGGCGCGGCAGGCGGCGAGCAGCGCCTCCGCCTCGGCCAGCAGCTTGGGATCGTGCATCGGGGCCTCCCCCTCATACCAGGATCGCGCGCGCCGCCAGCAGCAGCACGGCACCGATCGCACCGGCAATCACGTCGTCGGCCATCACTGAGACCGGCCCGCCGCGCCGGTCGGCCCAGCCGATGGGGCCGGGCTTGGCGATGTCCAGCACCCGGAACAGCACGAACGCGGCCAGCAGCCACCAGGGCGCGGGGCGGGGCAGGGCAAGCAGCGTGATCCATTGCCCGGCGATCTCGTCGATCACCACCCAGCCGGGATCACCCTCCGCCCGCGCCGCAGTGATCGCCCAGACGCCGCCAAGCGTGGCGCCCAGCGCGGCGGCGGCGAGCAGCCACGGCGATAGGGCGAGCAAGACGGCACCAAGCAGGGTCGCGGCGAAGGCCGCCACGGTGCCCGACGCGACCGGCGCGCGGCCGAGGCCGAAGCCGCCCGCGATCAGGTGGGCCGCGACCCTCACCCGGCGCTGCGCGCCACCCTGTCCCGCTTGCGGGAGAGGGCCGGGGTGAAGGTTTCGCAGATCACCGCAGCCATTGCGCCAGCGGATAGGCCCGCAGCTCGCCGTCGCGGGCGCGGTAGATCGCCTCGTTCTCGATGACGCGCTGGACATAGTTGCGGGTCTCCCCGTACGGGATCAGCTCGATCCAGTCGATCATGTCCATGCCCGCCTGTCGCGGGTCGCCGTTCTCGGTCAGCCATTCCTGCACCCGATTGGGTCCGGCGTTGTAGGCTGCCACCGCGAGCGGCGTGCAGTCGTCGAACTGCATCATCAGGCCATGCAGATAGGCCGTGCCGAGGCGCATGTTGGCGCCGGGGTCGGCGATCAGGCTGGGCAGCGGGCGGCGGAAGCCGATCTGCTGCGCCACCTGCCGCGCGGTGCCGGGCAGCAACTGCATCAGCCCCAGCGCCCCGGCCGGCGACACTGTGGCGGGGTCGAAGCTGCTTTCCTGGCGGATGATGGCGAGCGCCAGCGCCGGCTCCACGCCCGGCGCGGGCGGCAGGGCGGCGGCGCGCGGCCAGCCGGCATCGAGCAGGATCACCCCGTCCCGCCCCGCACGCCGGGCGATCGCGACGGCGGTTTCCGGCATCCCGAAGCCGCCCGCGAGCCGGGCGGCGATCGAGCGGTCCACCGGGTCGGGCACGATGTCGGATAGCCGCAGCAGGAATGCCTGCGCGCGTCCGCGCTCGCCCCAGCCGACCAGATAGGCGCTGGCCCGCGCCAGCTCCCGCCCGGCAAAGGCGAGCGCCTGCGCCGGCGTCCAGCCGGGATCGCGCAGCGTGGTGATGCGGTGTGCGAGGCCCGCGGGCCCGTCGCCCAGCGCCAGTGCCGCCAATTGTCCGTAGAAGGCGCTGGGGTAGCCGGCGGCGATGGCGTACTCGCGCTTTGCCTCGGCCTCGTCGGCGGCGGCGCGGGCGAGCCAGTAATGCGCCCGCGCCTGCGTTATCACTGCCTTCGAGAGCACCGCCAGCCGTGCGAAATGCGGCCGGGCGCGGGCGCGGTCGTCGAGCTTGCGCAGCGCGATGAAGCCGGCGAGGAACTCGGCGTCGGCGACCTCTTCGGAGGCCGTCTGCGCATGGCCGGCGGCGAGCGCGTAGGCGCCGGCGGGATCACCGTCGCGCAGCCGGTGGCGGGCGAGCAGGTTGCGCTCGTTCCAGAACGCGGTGCGCTCGGCGGCCGGGGCCGCCTGCTCCGCCGCAGTGCCGGCGGCCAGCCATAGGGCCAGGGCGTCGGCATCGTGATCGGCACGGCGCAGGTAGCGGGCGTGGGCGAGCATGATCCCCGGCGTCGCCTGTTCCACCGGTGGCAGACGAGCCAGCAGTGCCTCCGCGTGCGGATCGTCGTGCAGGAGCGCGAGCCACGCGGCGGCGCGCGGCTGGTCGGCGGCGGCGAGGCGGGCGACCTGACGATCTCCCCCGCCACCGCCGGCCCAGGCGAGGCGTTCGAAGCGCCGCCATTGGTCAGTCGCACCGATGAAGCTGCCCCAGCGAGCGAGGAAGGCGGTCTCCTCCGCCGGATCGGGCGGCATCGCGGTCCAGGCGGCGCGGGCGGCAGCCTCGGGCGGCTTGCCGGTGGCGGCGTCGGCGGCGGCGCAGCGGGCCAGCGCGCGCGGGTCACGGATGGTGTCGGCGGCGCAGATCGCGGCGGCGGCGGCGTCGTCCGGTTCGCTCGCCAGCGCCTCGTCACGGCGGCGGGCGAGCGTGCCCTGCAACGGCCAGTCGGGACTGTCGGCGATGAAGCGGTCGATCTCGGCGGCGCCGGCCTGGCCGGGAGCGAGCAGGCGGTAGAATGTGACCAGCTTGGCCGCGACAGGGTCAGGGTCGGCGGCCGCGGCCTGCGCCGCCTCCGCCCAGCGGTCGGCGCGGATGTCCGCCATGATCGTCTGCGCCCGCGCGGGTGCTGACATCAGCAGAGCGGCGGCGAGCAGACCCGGGAGACGCAACGACACGCGGCACATGCGGTCTTCTACTCCGCCGCGGCCTTGCGATGCATCCCCCGCGCGCCTAATGCTTGCCGCCGCCGCATGGCGGGGAGGCGACGGCGATGTTCCAAGGTTCCCTGGTTGCCCTGATCACGCCCATGCGCGACGACGGCGCGCTGGACGTGGATGCGCTCGCGCGCTTCGTCGAATGGCAGATCGAGGAAGGCACGCACGGGCTGGTGCCGGTCGGCACAACCGGCGAAAGCCCGACACTGAGCCACGACGAGCACAAACGGGTGGTGGAAATCACCATCGAAGTGGCGCGCAAGCGCGTGCCGGTGATCGCGGGTGCCGGATCCAACAGCACCGCCGAGGCGATCGATTTGACTCGCCACGCCGCCGAGGCCGGGGCAGACGCGGCACTGGTGGTCACGCCCTACTACAACAAGCCCACGCAGGAGGGGTTGTATCTGCATTACACGGCGATCGCCGATGCGGTGGACATCCCGATCATCATCTACAACATTCCCGGCCGCAGCGTGATCGACATGAGCGTGGAGACGATGGCGCGGCTGGCGAAGCACCGCAACATCGTCGGCGTCAAGGACGCGACCGCGAATCTCGCCCGCCCGCTGCACACCACGCGAGCATGCGGCGAGGCATTCTGCCAGTTGTCTGGCGAGGACCATACCGCGCTCGCGTTCCTGGCCGCCGGCGGCGTCGGCTGCATCAGCGTCACCGGCAACGTCGCGCCGCGCCTGTGCAGCACCATGCACCGCGCCTGGCAGGACGGGCGCGTCGGCGAAGCGATGCGCATCCAGAACCGCCTGGTGCCGCTGCACGACGCGCTGTTTGCTGAGACCAGCCCCGGCCCGGTGAAATACGCCGCCTCCTTGCTCGGCCACACCAGTGCGCATTGCCGCCTGCCGCTCGCACCGTGCAGCGACGCGACAAAGGCGCGCGTGCGCGCGGCGATGATCGAGGTTGGGCTGCTGAACTGACGATGTCATGGCGGAGCGGAAGAAGTCCGGCCTGATCTCGCACGGTGTCGCGGCGCAGAACCGCAAGGCACGCTACGACTACACGATCAAGGAAACCATCGAGGCCGGCATCGTGCTGAAAGGCCCCGAGGTGAAAAGCCTGCGCGCCGGCCGCGCGACGCTGAACGAGGCGTGGGCGGGCGAGCGCGACGGGGAGATGTATCTGTTCAACTGCTACATTCCCGAATGGCAGGGCGGCGTGCTGTCGCGCTTCGAGACGCGCGCGCCGCGCAAGCTGTTGCTCAAGCACAAGCAGATCAATCACCTGCTCGGCGCCGTCGCGCGGCAGGGGCAGACGCTGATCCCGCTGGACATCCATTTCAACGAGCGCGGGCGCGCGAAAGTGTTGCTCGGCCTTGCGGAGGGGCGCAGCAAGGCCGACAAGCGCCACGCCATCGCCGAGCGCGACTGGCAGCGTGACCGCGCGCGGCTGATGCGCGAGCGGGGGTAGGCAAGGCCCGCACCTCTGGCCGTCTCCCGCGAGCAGGAGAGGGAGACACAGTCGGCGCGCTCAGTGCATCAGGAACACCGGCAGGCGAGCGTCTTGCAGCACGACGCGGGTGACGCCGCCAAGCAGCCACTCGGCGACCGGCGGGCGGCGGTATGCGCCGATCACCAGCCAATCGGCGCGCAGTGTCCCGGCCTCGGCGAGCAGTTGTACACCGACCGGCCCCGTGGCGTGATGCAGCGCATGGACGTGGGCCGCGACGCCGAGTCCTTCCAGCAGGGCCCGGGCAGCGTCGAGTTCGGAACGGTCGCGGGCGACGCTGTGCAGCACATCGACCTGCTCGGCATGGCGCAGCCAGGGCAGGGCCTCGGCGATGGCGCGACGGCACACTGCGCTCTCTTTCCACGCGATGGCGATGCGGCGCGGCGCGTGCGCAGGTTCGCCCACGGGCACGCGCAGCAGCGGCCGGTGCGAGTCGAACAGCGCCGCGCGGAACGCCGCCTCCGCGCGGCCGTGCGCGTGCGGGCCGGGCGCGGCCATCGCGATCAGCGCCGCGTGGCGACCGTGCCGCGCCACCTCCTGCGCCACGTCGCCCTTCACGTCCAGCCACTCGGCAGCGAGGCCCGGCGCCTGGCGCGCGCGCCAGTCGAGGAACCGGCCGTGCAGGGCCGCCGCCTCGCTCGCGGCCTGCAGCATCAGCGCCTCGCGCTGCGGGGGCGTGAGGATTTCCTCGCTCGGGATGATGGTGGTCTCTGGGTCCGGGCGGACATGCAGCGCGCGCAGTCGTGCCCCCGGCAGGATCGCCGCAGCTTCCCGCGCGGCATCGAGGCACTCCGCGGCACCGGCGGCGTCGGCAAGGACCGCCAGCACCGTCGGTTGCGTGGTCATGATTCGAGTTCCTCGGGCTGTGCCTGCGCAAGCGTGCGCGGGCTGCCGTTGAGGTGTGCCGCAACGAGATACCCGAACGACGCCGCGCCGAGGCAGAGCGCCAGGGAGAGCGCGATATTGGCCAGCGCCCGCCCCGGCGCGCCGCCGCGCAGCAGGTCGAGCGTCTGCAGGCTGAAGGAGGAGAAGGTGGTGAAGCCGCCGCACACGCCGACCATGAAGAACAGCCGCGCCACGTCGGGCAGCGGATGGCGCGCGCCGTCCGCTGTCAGTGTACTAAAGAAGGCGATGGCGAAGGAGCCGACGATGTTGATGCCGATGGTGCCCAGGGGCAGGTCACGACTCAACGGGGCGGCCAGCACCGCGATCCAGTAGCGCGCAACGCTGCCGAGCGCGCCGCCGATCGCGATCCAGATTGTTGCAGCCATGAAGGTGTCACGTCCTCCGTCGTTGCACACGGCGGGGGCGGCACGGGGCACGATCGTCCCGCCGCGCGACCAGATTGCGCCGCGAAACTCATCGGCCCGAACGGGCGCTTTTGGGGGACCCCATCCCCATGCCTGTGTCCGCGGCAGGCATAGGGCGGGGCGCGGCGAGGCGCAAGCCTGGGAGATCAGGGTTGCGGGCGCGGCGTGCCGGCAACGCTTGGCGGAAGGATCGGATAGATGACCTTCGGCTGTTCCCCGGTCAGGCTGCCGAGGAACGCCGTGATGGCATCCACCTCGGCCGTGCTGAGCTGGATGCCGAGCTGACTCGCGCCCATCACCGCCACGGCCTGCCGCAGGTCCCAGGCGGCCCCGGTGTGGAAGTAGGGCGCGGTCAGCGTGATGTTGCGCAGGGTGGGAACCTTGAAGACGTATTCGTCGCTCGGCGTCTTGGTGACCATGAAGCGTCCCTGATCGCCGGGCGGGAGGAACTCCGCACCGGGCTTCTCGACGACGCCGAACGGAGCATACATCCCGCCGCCGATATTGATGCCGTTGTGACAGGCGGCACAGCCTTTATCCATGAACAGGGACAGGCCCTGCTTCTGCACGGGCGACAGCGCGTCCGCCTCGCCGCGCAGGAAGCGGTCGAACGGCGCGTTGGGCGTGATCAGCGTCGCCTCGAACACGGCAATGGCTTTCTGCGCATTGTCCAGGGTGATCGGGTCGGCTTGATCCGGGAACGCCGCGGCGAATGCGTCGTGATAGCCGGGGATCCCTTTCAACTGCTCCACGACGTGCGTCGCGGGCGAGGCCATCTCCACCGGGTTGACCATTGGTCCGCCGGCCTGCTGTTCGAGGTCCTTGGCGCGGCCGTCCCAGAACTGGGCGGTATTGAACACCGCGTTGAACACCGTGGGCGCGTTGCGCCCGCCATGCTGCCAGCGATGGCCAATCGAGGTCGGTTCGGCATCGGCGCCGCCGAGGCCGATATTATGGCAGGAGCTGCAGCTGATCGTGTGGCTCGCCGACAGCCTCGGATCGAAATACAGCATCTTGCCGAGTTCGACCTTGGCGGGAGTCGCCGCATTGCCCGGAAGCTCGGGTGCCGTCTCCGGGATCGGCCGGAACTGCTCTTGCGCCGCCTTCATCAACGGGTCCTGCGCCAATGCGGACGATGCCACCGCGCAACCCAGCGACAGTACGACAGCCAGCGTTCCCTTCGACATCGCGATCCTCCGCGTTCCGTGCGTTCCTTAAACTTATCATGATAGTACTGCGATCTTGCGAACTTCTCTGGTCTATCGCGCATTCCTGATCGGTGCGGCGATGGCGCCGCTGGCCAGTTCGACGACTTCGGCGGTGATCTCCTCCTGCCGGATCTGTTTGCCGAGCGAGACCAGCTCGGCCTCCATCGTGTCGAGGTTGCTCTTTGCGGCGAGCATGGTGGCCATCCGCGCCTCGTTCTCGGCGGCGAAGGCCATCAGGGCCGCCTCGCAGAGTTCGGCGAACACGTATTCCTGAGCGAGCTGCGCCAGGAGCTGCGCCGGCGGCAGCGTGACCAGCGGCGGCTGGGCGCGCGCCGGCACGGCGAAGCGGCTGAAGTCGAAGGGCAGCAGCGCCCGCGGCATGGGAACGATGCCGCCGGAGGCCGACCAGGTCGGCGCGATGACGTCCACATGCGGCACCCGATGCGCGCCGAGCCAAGCATACAGCGCCTCCGCGATCCGTCCCGCAAGCGCCGGGACGAGGCTGGCGTGCGGTACCATGGCGGCTTGCCATTGCGGCTTGATGTGCCGTTCGGCGGCCAGTGCGACGCCGCGCGTACCGATCAGGAACACCTCATGGGGCCGCGTGACGGCCTCGAGCGCGGCCAGCATCCGGTCGCTGAAGGCGCCGGCAAATCCCTGTTCGGCGACGAACAGCACCACCGCGCGGCCCGGCGGCGCGCGGCCGGGATGCTGATCGTCCGGTGCTGCCAGGGCGAGCGCCTCACCGATCGCCTCCCCGATAACCGCGGCATAGGCGCGCACCCCGGGCACCAGCGCGTGCGCCTGCTGAGCGCGGCTGGCGGCGATGCCACGCATTGCCTTCACCACCACGTCAAGCTGACGCAGGCTGTCGAGGCGGCGCATCGTTTCGGCAAGTCGCTCGGTCATGCGGCGTGCTTGGCGTGGGCGCGCAGCGCCGCCATGATTTGCGAGCGGGATTGCGTGTCCAGTCGCCGATCGCTTTCGATCGCGCGCACTGCGGCGGCGGCGTCTCGATCGAGCCGATCCGGCAGTGTGGCACGGAATTCGGCGATCGCCTCGATCGCAATCGCGTCGAGCAACCCCTCGTGCAGCGCCATCGCCAACGCGACCTCGTCGGCGAGCCTCAGTGGCGCGTATTGCGGCTGTGACAGCAGCGCGCGCAGACGCTCCCCACGCGCGAGCTGCGCCTTGACCCGCGCGTCGGGCGCGCCACCGAAGCGGGAAAACATCTCCAGCTCCAGGAACTGCGCGTAGTCGAGCCGCATCGTTCCGGTGAGTTCGCGTAGCGCCGGCGCCTGCGTCTTACCGCCGACGCGACTGACCGAGGTGCCAATGTCGATCGCCGGCTTGTGATCCTCCTGGAACAGCCGCGCGTTCAGAACAAGCTGGCCGTCGGTGATGGAGATCAGGTTGGTCGGAATATAGGCGGAGAGATTGCCGGCATCGGTCTCCGCGATCGGTAGCGCGGTCAGCGAGCCGCCGCCCTTCGCCTCCGACAGCTTCGCCGCGCGTTCCAGCAGCCGCGCGTGCAGGTAAAAGACGTCGCCGGGATAGGCCTCGCGTCCCGGCGGCTGGCGTGTCAGCAATGCGATCTCGCGGTGCGTGGCAGCATGTTTGGTCAGATCGTCGATCACCACCAGCGCGTGCTCGCCGCGGTCGCGGAAGTGCTCGGCCATTGTCATCGCCGCGAATGGCGCGATCCATTGCAGGCCGGGCGAGGATGTCGGTGCGGCAACGACGAAGATGCAGCGCTCCGGTGCGCCGTGGCGGCGCACCGCGTCGATGGCGCGCGCGACCGAGGAGGACCGCTGCCCGATCGCGACATAGACGCAGATCATGTCGGAGTGGCGCTGGCTGATGATGGTGTCGATCGCGATTGCAGACTTGCCGGTGCTGCGGTCGCCGATGATGAGTTCGCGCTGCCCGCGCCCGAGCGCGAACAGCGCGTCCACCGTGAGGATGCCGGTCTGCACCGGCTCGGTGACCAGCGCGCGGTCGATGATCGACGGCGCCGGCGCCTCGATCGGATCGTACGCGGTCACGGCAACCGGCGGCAGGCCGTCAAGCGGCCGCCCGAGTGGATCGACTACGCGGCCGAGAAGTCCGGGGCCGGTCGGTGTGCGGAGCACCTCGCCGGTACCTTCCACGAGATCGCCCGCCTCGATCGCGTCGGCGTCGTCCAGCACCACGCAGCCGATCGCGTCGCGCTCCAGAGTCTGCGCGAAGCCGAGCTGTCCGCCGGAGAAGCGCAGCACTTCATCGAGTCGCACCGCCGGCAGTCCGGAGATCATCGCAATGCCGTCGCCGACACTGAGCACGCGGCCGAATGTCTCGACCACCGGGCCGAGTTGGGCCTGATCGATGCGACCGGCCGCCTGCTCAAGCCACGGCGAGTCGTTCGTCATCCTTCTCTAGCTCCTGCGCGACGCGCTCCAGGTCTGCCTGCCAGGAGTTGCGGACCCTGGCGTGCGTGCCCCGCAATTCGACGCCGCCGATCAGCGACGGATCGACAGCGAAGTGCAGATTGTGCTGGCCGTGCAGCACACGCTCGAGCGTTTGCGTCCAAGTCGTGCGCGACGCAGGGTCGAGCGGTTCGGCCGTGACCACCTGCAACTCCGCGCCGGGGACGGTGAGGGCCTCGCGCTCATCGTCGCTCAGCGCGTCGAGACGGCGGAGCAGCGATTCCAGCAGGGCGGACTCAATGGCCTTTGCCGACAACCGGCCGAGGAGCCGGGAGGCGATGATCACCGAGAGGTGGCGGGCTTCGCCTTCGAGGCCGAGGCGCATCGCCTCGCGCTCACGCGCGAGCGCCGCCAGCGCCGCGTCCCGCGACGCTGCGACCTCATGCTGCGCCTGTGCGAGGATCGTCGCGCGTTCTGCTTCGGCTTCGCGCCGTGCCTCGGCGATGATGCGCTGGCCTTCGGCTGCCATGCGCTCTTGCTGCCGCGCGATATCGGCTGCCTGCGCCTCCGCCTGCGCGCGTGTCGCGGCCGCATCGGCGAGCAGCGTCTCCGCACTCGCCTGCCGAGCGGCGATGATCGCCCGCACCGGGCGGAACAAGAACCGGCGCAGCAGCCACAGGAGGACAAGGACATTGACCGTCTGCAGCGCCAGCGTGGACCAGTCGAAGCGCATCAGTGCAGGAACGGGTTGGCGAACAGCAACAGCAGCGCGATGACTAGGCAATAGATCGCCATTGTCTCGATCATTGCCAAGCCCACGAACAGCGTGCGCGTGAGCGTCCCGGCGGCCTCCGGCTGACGCGCGATCGCGTCCATCGCGGCTGCGACGGCGCGGCCCTCGCCCAAGCCAGGGCCGATCGCGCCGAACGATACCGCGAGCGCGGCGCCAAGAATGCTGGCGATCTCGATCAGGTTCATGGGGTCCGGTCCTTATTGTCCTTGCCTTCGGCGTCGTCGCCTGCGGCGCCACCGATGAACACCATCGCTAGCACGGTGAAGATGTACGCCTGCACCGCTCCGGTCAGCAGATCAAGCGCCATGAGCGGCACCGGCACCAGCAGCCCGACCAGCGACAGCACGATGCCGATCACGAACACGCCGCTCATCACGTTGCCGAACAGGCGCACGATCATGGAAAAAGTGCGCGTTATCGTCTCGACGAGATTGAGCGGGACCATGACGTAGGTCGGCTCGGCGAAGGTCGCGAGATAACCCCGTAGGCCGCGTGCGCGCACGCCGTGATAGACCATCGCCGCGAACACGATCAGCGCCAGCGCGGCATCGGTTTCGATATGTGCGGTCGGCGGCTCGACGCCCGGTACCAGCGCGGACCAGTTGGCGAAGAAGATGAACAGCAGCAGCGTGCCGATCAGCGGCAGGTAGCGGGCGGGGGCCACGCGCATGGTATCGCGGATCTGTCCCTCGATCGTCGTGACCAGCAGTTCCAGCGCCGCCTGTCGCGCAGTCGGGTGCAGCGCGAGCCGGCGCGTCAGCAGGATACTTCCGCCGACCAGCAGCAACATCAGGCCCCAGGTCACCGCTACCGGTTCGGTCACCGCGATCGGCCCTAGGTGGAACAGCGCGTAGATGGCAAGCGGAGATTCGGTCATCACGCACCTCCGGCGAGGCAGCGCACCACGACCGGGCGCGCGACGACGACGCCGAATGCGGCCAGCAGCAGCGGCAAGGCCCCGAACCGCGCCACGCCCAGCAGCAGCAGCGCAGCGGCGGCGAGGCGCAGCATATGCAGCGCGATTGCCGCGCCGAGCCCGTCGCGACGTACGTAGAGCGCGACGTTCAGGTGCAGCAGCACGAAATGCAACGCACCGGCGAGCAGGCCAGCGGAAACGAACCCCGCGGCGGAGAGCGCGCTCATTGCCCGTGCATCCAGCGCCAGCCGGACCACAGGCCCAGCGCCAGGCCGCACAGCATCAGCGGCCCGGTCCAGAAGATTCCGCTGCCGAGCCAATGGTCGATCCAGCGTCCGAGATACGTGCCGAGCAGCGTCGGGATCACAATGATCCAGCCCAGTACGCCGACCTGAGCGAGATAGCGTCCGAATGATGGCTCGCCGCTTTTGCGCCAGCGGTCGTGACGCTCGCGGCGCCGGCGCACCGAGCGCAGCAATCCGTCCGGTTCGCGGCTCACGGTGCGAACTCCGGCTGGTGGTTGGGGCGCAGTGCCTCGACGATGCGGCGGATGGCCTGCGCCTGCAGCCGGGTGGCGGCGACACGCCCGGTGCGCTCGTCCTCCGTCTCGGCGCGGAAGCGGGTCAGCACCGACGCTTCCAGCGTCGCGAGATCGGGACCAAGCTGCGCCTCGCGCGTCGCGATCGCGATCCGGGTGCCGTTGCGCACCGTCATCACGCCCCGCCGCACCGCGCAGTAGCCGACGCGTCCGTCGTGATGGCGCCAGGACACCACGGAGACGCTCAGTGTGGTCAGCAGGTCCGCATGCCCGGTCAGGATGCCGAAGCCGCCGCTCTCGTCCTCGGCGCGCACGCTCGCCACGTCGCCGAAATCGGCGACCACCGCCGTGGGGCCGGTGATCAGCAGCCTCATGCCGAGGCGTTCGCGGCGTTCGCCTTTTGCCGCGCCTCCTCCAGTGTGCCCACCATGTAAAGCGCGTCCTCCGGCCAGGCGTCGGCCTCCCCGTTGAGGATGGCGCGGCAGCCGGCGAGCGTGTCGGAGAGCTTCACCGAGCGGCCCGGCAGGCCGGTGAACGCCTCGGTGACCATGAAGGGCTGCGTAAGGAAGCGCTGCAGCCGCCGCGCACGGGCCACCGTCAGCCGGTCCTGCGCGCCGAGTTCTTCGACGCCGAGCAGCGCGATCACGTCGCGCAGTTCGCGCCACTGGGCGATCGTCTCGCGAACCCGCGCCGCCAGCGCGTAATGCTCGGCCCCCACCACCAGCGGATCGAGCAGCACCGAGGACGAGGCGAGCGGATCGACGGCCGGATAGATCCCCTCCGCCGCCATGCCGCGCGATAGCACGATCGCGCTTTCCAGATGGCTGGAAATCGCGGTCACCGCCGGATCGGTGAAATCGTCGGCGGGCACATAGACCGCCTGGATGGCCGTGATCGCAGCACCGGCCACCGAGGCGATGCGTTCCTGCAAGGCTGCGACCTCGCTCGCCAGGGTCGGTTGGTAGCCGACGCGCGAGGGCAGGCGGCCGAGCAAGCCCGACACCTCGCTGCCCGCCTGCACAAACCGGAACACATTGTCCATCAGCAGCAGCACGTTCTGCTGCCTGCGGTCGCGGAAAAACTCGGCAATGGTGAGCGCGCTCAGCGCCACGCGCCAGCGCGCGCCCGGCGGCTCGTTCATCTGCCCATAAACCAGCACGGTATGGGCGAGCACTCCCGAGCCCCGCATGTCGTGCAGCAGCTCATGCCCCTCGCGCGACCGCTCGCCCACGCCGGCGAACACCGAGATGCCCTGGTAGTTCGCGACCATCGCGTGGATCAGTTCCATCACCAGCACGGTCTTGCCCACACCGGCGCCGCCGAACATGGCTGCCTTGCCGCCCTGGGCGAGCGGCACCAGCAGGTCGATCACCTTGATCCCGGTCTCGAACACTGAACTCACGCCGGTCTGGGCGGCCAGCGGCGGTGGGCGGCGGTGGATCGGCGACCGCGCGACCTCCGCCGGCAGCGGCGGGCCGCCGTCGCGCACCGCGCCGGTCACGTCGAGCAGGCGACCGAGTACCGCATCGTCCACCGGCACGGTAATCGGCCCGCCCGTGGTGCGGACCTCCACACCGCGGCGCAGCCCTGCCGTGGGCTGCAAGGCCACTGCCCGTACCAGCGTATCGTCGAGATGGCTCTGCACCTCGGCGATGAGCGGTTCCGGGCGGTCCCACGCGACCGACAGCGCTGCCTCGATTGGCGGCAGCGGGCCGGCAGCGAATGCGACGTCGATCACCGGTCCGCGCAGCGCCACCACGCGACCCGGGCTCGCCGCCTGCGAGTGGACGGCGGAGGACATCGGCACACGCTCAGGCCGAGGCCATAAGCGCGTCTGGCCGCTCGGCCAGCACGCGCACCACGTCGGCCCGGCTGACGATGCCGACCAGTCGTCCGTCCTTTGTGATCGGCACGCGTTTGATGCGGTGGTGGGCCAGCAGATCGACGATTTCCCCTAGGCCGGCGTCATGGCGGGCGGTGATGACCGGCGCGACCATCAGGTCGCGCGCCCGTCGGTTGTCGAGGCGCACATAATCCAGGAATGCCGGCGCAAGCTCGGTACCCTCGGCCAGCACGTTGAGCCACCAAGACCGCTTGAGCGCGTTCTCCTTCCCGAACGGACGCATCAGGTCGCCCTCGCTCAGCATTCCGATGACATGCCTGTCCGCATCGCATACCGGCACGGCGCTGATCTCATGGTCGGTCAGCACCCTGGCGACGCGGGCCACTGAGTCGTCAGGTCGCACTGTCACGACGTCGCGCGTCATGACATCCGCGGCGTTGAGTGACATCTCCGCCTCCTTGCGGCCCGAACCGTGTTCAGGCTGGCCGGCGCTGGGGACTCAACGCATTGATCTGCCTCAACCGCCGCCTGTCAGGCGTCGATCAGCACGCCGGGGTTCATGATCGCGCGCGGATCGAGCGCGCGCTTTGCTGCCCGCATGGCGTCGCGGAACAGCGGGGGCGCCTCGCGGTCGTACCAGGGGCGGTGCTCGCGCCCGACCGCATGATGGTGCGTGATCGTGCCGCCCATCGCAATCAGCGCGTCGCTGGCTGCCGTCTTGATCGCCTGCCATTGCGCAAGCAGCGCGCCGTGGCGTCCGAGCGCGTGGAAAGTGAAATACGGAGCCGGGCCATCGGGATAGACATGGGTGAAGCGGCAGGTGACCTGACCTGGCCGGCCGGTCACCTCGCGGATCCCGCGCAGAGTCGCCTCCACCACGGCCGCGTGAAACGCCTCGAAGCGGTCCCAGGTGATTGCCGTTTCGAACGTGTCGGTGATGATGGCGCGCGGCACCATACGCTCGCGCGTGTAAGGCATCCGGATGAACGCGGTGCGCCAGCGCGATGCCGCACCCTCGCTATTCTGCGCGTCCGCTGCATTCTCGGCAATGCCGCCGTGATCGGCGCAACATTCCAGCGCGCGGGCCATCCAGACGTCGGTCGGATGGTCGGCGGACTCGAACGCCAGCACCATGATGGCGACCTGCCCGTCGCCGGCGCCAGTGTTGCGGGCCTCCTGCGGGTCGAGGATGCGGCAGTTGGACGGATACAGCCCGGCCTGGCTGACCGCGCGCAGGGCGCGGGCGGCGCTGTAAAAGTCGTTGAACAGGACGACCTGATCGGTGCGGAACTTCGGGCGGTGCTGCACGCGCATCCAGGCCTGGGTGATGACGCCGAACATGCCCTCCGAGCCGATGAACAGGCGCTCCGGGCTCGGCCCGGCGCCGGAGCCGGGCAGGCGGCGCGTCTCGACGACGCCGGCGGGCGTGACGAGGCGCAGGCTTTCGACGAAATCGTCGATATGCGTGTAGAGGCTCGCGTAATGCCCGCCCGAACGGGTGGCGATCCAGCCGCCCAGCGTCGAATACTCGAAGCTTTGCGGGAAATGCCGCAGCGTCAGGCCGTGCGGCTTCAATGCCGCCTCCAGCGCTGGGCCGAACACCCCAGCCTCGATGCGCGCGGCGCGCGACGACGCGTCCACCTCGATCAGCCGATCCATCGCGCGCAGGTCGAGTGTCACCAGCTTGCGCGCACGGGCGTCGTCGGCGGTGACCCCGCCGACCACGGAACTGCCACCGCCGAACGGCACCAGCATGGCGCCTTCGCCGGCCGCCCAGTCCATGACATCGCTGATATCCTGCTCGTGCCTCGGAAAGGCCACGACGTCGGGGGCGCTGGCGTAGTCATTGAGCATCCCCAGCACCGTGTCGCGATATGATTTGCCGAAGGCGTGTGCGGCACGGTCGTAGCGCGCAACCGAGCAGATGTCGGCGAGGCTCGCCGGCGGGGTCAGGCGAGGGGCGCGTAACGTCAGTTCCGCAAGTGGGGGAACCGGCACGGAGTCAAATGCGCCGACCGAGAACATCTGCTGGTAGTTGCGCAGCGCGAAGGCTTCCTCCGCCTCCGTCATTGCCTCGCCTTCGCGGCCCCACCCGAAATGCTTGAGGCGATCCCCGCTCATGCTTCCCTCCCGATGGTTCTGCCGCCGCCAGTGGACGTCCGGGCGCCCGATCGGTCAAGGGCGTGCGCCGCCGCGAATCCGGGGTAGACTGTGCCCACTGTTGCAGCGGTGGAGGGACGGGCCATGACCAAGGTTGCGGTGTTGGACGACTGGCAGGGGATCGCGCGCCGCAGTGCCGATTGGTCGCGGCTTGAGGCGCGGGCGGAGGTGGAGTTCTTTGCTGATGCCTTTGCCGACGAGGACAGCGCGGCGGCACGCCTGGCCAGATTCGAGATTGTCCTGTCGATGCGCGAGCGCACGCCGCTGCCGCCGACCCTGATCGCGCGGCTGCCGAAGCTGCGGATGCTGGGCATCACCGGCGGGCGTGTTCGCTCGCTCGATCTCGATGCCTGCACGGCGCACGGTGTCGTCGTCTGCAACACCGTCGGCACCGGCGGCGGCGAGTTCGCGACCGCCGAACTGGCGCTGGGGCTGCTGGTGGCCGCCGCGCGCGCGATCCCCGCCGCCGACGCCGCCATCCGCGCCGGACGGTTCCAGGAGGGGCTGCCGATCGGCTTCACACTGGCCGGCAAGACGCTCGGCCTGATCGGGCTCGGCCGGCTCGGATCGCGCATGGCCCGGTACGGCCGAGCGCTGGACATGGAGGTGATCGCCTGGAGCCAGAACCTGACCGCCGCAACGGCCGCCGAGGCCGGTGCGGCGCTGGTGGACAAGGCCGAACTGCTGGCCCGCGCCGATGCTGTCAGCCTGCATCTGGTGCTGTCGGAACGCACGGAGGGTATCATCGGCGCCGCCGATATCGCGCGCATGAAGCCCGGCGCCATCCTGATCAACACTTCCCGTGGCCCGCTGGTGGATGAGTCGGCGCTGCTGGACGCCGTGCAGGCCGGGCGTATCGTGGCGGCGCTGGACGTGTTCGACCGCGAGCCGCTGCCGCCCGACCATCCTCTGCGCACCGCGCCCAACACGGTGCTGACGCCGCATCTGGGCTACGGCGTCGCCGAAACCTGGGCGCAGTTCTATCCGCAGAGCGTGGAGAACGCGCTGGCGTTCCTCGACGGCCATCCGATGCGCGTGCTCAATCCCAAGGTGCTGCAGCGGGCCTAGCGACCGCCGCCACCCACATCGTTCGCCCGGCGACCGCGCTTCCTGTGCGCCGTCAGCCGCCGCGCAGCCCGCCATAGGCCTGCCAGGTCACGCCGCACAGGAATCCGGCATCGACCGGCAGGTTGACGCCAGTGATCGCGCTCGCGCCGCTGCCGAGCAGCCAGGCGATGACGCGGCCGATCTCGTCCGGCTCGACCAGCCGTCGCAGCGCAGCCAATTCCGCCATGCGCGCCGCATCCATCACCCCGGCGTCGAATCCGCGCTGCAATGCCGGCGTGCGCGTGAAGCCGGGCGAGACCGCATTGACGCGGACGCCGCGTGGTCCCCATTCGGCGGCGAGAGTCGCGGTGAGATTGGCGACAGCGGCCTTCGCTGGCCCATAGCCGTGCACCGGCGCGGAACTGAGTGACACGATCGAGGCGATGTTGACGATGGCGCCGCGTCGGCGCGTCGCCATGCGGCTGCCCACCTCGCGGCACATGACGTAGGTGCCGCGCAGATCGACGGCGATCTCGCGATCCCAGTCCGACATGCGCAGCCTCTGCGGCGGATGCATCCGCCCGAGAATCCCCGCAGCGTTCACCAGCCCCTCGATCGGACCCAGCTCCGCCTCGATCGCGGCGATCTCGCGTCCCACCGCGTCCTCGTCCGAGACATCGAGCGGCGAGCGCCAGACATTCGCGGCGTCGGACGGGAACGCGGCGATGTCGCAGAGCACCGGATGCATCCCTGCCGCCGCAGTGGCACGCCCGGCGGCGGCGCCGATGCCGGAGGCGCCGCCGGTGATCAGAACCAGTCCGCTCATGCCGCCGCTCCCGCGTGCTGCAACAGCGCGAACGCGCCGACCACTTCCTGCACCGACGCATCGGGCAGTCGCGCGACGAAGGCCTCGATGCGGTCGAAGGCGGAGTCGGGCACGCTTTCCTCGCGGCCGATCCGGCGTACCATCGCGCTGACCGTGGCGCGGTCGTAGCTGTAGTCGGCCGGCGTCATCCGCTGCTCGCGCACCACGCGCCGGCCGTCGCCGGTATCGGCCTCGATCACCGCTGACAGCGTGGGAACGTCCGGGTCGGGCACCAGCCGGATGCGCTCGATCAGCGCCGCCACATCGGGATCGTCATACGTTGTCATCCGCCGCATGTCGGGCACACCGTGCAGCAGTGTCGTCGCGATACAGAACGGAATGCTCATCAGCGTGCCGGAGATGGTGCTGAACGGCCCGGTTGCGTCCATCCCCGCATACCCGGTCTCATACGGGTTCATCCGTACGCGCACTGCTTGCAATCCCGCGCCCACAAGTTGCTCGCGCAAGGCGAGCGCTGCCGTCACCGGCGTCTGGTTGAAGGCGCAGACCGGATACGGCTTAAATGCCACGCGCAGCAATGCCCATTCGTTGCCGAGACGCGCGGAGAGTTCGCCGACATCGCAGTCCACGCCGGCGAAGGCGCGCACGAAGCCGGACCTGCCCTCGAAGGCCAACGGCGCGGAGACCGAGCCGGCGCGCGCCAGCTCCGCCGCCACCAGCCCGGTGCGCCCGACATGGCCAACCTGATAGCGCCATTCGTCTGTGCCGTCGGCAAAGGATTGCAGCACGCCGCCGGTTAAAGAGACGGCGTTGGCGAGTGCGGCGGCGGTGGCGGCAAGTGGCATATCCATCATGCGTGCCGCCGCGGCCGCCGCCGCGATCGTGCCGTAGATCGCGGAGGACCGGAATCCTAGCGGTGTCGTGCGCCCGGCATATGCGCGCTCCAGCAGCCCGCCGGCCTCGTAGCCGGCGACCAGTGCAGGCAGCAGCCGCGCGACGGGATAGCGCCGCGCCTCCAGCATCGCGGTCAGCAGCGGGATCAGGATGGTGCCGAAATGCGCGGCACCGCAGGTATCCTCCTGCGCGCGGCCGTGGAACAGCGCGGCGTTGCCCAGGCAGGCGCCGCCGATCGTGGTGGTGCGCCCATCGCCGAGCAGCGTCGCACCGCCGGCGACTTCGCCCTCCATCGCGAGTGCCGCCCGCCGCACGACCGGCGCATACGGCGTGGCGTGGCCGTCCAGCGCGATGCCGTAAGCATTCAGCAGGCAGGTGCGCGCCTTCTCCTGCACCTCGGGCGGAATCGTTTGCTCATCGAGCGCGGTGGTGAAGGCGGCAATCTCGGTCGCGAGCGTCATGGGCGTTGCTCCCTGCTTCGTTCTGCACAGGGTCCGGCGGGAACCTGTTGGCGTCAAGCCGGGCGATGACGAAGGACGCGGACGGATTTAGGATCGGTGCCGGGGGAGTCGTGGGGAGGCGTCGATGATCAACCTGTCCAGCTTCGTGCGGCTGCACGCGCGTCGCACGCCCGAGAGCATCGCGATCGTATCGGGCGAGCAGCGCATCGACTGGCGCACGCTGGAACGGCGGATCGCGCATACCGGCGGTTGGTTGATGCAGCGGGGCGTCGGCGCCGGCGACATCGTCGCGGTGCTGATGAAGAACAGCCCAGCCTTTCTGGAACTGGCCTTCGCGACCAGTCATATCGGCGCGGTATTTCTGCCGATCAACTACCGCCTCGCCGCCGACGAGGTCGCGTATATCGTGCAGCACGCCGGGGCAAAGCTGCTGGTCGCCGACGACGAACTCGTTGCCACTGCGTCCGGCGCGCCTGATCTCGTGCTGGCGGACGCGGCAGCGCGTGCCGACAGCACGCGGCTTGGCTCCGGCGCCGCGCTCGCCGACATCCATCCGCGCCAGCCCGACGACCTGTTCCGGCTGATGTACACCTCCGGGACCACCGCGCGGCCGAAGGGTGTCATCCACAGCTACGCGAATTTCTACTGGAAATCCGCGGACCACATCGTGCTGTTCGGCCTCGGGCCGCGGACGCGGTTGCTGGTGGTCGGACCGCTCTATCATGTTGGCGCGTTCGATCTGCCCGGTGTCGCGGTACTGTGGCTCGGCGGAACCATCGTGTTGCAACGCGACTTCGATGCCGCCGCCGTGCTCGATGCGATCGAGGCCGAGCGGATCGAGGGCGTCTGGCTCGCCCCGGTGATGACCGGCGCAGTGCTGGCGGAGGCAGCGCGCCGCCCGCGCGACGTCGCCAGCCTGCGCTGGGTGATCGGCGGCGGCGACCGCACGCCTGAGAGCCGCATCCGCGCCTTTGCGGCCGCGTTTCCGGCGGCGCGCTATGTCGATGCCTACGGCCTGACCGAGACGTGCAGCGGCGACACCTTCATGGACCCCGGCTATGAAATCGAAAAGATTGGCTCGGCCGGTCGGGCGGTGGCGATGCTGGAAATACGCATCTGCGACGAGAACGGTGCGTCGCTGCCGGCCGGCGAGACCGGCGAGATCTGTCTGCGCGGCCCGAAAGTCACGCGCGGCTACTGGCGCGATCCCGAGCGGACGGCGGCGGCGTTCTTCGGCGACTGGTTCCGCACCGGCGATGTCGGCCATCTCGACGCCGACGGGTTTCTGTTCCTGACCGACCGCAAGAAGGACATGATCCTGTCGGGCGGCGAGAACATCGCCTCCTCCGAGGTCGAACGCGTGCTTTACGAATTGCCCGACATCGTTGAGGCCGCGGTGATCGGCGTGCCCGACGAACGTTGGGGCGAGCGTCCCCTGGCCGTCGTCGTGATCGCCGAGGGTGCCGCGTTCACGCCCGAGGCGATCCTGGCGCATTGCCGGGCCAAGCTGGCCGGCTTCAAGGTTCCGAAGGCAGTGGTGCAGCGCGACCGGCTGCCGCGCAACCCGTCCGGCAAAATCCTCAAACGGACACTTCGGGAGGAGCTTGCGGGATAGCCGCGTCGCGCTCCTCCTCGCGAAACAGTCCCTCGGTGACCAGCTTGGCGTAGGCGGTGAGCACGTGCTCCGGCACCATCTCCACGCCGCCCTCGGTGTAGGAATAACGGCGGCTGAGATAGGCGCGGGCCCCGATCAGCGTCTGCACCACAACTTCCAGTTCCGCGTCGGTATACGCGATCAGCGAGCCGCGCCGGCGCGCACGCTGCAGCACGCGCAGATAGCCGCGGCCGATCATCGCCATCAGTTCGTGATAGGCGGCGGGCGCGAAGAATTCGGCCTCGTTGAGAATGCGCAGATATTGCGGGCAGACCTGAAGATAGGCGAAGAACGCCTTGCAGCGCGCGATCTCCTGGTCGGCGTCGGAGGCGGCGCGCGGCACCCGCGACTCGATGAACGCCAGCATCTCCTCGCCGAGTGTGGGCAGCAGGCGATCGAGCAATTCCTGGCGGCTGGCGAAGTGGTTGTAGAATGTGCCCTGTGCCACGCCGGCCTGCACGGTGATGCGCGATACCGATGCCTCGGCGTAGCCGTGCTCGCCCACCACCTGCGCCGCGGCAGCGAACAGCCTGCGCCGCGTCTGCTCGTTGCGCTCGCTGCGGGTCATCCGCCGGGCGCGTTCGGAGAATACCGGCGCCTGCACCTCATGCACCCCGGAACGCCGCGAGGCGTTTTTCCAGGAACGCCGCACAGCCTTCGTGCGCGTCGGCGCTGTCCAGCACCAGGCCGATCATCGCCTGCTCGTGACGCAGTGCCGCCGGCAGCGGCATGTCGGCGCCGTCGCTCATCGTGCGTTTCAGGAGCTTCAGCACCAGTGGCGATTTCTGCGCGATCACCTCGGCCAGTTTGGTCACCTCCGTCATCAGCTCGTTGTCGGGCACGACACGGTTGATGAGGCCGAGGCGCTGCGCTTCGGCGGCATCGATGCGCGCGCCGGTGAACATCAGTTCTTTGGCGATGCACACCGGGACTTGCCGCATCAGGCGCTGCGAACCGCCGGCACCGGGGAACAGACCCAACGTGATCTCGGGCAGGCCCAGTTTTGCTGATGCGGCGGCGATGCGCAGGTCGGTGCACAGCAACAATTCGGTGCCGCCGCCGAGTGCCCAGCCGTTGACGGCAGCGATGGTCGGCCTGTCGCAGCATTCGATGCGGCGAAAGGTGCGGTGCAGGCGCTCGGCGAGTTCCTGATAGTGCGGCAGTCCCTGCCGGCTGTTCAGATCGGCGATGTCGCCGCCGGCGACAAAGGCGCGGCCGGCGCCGGTGAACACCAGCACGCGCACGTCTTCCGCCGCTTCCGCCTCCGCCACCCGTGCGTCGAGCGCGGCGAGCGTGGGCATGTCGAGCGCGTTCAGCGTCTCGGGGCGGTTGATTGTGATCAGCGCCATCGCCCCGCGCCGTTCGTAACGGACCAGTTCCTCTCTCACCGCCGTTCCCTCACAGACCGCAGCCGACGTTAGGGCGGCGCCTTGGCTGGCTCAAGAGCGAAAGCGAACCATGACTCGCGGTTCGGCGACTAGTACGACCTGGGGAGGCCGAGGTCGTGCTGGGCGACGTAGTTCAGCACCATCTCCTCCGAGATCGGCGCGATGCGGAACAGGCGCGCATCCCGCCACAGCCGCTCGACATGGAACTCGCGTGAATAGCCCATGCCGCCCATGGTCTGCATCGCCCGGTCGGTGGCGTGCCCGGCGGCCCGGCCGGCGAGAAACTTCGCCCAGTTCGCCGCGGCGCCATAGGGCTCGCCCGTATCGTGCAGTGTCGCCGCCTTGTAGTTCATCAGCCGGGCGCACTCGGTTTCGATATGCGCCTCCGCCAGCGGGAATTGCAGCCCCTGATAGGCGGCGATCGGCGTGTCGCGGAACACGCGCCGCTCGCGCGCGTAGCGCACGGCCAGTGCCGTCGCGAGTTCCGCCGTGCCGACGAGGCCCGCGGCGGTGACGATGCGCTCGGTGTTCAGCACCTCCAGCAGTTGCGTCCATCCGCCGTCGAGGTCGCCGACGAGTTCGTGGCCTTCCACGCGTACGTCATCGAGGAACACCAGGCTGGAGGGTTGCGTGTGCGTGCCCACCTTATCGATCGGGCGATGCGTCACTCCGGCGCGCTCGGTGTCGATGACGAACAGCGAGACGCCGTCGGTGCGGCGCGCCACTTCGTCGGGCCGGCGCGTGCGGGCCACCACCAACATCTTTGTCGATTGCGGCACGCTGGTGATCCAGATCTTGCGCCCGTTGAGCCGCCATCCGTTGCCGTCGGCGCGGGCGAACGTCTTGATCGAGAGCGTGTTGCTGCCGGCATCCGGCTCGGTCAGCGCCATGCAGAAGGTGATGTCGCCGCGCACCAGTTTCGGCAGCAGTGCCGCGCGCATCTCCGCGTTGGCGAAGCGCGCCAGCGTGACGCCGCCGAAGATCGGGTTGGTCATGAACAACTGACTCAGCGTCGAGCCGCCGCCGGCGGCGCACAGCGCCTCCACTGCCAGCGCAGTTTCCATCATGCCCAGGCCCGAACCGCCATATTCCTCCGGCACCATGATGCCGCCGAGCCCGGCGTCGCAGATCGCCTGCCAACATTCGCGCGGGAACTCCCCGGCGGCGTCGGTGCGGCCCCAGTAGTCGAGGCCGTACTGCTCGCCGACCCGCCGCGCGGTTTCGACCATCAGCTTCTGTTCGTCGGTCAGGGCGAAATCCATGACGCTCCCCTCAATCGCGCAACAGGCCGAGTGGCCGTTCCAGCAGGCCGGCGATGGCGCCGAGCAGCTTCGCCGCGCGTACGCCGTCGAGCACGCGATGATCGGCCGACAGCACCAGCATGATCTCCTGTCGCAGCACCGGCGCGCCGCGCGCATCCGGCCGGAACGCGCCGCGCGGCCGGCCGACGCCCAGGATCGCGGCCTGACCGGGGTTGATGATCGGCACGACGAAATCGGCGCCGTGCATGCCGAGATTGGAGACGGTGAGCGATCCCCCCTCCAGGTCGTCGGGGCTGAGCCGGCCGTCGCGCGCCGCCGCGACCAGCGCGTCCGCTGTGCGCACCAGGTCATCGAGCCGCAGCGTCCCCGCGCCCCGCAGCACCGGCGCCAGCAGCCCGCCCGGCGTGTCGATCGCCAGCCCGATATCGCTGCCGCCGAGCGCCTGCGGCCCGTCCTCGGTCCAGATCGTGGTCATCGTCGGGTGGGCCGCGAGCGCGCGGCCGGTGGCCGCCAGCAGCAGGTGCGTGACGCTGACGCGCGGCCGGCCTGGCGCCGCGTTCAGCTCCGCCCGCAGCGCCAGCAGCCGCGTCGCATCCAGCTCCCGCGCCACATAAAAATGCGGGATCGTCTGCTTGGCGTACGTCAACCGCCGCGCCGCCGCCGTGGCGACGCGCGGCGCGCGGGCAACTGCCGGGGAGGGCGGCGGCGCAGGGACCTCGGTAAGCGCGCGCTCCACGTCCTGCGCCTTGATCCGTCCGCGCGGCCCGCTGCCGCGGATGGCGGCGAGGTCCAGCCCGGCGCGCCGCGCAAGCCTCCGGGCTAGAGGAGTGGCGATCACCCGCGCGGGGGCGGAGGCGCCGTCCGCCAGCTTGGCGACCGGGACGCCCACGGGGACCACGGCGCCCTCCGCCACCAGCAGCGCGCCGATGCGGCCGGCTTCCTGCGCCTCGATCTCCGTCGCGGTCTTTTCGGTCTCGACCACGAACAGCACGTCGCCGGCCCGCACCGCGTCGCCCGGCCACACGCGCCAGGCGGCCAGCGTGCCCTCGGTCATGGTGAGGCCCAGCTTGGGCATGATGATGTCCAGCGCCGCGCCCTCCTGCCGCTATTCCAGGGTGCGGCGGGCGGCGGCGGCGATACGGGCGGCGTCGGGCAGATAGGCGGTCTCCAGCGACCGTGCGAACGGCACCGGCATGAACGGCGCGCCTACCCGCACCACCGGCGCGTCCAACTCGTCGAAGCCGACATCTGCCATGCGCGCCGCGCTCTCGGCGCCGATGCCGAACGCCTCCACCGCCTCATGCGCGATCACCAACCGGTGCGTGCGCGCCAGCGACGCCAGCACCGCCGGCTCGTCCCAGGGCTGGAGGCTCCGCAGGTCGATCACCTCCGCCGCGACGCCTTCGCCGGCCAGCGTCGCCGCCGCTTCCAGCGCCGCGTGGACCATCGCGCCATAGCTGACGATGGTCAGGTCGCGGCCCTCGCGCAGCGTCGCCGCGACGCCGAGCGGCAGGGCGGCAAGGGGTTCCGTGACCTCCTGCTTCATGCCGTACAGCCGCTTGTGCTCCACCATGATGACCGGGTCGGGGTCGGCGATCGCGGCGCGCAGCAGGCCGTAGGCGGAGTCGGGATCGGCGGCGCACACCACCTTCAGCCCCGACACATGCGCCAGCCACGACCTCGATCATGTCGTTGCCGTCCACGGCTCGGTGCGGGATGCTATACGCCGCCGCCAGTCCGGGAAGGCCGAAGGCGAGGTGCCGTGTGGTCGGCAGTGACTCGCCCCAGCCGTTGTTCTTGCACACCAGCAGCAGCGGCAGCCGCCAGAGTGCTGCAAGGTTGAAGGTCTCATGCACCAGCCCGTCGGCGAGCGCGCCGTCGCCGAAGAAAGCGACCGCGATCGCGCCGGTGCCGCGTGTGGCATGCGCCAGCGCGCTGCCGAGCGCGATCGACAGTCCGGCGCCGACGATACCGTTGGCGCCCAGCATCCCCACCGCCATGTCAGCCACGTGCATCGACCCGCCGCGCCCGCGGCACCTCGCCGGCCGCGAACAAGTCGCGCAGCGTCTCTTCGCTATGGCGGATCAGCAGCATCGTGCGGTGCAGCGCCAACAGGTCCGCAGTGGCCAGCAAATCGTCGCCCCGTGTCCCGCCCGCCTCGATCTTCGCTGTTTCTCCCATAGCGGCGGCGAGGTTAGGCGCGCGCGGTTAGGGCGGCAAGGCAAAAAATGAACCTTGAGTCATCAGTCAGGAATGCTAGCCGGCGACGGTCGGCTCGCGAGGGTGCCGTTGCAACCCCGGTCACGCTCGGGCAGCCTTGTTCGCGCTTGCGGAACGGACGGAGGGCCTCGGATGCACAAGCCGACGGAGCAACCCGACGACCTGCTGCTCAATCCGGCCGACGAGGTACGCATTCGCCAGGACCTGGTGCAAACGGCCCTTGGCCGACGCCCGGCCGATCGCATGGTGCGGGTCGGGCGGCTGCTGGATGTGCATTCACGGACCTGGGCCGAGGACCAGGAGATTGTCATCAAGGGCCGGCGCATTGCCCATGTCGGCCCGGCCGGCAGCTATGCGGGCGAGGTGGCCGAGCGTGTGGATCGGGGCGACCTCGCTGCCGTGCCGGGCTTCGGCGAGGTGCACAAGCATATCGAAAGCTCGCACTTGACGCCGGAATGGGAAGCCGCGCTGGTGCTGCCGCGCGGCAACACATGGACCTGCGAGGCCAGCCACGAATTCTCCAACGTCGATGGCGGGCACAATCTTGAGTTCTGGCAGACGGCGCGGCGGCACGGCTCGCCCCTGAAAATCTTCCCGCTGCCCGGCTCGGCGGTGCCGCCGACCGCCTATGAGTCCGGCGGCGGCTGGTTCGGCCGTGACGAGCAGCTCCTCTTTATGGCCGAGAGCCTGATGGTCGCGGGGCTGGACGAGGTGATGGATTGGCCGGCGATCTGGAACCCGGACAATCCGTCCTACGACCGGCTTTGGGGAATGATCGAGGCCACGTTCGCCGGGCGCGGCGTGGTTGAGGGGCATGGCTCCGGCCTGCGTGACGTGTCGGCCATCAATGCCTTCGCCGCCGCCGGCCTGGCCTCCGACCACGAGGTGCAGACACCGGAGGAGACCTGGGAGAAGCTGCGGCGCGGCATCTTCGTCGAACTGCGCGTCTATGCCATGGAGGAGATCATCGCCTCGCTCCTGGCGCGCGGCCTGACCGACTGGTCGCAGATCGCCTTCACCACCGACGATCGCAGTGCCAGCGACACGCTGCGGCTGGGTGCGACCGACCACAATGTGCGGCTGGCGATCCGCTGCGGGCTGGCGCCGGAGATCGCGATCCAGTGCGCCACGATCAATCCCGCACGGCACATGCGGCTGACGCCCTTCGTCGGCAGCATCGCCCCCGGCCGCTACGCCGACATGGTGCTGCTCTCGGACGTGGCAGGGCTGGAGATCGCGGAGGTCTGGGCCGATGGGCGGCAGGTTTCCGGGGGACGGCGCTATATCGGCGCGCAGCCGCGCATCGACTGGCCGGCGTGGTCCACCAACACCATCAACATCGGCCGCACGCTGACCGCGGAGGATTTCGCCATCCCGGCCGCGCCGGGCCGCACCACGATGAAGGCCGCGGTCATCCGCCCGTTCCACTGGCATGATGACTTCTACGTCCTGGAATTGCCGGTGCGCGACGGCGAAGTGCAGCGCAACCCCGACGAAACCATCACGAAATTTGCCATCGTCGATCGCTTCTCTGGCGAGGCGAAGGTTTCAAAGATGTTCTGGCGTGGCTGCGGGCCGCGCACCACGGAGAGTGCTCTCGCCTGTTCGGTCGCGCACGACAAGCACAATATCTGGGCGGTCGGCTCCTCGGATGCGGCGATGGCGCGCGCGGTCAACGCACTGGCGGCGATCCAGGGCGGCTGGGCGCTGGTGCGCGAGGGCGAACTGGTGGCAACCGTCCGCTACGAGATCGGCGGCCTGATGACCTGCCGCCCGGCGGAGGACCTCGATGCCGAGATGCAGGCGCTCTATGCCGAAGCGCGCAAGGTGGACTGGATGTATGAGCCGACGTTCCGCCCGCGCTGGTATCCCGGCTTCCCCGAGCGGCTGATGTTCGCGACCTTGACCTGCGCGCCCTGGACCTGGGTGCTCGTGGCTCCCTGCGCGCAGGCACCGCAAGGGTTCCTCAACGTGCAGACCGGCGCCGTGCATCCGGTGGTCTGGTGAGCGAGGTTGCCGCCGTGGCCAGCGGGCCGCTCGACCGTTTCTTCCGTCTGCGCGAGCGCGGCAGCAGCGTAGGGCGCGAGCTGGTCGCGGGGGCGACGACATTCGCCGCTATGGCCTACATCATTGCGGTGAACCCCGCGATCATGTCGGCGGCCGGCATGGATCGCGGCGATCTGGTGATCGCGACCGCGCTGGCTGCGATCCTCGGCAGCGTGATGATGGGGCTGCTCGCGAACCTGCCGCTCGCCGTCGCGCCGGCGATGGGGTCGAACGTCGTCTTCACCTTCGTGCTGGTCAAGCAGATGGGCGTGCCCTGGCAGGGCGCGTTGGCGATGGTGGCGTTCACGGGCGCGGTGTTCCTGATTCTCAGCCTGTCGCGACTGCGCGAGAGGGTGGCCCGCGACGTACCGGAGACGCTGAAGATCGGCATTCAGGCAGGCGTGGGTACGCTCATCGTGTTCATCGGGCTGCGCAGCGCCGGCTTCGTGGTGGCGAACAGGTCCACCTACATCGCCATGGGGTCGCTCGCCAGCCCGCCGGTGCTGCTGACCCTGTTCGGCCTGTTGCTGACGCCGGTGCTCGTGGTGCGCAAGGTGCCCGGCGCGCTGATTCTCTCCATCGCTACCCTGACGCTGATCGGATTCCTCGTCCCGGGCGCAGGGGCAAGAATGGTGACGACCGCGCCGAGTGCCGTGCTGTCGATGCCGAGGTTTCCGTCCAGCACATTCCTGGCACTCGATTTCCGCTATCTGTTCACGCACGTGTTCATCGTGCTGCCGATCCTGTTCTATTTCGTATGTGCGGAGTTCTTCTCCACGCTCGGCACCCTGATCGGCGTCACCGGTGCGGCCGACCTGCGCCGTCAGGACGGATCGATTCCGAACGCGACCGCCGCGTTCGCGACCGATGCCACCTCCAGCATTGTCGGTCCACTGCTCGGCACGTCGGTAGTTACCGCCTATATCGAGTCGGTCACCGGGGTACAGGCCGGCGGACGCACCGGGCTGACGCCACTGACCGTGGCGGGGCTGTTTGGTCTTTCGCTGTTCTTCTGGCCGGTCTTCGTCATCATCCCGCCGCAGGCGACGGCACCGGCTCTGGTGCTGGTCGGCGTGCTGATGCTGCAAGGTCTGGCGCGGACCGACATGACCGATCTGCTCAACGCGGTGCCGATCGTTCTGACGCTGCTGGTGACCGTGCTGACGAACAACCTGATCAACGGCATGGCGCTCGGTACGCTGAGTTTCATCGCGCTGCACCTGGCACTTGGACGGCGCGGCGCGATCACCGGCGTGGTCTGGGCGCTTGGCGCGGTGTTCGTCGGCTATTTCTATGTGGCGGCCCGGCTGATGTGACGAACGCCCGCCCGAACGGGGTCGTCGTGGCGGAATTTCGAGCGGGACCAGAAATCCAATGCGCCGTCAGGCTTCGGCGGACGCAACCAAACGGCAACCGGACCGAGCCGGTGCGGTTCGCCCTGTACGCCTCTCGGCCCTCTCCCGGAGCGGGCGAGGGCCGATAGGGCAACTTGCCTTCGCGTTACTTGTAGATGATCTCGACGCGCCGGTTCTGCGGCTCGCGCACGTTGTCGCCGGTCGGCACCAGCAGGTGCGTCTCGCCGAAGCCCTGCACGGTGATCTCGTTCTCCGGCACGCCGTCGCGCACCAGTTCGGCAGCCACGTTCTGCGCACGCTTGACCGAGAGCTTCTGGTTGTAGGTCGGCGAGCCGGAGGTGTCGGTGTAGCCGTTGACCTCGATGCGCGTGACCTGCACCCGCGTTGAGTTCTGCGCCGCCTCGGCGATGATCTGCTTGGCGCGTTCGGTCAGGTCGGCCTTGTCCCAGTCGAAGAAGACCAGATAGGTGCGCGCGGGCGCCGGAGCAGGGGCGGCGACCGGAGCAGGCGCCGGAGCAGGCGGCGGCGGCGGCGGGGCGACGTTGAAGGCGTACCGCAGCCCGACGATACCCTGGAAGTTGGCCGCATATTGCAGCGTTGCCTTGAGGCCCGTCTGTGTCGCCCCGTTGAACGTCTCGCTGCCGAAATTCGCCAGGTACCGGAACTCGGTCGTGACGGACAGACCGGGCACCGATGAAATCGGGAACGCCACGCCGAGGATACCCTGCGCGGCGCCGCTGCCTTCGACATGGTTGCTTAGGCTGAACGCCCCGAGGCCCGGGATGGTGCCGTTGAAGCCGGTGTACCGCGTCCAAGTGTAGCCGACACCCGCACCGACATACGGATACAGCCAGTTCAGTCCGATATCGAAGTCATAGTAAGCGTTGACCAAGGCGCCGAGCGTGTTGTTGACGCCGGAGCCGTTGGCGCCCGTGCCGCCCAGATGCTGCTGGACGTGGAGGTACATCCCTTCCAGTTCGACGCGCACGCCGTTGCCGAAGCCGTAGCCGACGGCGACGGGGATCGTCCAACCGTTGTTCGACTCCATCTTCAGGCCCGGCGGCGCTGCGGCTGGAACCCCATTGACCGACAGCGATTCGAAATTCTGCCGCGCCAGGTAGTCGTAGCCGGCGCCCGCGCCGACATAGAGACCGTTCACCGGCTGGGCCAGGGCGACCGACGGGATCGCCAGGATGCTCATCGCCACGAGGGCATTGCGGAATTTCATTTGAGGGTCCCTCACGCTTTCCATTCATTCGCCGCCGAGGCCGGCAGCGCCGGGATCGATGCGGTCAGTGTTGCTCGTTTCACACTCACCGGCCCGATCTCCTCGCCGAGTTGCGTTCCACTGACCCCGCCCCGTTCCGAGAGACGTGGACCGCAGTTCATAAACTAAGTCGCGGGTAACCCGTTCCTCCGCCATACAACTCGGCGCGAGTGACACTCGTTGTTGCCGCGTTGCAACACGGTTTGCCTGAGCCGTCGATAGGGCTATGAAGCGGGACATGAACGATGCCCCGACCCCCACCGGCCCGCTGCGCGGCTTGCGCGTGTTCGACCTGACGCGCGTGCTCGCCGGCCCGACCTGCGTGCAGATGCTGGCCGATCTCGGCGCCGACGTCATCAAGATCGAGAAGCCCGGCAGCGGCGACGACACCCGCGGCTTCGCCCCGCCGACGCTGCCCGGCAGCAAGGAAAGCGCCTATTTCGCCGGCGTGAACCGCAACAAGCGGTCGGTCACTCTCGATATCGCGAAACCGGAGGGGCAGGCGATCGCGCGACGGCTGCTCGGGCACTGCGATATCTTTGTTGAGAACTTCAAGGCCGGTTCGCTCGCCCGCTACGGGCTGGGCTGGGAGGACGTGCGCAGCGCGCATCCCGGGCTGATCTATTGCTCGATCACCGGCTTCGGGCAGACCGGGCCGTACGCGCCGCGGCCGGGCTATGACGCGCTGATCCAGGCGATGGGCGGCGTGATGAGCCTGACGGGCGAGCCGGACGGAATGCCCCAGCGCGTCGGCGTGCCGATCGCCGACGTGTTTGCCGGACTCTACGGCTGCATTGGAATCCTGGCCGCGTTGCGGCACCGCGAGCGCACCGGAGAGGGGCAGTATATCGACATCGGGATGCTCGACACACAGGTTGCGTGGCTCGCCAACCAGGGCATGAACTATCTCGCAACGGGCGAGGATCCCCCGCGCTTGGGCAACCAGCATCCGAACATCGCGCCCTACCAGGTGTTCGCGACCGAGGATGGCTACATCATGCTGGCGGTCGGTAACGACGCCACGTTCCGCCGTTTCTGCGAGGGTTTCGATTTGCGCGATCTGCCCTCCGACCCGCGCTTCGCCACCAATGCCGCACGCGTGAGCAACCGCGCGCTCGTCACCGAGACGCTCGCGCCGGTCATGGCGCGGCACCCCACCGCGTGGTGGCTGGAGCGGCTGGAGGCGCTATCGATCGGTTGCGGCCCGATCAATCGGCTGTCGCAGGTGTTCGCCGACCCGCAGGTGCGGGCGCGCGGAATGGTCGTGGAGATGGCGCATCCGGCGACCGCGGACGGGCGGGTCAAGTTGCTGGCCAACCCGGTGCGCCTGTCCGCGACGCCACCCGACTACCGCCTTCCGCCTCCCCTACTGGGCGAACATACCGATCAGGTGCTCAGCGAGTTGCTCGGGCTGGGTACCGCGGAGATCGCCGGCCTGCGCGAACGGGGCGTGGTCTGACCGATCCCGCGCCCCCCTCCGGCCAGGGGAGGGGGCTTTGGTCGCCGTTTCCGATCCTTGCGCTGGCGCTGGCGGCCCTGTCGGCCTGTACCGGGCCGCTGGCACGGTTTCCGCCCGGTCCGGCGACCGCCGCATTCGCCGTCGCCGATCGCGGCTGGCACACCGATCTGTGCGTGTCCGCACCGGCGCCGGGCGATCCTCTGGCGACGCTGGCCGAAGGCTTCGCGGGTGCCCAGGTGCTGTGCTTCGGCTTCGGCGAGCGGCAGTTTTTCATGACACCGGACCCGGGCCTGCTCACGCACCTGTCCGCCCTGCTGCCGAGCCGCTCGGCGCTGCTGATGACGGCGTTGCGCGCGCCGGCCGACGCAGCGTTCGGCGCCGGCAACGTCGTCGTCCTGCATGTCACGCCCCCGGCCGAGGCGGCGCTGCGGAGGTTCCTGTGGCGATCGCTGGAACTGGACGCGGCTGGGGCGCCGGTGCGGCTGGCCGACGGCCCGTACCCGGGCAGCGTGTTCTGGGCAGCGGTGGACACTTATGACGCGTTCTTCACCTGCAACACCTGGACCGCCGACGGTCTGCGCGCCGCTGGTTTGCCGGTCGGCGGGCCTGTCGTGTTCGCCGGTCAGGTGATGTCACAGGTGCGCCAGATCGCGGCGCGGCAGGAACCCTAACAGGGCGGCTGCGTGCCGTTTGCGCACACGGCGGTCGAGCCTTGCGGCACGACGACGGTCGTGTTGGCGGGCGGCGGGGGGTTGCTGCTGCTGAACGACAGGCAACCGCCCAGCGCCAGCGGCAACAGCACGATGATCCGGGGCAGACGCACCATAGACCTCCTTGCGGGTCGCCACGCGTTGATGCGAGCATAACGGTAGCGGCGCGGTAAGGTCGCGGCGGCCGGATCACGACGGCGTGCGCCGCAAGCAGCGTCATGGGCCCGGGGGCGACAGCAGCACGGGAGCGTCAATGGAGGGCTCCGGCGTGCATCGCATCGTCGTGGTCGGCGGCGGCGCCGGCGGACTGGAACTGGTAACACGTCTCGGCGAGACGCTCGGCAAGGGCGGGCGCGCGCATGTCACGCTGGTCGAGCGGGCGCGCACGCATCTGTGGAAGCCGCTGCTGCACGCCGTCGCCGCCGGCAGCATCGACCGCGCGCAGCATGAGCTGAACTACCTCGCCCAGGCGCACTGGCACGGTTTTGCCTACCGTTTCGGCGAGATGGTCGGTCTGGATCGCGCCGCGAAGCAGGTCCACCTCGCGCCCACCTTCGATGAGGACGGCCGCCAGATCACGCCGGCGCGAAGCATCGGCTACGACACGCTGGTCATCGCCATCGGCAGCGTCACCAACGACTTCGGCACGCCGGGCGCGCGCGAATTCGCCGTGCCGCTGGAGACGCCGGACCAGGCGACGCGGTTTCATCGCCGCTTGGTCAATGCCTGCCTGCGTGCCAATACACAGATCGAGCCGGTGCGGCCGGGGCAGTTGCACGTCGCCATCATCGGCGCCGGGGCCACCGGCACGGAACTGGCCGCCGAGCTGCACCGAACGGTTCGCGCCGTGGTCGCCTACGGGCTCGATCGCATCAGCCCGGAGCGCGACATCCACATCGTGCTGATCGAGGCCGCCGAGCGCATCCTGCCCGCGCTGCCCGAGCGCATTGCCGCGGCGACGCGCAAGCTGCTGGAGGACCTCGGGGTCGAGGTACGCACCGGTGCGCGGGTCAGCGAGGTGCGGGCCGACGGCGTCGTGCTGGCCAGCGGCGCGTTCATTCCCTCTGAACTCGTCATCTGGTGCGCCGGCGTGAAGGCGCCGGACGTGCTGCACGATCTCGACGGGCTGGAGAGCAACCGCATCAATCAGCTTGTCGTGCTGCCGACGCTGCAAACGACGCGCGATCCCGACATCTTCGCGATCGGCGATTGCGCGGCGTGTCCGCGCCCCGGCTTCGCGCAGCCGGTGCCGCCGCGCGCGCAGGCGGCGCATCAGCAGGCGAGCCACATGGTGCGACAGTTGCAGCGCCGGCTCGCGGGAGAGCCGCTTCAGCCCTATATCTATCGCGATTTTGGCTCGCTGGTGTCGCTCGGCAAATACTCGACAGTGGGCAGCCTGATGGGCGGGCTGCTCGGCCGCAGCGTGTTCATCGAGGGGTATTTCGCGCGGCTGGTGTACCGGATGCTCTACAAGATGCACCAGGCGGCACTGTACGGAGGGCGCGCGGTGCTCTGGCGGACGCTGCTGGGCGGAGTGTCGCAGCGGCCCGGGCCGAGCGTGAAGTTGCACTGACGGCTTTCGGAGGACGACAGTGAGCGAAACGACGCGACAGGCCCATTGGCAGTCGGTCTATACGAGCAAGGCCGACGACAGCGTCAGTTGGTTCGAGGCCGAGCCGGCGGTGTCGCTGGCCCTGATCGACCTCGTGGGCACGCCGCCCGATGCCGCCGTCATCGATGTGGGCGGCGGCGCGTCGCGGCTGGTCGATCGGCTGTTGGAGCGGGGTTTCGGTGACGTGACCGTGCTTGATCTGTCGGCCGCCGCTCTGGATGTGGCGCGCGCGCGGCTCGGTGCCGGCGCGGCGCGGGTGCAGTGGATCGTTGGCGATGTGACGACCTGGGAGCCGGCGCGCCGGTATGCGCTTTGGCACGACCGCGCCGCGCTGCATTTCCTGACCGATCCGGCCGACCGCGCCGCTTATTTCGCGCGACTGCGCCGGGCGCTGCTGCCGGACGGGCACGCGATCATCGCCACCTTCGCGCCAGACGGGCCGGCGCGGTGCAGCGGGCTGCCGGTGCAACGATATGATGCGGACAGCCTGGGTGCGGCCCTCGGCCCGGAGTTCGAACTGCTGGACAGCCGACGACATACGCATGTCACGCCCGCTGGCGTCGAGCAGCGGTTTCATTTCGGAGCCTTTCGCCGCCGGCCGGTCAGCGCGCCTTGAGAAAGCGGGAGAACGCCGCCAGCGTGGCATCGGAGACGTGGTGTTCGATGCCCTCCGCGTCCTGTTCCGCCGCCTCCGCCGGTACGCCGAGCGCCACCAGCAGATCGACCACCAGCCGGTGCCGCTCGCGCACGCGCGCCGCCAGCCGCTCGCCCGCCTCGGTGAGGAACACGCCGCGATAGGGGCGGGCAGTCGCCAGCCCCTCCCGCTTGAGCCGCGAGATCGCCTTGATCGCGGTCGCGTGGGAGACGCCGAGGCGGCGGGCGATGTCGGTCGGCCGCGCCTCACCCTCGCTGGCCAGCAGATCGGCGATCAGTTCCGCGTAGTCCTCCAGCACCGCCGAAGCCTGGGCGGTGCGCGCCTTGCCGAAGCGGCGTGCGTGGGTCGGCTCGGCGGGCAAGGTGGTCGGCGGGACCCGCACCGGCAACTCCCTGTGGCTATACCGCGCGTATCGCCCGCGCGGCGGCTTGACGCAACCAGGGGCTGCAACCAAATCCCTTGCTGATATTTGTAGCCTAGGCTACATTTTTCGGTACTGGCGGGATCGGCAGTGGAATGAGCACGGTGTTACTGAGCGGCGTGACGGCGCGGACGGTGGCGGCCGGGCAGGAGGTGCTGGCCGGCCGTCGGCACGGTCTGCGCGCGGTGCTGCCGTTTGTCGGGCCGGCCGTGGTCGCCTCGGTCGCCTATATCGACCCCGGCAACTTCGCCACCAACATCCAGGCCGGCGCCCAGTACGGCACGACCTTGCTGTGGGTGGTGGTGGTCGCCAACCTGATTGCCATGTTGTTCCAGTCGCTGTCGGCCAAGCTCGGCATCGCGACTGGCCGCAGCCTCGCCGCCGAATGTCGCGAGCGGCTGCCGCGCCCGCTGGTGCTCGGCATGTGGGGGGTGAGCGAGCTGGCGGCGATGGCGACTGATCTCGCCGAATTCCTCGGCGGCGGCATCGGGCTGTCGCTGCTGTTGCACATCCCGCTGCTCGTCGGTCTCGGCATCACCGGGGTCGCTACTTATGCTATGCTAATAATTGGTAATCGTGGCTTCCGGCCGCTGGAGCTGCTGATCGGCGGCTTCGTCGGGCTGATCAGCCTGTGTTATGTCGTCGAGTTGGTGATCGCTCCACCCGATTGGGCAGCCGTGGCGCGCGGCGCGCTGGTGCCGGTGCTGCCCGGCGGGGCCGCGGTGGCACTGGCGGTCGGAATGATCGGCGCCACCGTGATGCCGCACGTGATCTATCTGCACTCCGCGTTGATGGCCGGGCGGATGCCGACGACCAGCGCATCCGAGCGCCGCCGCCTGCTGCGCTTTTCCAACCGCGAGGTACTGGGCGCGCTGGGGCTGGCGGGGCTGGTCAACATGGCGATGCTGATGATGGCTGCCAGCGCGTTTCACGCCGGCCATCCGGAGGTCGCGGAGATCGAGACCGCCTATCACACGCTTGGCCCGCTGCTGGGCCCCGCGGCAGCGAGTGTATTTCTTCTTTCGCTGCTCGGCTCGGGGTTCTCCTCCTCGGTCGTGGGGACGTTGGCGGGCCAGTCGATCATGCAGGACTTCGTCCACTGGCGCATTCCACTGTGGCTGCGCCGCACGGTCACAATGCTGCCCGCCTTCGTCGTGGTCGCGCTCGGGTTGAATGCAACGCAGGCGCTGGTCGGCAGCCAGATCGTACTGAGCCTCGCGCTGCCGATACCGATGCTGGCACTGGTCTGGCTGACCGGACGGCGCGATGTGATGGGCAGCTTCGTCAACGGCCGTGCGACCCAGGCCGTCGCAATCAGCTTCACCGCGATTGTGCTGGGGCTGAACGCGATCCTGCTGCTGCAGGCCGCGGGCGTCGCGATTCCCGGACTAGGCTGACGCTTCCTCCGTCGGCGGTTCGGGCAGGTCGGCATCGGCGTAGAGGTCGGCAGGCGCACGATCGACGCCGATCTCCGGGATCGGCAGCGTGTCGCCGATGAATAGCTGCGTGCACGTGCCTCCGGTCATGGCCACCGGCTGAAACCCGTCGAACTCCAAGCGCGGTTCCTGCCGTTTCTCCCTGGCGAGGAAGTCGGGCAGACTCATCGGCCGGCGAGTTTGACGTTCGGTCATCCTGCGCGCAGCAGCCGCGCCGCCGCCGGCGCGAAATAGGTCAGCACGCCGGCCGCACCCGCGCGCTTGAACGCCAGCAGACTCTCCATCATCGCCGTGTCATGGTCCAGCCAGCCATTGTTCGCGGCACCCGTGATCATCGCGTATTCGCCCGACACCTGATAGGCGAAGGTCGGCACGCCGAACCGCTCATGCACGCGGCGCACGATGTCCAGATAAGGCAGGCCGGGCTTGACCATCACCATGTCGGCGCCTTCGTCGAGGTCCATCGCCACCTCGCGCAGCGCCTCGTCGGAATTGGCCGGGTCCATCTGGTAGGTGCGCTTGTCGCCCTTGAGGGCGCCGGAGGAGCCGACAGCCTCTCGGAAGGGGCCGTAGAAGGCGGATGCATACTTGGCCGCATAGCTCATGATGCGCGTATGGATCAGCCCCGCCCCATCGAGGGCGGAACGGATCGCCCCGACCCGTCCATCCATCATATCGGAGGGCGCAATCACGTCGATCCCGGCCTCGGCCTGCACGACGGCCTGGCGAGTCAGCACCTCCAGCGTTTCGTCATTGGCGACGTAGCCGTGACGGATCACGCCATCATGGCCGTGGTCGGTATAGGGGTCGAGCGCCACGTCGCCGACCAGCCCGACCTGCGGGAACTCCTGTTTGAGCAGGCGGCTGGCGGTGCAGATCAGGTTCTCCGGGTTGCCGGACTCGCTGCCCTCGGCGTCCTTCTTCTCCGGCGGCGTGGCCGGAAACAGCGCGATTGCCGGGATGCCGAGCGCCACCCCCGGCCCGACATGGGCGGCGAGCCGGTCGATGGTGACGCGCTGCACGCCCGGCATCGACGGCACGTCCTCCACGGCATTGCGCCCCGCCATGATGAAGACCGGCCAGATCAGGTCATCGACCGACAGCCGATGCTCCGCCACCAGCCGGCGCGTCCAGGCGTCGTGCCGGTTGCGGCGCGGGCGGACGATGGGGAAGCGGCCGTAGGACATGATGCGTGGCTCCGGGCGGACGACGCGCCAAGGCTTAGGCGTGCCGGGGATGGATGCCAAGCCGGTCGGCCCTCTCTTGCGGCAGCCCCACGCGGGATGGCGCGCCCCCGGTGCTCCAGCGGACCGTCCGCGGCCGGACAGGGTCAGGCCACGGCGGCCCATTCCACGCCTTGAGGAATTTTCGACCAAGGCTGGTACGTCGGCACTGAACCTGGGCCGATCCGCCGCGCGATGCTATACTCGTCGCCGAAGCATTCCCCCGAAGCGATCCGCTACGTCGGCGGCGTTCCGGCGAGCGAGGACCGGCGCCATGACCGTTTGCTGCATGCGAGGCACCCCGGGTCCGGTGGAGGTCGCGGCGCCCGCGCAGCGCGTCGTGCCGGCCCGGTCATGATCGTCGTGGTCTTCGAGGTGTGGCCGGCGCAGGGTCGCACCGAGGATTATCTCGACCTGGCCGCTTCCCTGCGGACGGAGCTAGCGGGGATCGACGGCTTCATCTCGGTCGAGCGGTTCCGAAGCCTGACGGAGCCGGACAAGCTGCTGTCGCTCTCCTTCTGGCGCGACGAGGCGGCGGTGGCCGCGTGGCGCAACCGCGTGGCGCATCGCGCGGTGCAGGCGAAGGGACGCGCCGGCGTCTTCCGGGACTATCGGCTGCGCATCGCCTCCGTGCTGCGCGACTACGGCATGGTGGACCGGGCACAGGCGCCGTCGGATAGCCGGGCGGCGCACGAGGACAAGGGGCCGGCGGACGCATAAGGCAAGGCGGGGGTTGCGCCGCTGACCGCCCGGCTCAATTGGCGAAGGCCGACCGCGCTTCGGGGAGATCCCAGATGCGCTGCACCGCCGCGGCCCCGGCAGCAGTGATCGCCGCCTCGTCGCCGTGCAGATAGCGTCCGCCCGCAACCAGCAGCCGCCCCGCCACCATGACCGCGTCGATATTGCCGCGATTGGCGAGCCAGACGAGCGCGCGAATCGGGTCGGACAGCGGCTGAAGGTGCGGGTGGCTCAGGTCGATCACTGTCAGGTCGGCCGCTGCACCCGGCCGGATGATGCCCAGATCAGCCCGGCCCAGCGCCGCGGCCGCCTCGGACGTGACGGCGGCGATCAGTTGCGGCGCCGACGCGGCCGTCGCGTCCGCGGTGACGATCTTGGAGATGATGGCGGCCGCGTGGAGTTCGCCCAGCAGGTCCATGTTGTAGCCGTCTGTGCCGACGAGCGTCCGCACGCCATGCGCGGCGAAATAGGCGAAGGATGCAGTGGTGCCGGAGCGGGCGAACACGCGCGGGCAGTTCACCATCGCGGCACCCCGCCGCGCGAACAGGCGCAGGTCCCCGGGCGTGCAGGCGATGCCGTGCGCGGCCAGCAGATCGGGACCGAGCACCCCGAGCCAGTCGAGGTATTCGACCGGCGTGCGGCCGTGGCGGGCACGGATGGTCGCGACCTCGCCGGCGCTCTGCGCCATGTGCATCGTGATCGGCACGCCGAGCGCCCGCGCCCGCGTGGCCGCCGCGCGCAGCAGGTCGGGACCGCAGGTGTCGGTCGCATGCGGACCCATCGCCAGCCGGATGCGCCCGTCGTCCCGACCCTCCCAGGCCGCATGCAGCCGGTCCCATGCGGCCAGGTCGGCGGCGCCGTCATCCGCCGCGCCGTAATCCACCGAACCGTCCTCACGCGCCCGCGGATCGGCCGCGGAGAACACATACGGCGCACCGTAGAAGCGCAGTCCCATCTCCAGCGCCGCGTCGAACATCTCGGCGAGGCCGTTGCGGAACCCCTCCATCACCGTGGCGCAGCCGCCCTTGAGCAGTTGCAGGATGCCCAGGCGCGCGATCGCCAGCCGTTCTTCGCGTGTCATGATGTCGAGGCCGCGCCGGCTGAGCGGCAGCAGCACCGTGTACACGATGCTGCGGCCGTTCCTTCGCGCGGCCCCGTCCTCGGTATGCGTGCGCGCGATCGCCTCGGTGAAACAGTGGTTGTGCAGGTTCAGCAATCCCGGCAGCACGAAGCGGCCGGGAGCATCGAGCACGATGTCCGCACCCTCCGGCCGGTGCGCGGTGACGGCGGTGATGCGTCCGCCCTCCGTGACCACCCAGCGGTCGCGCAGCACGGATGCCGTTGCGTCCGTCGCGTCCAGCACGAAGGAACCGAAGATCGCCGCGCGTCCGGTGGCGGGCATGGGAGGATCGCCAGACTTAGGAACCGGCCAGCAGCAATGCGCCGAGCGCCGCGATCACCGCCTGCTGCGTCGGCTCCACGACCGGGCAGCCGGCCAGATCCTCCAGCGCGCGCCGGTGGCCGGCCATTCCCGCGCAGCCGAGCACCAGCACGTCCGCCCCGTGCTCGGCCGTGAGGCGCCGTGCTGCCAGCGCCAGACGATCGCGAATGCTCTCATCGGCCGTGTCCTCGGCACTGGCGTCCACCGGACAACTGCCGGCATAGCGTGCCTGCAGGCCCATCTGGCGCACATAACGTTGCTGGCGCCGCACGGAATTGGCGGAGAGCGCGATGATGCCGACGCGTTCGCCGAGCGTGAGCGCGCGCAGCAGACCGCACTCCGCGATGCCCATCACGGGACGGCCGCCGGCCGCCTCCCGCGCGGCATGAAGGCCGGGGTCGCTGAAGCAGGCGATCACGAAGGCATCGGCATCGTCCCGGCGCACCCACGCCGCGAGCGGCATGACCACGCTTTCGACGTCGCGCTGCGTGCCGATGCTGCTCGGCCCCTCGCGCAGGCGATCGACCGTGATCGCCGGGCCGCCTGCCACACGCAGCGGTTGCACGGCGGCGTCGATCGCCGCTGTGACGGCTGGGGAGGAATTGGGGTTGATGACCAGGATGCGGCTGGGCATTTGCGGGCGCTGGCTAGGGCGAGACCACGAAGTATATCATTGCCCCGCCATCGCGCCACAGGGGCCCGACAGCGATTCGCCCCGGCCCCGCTTGCCCCCGCCGCCGTTCCGTGCTTAACCCCGCGCCTTCCCTGCCGGGGGCGTCGGCCGCCGCCGGCTATGTCCGCGCGCCATCCCGGCGTGGTGGTCCAGACCCGGACCCGGGGCAGAGACAAGCCAGAGGGAGTGTACATGCCGCTGTACGAATGCGTGCTGATCGCGCGCAACGATGTCACGCAACAGCAGGTCGAGGGGTTCGCCGACGCGATCGCGACCCAGCTCGACACCGATAACGGCGTCGAGCCCGGAAGTTCGGTGAAGAAGCGGGAGTACTGGGGCCTGCGCAGCCTCGCGTACCGCATCAAGAAGAACCGCAAGGGCCACTACATGCTGCTCGGGCTGGACACCAAACCGGCCCCGCTCGCCGAGATGGAGCGGCAGTTGCGGCTGAACGAGGATGTGCTGCGGTTCCTGACCATCCGCGTCGATGCCATCGAGGAGGCGCCGAGCGCCATCCTGTCGCGTAAGTCCGATGACCGTGAGCGCGGCTTCCGCGGCCCCAAGCCGGCCGGCCGCTTCGATTCCGGGCGCAAGCGCGGCTATGACGACCGCGAGGAGTTCCGCGCCCGCGACGAGTCCGAGCGCGAAGCCGCGTTCCGTGGCCGCGAGTCGGGCGGCGACGAGTAGGGGAGCAGCGCCATGTCCGACACCACCGACATCAATCCCGCCGCCCGCCGCGCCGCCGTCGGCGCCCGCCGGCCGTTCTATCGCCGCCGCAAGTCCTGTCCGTTCTCCGGCCCCCATGCGCCGAAGATCGACTACAAGGACGTACGCCTGCTCTCGCGCTTCCTCTCCGAGCGCGGCAAGATCGTGCCCAGCCGCATCACCGCGGTGTCGGCCAAGAAGCAGCGCGAACTGGCGCAGGCCATCAAACGCGCCCGTTTCCTCGCCCTGCTGCCCTACATCCTGACCTGAACGGGGGAGCCGCAATCATGGCCGCCGTGGAAGTGATCCTGCTGCAGCGCGTCGAAAAGCTCGGCCAGATGGGGGAGGTGGTACGCGTCAAGCCGGGATATGCGCGCAACTACCTGTTGCCGACGCACCGCGCTATCCGCGCGAGCAAGGACAACCTCGCCCGCTTTGAGCAGCAGCGCGCGCAACTCGAAGCGCAGAACCTGAGGCGCCGCGAGGAAGCCGAGCGTGTCGCCGAGCGCGTGCATGGCCTGTCCGTTGTCATCATCCGCCAGGCCGGCGAGTCCGGCAGCCTGTACGGCTCAGTGTCCTCGCGCGACATCGCCGAGGCAGCGACAGCGGCGGGACTGACCATCAACCGCACGCAGGTGGTCCTGGAGCATCCGATCAAGACGCTCGGTGTCCGCCAGGTGCGGGTGGCGCTGCACCCCGAGGTAAGCATGACGGTCGCCGTCAACGTCGCCCGCAGCCCCGAGGAGGCCGAGAAGCAGGCGCGCGGCGAGGCCGTCACCGCGCCGGTCGAGGAAGAGCCAGAACTGACCGGCGAGGCCCTCTTCGAGGGTGATCTGCCGCTGCCGACCGCATGACAGCTACCCGGCCGGCGCGATGGGGCGCCGGCCGGAGTGGCTTGATCGAAATTGACACCGGATCCCATAATCTGTCCGAACGGTAAGGTGCGGAGGGACAGATGCGGGTGCTGCTCGACCAGATCCTGAAACGGTTCATCGTGCTCGGCCGGCTCACCGTGCGCTGGCCCGACGGCTCCAACAGCACGTATGGCGGCACCCCGGGACCGGAGGCGGTGATCGAACTGCGGGACGCGCGCACGGTCGCGCGGCTTGCGCTCAACCCTGCGTTGGCCGTCGGCGAGGCCTACATGGACGGCGGGCTGGTCGCGGTGGACCGGCCGATCTACGACGTGCTTGATGTGCTGATCGCCAACCTGATGGCGGAGAAATCAGGCCAGGCGATCGTCAAGCTGCGTGACGCTGTACGGCTGGTGACACGACGCTTCGCCCAGTTCAATCCGGCGGGCCGCGCGCAGCGCAACGTGGCGCATCACTACGACCTCAACGGTCGGCTTTACAGCTTGTTCCTCGACCGCGACCGGCAATACTCCTGCGCTTATTTTCCGCGTGGCGACGAGACGATTGACGAGGCGCAGATCGCCAAGAAGCGGCACATCGCTGCCAAGCTGCTGCTCAACCGTCCCGACCTGTCGGTGCTGGACATCGGCTGCGGCTGGGGCGGGCTGGCGCTGACGCTTGCGCGCGACTATGGCGCGCGGGTCACCGGCATCACGCTCTCGACCGAGCAGCACGCCGAGGCGCAGGCGCGCGCGCAGGCGGAGGGTCTGGCCGATCGCGTGTCCTTCGAGCTGATGGACTACCGCTCGATGCACCGCCGCTTCGACCGGATCGTCTCGGTCGGCATGTTCGAGCATGTCGGCGTCGGGTACTATCGCCACTTCTTCGAGACGGTAAAGCGCTGCCTGGCACCCGACGGGATCGCGCTGCTGCACGCGATCGGCCGCAATGACCGGCCCGGTTCGACAAACGCCTGGATCGCGAAATACATCTTCCCCGGCGGTTACTGCCCCGCGCTGTCGGAAGTGTTCCCGCCGATCGAGAAAGCAGGCCTCATCACCACGGACGTCGAGATTCTGCGGCTGCACTATGCCGAGACGCTGCGCCACTGGCGCCGCCGTTTCGCCGCCAATCGCGACGCCATCGCCGGTATCTACGACGAGCGATTCTGCCGCATGTTCGAGTTCTACCTCGCCGGCGCGGAGCTGTCGTTCCGGCGCGAACACATGATGGTGTTCCAGGTCCAACTCGCCCGCGACCAGACCGCGGTTCCACTGACGCGGGACTACGTCACCGACACGGAACGCGCCAGGGTGGCGGGGCGAGGGGTTCCGGCCTAGCCTCCGCCCGTGCGGCGTGTCAGGGCGGCGGGATGTTGGCGTTGCGGCGGAACAGGTTTGCGGGGTCGTAAGTGCGCTTCAGTGCCGCCA
>JAKADX010000026.1 GCA_021818505.1 Pseudomonadota bacterium
ACCCTCACCCAGGAGCGCCGCGGTGGCCACTGACCGGCTCGCCTATGCCAGACGCTCGCCGGTCGCTCCGGCAAGCCGCTCAGTGCCTCCTACACCACGCCCGGGGACACGACCACACCCGGACCAGCCAGCGACTCGCTGGGTCGGTCAGGTCCCGACGAAGACCGTGGCAGACAGGGCCGCGCGGCGCGTTCCCCGCAGCTACGTGCTCAATGGCCTGCCCGAACAGAGAATTTCGACCGATTCATCGACGCCGCGAAGCGACTCGCTGTCGAGCGCGCACAAGCTCAGCAGCGCGGTCCGCAGGTCGCCAAAGCGCTTCATCTCCATCGCCGTGCCGGTGCTGCTCGGGGGCAACCAAGCCACCACCGTCGCATCATGCTTGCGATATGCGACAAACGACGGCAGGCGCGATGCGGGTGGTATGATTGATATCAGCCGGGTGCAGGTGATGTCGTCCAGCAACGCGTTCCAGCCGCCGATGCCAGGTGCGGTCGCCGCCCATTCTAATGCCCACAGGGCGTCACGCTGATCGAAGATGCCAATGGCATCGTCTGTGGCGAGCACCGGGAAGTCCTGACACCGAGGCGAATTGGTCATGTCCATTTATTTCACTTGAGCATTTGAAGGTCCGCGCCAGGAAATCCTGACGCCATGTTTGCCTTCCCTGCCTCCGATCCGAGTGTACGCTGCTTTGGCCGTTCTTTTCTACTTATCGGCGAGGCGGTGAGGAGAAGTCAACCGATTGGCTGGATGGAGCATCGTCCGAGGTCGTGGCCCTCCCTGTCATGCGTGCTGGTCACGCGGCTGCCGTCCGGCAGCAGCACATGCGGCCTAAGATTGCGGGGGGCGGATGACCGCGCCTGCTCCAACGGCGTCAGTGTGAGGCCAGTGGTCGGCGCGTCGGGCTGGCTGGTCGTGGGCGCATTGGCGGAATCCGCCCTGGAAGGCCTGCTGCTGGCGCCGTCGACGGGATTGACGCTGTGGTTGACTCGGCCGGCCGCAGCGGCGCTGCGACGCGTTCGTCGCGGCCGTCAGCCTGGCTGGCATCCGGCGCTGGATGGCCGATGACGGCGTTCACGCCTGTCGGGTGATGATCGGGGCGCCGCGGCCGGTCGCTGCCGGGTGGCGCCAGAACATGTCGTGCTCGAAGCGCGCGAACAGCTCCGGCGGCAGAATGGTCTGGCGCTCGATCCATTCGACCTTGCGGCGCACCTCGTGCAGCCCGCGCGTGCCGAGCGCCAGGTCAAAAGCGTCGGCGCTGAATTCGACGTTATCGAAATCGTGCGGGAAATACGGCTCGCCCAGCATGTCGTAGAGCAGCCGCAGCGTCGGCTCCGGCGCGCGGGCCAGCGCGCGGTACTCGATCAGCACCAGTTTCTCAGCGTGCTCGCCGTAGAACGCCTCCTTCAGCGCATCGAGCGCGAAACCCACCACCCCGTCGCCGGCGGCGAGGCGGTTGACGCGCGAATACACGGTGCCGCCGGGGTCGAAGCCGAACATCCCCGACAGTTCGAAGGCGTTGCGGCGCACCAGCCGCTCGATGGAGTCCATGATCCACGACACCGAGCGCACGCAGCAGATGACGCGCGCCTGCGGGAACAGTTGCGACAGCGCCGGCAGCTTGGCGCACCAGACGCGGTTGGTGTCGAACACAAGTTTCTCGGACTCGACCGCCTCGTAGTAGTTGGCGAACAGGCCGCGCAGCACGGCGCGACGCTGCGCCTCCTCGATGAACACGGCGGCCTCGTTACGGCGACTCAACGCCGCCTCCAGCGCCATGTAAAGGCCGCCGACCGGGCTGGTCATGCCGGCATGGAAGCGCGGGTTCTGCCGCAGGATCGCCGCCAGCAGCGTCGAGCCGGAACGTGGCAAACCCGCAATGAAATGAATGCCGTTCCGCAGGGCACGCCTCCCTGTCCTGTGCGCCGGGCGCCGGCCGTTATCCGCCGGGAGGGTGATCGCCGCAAGCGGCACGGGGATGTGACCGGCGCCGCGTGCAACAACGCGGCTTGCCGAAGGCGCGGAGGCCGCGTAACGAAGCCCCATGAGTACGTCCGGCTTCGATTGTCTCGTCGTCGGGCGCGGCATTGTCGGCCTCGCCCATGCGCTCGCCGCCGCCCGGAAGGGACTGCGCACCGCAGTCATTGACCGCGACGTTCGCGCCGTCGGGGCATCAGTGCGCAGTTTCGGGTGCATCACCGTGACCGGGCAGCCGGCGGGGCTGTCCTGGCGGCGCGCCCGCCGCACCCGCGATGTCTGGTCCGATCTGGTCGTGCAGGCCGGTATTCCGGTCGAGCAGCGCGGCCTGCTGATGATCGCGCGGCGGCGCGAGGCGGTCGCCGTGATCGAGGAATTCGCCCACGGGCCGATGGGCGCCGGTTGCCGCATCCTGCGCGGGAAGGCGTTGGCGGCCCTGGCTCCGCCGCTGCGCCGCCGGCTGTTGGGCGCGCTTTACAGCCCCCACGAACTGCGTGTGGAGAGCCGCGAGGCGATCCCGCGTCTGGCTGCCTGGCTTGCCGCCTCGCATGAGGTGGTCTTTCTGCCGCCCGCCGCCGTCCATGGCGTCGGCCCCGGGCAGGTGGACACCAGCGTCGGCCCGATCGCCGCGCGCCGCGTCATCGTCTGCCCCGGCCCCGACCTGGCGACGCTGTTTCCCGAGGAATACGCCCGCCGCGGCGTGACTCTGTGCAAGCTGCACATGCTGCGCCTTGCGGCCCCTGGCTGGCGCCTGCCGGCGACGCTGATGTCGGATCTCGGCCTGCTGCGCTATCTCGGCTATGCCGACTGCCCGAGTCTGTCGGCGCTGCGCGGACGGGTTGCGGCAGAGCAGGCGGCATGGCTCGCCGACGGCGTGCACCTGATCGCAGCCCAGAGTGCCGACGGCACGCTGGTGGTGGGCGATAGCCATCACTACGACCCGAGCCCCGACCCGTTTCAGCCGCGCGACGTGGACGACCGCATCCTCGCCGAACTGGGCGCCGTGGTCGATCTGCCGGCGCCGGAGGTGGTCGAGCGGTGGGTGGGCATCTACCCGTCCGGGCCGGAGGCCGCGTTCACCGCCGCGCCGCTGGCCGATGTGCGCCTCGTCAATGTCACAAGCGGTACCGGCATCAGCACCGCCTTTGCTATTGCCGAGGAGACCCTGGCCGACCTGCTCGGCGAGGTGCCGCCCCCGCATGTCGCGGAACCGGCCGGGTGACTGCCGCGCCGCGGTCGGTTGGCGCCGTGATCCTCGACTGGGCGGGCACCATGATCGACCACGGCAGTCGTGCGCCGGCGGGCGCCTTCGTGCGCGCCTTCGCTACCTTCGGAGTGGCGATCACGGAGGCCCAGGCGCGCGGGCCGATGGGCCGCGCCAAGCGCGACCATATCCGCGCCGTTGCGGCCCTCCCCGACGTGGCCGCCGCCTGGCGCGCGCGGCACGGGCGGGAGCCGGACGAGGCCGATGGCGATGCCATCCTCGCGGCGTTCGAGCCGATGACCGTCGCCGCCGCGGCGGATCACACGGCACTGATCCCGGGTGCGCTCGCCACCGTCGAGGCGCTGCGGGCGCGCGGCGTGCGGATCGGCTCGACCACCGGCTACACGCGGCCGATCATGCAGGTGGTGCTGCCGCTTGCCGCTGCAGCCGGCTATGCGCCCGAGGTCACGGTCTGCGCCGGCGACCTTGCGGAGGGGCGACCGAGCCCCCTGATGATGTGGTACGCGATGGCCCGGCTCGGCGTCTGGCCGGCGGATCGGGTGGTGAAGGTGGACGACACGCCCATCGGGCTGGCGGAGGGCGGCGCGGCCGGCACCTGGACGGTGGGCGTGGCGCTGACCGGCAACATCGCGGCGCTGTCGGCCGAGGAACTGGCTACGCTGACACCGGAAGCGCGCGCGGCGCTGCGGGCGCGGGCGATGGTGGAATTGCATGCGGCGGGGGCCGACTTGGTCATCGACAGCGTCGCCGCGCTGCCGGACGCAGTCGCCGAGATCGATCGCCGGCTCGTGGCGGGCGCGCGGCCGCGCGGTGCTGGCGGGTGAGGGCCCGATCGCGCTAGGCTCGCCGCAGGAGGCGGGAGCACACGATGATCTTCCGGCAGCTCTTCGACAGTGTGTCCGGCACCTACACCTATCTTCTCGCGAGCCGCCGCGGCGGCGAGGCGCTGATCATCGACCCGGTGCTGGAGAAGGTCGATCGTTACCTCAAGCTGATCGAGGAACTCGATCTGAAGCTGGTCAAGGCGGTGGACACGCACCTGCATGCCGATCACATCACGGGGCTGGGCGCGCTGCGCGACCGTACGCATTGCGTGACCGTGATGGGCGAGCAGACCAAGGTCGATGTCGTCTCGATGCGTCTGGCGGACGGCGACGTCCTCCGCGTCGAGGGGATCAGCCTGGATGCGATCTACACGCCCGGCCACACGGACGATTCCTACAGCTTCGTGATGGGCGACCGCGTGTTTACCGGCGACACGCTGCTGATCCGCGGCACCGGGCGTACTGACTTCCAGAACGGCGATTCGCGGGCACAGTACGAGAGCCTGTTCGGCCGCCTGCTGCGCCTGCCCGACGAGACGCTGGTCTATCCGGCGCACGACTACAAGGGCGACACGGTCAGCACGATCGGCGAGGAGCGGCGCTGCAATCCGCGTCTGCAGGTGCGCTCGGCCGACGAATACGTGGCGCTGATGGCCAGCCTCAACCTGCCCAATCCGAAGATGATGGACGTGGCGGTGCCGGCAAATCTGCACCAGGGGCTGGCGCAGACAGAGATCGCGCGGCGCGGCTGGGCGATGACAGCGGTGCAGGCGATCGCCCTGCTCGGCGATCGCGGTGTCGCCTTCGTCGATCTGCGCGAGCGCACCGAACGCGAGAAGCAGGGCGGCGTACCCGGCGCGTTGCACGCACCCTACACCGATCTGGTGGAGAACATCCGCCCTGGCGGCATGCTGCACGAACTCGCGACAGCGACGGGGCGACGGCTGCTGTTCTATTGCGCGTTCGGCGAGCGGAGTGCCATGGCGGTGCAGGCGGCGCAGGATGCCGGGCTGTCCGCAGCCTGCCATATCGAAGGCGGCATGGCGGCCTGGCGCCGCGCCGATGGGCCGGTCGCGAAGGCCGGATAGCCGGTCCTAGGACGCCGCAGCCGTGGTGGCGGCGCGCGTACGCATGCGTTGCGCGTACACGTTGACGATCAGCGCCAGCAGCAGGATCAGGCCGCGGATCAGGATCTTCAGAAAGCTGTCGATGCGGATGTGATCCAGCCCGTTGTTCAGCACGCCCAGCACGAACAGCCCGACGATGGTGTTGCCGATGCCGCCCTGGCCGCCGAACAGGCTGGTGCCGCCGACCACGACGGCGGAGATGCTGTCGAGCAGGAAATCGCCGAACTCATCCTGCTGCGCGCTGCCGAAGCGCGCGACGCCGAGCATCCCCGCCAGACCCGAACAGACCGCCGCAATCACCATGACCGAGGCAATGATGGCCTTGGTGTTGATGCCCGAATACTCCGCTGCCTCGCGGTTGCCGCCGGTCATGTAGATGTAGCGGCCGAAGCGCGTGTAGGTCAGCACGATGTGCCCAATCAGCAGGACCAGCGCTGCGATGATGACGATCCACGGCACCGGTCCGATCGATCCGGCGCCGAGCGTGTGAATCAGCGAGGGCACGTTGTAGGCGATCTGGCCGCGCACCAGCATCGCACAGATGCCGGCGCCGATCTGCAGCATCGCCAGCGTCATGATGAAACTGGGAATGCCGATCACCGTCATGCCGATCGCCGTCGCACAGCCGAACAGCACGCTGACCACAAGCCCAAGGACGATCGCGGCGGCGCCCGGCAGCGGGACGTTGTGGATGTTCACGCTGGGGTCCTGAAGCGTGAAGTAGGCAATCACGATCCCGACGGCATTGGCGACGCTGGCGACCGACAGGTCGATCTCCGCGCACAGGATGACGAAGGTCAGTCCGACCGCGATGATGCCCGTGACCGAGATCTGCGAAAGGATGTTCGTGAAATTGTCGAATGTCGTGAAGCTGGGACTCAGCGCGCTGAACAGCGCCACCAGTACGATCAGGGTCGCGAATGGCGCGATGTTGCGCAACTGAGCCTGCAGCCAGCCGGAGGCGGCGGCGCGACGGGCCGGGGCGACGGCGGTCGAATCGGTCATCTGAGCGGCCTTCTCATGCGGCGGCGAGCAGGCGGTCCTTGCTCACCACCTCGTCGGCGAATTCGCGCGCGATGCGCCCGCGCTTCATCACCAGGATGCGGTCGGCGAGCGACAGGACGGTCTCCGGCTCGGTCGAGACGACGACAACGCCGATCCCTTCGGCCCGCAGCGACTTGACGATCTTCAGCACGTCGTCTTTGGCGCCGACATCCATCCCGCGCGTCGGCTCGCTCAGTAGCAGCACGCGTGGGAGAAAGGTGAGCCATTTCGCCAGCGCCACCTTCTGCTGGTTGCCGCCGGACAGCGTGCCAAGCGGACGGTCCACCAGCGGCGGGCGGATCTGCAGGGACATCACGTGCTTGTTGGCGATGGTGCGCTCCGCGTTGGGTCTGACCCAGAGGCGGGAGATGCGGTCGAGAATGCTGATCGAGACGTTCTTGAACACAGGCTCCATGTGGAACAGCATGTCCCGTCGGCTTTCCGGCACGAAGGCGATGCCGGCGCGGCGCGCCGCGGCGGTGTTGACCAGATGCGTCTCGCGCCCGTCGAGCAGCACGCGCCCGCGCGCCAGTCCGAGTTTGCCGAACAGCGCGCGCGCCAGTTCCAGTTGCCCCGACCCCATGAATCCGTAGATGCCCAGCACCTCGCCCGCGCGCACGTCGAGCGAAACGTCCTCGAACATGCCGGGGCGGGTCAAACCCTCCGCGGTCATCACGACTTTGGCGTCCGGGCGGCTGTGGAGCTGAATCTCGCCGGTGTAGCTCTCCTCAAGTTCCTCGTGGCCGGCTCCGATCATGCGCTCAATGATCCACCTCTTGTCGATCCGGCGCACCGGCGCGGTCTCGATCCGCCGACCGTTGCGGAAGATCGTGATAGTGTCGGAAACGCGGAGAATGTCGTCGAGGAAATGCGAGATGAACACCAGGCTGTGACCCTCGTCGCGCACGCGGCGCAGCAGGTCGAACAACCGCTCCACCTCGGGCGGCGACAGCGCGGAGGTCGGTTCGTCAAGTATGATGATGCGCGCGCCGGAGAACAGCACGCGCGCGATTTCGATCAGTTGCTGTAGTCCGAGCGGCAGCGCGCCGGCCGGCAGACGGGGGTCCACGTCGATGCCGAGCCGCTGCAGTTGCTCGCCCGCGATGCGCGTCATCTTCGGGTAGTCGACCAATCCGAAGCGGTTGAGCGGCTGCACGCCCAGCAGCACATTCTCCGCCACCGACAGGTCGCGCACGATCGAGAGTTCCTGGTGCACCATGCCGATGCCGGCGGCCTTGGCATCGCGCGCGGAGCGGAAACGGACCGGCTTGCCGGCCAGCCGCATGGTTCCCTGATACTCGGCATGCACGCCGGCGATGATCTTCATCAGCGTGCTCTTGCCGGCACCGTTCTCGCCGACCAGACCGTGGATTTCACCCGCATTGAGGGTGAAATCCACGTCGGTCAGAGCGGCGACCCCCCCGAACGACTTGCGGATGCCGACGAGTTCGAGCAGGGGGATGTTGGGCTCCACGTCGGCGTCGGCGTCAGATCAGGAAGTGATCTTCCATCCACATCATGCCGGGCGCGTTGGCCTTGGTGACCACCGGGCCGTCGGTGACGATGTGCTTGGGGATCATCCCCGTTCCCATCCCGGTTTTTTCGCCGCTGACCACCGCCGCCACGCCAGCAATGATGGAGCCGCCATGGATGCGGCACGACGGATTGCGCACGGTTGCCGTCATCCGCCCGTCCAGCACCGCCTCCAGCGCGGGAGGCATAGCGTCGCAGCCGCCGATCTTGATCGACGTTCGGTTGTGCCGCTTCATCACGTTGTAGGCAGCAAGCGCCATGTCGTCGTTGTGGAAGTAGGCGGCGTCGATCTTGGGATACTTGTTCAACAGCGTCTCCCAGATGCGCGCGACCTTGGTCACGTCCCAGTCGGCGGGCGTGGTATCGACAACCTGGACCTTCGGATACTTCTTGACGATGCTCTCAAAGCCGCGCGCGCGGCCCTGCGCGCCGGTGTGGCCGAGCGCGCCCTGAGTCATCGTCACGATGCCCTCGCCGCCGATCGCGTCCATCAGCGCCTGTGTCACGGCGGCACCCATGAACTCATTGTCGGGGGCAAGGAAGCTGTGCACGTCGATCTTGTCGAGCGGGGCGATCAGCGTGTCCATGTCGATGACCGGGGTGCCGGCGTTGATCATCTTCTCGACCGGCGCGGTCAGCGTGCCGATGCCGAACGCCTGGATGGCGACGAAGTCCCATTTCTGGCTCGCCATGTTGTCGATCGCGGCACGCTGCTTGGTCGCCGACAGCTCACCGTCGAACCAGGTGACATCGACGTTGAACAGCTTGCCCCAGTACTCCGCCGCCTGCTTGCCCTGCGCGCACCACGTCGCCTGGAGCCCGGCATTGGAGAAGGCGGCCTTGAGCGGCTTCTCCGACCGGCCCGCGACCTTGCCCATCTCGGCGGCGAGTGCCGGGGCGATGCCGAAGGCGCCGAGCAGCGAGGCGCCGGCAAAGCCGGCGGAGGCGCGCAGCATGTCGCGCCGCTTGGCGGAAATGTCGGTCATGGTTTCCTCTCCATTATGCGCCGGCCCCGTGCGCGGCGCCTGCCGTTTGTTGTCCGACTATTGTGCCGCGACCCGCCGCGCTTGGCAACGCCCTAGGCGGCAGGAAGCTCCGGGGGCCGATCACGCTCCCAGCCGGCATGGGGCGCGGGCAGGTCGACGGGTTCGGGCGCGGCGGTGCCGGCGAGCCGCTCGGCGAGCCACTGGGCGGCGGGGCCGGGCGGGGCGGCAGCGCGATGGATCAAGAGCAGCGGGAAGCGCGCGGCCGGCGCCGCGGCCGGCAACAACCGGATCAGCCGTCCGGCGGCGATGTCCTCGCGCACCATATGTTCGGGCATGTTGCCCCAGCCCAGCCCGGCCCGCAGCAGCGCGTGCTTGGCGCCGAGATCGCCCAGCCGCCAGGTGCGCAGTGACAGAACTCCGAAATCCTGCCCCTCGGTGAGCTGCGAACGGTCGCTGAGGACCAGCTGCGTGTGGTCCTGGAATGCCGCGTCCGGCAGCGGCGGGGCCAGCATCGCCAACGGGTGCCCGGGGGCGACCACCGGCACCAGTTCGACGTGGCGGATCAGCCGCCGCTCCAGCCCTCCGGCGCGGATGCCCAGCGGTCCGCTGATGCCGATCCCGCAGGCCCCCTCCAGCACCAGTTGCACCACGCCGCCCAGCGTCTCCACTCGCAGCCGCAGCGCGACCGTCGGATAGGCGCGCGCGAAGGCCTGCAAGGCGGCGACCAGCGGCACGGTCGGGAACATCACGTCCACGGCCAGTGCCACCTCCGCCTCAAGCCCCGCCGCAAGGCCGGAAGCACGGGCGCGCAGATCGTCGATCAGGCAGGCGACGCGCCGGGCATCGGCCAGCACCGCCCGCCCGGCCTCGGTCAGCACCGGACGGCGGTGGCCGCGGGCGAACAGGCTCAGGCCGAGCTGACCCTCCAGATTCGCAATGCTGTAGCTGACCACCGACTGGGCGCGGTTGAGGCGGCGGGCGGCGGCGGAGAAGCTGCCGGTATCGGCGACCGCGAGCAGGACACGCAGCTGATCGAGCGTGGGCGTGCCGATGGCGGTCATATCCATATCCTCGATCTGGTCAATCGATACATTCCGGATTTTCTGGATGCTACGGCCTGCCTATGTGACCGGCAAGCGGGGCATCGCCCCGGCAGCAGGCGGAGGTTGGTTTGACCACAAGAATCCTGATCGCGTTCTATTCGCGCAACGGCTCTACCGAGGCGCTGGCGAAGGCCGTGGCCGAGGGGGCGGAGGCGGCTGGCGCGGAGGTGCGGTTGCGGCGCGTGCGCGACATCGTCAGCGCCGAGGTGATCGCCGCGGTGCCCGGCTGGGCCGACAACGCAAGCCGCATGGACGCGCTGTATCCGGCGCCCACGCCCTATGACATCGAGTGGGCCGACGGCATCGTGTTCGGCACGCCGACCCGCTACGGCAACACCACCGCGGAGCTCAAGGCCTATATCGACAGCCTCGGCGGCGTCTGGTTCCAGGGCCTGTTCAACGGCAAGGCCGGCGCCGCCTTTTGCGCCACGATGGGCACGCATGGCGGGGCGGAGAGCACCGTGCTCTCGCTTTACAACGTGATGGCGCATCTCGGCCTGATCATTGTGCCGACCGGCTACGCGGACCCGATCATGTTCCAGGCCGGCACACCGTACGGCGCGCACGCCGCTGTCGACGGCAAGCATGTCGTCGCGCCGCCTGAGCAGGATCTTCAAGTCGCGCGCTACCAGGGTCGCCGCGTCGCCCAGGTGGCGACGGCGCTGAAGACGCTGCGCGGCTGACCCCCAAATCATGTGGAGAGCGATGTCGTGAACGACAGCGGGTTCAATGCGCCTGCGCTGACGGCCCTCGGCCGCGTGCTGCTGGCGGCGATCTTCATCTGGTCGGGCTTCGGCAAGCTGATGATGCCGGCCGCGGCCATCGGCTATATCGCGCATGTCGGCCTGCCGGTGCCGCCGGTGGCCTATGCGGTCGCAGTCATCGTCGAATGCGCCGGCGGGCTGGCGCTGCTGGCCGGGCTGGCGACGCGCTGGGTGGCGCTGGCGCTCGCTCTGTTCTGCCTGGTGACGGCCTTCGCCGTCCACGGTTTCGCCGATCTCAACAACCAGATCCACGCGCTCAAGAACATCGCCATGGCGGGCGGCTTCCTGTTCGTCGTGGCGCATGGCGCCGGGGCGTGGAGCGTCGATGCGATGCGCGGCGGGCGCCGCCAGTCGCGCGTCCAGCCGGCCTGAGACCGCCACGCGCGCCCGGTCGTCGTTGGATCGGGCGCGCGTCCGCGCTACTGTCCCGGACTAGGTTGTTCCGGGATTTGCATGATCTGCCCTTACTGCCAGGCTGACCTCGACCCATCCTCGCTGTCCTGCCCACGCTGCGGCGCGGCCTATCCAGGGGCGCGGGGCGGGGCGGTGCTGGGCCTTCGCCTGCGCATGGTCGGCGTCGCCTTCGTGCTGCTGGTCATCACGTCGCTGATCCTGGTGGATTGCGTGCTGCACGCCCTGCCGCAGGGCGGGCAGGCGCCGCAGGCGCGGTCGGGGGAGGCGCAGCGCGCGCTGCTGATGATGCTGCAGCACCAGCAGGGCTCGCAGAACCCGGCACCGCCGCCGCCGCGGCACTGAACGGGATCGCGGTCCGGGCAGGGCTTTGCGCCCGCGGCAAAATGCGGTTCATTGCCGCCCACGCCCTCGTCGGCCCGCGCCGGCCGGCGCCACAGCGAGAAGAGGAGCCGCCCCCATGAAAACCCCCATCGTGGCCGCCTGCGCCGTTGCCCTCGCGGCCCTGGTCGGCGCCGGCGCCGCGCAGGCAAAGACCCTCGTGTACTGCTCCGAAGGGTCGCCGGAGAACTTCAACCCGATGATCAACACCACCGGCACCACCTTCGACGCCAACAAGCCGGTGTACAATCAACTGGTGCAGTTCAGGCTCGGTACCACGGAGGTCGAGCCGGCGCTGGCGGAGTCGTGGGACATCACCGAGGACGGCAAGGTATTCGTCTTTCATCTGCGCAAGAACGTGCAGTGGCATTCCAACAAGCTGTTCAAGCCGACCCGCCCGTTCAACGCCGACGACGTGATCTTCAGCTTCGGCCGGCAATACGACGAGGCCAATCCATATCACAAGGTGTCGGGCGGGGATTACGAGTACTGGGGCGACATGGAGATGCCCAGCCTGATTGACAAAATCGAAAAGCTTGATGACTACACCGTAAAGTTCACGCTGAAGAAGCCGAACGCGCCGTTCCTGGCCGACATGGCGATGGATTTCGCGGCCATCCAGTCGAAGGAATACGCCGACGCGCTGCTGAAGGCCGGCAAGCCGGAGCTGATCGACCAGCAACCGATCGGTACCGGGCCGTTCGAGTTCGTCGTCTATCAGAAGGATACGACGATCCGTTATCGTCGGTTCGACGGCTTCTGGGGGCCGAAGGCGAAGCTGGACGCGCTGGTGTTCGCGATCACCAAGGACCCGGCGGTGCGCCTGGCCAAGCTGCGCGCCAACGAATGCCAGGTGATGTCGTACCCGAACCCCGCCGACCTCCCGTCCATCAAGGCCGATCCGAAACTGCAACTGCTGTCGCAACCTGGCCTGAACATCGGGTATCTGGCTCTCAACGTCACGAAGAAGCCGTTCGATGACGTGCGCGTGCGTCGCGCAATGAACATGGCGATCGACAAGAAGGCGATCATCACCGCGGTGTACCAGGGTGCGGGACAGGCGGCGAAGAACCTGATCCCGCCGACCATGTGGGGTTACAACGACGCGATCGAGGATTTCCCGTACGATCCGGCCGAAGCCAAGAACCTGCTGGCCGCTGCCGGCTATCCCAACGGGTTCGAGACCGATCTGTGGGCGATGCCGGTGCAGCGCCCGTATAACCCCGATGCGCGGCGCATGGCCGAACTGATGCAGGCCGACCTCGCCAAGATCGGGGTGAAGGCAAAGATCGTCAGCTACGAATGGGGCGAGTACCGCAAGCGGATGGCGGCGGGCGAGGATCAGACGGGCTTGCTGGGCTGGACCGGCGACAACGGCGATCCCGACAATTTCTTCGTGCCGCTCGCCGGCTGCGCCGCGGCGCGGCCCGGCGGCGGCAACGAGGCGAAGTGGTGCAACAAGGAGTTCGACGACCTGATCAACAAGGCCGCCACACTTCCCAGCCAGGCGGAGCGCGCCAAGCTGTACCAACAGGCGCAGGTGGTGATGCACCGCGAGGCGCCGTTCGTGCTGGTGGCGCATTCGGTGGTGTTCATGCCGATGAGCAAGGCGGTCGTCGGCTACAAGATGAGCCCGCTGGGGGATCACCGGTTCGACCAGGTGGACTTGCAGTAGCTTTGGCTGCCGTGGCCGGCGGGATGGCCTGACCGCCGATGCTGCGCTTCCTGCTCCGCCGCGTGACGCTGATCCTGCCGACCTTCGTCGGCGTCACGTTGCTGAGCTTCCTGCTGATCCATCTCGTTCCCGGCGACCCGATCGAGGTGCGCACCGGCGAACGCGGCATCACGCCCGAACGGCTCGCCGTCATGCGCCACGCTATGGGCCTCGACCGGCCGTTATGGCAGCAGTTCCTCGGCTACGAGTCGCAGGTGCTGCACGGCGATCTCGGCACCTCGATCATCACGCAGCAGCCGGTCTGGCACGAGTTCACCGCGCTGTTCCCGGCGACGATTGAGTTGTCGGTCTGCGCCATCCTGTTCGCGATCGCGGTCGGCGTGCCGCTCGGCGTGATCGCGGCGGTGCGGCGCGGCTCGGCCTTCGACTACGGGCTGATGGGATTGTCGGTCACCGGCGCCTCCATGCCGATCTTCTGGTGGGGGCTGATGATGATCCTGGTGTTCTCCGTGGCGCTGGGCTGGACGCCGGTGTCGGGGCGGATCAGCGACGCCTTTTACGTCGAGCCGTGGAGCGGATTCATGCTGATCGATGCCTGGTTCTCCGACGACCGTGGCGCGGTCGCCTCGGCGGCGTCGCATCTGATCCTGCCGACGATTGTACTCGGCACCATCCCGCTCGCCACCATCGCGCGCATGACGCGCTCCTCGATGCTGGAAGTGCTGGGTGAGGACTACATCCGGACCGCGCGCGCCAAGGGGCTTGGCAGCCTGCGCGTCGTCGTGGTTCACGCCCTGCGCAACGCGCTGATTCCGGTGGTGACGGTGATCGGCTTGCAGGTGGGCACGCTGCTGGGCGGCGCGATCCTGACCGAGACGATCTTCTCCTGGCCCGGCATCGGTCACTGGCTGGTCGAGAGCATCCAGCGCCGTGACTATCCGGTGTTGCAGGGCGGCACGTTGCTGGTGGCGAGTCTCGTCATGCTGGTCAATCTCGGCGTCGATCTGGCCTACGGCGTCCTCAATCCGCGGATCCGGCGCTGATGTCGGGCAGCGAGGTCGAGGCGGCGGTGATCGCCGCCCATCCGCCGCGCAACGAACCGGGCAGTCTGCGCCTGTTCTGGCGGGCCTTTGCCGAGAATCGCGGCGCGGTCGTCGGTCTCTTGCTCATGGTGCTGCTGGTCGCGGTGGCGCTGCTTGCCGACGTGTTGGCGCCGCATTCGCCGATCGCGCAGTACCGCGAGAACTTCCTGACGCCACCGGCCTGGGCGCATGGCGGGTCGGACAGGTTTCTGCTCGGCACCGACGATGTCGGCCGCGACATCCTCGCGCGTCTGATCTATGGCGCGCGGCTGTCGCTGCTGATCGGGCTGTCGGTGGTGGCGCTGTCGCTGACCTGCGGCACTGTCCTCGGGCTGACCGCGGCGTTCGCCGGCGGCATCGCCGATGTGGCGATCATGCGGCTGATGGACATCCTGCTGGTGTTCCCCTCGCTGCTGCTCGCCATCGTTATCGTCGCGATCCTCGGCCCGTCGCTGTTCAACGCCATGATCGCTGTTGCCATCGTCACGCTGCCGAACTACACGCGGCTGGTGCGCGCCTCCGCGCTCGGCGAACTGGCGCGCGACTACGTCACCGCGACGCGCTCGGCGGGTGCCGGGACGCTCAGACTGATGTTCGACACCGTGCTGCCGAACTGCACGGCGCCGCTGATCGTGCAGGCGACGCTGGGTTTCTCCTCCGCCATTCTCGATGCCGCGGCGCTCGGCTTCCTCGGCCTGGGCGCGCAGCCGCCGACGCCGGAATGGGGCACGATGCTGGCCGGCGCGCTGGAGTTCTACCAGCGTGCCTGGTGGGTGCTGACCTTTCCGGGCCTTGCCATCCTGATCACCGTACTCGCGTTCAACCTGTTCGGCGACGGGTTGCGCGACGCCCTCGATCCGAGACTCAAGCGATGACCGCGCTCCTGGAGATGCGCAGCCTCTCGGTGGCCTTCGCCACCGCGCGCGGCCGGTTCCGCGCCGTGGACGGCGTTGATGTCGTGCTCGATCCTGGAGAGGTGCTCTGCATCGTCGGCGAATCCGGCTCCGGCAAGAGCGTGTCGATGCTGGCGGCGATGGGGTTGATCCAGTATCCGGGCGAGGTGCGCGCCGACGCGCTGCGCTTCGACGGGACCGACCTGCTGGCGATCGGCGCGCGGCAGCGGCGGCGTCTGGTCGGCAAGGACATGGCGATGATCTTCCAGGAGCCGATGTCCTCGCTGAACCCCTGCTATCCCGTCGGCTGGCAGATCGGCGAGGCGCTGCGCGTCCATCACGCCGTGCCGCGCCGCGACGTGCGTGCGCGCATCATCGAGTTGCTCGATCAGGTCGGCATCCCTGCGCCCTCCACCCGGCTGCGCGCGTTCCCCCACCAACTATCGGGCGGCATGAGCCAGCGCGTGATGATCGCCATGGCGATCGCCTGCAACCCGCGCCTGCTGATCGCCGACGAGCCGACGACCGCGCTCGACGTCACCATCCAAAAGCAGATTCTTGATCTGCTGCTCAGCCTGCAACGGGCGCATCGCATGGCGCTCGTGCTGATCACGCACGACATGGGCGTGGTCGCGGAGACCGCGCAGCGCGTGCAGGTGATGTACGCCGGCCAGATGGTCGAGGAAGCGCCGACCGAATCGCTGTTCGCCGCCCCCCGCCATCCCTACACGGCGGCCTTGCTGGAGGCGCTGCCGGAACGTGCGGTGGGCCGACGGCGGCTGCCGACGATTCCCGGCGTGGTGCCCGGCATCGGCGACCGGCCGGCGGGCTGCGTGTTCCACCCGCGCTGCCGCTTCGCCACCGACCGCTGCCGTATGGAGGCCCCCGCGCTGTCGGGTCCACCGGGCCGCCGCGCGCGCTGCCACTATCCGCTCGATGAAGCCGGGCGGCCGACGCAGGGCCATCCGGGACCGGAGCGCGCGGTCGCATGACGCCGCTGCTGGAGGCGCGCGATCTCAGACGCTTCTACAAGGCGGGCAGTGGACTGTTCGTGCCGCGCGGCACGGTGCGCGCGGTCGATGGCGTGTCGTTCACGCTTGCCCCCGGCCGCACGCTCGCGATCGTCGGTGAATCCGGCTCGGGAAAATCCACCCTGGCGCGCATGGCGACGCTGATGGAACCGCCGAGCGAGGGCGAGTTGCTGCTCGACGGCGCGCCCACCGCCGCCGCCGACGCGCGCACGCGGCGGCGACTGCGCCTCTCCGTGCAGATGGTGTTCCAGAATCCTTACGGCTCGCTCAATCCGCGCAAGACGGTGGGCGCGATCCTGATGGAGCCGCTGGCGATCAACCGGCGCGGCGATCGTGCCGCACGTGCGGCGGCGGCGCGGGCGATGATGGCGAAGGTGGGGCTGCGCGAGGAGCAGTTCGGCCGCTACCCGCACATGTTCTCCGGCGGCCAACGCCAGCGCATCGCGATCGCGCGCGCGCTGATGCTCAACCCTCGGGTCGTGGTGGCCGATGAGCCGGTGTCCGCGCTCGACGTGTCGATTCAGGCGCAGGTGCTGAACCTGATGATGGATCTGCAGGACCAGTTCGGCCTCGCCTATCTGTTCATCAGCCACGACCTGTCGGTGGTGCGCCACATCGCGCATGAGGTGCTGGTGCTCTATCTCGGCCGTCCCGCCGAGCAGGCGCCGAAGGAGATGTTGTTCGCTCGCCCGCGCCATCCCTACACGCAGGCGCTGCTCGCGGCGACACCCTCGGTCGATGCGCAACATCGGCTGGCGCGCGCGGCGGTGAAGGGCGAGCTGCCGTCGCCGCTCGATCCGCCCCCCGGCTGCGCCTTCGCCAGCCGCTGCCCGCACGCGACGGCGCGCTGCACGCAGCAGCGGCCGGAGTTGCGCGCCGTGGAGGGGCACCTGGTCGCCTGTCACTACGCCGAGATGCTCGGCTGATCGCAGGCTGGGTGCCCACGATTCTGTCGCTCGCTTCGCGCCCCGGCGGCTGATAGCGTCGCGCCAATGGCCGACTGTGATCGGCCTGCCGTCAATTCAGGGAGCGACGTTCATGGCACACCGTCTGCGTTTCGGCATCTTTCTCGCACCATTCCACAAGCCCGGCATCAATCCCACACTCGCGCTGGAGAGCGACCTCGAACTCATCCGCTGGCTCGACCGCTGCGGCTACGATGAGGCGTGGCTGGGCGAGCATCATTCCGCCGGCACGGAGATTTCCGCCTCCCCCGAAATCATGATTGCGGTCGCCGCGGAGCGGACGCGCCATATCCGGCTCGGCACCGGCGTCGTCAGCGTCTCGTATCATAACCCGCTGTGGGTCGCGGAGCGGATCGTGCAGCTCGATCATCTGACGCGCGGGCGGGTGATGCTGGGCGTTGGTCCCGGCTCGCTGCCGACCGACGGCGTCATGATCGGATTGTCGCAGTCGCAGACGCGCGAGCTTCTGGAACAGGGCCTCGACGTCATCATGCGGCTGCTGACCGGCGAGAAACCGGTGACGCTGCGCAATGACCGTTGGGATCTGCGCGAGGCGCGGCTGCATTTGAGACCCTATTCCGCGCCGCTGTTCGATATCGGCGTGGCCGCGGTGGCCTCCCCGACCGGGGCGAAGCTGGCGGGGCGGCATGGGATCGGCATGCTGTCGGTGGGCGCCACCACCGCGGCCGGGTTCGATGCGCTGGCATTGCACTGGAACGTGCTGGAGACCGAGGCGCGCGCCCACGGCAAGACCGTCGATCGCAGCAAGTGGCGGCTGGTCGGCCCCATGCACATCGCCCAGACGGCCGAGCAGGCGCGGCGCGAGGTGGAATTCGGCATTGCGCACTGGTTCGACTATTTCCAGGCGGTCGCGGCGTTCCCGCAGATGGCGGTGAAGGGATCGAGCATTCCGGAGATGATCGACTTCATCAACGACACCGGGCTTGGCGTGATCGGCACGCCGGCGATGGCGACGGCGCAGATCGAGCGGTTGTGGGCGCAATCGAATGGCGGCTTCGGCTGCTACATGCTGCTCGGTCACAATTGGGCCGACCGCGAGGCGACGCTGCGCAGCGTCGAACTGATGGCGCGCGAGGTGATGCCGCGCTTCCAGGGCCACGCAGAGGCAACGCTGCAGGCTGCGGACCGGGCGCGCGCGGTGCGGCCCGATCTGGCGGCGGTGCATGCGCAGGCCGTGGACGCGGCGCGGGATCGCTATGAGAAGGAGACAGCGGCGCGGCGCTGACCCGGCACGAATCCGCGACCCGCGCCGGCGCTCAGGAGGCAGTGCGGCGCAGCACCTCGCCTGCGTGCCGTGCCGCACCCTCCGCCGTCAGTTCATAGCGTCCGTCGTCGCGCGCGCGCACCAGTCGCATCGCGGCGAGCCGTTGCAGGCATGGCCCGTCCTTCAGCCCCGCCGGCCGCCCCGCCGCGCCGGCGAGCGCGAGCCGGTGCAGCGCCGAGCGGCAGCAGGTTTCCAGATACGGCTCGTCCCACATGCCCCGCGATGTGCGCGCGCCGGGGCGGCGGCGCAAGCGCGGCGGCGCGCGGCGTCAGCGTCGGCCGCGCGATGCCCACCGGTGGAGATAGTCGGCGACCGGCCCGGTCACCGCCAAGCCGGGCAGTTCGGCGGGCGATACCAGTCGGGCGGCGATGATCTCGCGGTTATCGGGCCGCAGCGGCGGCAAGCGGTCGAGATGCAGCTCGAACAGATGCACGCGGTCGCGCCGCCCGTCCCACAGGCCCGCCGTCTGTCCGACGGGGTGCAGCCCCGCCGCGACCAGGCCGATCTCCTCGATCAGTTCGCGCCGCGCCGCCGCGTCCGGCGTCTCGCCGCGCCGCACGCTGCCGCCGGGAAAGTTCCATGTCTTGCGATAGGAGGAGCGCAGCAGCAGAAGATCCGGCCCCACCCACACCGCGACCAGCGCCCCCTGGTGGCGCGCGCCGCTCAGCCGCCACCACAGCCGCGCGACCGGAAAGCCAAGCCGGTAGACGGTGCGCCAGCCCAGGTCGGCCAGGCGGCGATGTGGCGCCATTGCCGGCGAGCCAGCGTCAGCCGAGTTCGGCAAGGTCCGCACGTGCCTCCGTGCCGTCGCCGGCAGCATGGGGACTTGCGCCCGTGCCGGCAACCGGCTTGGTGCAGGGCCGGGATGCCTTCACAGCGTCGGGCGGGTCGGGCAGGAACGCGCCATGCCGCACCGGTTCGCCACTGCCGCCCTGCCGCTCCTGCATCGTCTGGATGCCGAGCGGGCGCATGGGCTGGCGTTGCGGGCGCTCCAGGCGGGCCTGCTCGGTGGCCAGGGGGCGCCGGATGATGCGCGTCTCGCGGTCCGCGCGCTCGGCCGCGACTTCGCCAATCCGATCGGGCTGGCCGCCGGGTTCGACAAGGATGCGGTGGCGCTGCCCGGCCTGATGCGGCTCGGCTTCGGCTTCATCGAGGCGGGGACGGTCACGCCGCGCCGGCAGCCGGGCAATCCCCGGCCGCGGCTGTTCCGGCTCGGCATTGATGGCGCGGTCATCAACCGCATGGGGTTCAACAACGGCGGCATCGACGCCTTCGTCCGCCGCCTTGCCGCCGTGCGCCAGCGCGTGCCGGTCGGCGCCAATGTCGGCCTCAACAAGCAGGATGCGCTCGCCGAGCGCGACTATCCGGCGCTGGTCGCGGCGGTGGCACCCTATGCCGCTTATGTCGTGATCAATGTCTCCTCGCCCAACACGCCCGGGTTGCGCGACCTGCAGGCCGCGCCGCGGCTCGGCGGTATCCTGGCGGCGATCCGCCGCGCCGTGCCAGGCGCGCCGCCGCTGCTGGTCAAGCTCGCGCCCGACCTCGCGCCCGCCGATCTGCCGGAGATCGTCGCGGCCTGCATCGCCCACGGCGTGGCCGGGCTGGTGATATCCAACACCACGCTGGCGCGCCCGCCCGGCCTGCGTTCGCCGCACGCCGCCGAGATCGGCGGGCTGTCCGGCGCGCCGCTGTTCGCGCCCTCCACGGCGATGCTGGCCGCCGTCGCGCGGCTGGCGGCCGGGCGGCTGACCCTGATCGGCGTCGGGGGCATTTGCAGCGGACGGCAGGTGCTGCAAAAGCTTCGCGCCGGCGCCAGCCTGGTGCAGCTTTATACCGGCTTCGCGTTGCACGGGCCGGCGCTGATCCCGCGCCTCAAGCGCGAGTTGCTCGCGGCCCTCGACGCCGACGGCTTCGCCTGCGTCGCCGACGCCATCGGCGCCGATCATTAGGAATCCGTATGGAACATCTCGACGGCTTCGCCCCGCTTGCCGCACGCTATCGCGGATTCATCGTCGATCTGTGGGGCGTGGTGCATGACGGCGTCGCGCCCTATCCCGGCGCCGTCGATTGCCTGACGCGACTGCGCGCGCAAGGCCAGCGCGTCGTGCTGCTGTCCAACGCGCCGCGCCGCGCCGGCGTCGCCGCCGCCGGCATGGCGGCCATGGGCATCTCGCGCGACCTCTATACCGGCATCATCACCAGCGGCGAGGTGACGCACGCGCTGCTGCGCGACCGCGACGCGCCCGGCTTCGCTTCCCTCGGGCGGCGACTGTGGCATATCGGACCGGAGCGTGACCGCAACGTGTTCGCCGACCTCGACTATGTCGAGGCGAGCGGGCCCGCGGACGCCGATTTCGTGCTCAACACCGGCCCCGACGATACGCGCGCGCCGACCGACGTGGCGCCGTGGTTCGACGAACTCGCCGCCTGCCGCGCGGCCGGCTTGCCGATGATCTGCGCCAATCCTGACCTGGAGGTAATCCGCGGCGGCGCGCGGGTGATTTGCGCCGGGGCGCTGGCGCTGCACTACCTGGAACTGGGCGGGAAGGTGCTGTGGGTCGGCAAGCCCGACCCGGAGGTGTATCGCCCGGTACTCGGGCTGCTCGGCCTGCCGCGCGAGGAGGTGCTGGCCGTCGGCGATGCCCTGCGCACCGACATCGCCGGCGCCGCGGCGGCCGGGGTTGCCTCCTGCTGGGTGCTCGGCGGCATCCACGCCGCCGACCTCGCCGGTGCCGCCACGGCCGAGGCGGCCGCGCGAGCGGCCGGCCTCGCGCCGATCGCCAGCCTGCCCGCCTTCGCGTGGTAGGAAGCGGCCGGAAAGCTACTTCCCGCCGCCGCCGCCGCCACCTCCTCCTCCGCCACCACCGCCTGCGCCACCGCCACCATGTGCGCTCGATGCTTTCGCGGCGTGCGCGTGTGCGTGGGCCGGCACATGCGTCGTCAACGCGACAGCGAACGCGGCAGTCGGAAGCGCGCGGCCGCCATCGACGAACGGATGGCTCGGCGTCCTTGCCGGATCGGTGATCGCCATGGCCGTCATCGCGGTCGACACCGGCTTGCGGGCGAACGGCTGCTCATTTTCGAGCGGCAGGCTCAGACCGGTGCCGCCGACATGATAGCCGGGGGGATACTGGCTGGCGATCATCGTGCCGCCGGCGCAGCCGGCCAGCAAGGCAGGCAACAGCGACAGCGCGGCAAGGCGGAGCGGTGCTTCGGGCATCGGCATGATGCGAACCTCCGCTGAGACAGCGTGCATGTCGGCGATCGCGCGTGCCAGTCAAGCACGCGCGCGCTCTTTGGCAAAGATTTCAGCTTCCGCCGCTTGCCGTCCGTCCAGCCAGCGCGTCGGCGAGTCGGTGCGACGCGCTCCCCGGGCGCAGTGGCTGCCGCTGGCCGGGGCCGGGCGCCCAACCGGTCAGCATCGCCAGCCGCAGCGTCGCGACGGTGCGTCCCTGCGTGCCTGGCAGCGCCGCCAGCGCCGCCGGGAACAGCGCGCGCGGCGCGGGCCTGCGGTCGCGCAGCGCAACCGCGTTGGCTTCGCCGGCGGCGCGCAGGTCGCGCAGCAGATCCAGCGGATTGGCATAGAGCAGCCGGATTTCCTCCAGATCGGCGACCGGCAGCGCGAAGCCGGCGCGTTGCAGCAGCCCCGCGCAGTCGCGCAGTTCGGGAAACGGCGAGACGCGCGGCGCGGCACCGCCGCGGATCGCGGCCTCCGCCTCGGTCAATGCCGCGCGCAACTCGCCCAGCGTGCCGAGCACCGGCAGGCTGGCCAGCAGCAGGCCGTCAGGCCGCAGCGCCTGGCGCAACTGGATCAGCGCGCCGGGCAGATCGTTGACCCAGTGCAGCGACAGGCTGGCCACGATCAGGTCGAAGCTCGCCGGCGCGAACGGCAGCCATTCCTCGTCCGCTGCCACCGCAGGCGCGCCCGCCCGCGCCGCCATCGCCGGCGACAGGTCGCACGCCAGCGTCGGGATGCCGCGTGCGCGCAGCAGCGGCGCGATCGTGCCGCGCCCGCCGACATCCAGCGCGGCGCTGAAACGGCGCGTGGTGTCGTCCAGCCGGTCCAGCAGCCGTTCGGCGGCGTCGCGCAGAATGTCCTCGACCGAGGCCACACGCGCGGCGGCGCGTTCGCGGTGGCGGCGCACGGCGGTGCGGTCGAAGACGTGCATGGAGTCGCTCATGCGCCACATGTACGCCGTGCTGCGTTGCCGCCAAGCGGCACGGCGGCGTAACGTCGGCCCATGCGCGATCTGGTGCGCACCGCCGGGCGGGCGGCGCTCGATCTGCTGCTGCCGCCGGTCTGCCTGACCTGCGACCGGCCGGTCGATGTGCCGGGGCGGTTCTGCGCCGCCTGCTTCGCCCGCACCGGCTTCGTGACGGAGCCGTGCTGCACCGCGTGCGGCACCCCGTTCAGCAGCGCCGCGCAGGGCGGGCGGGAGCGGCTGTGCCCGATCTGCCGCGCCAGCCCGCCGCCGTGGCGGTGCGCGCGCGGGGCGCTGCGCTATGACGCGCAGGCAGCGCGGCTGATCCTGGCGTTCAAATACGCCGACCGGCCGGAACTGGCGGCGGCGCTGGCGCCGATGATGGCGCGGGCGGGTGCCGCGCTGCTGCGGGAGGCCGAGCTGATCGTGCCGGTGCCGCTGCACCGCCGCCGCCTGTTCGCCCGCCGCTACAACCAGGCGGCGCTGCTGGCGCGTGTGCTGGCGCGGCTCGCTGGCGTGCCGGCCGCACTCGACCTGCTGCGGCGGACGCGGGCGACGCTGCCGCTCGGCCATGCCGGGGCCGCGGCGCGGGCCGAGGCGCTGACCGGCGCCTTCGCCATACGCCCGGCGCGCGCCGCACTCGCCGCCGGGCGCCGGGTCCTGCTGGTCGATGACGTGATGACCTCCGGTGCCACCGCCGCCGCCTGCACCTCCGCACTGCTGGCGGGCGGCGCCGCCGCGGTCGATGTGCTGGTCGCGGCGCGCGTGGCAGACCGGCGCCTCGGCTGATCCCCTTGCGCGCGCCGGTGCCGCACCAAACCTGCGGTGCAACATAAGGAGCGCGCGATGCCGAAGGTCGAGATCTATACCCAGCCCTGGTGCCCTTACTGCGTGCGGGCGAAGTCGCTGCTGGAGCGCAAGGGCGTGAGCTATATCGAGATCGAGGCCCCGCACGGCACGCCGGAACGTGCCGAGTCGATCCGCCGCGCCGGCGGACGGAGCACCGTGCCGCAGGTGTTCATCGACGGTCGCCATATCGGCGGCAGCGATGATCTGGCGGCTCTCGACCGAGCCGGCAAACTCGATGCACTGCTGCAGCCGGTGTGAGATGCGGCGGGGCTGGCACTCCCGCCCGCGGACTGCCAGATTACCGGGCAGGCAGGACGCACGATGATCCATTACCAATTGCAGTGCCGCGAGGCGCACGGGTTCGACGGCTGGTTCCGCGACAGCGCGGCGTTCGAGGCGCAGGCGGCACGCGGCCTGATCGCCTGCCCGACCTGCGGCGACACGAATGTCGCGCGGGCACTGATGGCGCCGGCCCTCGCCAAGGGCGCCGCGCTGCCCGCTCCGTTGCCACCGCCGCAGCCCGCGCCGGCCGGCAAGCCGGTCGCGGTCGCAGGTGGCGGGATGCCGGATCACCTGCGGGCGATGCTGCAGCGGATGCGCGCGGAGGTCGAGCGCACCTGCGACTATGTCGGCGCCGATTTCGCCGATGAGGCCCGGCGGATCCATTCCGGCGAGAGCGAGAAACGCGGCATCTACGGCGAAGCCACGCCCGAACAGGCCGAGGCGCTGGCCGAGGACGGGATCGAGGTGGCTCGCATCCCCTGGGTACCCCGCGCCGACGGATAGGCGCACTTCCGCCCCGCCTGGACGGGAGAGACGCTGATGCTCACCACACTGGTGGCCCTGCTGGCGGCCACCGTGATCGCGGTGCCGCTGTCGCGACGGCTCGGCTTCGGCTCCATTCTCGGCTACCTCGTCGCCGGCGCGGTGATCGGCCCTGCCGGGCTGCGCCTCGTCACCGATGTCGGGCAAATCACCGAGGTCTCGGAACTCGGTGTCGTCATGCTGCTGTTCCTGATCGGGCTAGAACTGCGGCCGCATCGTCTGTGGATTCTGCGCCGCGCGGTGTTCGGCCTGGGCTTCGGGCAGATGGTGCCGACGGCGCTGCTGCTCGCCGGCCTCGCGCGCCTGGCCGGGATCGATTGGGCGGGGGCTGCGGTGCTGGGGGCGGGGCTGGCGCTGTCCTCCACCGCGATCGTGCTGCCGATGCTCGCCGAGCGCGACCTGCTCCCCTCGACCGCCGGGCGGGACGCCTTCGCCGTGCTGCTGTTTCAGGACATGGCGTTCGTGCCGCTGGTGGCACTGCTGCCGCTGCTGGCCGGCGCGATGCTGCCGCAGCAGGTGCCGTGGACCGAGGTGCTGCGCGCGGCGATCGCGGTCGCGGTGATCCTGATCGGTGGCAGCCTGCTGGTGCGGCCCGTGTTCCGCGTCATCGGCGGCGCGCGGTTGCCGGAGGTGTTCACGGCGACCGCGCTGCTGCTCGTGGTCGGCACCGCCGCGCTGGCGCATTGGGCGGGACTTTCGATGTCGCTCGGGGCCTTCCTTGCCGGAGTGATGCTGTCGGACTCCGACTACCGTCACGAATTGCAGGCCGATATCGCGCCTTTCCAGGGCCTGTTGCTCGGATTTTTCTTCATTTCCGTAGGCATGTCAGCCGATCTTGGAATGGCGCTGCGGGCGCCCGGCGCGGTGGCCGCCCTGGTCGCGGTGCTGATGGCCGTCAAGGCCGCGGTCACGGTCACGCTGGGCTGGTGGAAACGGCGCAGTCTCGCGCACGCGCTGCGCTTCGGGCTCGCCTTGCCGCAGGGCAGCGAGTTCAGCTTCGTCGTGTTCGGTGCCGCGGTCCCCGCCGGCGTGCTGGGGACCGAGGTGGCGGGGCTGGTGACGTTCGTGGTCGCGGTGTCGATGGCAGCCACGCCGCTGCTGTTCGCCGCAGCCGAACACTGGCTGCAACCGCGCCTCGTGCAGCGGCGCGCCCCCGCCTATGACCCGATCGACGGTCCGCCGGCGCCGGTCATCATCTGCGGATTCGGCCGCGTCGGGCAGATCGTCGGGCGGGTCCTGCACATGCAGCGCATCCGCTTCACCGCGCTCGACAAGGATCCCGCCCAAATCGAGGTGGTGCGGCGCTATGGCGGGCGGGTCTATTACGGCGATCCGACGCGGCTGGACGTGCTGCGCGCGGCGGGGGCGGAGGGCGCGCGCGTGCTGGTCCTCGCCATTCCCGATCCGGAGGCGACGGTGGCCGCGGCGGCGATGGCGAAGCGGCATTTCCCGCATCTCCAGATCTTCGCCCGCGCGCGCGACCGGCAGTACGCGTATCGGTTGATGGACCTGCACATCGCCGGCTTTGTGCGCGAGACCTTCGACTCCAGCCTGCGCCTGAGCGAACAGGTGCTGGAGCGGCTCGACGTGCCGGCGGCCACGGCGGCGCGCGCGATCGCACTGTTTCGTGACCACGACGAGCGCCGGCTGGACGAGATGCATCAGTGGGCCGGCGACGAGCAGCGCCTGATCCAGAGCGCGCAGCAGGCCGCACAGGAATTGCAGGAACTGTTCGAATCCGACCGCACCGAGACGAAGCCGGACGACTGAACGCCGCCCCGGACGCCGGTCAGGCGATGTTGTTCTGAGTCAGGCCGGTGAAGCCCATCAGCATTATTCTGGTGTTATCCGACAGCATCAGCATCGTACTGCCGCCGGCGACCTGCGCCGTGTTCATCGCCATCGTCATCTCGGTGGCGCCGTAGCCCGCCAGATTGATCCGGTCGGTGCTGTTGAAGCCGCTGATCGACATGACGCCGCCGGCATGGCCCTGGACGAACCAGAACTGGTTCGCATCGCCTGCCGCGATCACCTGCGCCGAGCCTGTGCCGGCATAGAACTGCCCACCGCCCGTCTGATCGACCATCACGGCGTCGCCGGTGCCGCCGAAGAATGTCGTGCCGGTCGCCGACCCACCGCCGAACAGTGTTTCATTTCCGCCGCCGGCAACCAGGACGTTGTTTCCGTTCAGGCCGGCGAGCACGTCGCCGTTGCCGTTGCCCACCAGCGTCGCCGCGGCGCCGGAACCGATCAACTGGTTGCCGCCGGCGCTGGCGCCGAAAGCCAACAGGCTGGCACTGCCCGCTCCGGCGGCCGTGATCGCCGCGCTGCTGCCCGCGACTGTAGCGGAACCGGCGGAGGCGACGAAATACGTCGTGCCGCTGCCGCCGACCGCCACGGCATCGCCGGTGCTGTTGATCGTGGCGTTCGCGGCACCCACCCCGATCGTGTCGGCGCCGCCGCTGGCGATCACGGCGTTGCCGGAGCCGGCCCAGATCAGGTCGCCGCTGCTGCCGTCGGTCGCGATCCAGTTGTTGCCGCCGTTGGCAACGACGGTGTCCGCTTGGTTGGCGCTGACCAGGAAGGAATCGGAGCCTCCGCTTCCCCCAGGGCTGGCGCTTCCGGCGCCGAGGAACAGCAGATTGCCGCCGGCGCCGACGCCGGTTCCGGTCGGGCTCGCGGTGCCGCCGGCGCCGACGCCGGTTCCGGTCGGGCTCGCCGTGCCGCCGGCGCCGACGCCGGTGCCGGTCGGGCTCGCCGTGCCGCCGGCGCCGACGCCGGTTCCGGTCGGGCTCGCGGTGCCGCCGGCGCCGACGCCGGTCCCGGTCGGGCTCGCCGTGCCGCCGGCGCCGATGCCGGTGCCGGTCGGGCTGGTGTGGCCCGAGACGAGGTAGGCGGGGGCGCCGCTCGCGGAATAGGTCTGGCCGGTGCCGCTCAGGGTCGCGGCCTGTGGACCGATGCCGTTGGCGACGATCGTGAACGGGCCCGTCGCGCTGTCGTCCACGACGTTGTACTGCGCCGGCAGCGTCACGGCGCCGTTCAGCGCGCCGGTAAACATCACCCGGCCATAGGCGCCCGCCGGCACGCTCGGAAACGGGTTGCCTGCCGTCCAGCCGAACGGCGCGCCCGTCGCGCTCGCCATGACCGAAGCGGACCCGGCGTCAACCGCGGCCGCGATACCCTGAGCCAGCGCATTGGCGCCGGCGGATTGCACAGACGTGGATTCCGAGCCGGAGGTGTTTGCCATGCGCGCCTGAGTCCTGCGTGTTGTCTCGTTGCTTCACGGTTGAACGCGGAGTCGGGGCGATGGTTGACAAGAACTGCGCGGCATCCGGTCCCTGTGATTTGACCTCGACGGCGCGCAGGTTCGCTTCGACTTGGTTTTAGTCACGCCGTTGTTCGGATCACGCCGCTGCGCCTATGCTTTGGCGCATGACGCCGCCACCGGTCGATCCGCCCCGCCTGTCCTCCTTGTTCGCGAATTTCGCCGCCGTGGGCTTGCTCGGGTTCGGCGGCGTGCTGCCGTTCGCGCGGCGCATGATCGTCGAGCGTCGGCGCTGGCTGTCGGCGGCCGAGTTCACCGATCTGCTGGCGCTGTGCCAGTTCCTGCCGGGGCCGAACGTGGTCAACCTGTCGGTGGCGCTGGGCGGGCGGTTTCGCGGTCCGGCCGGGGCGTTGGCCGCGGTGTCGGGGCTGCTCGGCGGGCCGGTCGCGGTCGTGATCGTGCTCGGCGCGGTCTATGGGCGCTACGCTTCGGTGCCCTGGGTGGCGCACATGCTCGGCGGACTGGCGGCGGCGGCCTCCGGCCTCGTGCTCGCGACCGCGCTGCGTATCGCGGCACCGTTGCGCCGCCGGCCCGTGGCGATCGGGGTCGCGGTGGCGGCGCTGGCGGGCGTGGCAGTGCTGCGGCTTCCGCTGTTGCTCGTGCTGCTGGTGCTGGCGCCGGCGGCGATGCTGCTGCAACGGCCGAGCGCATGATCGCGGCGGTCGCCACCCTGGCCGTGGTGTTCGCCTATCTCTCGTTGCTCGCCGTCGGCGGCGCCAACGCTCTGTTGCCGGAGTTGCAGCGCCAGGCGGCGTCGTTCGGCTGGGTGGATCCTCGCCAGTTCGCCGACCTGTTCGCGCTGGCGCAGGCGGCGCCGGGACCAAACATGCTGATCGTCACCCTGATCGGCTGGCGGGTCGCGGGTCTGGCCGGCGCGCTGGCGGCGACCGCAGCCTTCGTGCTGCCGGCCGCGCTGCTGACCTACACGGTCGCCGGACTGTGGCAGCGATTCCGGGAGGCGCCGTGGCGCAAGCGCGTGCAGGCGGGGCTGACGCCGGTGACGGTCGGGCTGGTGATGGGGGCGGCGGTGCTGCTGTGCCGCGCCAGCATCCACGGCCCCGGCACCGCGCTGGTGGCGCTCGCCGCCGCCGCCGGGCTGTTGGCCACCCGGCTGCATCCGCTCTGGCTGCTCGGACTCGGCGCGGCCCTCGGCGCCGGCGGCATTCTGCAATAGGCTGCTTCAGGCACGGGGAGGGAACCTGGATGGAGGTGCGACCGAATGCGGGCGGTTTCGGGGCGGAACTGCGCGGCATCGATGTGCGCGGCCTCGATGGCGCGGGGTTCGCGGCGCTGCGCCGCGCCTGGATCGCGCATGCCGTGCTGCTGCTGCGCGATCAGGTGCTGACCGATGACGATCTGGTGGCGTTCAGCCGCCGCTTCGGCGACCTCGACCTCGCGCCGGTGCAGGAGAGCGGGCGCAGCACCGTCGTCGGCCGGCCAGAAATCTATGTCGTGTCCAACGTGATCGAGAACGGTGTCGCGATCGGCAGCCTCGGCGCCGGAGAGGCGGTATGGCACACCGACATGTCCTATCTGCCTGCCCCGCCGATGGCGAGCCTGCTCTATGCGCTGGAAGTGCCAGCCGAGGGAGGGGACACCTGGTTCTGCAGCATGTACGCCGCACTGGAGCGGCTGGCACCGGAGCTGCGCCGCCGCATTGCCGGGCGGCGGGTCAAGCATGACGGCACCTACAACAGCGGCGGCTATGTGCGCCAGGGCGTCACACCGACCGACGACCCGCGCGCCGCGCCGGGCGCGCTGCACCCGCTGATCTGCCGCCACCCGGAGTCGGGGCGGGAGATGCTGTATCTCGGCCGCCGCCGGAACGCCTGGCTGGAAGGTCTTGATCTTGCCGAGTCGGACGCGCTGCTGGACGCGATCTGGGCCGGCATCGACGCGCCGGAGATCGGCTGGCGCCACCACTGGCGTCCGGGCGATCTGGTACTCTGGGATAATCGCTGCACCATGCACCGCCGGGATGCCTTCGACCCCGCCAGGCGGCGCATCATGCACCGCACCCAGGTCAAAGGCGTCGCCCCGCCGGCCGCCGCCTGAGGCGGCTGTTTATCCGTCGGGAGCGGCGGATCAGCGCAGGCTGTGGCTGGGTGCGTCCACCGCGACCAATGCCTCGCCGCCGTCGGTGGCGGCGCGGACCAGCGGCGCCTCCGCCACCTCGTCGGCGTCCAGCGCCGGGCGCTCGGCGGTCGGATGCAGGGTGCGCAGCGTGTTGGCGACCATGACGCCGGTGTCGGGCCGGTCATAGATGAAGCCGTAGGTCGGATAGACGGCGCCGAACTGCCCGGTATGGCCGAGTTCGACCCGCACCGCGGTCCAGTCGTTGCCGGCCGACACGTCGATCACCCGCATCGCCAGCGTGACGTTGCCCTTGGTGGCGCTGGTCCAGGCCCAGTTGGCGTGGTCGATCTCGATCTCGCGCGCACTCAGCACGTTGGTCACGACGGCGACATGGCCGAGGCGCATGTGGCCGGTGGCGCGGAAGTTCAGGACCGCTCCAGGCTCCGGCCGGCTGCCGCGCGCATAGACGCCAGCCGCGGCGTCCCACCAGTTGGCGGCGTTGCCCTTGATGACGATGCCGGATTCTGCGCGGGCGAACGGCACGCATTGCAGTCCGCCGGAGGCGTGACGGAAGCGGGCCGACCGATGCGACGCCAGATAGTGGCTGCCATGCGCGTGACGGGAATGTGTTGCGCGATGTGTATCGTTGCTATTAGTTTCTGCTTTGGCTTGCGGAGCGATAGCCGGCATCGCGATCGCCAGGATCGAGCCGATGATGAGGGCGAGCGGTGCGCGCGATCCTGCCCGCATGTGGATTGCTCCTTGTCTGCATCGCGTTTTGTGTCGCTAGGTAACAACGCGATTCCCGCAGTATGGCAATCCGGTAACACGCTCTCGTGGGCGTGAACGGCGCAGATTGTCGGTTCGGGGGTGTGGACAAGCCTCCAATTCAGGACTAATTTCCCAATAACGTATCCGTTATCGCAACGTGGCAAATTTGTCGCTTGCGTGTTGCGGGGCCGCAACGGGCGCGGCCCCGCGGCGCGCACGCGTCACTTGCAGGCCGTCACCATGATCTCGACCAGATGGCGCGGGTCGGCCATGTGCGCCTGCACGCAGGCCCGTGCCGGGGCGCCGCCCGCCGGCAGCCAAGCCGACCAGACCTTGTTCATCGCCTCGCGGTCGCGGATGTCCTTGAGCCAGATCTGGGCCTGGAGCAGACGCGTATTATCGGTGCCGTGGGTTTCCAGGATGGCGTCGATCTGCGCCAGCACGTCGCGCGTCTGCTCCACCACGTCGGCCGACAGGTCGCGCGCGGTGCAGCCCTGGACATAGACGAAGCCGTGATATTCGACCGCCTTGGCGAGCACCTCGTTCGGCTCGGTGCGGATGATCTTGCTCATGCGGGCCGGTCTCCCTCGCTCGGTTGCGGCGCGGCTTCTATTGCGGCGCGCCGGGCCCGGCAACTGGCGGCGCCGCCGGGGTCGGGCCGACCGGCCCAGTGCCTTCGATGCACTCGCGCACGATCTGCGCGCGCTCGTACTGGCTGCTCAATCCCTGACTCGGGTTGCTGAACGTGCCGCTGGTACCCAGCGGGGCGTCACGCAGCGTGGAGGCGTAGGTGTCCTGCCCGTACACAGCCTGCGGGTTGCGCAGCCGGTAAATCTCGTCGGCGCGGCGGTTGCACTCGGCCACCGTGACGGCGTCGGCATGGCTGCGTGGCTCGCCGAAGGTGCAGCCACCGGCGAGCAGGACAAGCATCAGCGCCCGGAACGCGCGGTTCATGCCGGTGCCCCGGCGGCGATGCGCGGCGCGGGACCGCAGCGGCGACGGAAATCGCCCTCGTCGAACCGCGCCTCGCCGGTCAGCGGCTGCATCGCGGCCGCCTGCACCAGCGCCGGTGCCAGCGCCGCGCCGTCGCGCCGCAGCGCCATCACATCGCCCGCCCAGGCGGCGCGCGCCAGCAGATCGACCAGCGCCAGCAGCCGCAGGCAGACCGACAGTCCGTAGGTGCTCCCCATCCCCACCGTGCCATCGACCGCGGCGGCCCAGCAGCACGCGTCGGCATCGCCAAGTGCGAGGTCGAGCGCGCTGCCGTCGGCGCGGCGGAAGCGGAACAGCCGCGCGCTGCCCCAGCGTTCGTCGAGTGCTGCGGCCCGCGCGGCGTCCCAGGCGGCGGCGAGGTCGCGCGCGCGCACCGGCGGCAACGCCTCCGGCGGCAGGGCGATCAGGTAGAGCAGGGCGCCGTCCGGGCGGGTCTGCACGCGGACGGCTGAGTCGTGCGGCTGGTGGTGCATCTGGCCAGGATGGACCGTCGGCGGCGGCGACGCCACCCCGGCACCACCGTCCCTGTCCGCTCAGCGTTGCGGCGCCACCATCGCGAACGCGGCACCCTGCGGATCGACGCAATTCGCGATCCAGCTTCCGCCGGGCACCTGATGCGGTCCCGTCAGCACGCTCCCCCCACTTTCGGCCACGCGCGCCGTCGCGGCGTCGATCGCGGGGACGTTGAAGTAATAGCGCCAGAGCGGTCCCGGCATCTCGCCGCTGCGCTGGTACATCCCGCCGATCGCCGGCCCGCCGGCTGCAAAGGTCTGGTAGATGCCCGCCGGCCCGAGATCCACCGCGTCCACCTTCGTCCACCCGAACAGGCTGGAATAGAAGGCAAACGCCGCCTCGCGGTCATTGGCGAGCAGTTCGTGCCAGCCGACATGGCCGGGTGTGCCGGGGGCCGGCGGCGGAGGTGGCGGCTCACCCTCCCCACGGAACAGCATGAACCCAGCCCCCTGCGGGTCGGCCACCACGGCGAAGCGGCCGACGCCGGGGATAGTGTCGGGCGCCCGATGCACCACCCCGCCCGCCGCCCTGACCCGTTCGGCCGTGGCATCGACGTCGGCAACCGCGATATAGCCCATCCAGCATGGCCCAACGCCCATCGCGCGCGCCTGCTCCGGCACCGCCATCAGCCCCGCCACCATGCTCGGTCCGGCAAGGAACAGCGTGTAATGCTGTCCCGGCATTCCGGCATCCTTCGCCTGCCAGCCAATCACGCGCGTGTAGAAAGTCTCGGCCGCGCCTGTATCGCTGGTCATCAACTCGTACCAGATGAATTTTCCCTCGTACGCGGACATGGACGATTGCTCCTTCCCCGTGCGCTTGCCGATATGGGGACGCGCACGGCGGGACCGCGACCATCCGCGGGCGCGGCCACGCAGGCGTGAGTGATCCGCCTCGCGCGGATCAGTGGAGCGACATGCCGTCGAGCGGGACGTCCGGCGTACGCCCGGCGATCAGGTCGCGCGTGACGCGCGCGGCACCGCAGGACATGGTCCAGCCGACATGGCCGTGGCCGGTGTTGAACCACAGGTTGCGCTGCTTCCCGAGGCCCAGCACGGGCGTCCCCTCCGGCGTCATCGGCCGCAGCCCGGCCCAGTAGGCGGGGCGCGTATAGTCGGCGGCGCCGGGCAGGATGTCCTGTATCTTGCCCAGCATGACACGGAAGTCCGCCGGCGAATGGCTGGCGTCGTAACCGGCGAACGCCGCCGTCGCGGTCACGCGCAGCCGCTCGCCGAGCGGCGAATAGGCGATCAGGTTGTCCTCATCGACCGCGCCCACCGTGGGCGGCACATGGTTGCCGCCGATCGGCAGCGTCAGCGAATAGCCCTTCACCGGATAGACCGGCAGCCATTTGTCCAGCCCGCGCAGCAGATGCGGCGACCACACGCCGAGGGCCAGCACATAGGCATCCGCGGTGATCGTGCCGTGATCGGTCTCGACGCCGGTGATGCGCTCGCCGTCGCTGGCCAGCCGCGTGACGGTCGTGCCGAAGCGCAACTCGGCGCCGCGCGCGCGCGCGACCTCGGCCAGCGCCTGCGTGAACAGCCGGCAATCGCCGGTCGCGTCGGTACGGGCGTAGATGCCGCCTGCGATTTTCTTCTCGGCCGGCGCCAGTGCCGGATCGAGCTTCGCGATCTGTGCGGGTGTGAGGATTTCCTGCTGCTGGCCGAGATCGCGCAGGATCGCCATGTTGCGGATGCCGCGATCGAGCGTCGCCTGGCTGCGGTGCAGATAGAGCAGCCCGCTTTCGGAATAGTCGAACGCGATGCCGGTCTCGGCGACGATCTCGCGCAGCACCGATTGCGCGTAGGTGCAGAGACGGTGCTTGCGCTGCGTGTTGATGCGTGCGCGCTCGGCGGTGCATTCGCCGAGAAACCGCAGGCTCCAGCGCCAGAACGCCGGATCGGTGGAAAAGCCCATGCGGAAGGCGAGATCGTCGCGCCACAACGAGCGCAGCAGGATTTTCGGAACCTTAGGCGATGCCCACGCAAACGCATGTCCGGGCGCGATCATGCCGGCATTGCCGAAGCTCGTTCCCGCCGCGGCCTCGGTTTCGCGCTCGACCAGCGTGACCTGATGGCCGTCCTTGAGCAGTTCATACGCCGTGGTGACGCCGATCACGCCGCCGCCGAGAACGAGGATGTGCATGTGGCCTTTCCCTTCCGCTGTCCATCCGCCGCGACGGATTGCATGACATCCCAGTCATAGCGCGATCCAGGAAACTTGGCATGTCGTGAACGCAGCGATTTTTATCCGGGTTGGCAAGGCGCGTCGGCGGTGGCAGGCTTCATTGCGCAACACGGATCCGTATCGATGCGGACACATGTCCAGCGGCGGTGGATTGCCTTGCTGAGCGCGCTGCTGCTGGCTGCGTGCAGTGCATCCGGCGGGGCAGGTGGGAGGTTCAACGTGAGCCAAGAGCCCGCCGTGATCGATGTCCCGTTCGAGCCGCACGGTTTGCCGCCGTCCGTCGCCGGAGCGGCGGCCACCACAGTTTCGGTGTCCGTCACGGACCTGCGGAACCTGCGGTACGACTGGGTCGCGAGCGCAATTCCGGGGCGGCTGCTCGATGCACCGCTCCCCATTCACAGCTCATTCTATGAGACCTATCACGAGACGCCGATCAAGGCAGCAAACGACGTTCCACGCACCATTGCCGACGCTCTGCGCGGGCAACTCGCGGCGCAGGGCTACCGGATCGGTCCCGATCACGCGGACATCCGCATCGGGGTGATCCGGTTCCACGAGGACATCCCGTCCGCGCAGACAATGAACAACTGCTTCTACAACTTGATTCCGGAGACCGTCAGCGTCGTCGCGATAGCGGCGGCGCTTGTCGAGGTCGTGGATGCGTCGGACCGTCCGGTGTTCGTGAAATACTATCATGCAGCGCACAAGGTGACTCCTTGGTGCTCTCCTGGTCAGCCGATCTGGGCGCCAAGTCTCCTGAGCCTGTACCGTACCAACCTGATTGCAGCGATGCGCGACATGGTCGGTCAGATCATCGGTGACTCCCATTTCCAGGAGGCACTGGCCAAAGGTGGGCGGCCGTGAAAGGCGCCGTGATCGCCCTCGCGGCCTGCGCGTTGCTGACGGCGTGCGGCTCAATCCGGTTCGCGGTTCCCTACCCGAGCGTCGGAACGCCAGCCCGGACGCCGGGTGCTGCGAACGAGATAGTGAACGTCGTCGCAAAGGACGATCGCACCGACCCCGGTGGTGCCGTCGGCCGGAACGGCTGGCAGACTCTGGTCCCGAGCAACGATCCCGCCGGCGCCCTGGCCGGTGGCATGCGTGCGGAACTCGCCGCACGGGGGTACACCGTCGCGCCGGGTCATGCGCAAGCGACGCTCGATCTCGTCAGTTTCGCGGTTGATTTCCTGCCGAATGACCTGCCGCTGCAAGCTTCGCCGGGCGCGCCGGGTGGCACCGTGATCGCGACCGTCGGCATTATCGTGATCGTGCGCGATCCGGTCGCCAGGCCCGTGTTTGCCCACTATCTCCAGGTCCACGCAGCGAAGCCCTATTACTTCAACACCTCGAACGCGCCTGACGCACGCACGGTGCTCAGCGAGGCAATGCAGAGCGCGATCACCGGCATGATTGCCGATCCGGCGTTCCAGCAGGCGGCCCGCCGCGCGCAGTAGGAAGACGCGGCGGCTATGCCGCCCGCTGCGGCATCCCCGGCGGGATCACCGTCTTCACGATCGAGGCATCCAGTGCCTCGTAATCATGATAACCGATGGTCGCGTACAGCTCCGCCCGTGTCTGCATCCGCTCGACCATTTTGTGCGTCCCGCCGTCGCGGCGGATCGCCGCGTACAATTCCGCCTGTGCCTTCGCCGCGACGCGCATGGCACTCACCGGCCAGATCACCATGCGATAGCCCATCGCCTCGAACTCGGCGGCGGTGAAGAACGGCGTGCGGCCGAACTCGGTCATGTTGGCGAGCAGCGGCACGCCCGGGACCCGCTGCGCGAAGTCGCGGAACATCTCGGCGGTGGTCAGCGCCTCCGGGAAGATCGCATCCGCCCCGGCTTCCAGATACAGCCGCGCGCGCGCGACCGCCCCGTCCATGCCCTCGCTCGCTGCCGCGTCGGTGCGGGCGATGATGAACAGGTGCCGGCGTGCCTTGCGCGCCGCCGCCACCTTGGCCGCCATGTCGCGCGCGTCGGCGAGTTTCTTGTCGTTCAGGTGGCCGCATTTTTTCGGCAGCAACTGGTCCTCGACATGCACCGCCGCCGCGCCGGCATCCTCGAAGCTGCGGACCATGTGCATCACGTTCAGCGCCTCGCCGTAGCCAGTGTCGCCATCGACCAGCACCGGCAGCCCCGAGGCGCGCGCCACCTGGCGGACGTAGAAGCACGCCTCATCGACCGTGATGACGCCCAGATCGGGCAGCCCCATGCTGGCCGACATCGCGGCGCCGGAGAGGTACAGCGCCTCGAACCCGGCCGCCTTCGCCTGCAACGCCGCCAGCCCGTTATGAGCGCCCGGCATCTGCACGATGCCGCCGCGGGCGAGCAGGGCGCGGAACCGCTCGCCGGCGGGGGCGGTGGGCAGGTCGTCGGCGACGAGGTAGGTCATGGCGCATCTCCTGCGAATCCCGGCAATGGTTATCCCGAATCGGCCCAACCGGCTACCGGGGCGGCTGCCATGAAGGCGGGCCGATTGCCACCGGGCGCCGGCGTCCCTAATACCGGGGCGATACCGTTCCACGCGGGCGCGACGGAGAACAGACGATGGACATGACCGGCGAGCGGCAGATTCCCGCGCCGCGCGAGAAGGTATGGGCCGCGCTGAACGACCCCGAGGTGCTCAAGGCCGCCATTCCCGGCTGCGAGAGCCTGGAGAAGCTGTCCGACACCGACCTCAAGGCCACCGCCGCGGTCAAAATCGGCCCGATCGCGGCGCGCTTCACCGGCAAGGTGCAGTTGCTCGATCTCGATCCGCCCAATTCCTACCGGATCGCCGGCGAGGGGCAGGGCGGGGTGGCCGGCTTCGCCAAGGGCGGGGCGGTGGTGCATCTGGTCGAGGAAGGTGCCTTCACCCTGCTGCACTACGACGTGAAGGCGCAGGTCGGCGGCAAGATCGCCCAGCTTGGCGCCCGCCTGATCGATGCCACCGCCAAGCAGATGGCGGATGCTTTCTTCGACCGCTTCGTGGCCGAGGTGGCGGCCGCCGCGCCGGTGCCGGCGGGCGCCGAAGTGCCGGCGGTGCCGCCCGCGCCGGCCAGGCCGCCGCAGGTCAGCGTCTTCGACCTGATCCCGCGCGAGCCGTTCGGCCTGCCGATCATCGGCTGGATCGGCATCGTGCTGTTCCTGCTCATTATCATCCTGATCTTCGGAAGCCTGCTGTAGTGCTCCCCGCCACGGTTGCCGAAACGGCGGCGCTGCTCGCCGCGGGTGGCTATGTCGCCGACCAGGCGCTGGCGACCACCGTCCATCTGGCCCTCGGGATGCAGCGCCCGCTGTTCCTGGAGGGGGAACCCGGCACCGGCAAGACCGAGATCGCCAAGGTGCTCGCCGCCGGCCTCAACCGCCGGCTGGTGCGGCTGCAATGCTATGACGGGCTCGACCTCGCCGCCGCCGCCTATGAGTGGGACCACGCGCGGCAGTTGATGGCGATCCGCATCGCCGAGGCCGCCGGCGACACCGACCGACACGCGCTGGCCGCCGACATCTACGCGCGCGAATATCTCCAGGCCCGCCCGCTGCTCTCCGCGATCGACCCCGACCAGCCGCCGGCGGTGCTGCTGATCGACGAACTCGACCGCGCCGACGAGCCGTTCGAGGCGTTCCTGCTGGAAGTGCTCGCCGACTTCCAGCTCACCATCCCCGAATACGGCACCGTCCACGCGCGCACCCGCCCGGTGGTCATCATCACCTCCAACCGCACCCGCGAGGTGCACGACGCGATCCGCCGGCGCTGCCTCTATCACTGGGTCGATTACCCCGACGCCGCGCGCGAGCGCGAAATCCTCGCGCGCAAGGCGCCGCAGGTGGGGGCGAAGCTGTCGGCCGAGGTGGTCGCCTTCGTCCAGCGCCTGCGCGGCGAGGACCTGTTCAAGCTGCCCGGGGTCGCCGAGACGATCGACTGGGCCGGGGCACTCGCCTATCTCGACCAGCACGAGCTGGTGCCGGCGGCGGTGGATGAGACGCTCGGCGTGCTGCTGAAATACCAGGACGACATCGCCAAGGTCCGTGGGGCGGAAGCGGCGCGGCTGGTCGCGGAAGCCAAACAGGCGGCGGCCCCGGCCAAGCCGTTCGCATGAGCGGGGGCCGCCTCTCCGCCAACCTGATGCACTTCGCCCGGATGCTGCGCCGCGCCGGGCTGCCGGTGGGGCCGGCGGAGATGCTGGCCGCACAGCAGGCGATCACGCTGGTCGATCTGGGCAGCCGCGCCCAGGTGCGCACCGCGCTGCGCGCCAGCATGATCCATCGCCACGAGCACGCCGACCTGTTCGACCACGCTTTTGCGTTGTTCTGGCGTGACCCCGAAGCCGGGAAGGCCGCCGCCGCGATCGCCGCGCTCGGCCCGCAGAAGCCGCCCGAGCGCGCCCCGCCCGGCGCCCGCCGGCTCGCCGAGGCGATGCAGCACGGCCGCGAACAGCCGCCCAAGGTCGAGGAGCGGCAGGAGGTGGACGCCACCTTCACCGTCTCGGCCAACGAGCGCCTTCAGACCATGGATTTCGAGGCGATGAGCGCGGACGAGATCGCCGAGGCCAAGCGCGAGATTCGCAAGCTGACGCTGCCGCTCGACGCGCGCCGCACCCGCCGCCGCCGTCCTGACCCGTCCGGACCGCACATCGACCTGCGCGCGACGATCCGCCAGAGTCTGCGTCACGGCGGCGAGATTTTCGACATCGAAGCGACCCGCCGGGTGACCCGCCCGCCGCCGCTGGTGGTGCTGTGCGACATCAGCGGCTCGATGAGCCGCTACGCGCAGATATTGCTGCACTTCCTCCACGCCGTTGCCAACGATCGCGACCGCGTCTCGACCTTCCTGTTCGGCACGCGCCTGTCCAACATCACCCGCCAGTTGCGCCACCGCGACGCGGAGGTGGCGTTCGAGATGGTGGCGGCATCCGTCCCCGACTGGTCCGGCGGCACGCGCATCGGTGAGGCGCTGGCGACGTTCAACCGCGCCTGGGCGCGCCGCGTCCTCGGCCAGGGCGCGGTCGTGCTGCTCGTCACCGACGGGCTGGACCGCGACGGCGCGCATGGCCTCGCCGAGAACATGGAGCGGCTGCACAAATCCTGCTCGCGGCTGATCTGGCTCAATCCACTGTTGCGCTGGGACGGGTTCGAGCCAAGATCGCAGGGTATCCGGGCGATGCTGCCGCACGTGGATGAATTCCGCCCCGTGCACAACCTCGCCAGCCTGCGCGCGCTGGTCGCGACCCTCTCGCGGCCGGCTTCGCGCGGAGAGATGGAACGATGGAGGCTCGCCGCATGAGCACGACCCAAGCCGAAGACGTCCTCACCGTCGCTGCCGCCTGGCGCGCCCAGGGCGAGCGCGTGGCGGTCGCGACCGTCACCGAGACCTGGGGCAGTTCGCCCCGTCCCGCCGGCAGCCAGATGGCGATCACCGCGTCGGGCCGCATGGCCGGCTCGGTCTCCGGCGGCTGCATCGAGGGCGCGGTCGCCGACGCCGCGCGCAAGACCATCGAGACCGGGATGCCGCAACTGCTCGATTTCGGCGTCACCAACGAACGCGCCTGGGAGGTCGGGCTGGCCTGCGGCGGCAAAGTCAAGGTGTTCGTCGAGGCGCTGTCGTGACCCCCGACCTGCTCGCGGCCCTGACGGCGGCGCGCGCGGCGAAACGGCCGGTGGTGGTGGCGACCCGCCTGCCGGACGGCGCGCAGCGCCTGCTGCCGGACGCCCACGCCCCGGCCGAGCTTGCGGCCGCGGCCGAGCGGGCGCTTGCCGACGATCGCAGCGGCACCGTCAAACTCGCCGACGGTGAGTGGTTCCTGCATGTCCACAACCCGCCGCTGCGGCTGATCGTGGTGGGTGCCGTGCATATCGCGCAGGCGCTGGTGCCGCTGGCGGCGCAGTTGGGCTTCGCCGTCACCGTGGTCGATCCGCGCCGCAGCTTCGCCACCGACGAGCGCTTTCCCGACGTGACCGTGCGCACCGACTGGCCCGACGAGGCGATGGATGTGCTGGCGCCGGACGTGCGCACCGCCGTCGTCACGCTGACGCACGACCCCAAGCTCGACGATCCGGCGCTGGACCGCGCGCTGCGCAGCCCGGCTTTCTATATCGGCGCGCTCGGCAGCCGAAAGACGCACGCGGCGCGGCTGAAGCGCCTGCGCGCGCTCGGCCATGACGACGCGGCGTTGGCGCGCATCCGCGGCCCGGTGGGCCTGCCGATCGAGGCGGTGACGGCGCCCGAGATCGCGCTGTCCATCATGGCCGAGATCGTCGCCGTGCGCCGCGGCGCGCCGATCGCTGCGACCCCGCCGGCGGCGCGCGAAGCGGCGTGATCTTCGCCGCCTTTGCGCTCGCCGACGCGCTCGGCGCGGTGCTGGCGCACAGCCACCGCCTGCCCGGACGGGTGCTGAAGAAAGGCAGCGTGCTGGACGAAGCGGCGCTCGCCGCCCTGCGCGACGCCGGCCGCGTCGAGGTCATCGCGGCACGGCTGGAGCCGGGCGACGTGGCCGAGAACGAGGCCGCCGCCCGCCTCGCCGCCGCCGTCGATGCGCCGGGGATTGCCGCCGGCCGCGCCGGCACCGGGCGGGTGAATCTGCACGCGACCGCGCATGGCCTGCTGCGCGTCGATGCCGCGCGCATCGACGCGATCAACCTGCTGCACGAGTCGCTGACCATCGGCACGTTGCCCGACTGTTCCGTGGTTGCCCCGCGCGACATGGTGGCGACGATAAAGGTCATCCCCTTCGCCGTCCCCGGCCACGTCCTCGACGCGGTGGAGGCCGCCTCCCGCGACGGCGGCACCGGGCTGGCGCTGCATCCCTTCCGCCCATTGCGCGTGGGCCTCGCGCTGAGCGAACTGCCGGGGCTGAAGGAAAGCATCACCGAGGGCACGATCGAGGCGACGCGGGCGCGCGTGACCGCCCTCACCGGCACGCTGCTGCCGCCGCTGCGCTGCGCCCACACGACCGCGGCGATCGCCGATGCCGTACGCCTCCTGCTCGCGGACGGCGCCGAACTCGTGCTGGTGGCCGGCGCCTCGGCCACCGTCGATCGCCGCGATGTCGGCCCGCAGGGGATCGTGGCGGCGGGCGGGGAGATCGTGCATTTCGGCATGCCCGTCGATCCCGGCAACCTGATCTGCGTCTGCCGCATCGGCGCGGTCCCCGCCCTGGTCCTGCCCGGCTGCGCCCGCAGTCCGCGCCCCAACGGTATCGACTTCGTGCTGCGCCGCCTGTTCGCGGGCCTTCCCCTCGGCCCGGCCGAGATCATGCGCATGGGCGTCGGCGGCCTGCTCAAGGACACCGACGCCCGCCCGCTGCCGCGCGCGAAAGCCGCCGCCCCGCCCGCGGAGGCTGCGAAGCCACGCGGCCGGACCGTTGCGGCGGTGGTGCTGGCCGCCGGCACCTCCAGCCGCATGGCCCCGCACAACAAGCTGTTGCTCGCCGATCGCAGCGGCAAACCAATGATCGCCCGCGTCGTGGACAACGTGCTCTCCAGCCGCGCCCGCCCGATCCTGGTCGTGCTCGGCCACAACGCCGACGCGGTGCGAGAGGCCCTGGGCGGCCGGCCAGTGACGTATGTGCAGTCGAAGGACTACGCGCGCGGCCTCGCCGAGAGCCTGAAATCCGGCATCGCCGCCGTGCCTGCCGAGGCGGCGGCGGCGCTGGTGGTGCTGGGCGACATGCCGCTCGTCACCGGCCGCCTGCTCGACCGCCTGCTCGACGCCTTCGACCCCGTCGAGGGCCGCGCGATCGTGGTGCCGACGCACCAGGGCCGCGCCGGCAACCCGGTGCTGTGGGCACGCAACTTCTTCCCCGAAATCCTCGCGCTGTCAGGCGACGCCGGCGCCCGCGTCCTGTTAGGCCGCCACGCCGAACAGGTCGCCGAGATCGAGATCGCCGACGACGCGGTGCTGCGCGATTTCGATACCGTCGAAAGCCTGGAGACGCTGCCAGGAAAGTTGCGCCCGCTCGGCGTGGCGTAGGGCGGGAAAGCGCAGCGCATCCCGCCGTCCGTGGCACAGGCGGCCCTCGTCATCTCGAAATTAACCCGCGGCCCCGCCCGATGACTGCTTCGCTGTGCCAGAAGTTGTTTCGGGCAATGGCAGACCGGCAGCGTCCAGGAACCAACGTCTGGGCTCGGATTGAAATGGCCGACGGAGCATCTCGTCCGGCACACCGATCTCCCGCAAAATTCTCGTGTGGCAAAGAAGATCGAGGGCGCGCGTAAGCCTTCCCAGATCGTTAATAAAGCTCTCATCCGCGTTGCCGGACGCGTCATCTGGTCGTTGGCCGCCGTAATGCGACAGCTCATTCCGTCGACTCGCGCAGCGTTTGGCAAATTCTTTGACGTGCTCGTCGTTCAGACCGAGCGGTAGCGAACTGACAATCTCAAACATGCGGTCCTGCAAGCTCGGGTCTTCGGCGCGCGTGAGGAGGTCATTGAGCCAACCGCGGTCGTCCGACTTAAGGCATTGCTTGACGTTCTTGCGAATCCGCTGAATTTTGGCCACGAGTCCTGGATTGGGATTGGTCCGTCCGCTTCGGCGACTCATCGCCTCCATTGCCCAAATCAGGCTCAGGAAGCAGTGCTCAAGGTACAATGGAGATGCCCGGCGCGTAGCCAAATAGTTGATGAACGTTGATGGGAACTCCCTGTATTTGGCAAACCAATTATCGACTATCCGTCCGAAATCGTCCCGAATCCAGGGGAAGGTCACCCAGATGTGCAAATGCTCGATGTTCGATCGGCGACGGTTCAATCGGTGACAAAAATAAAACCTGCTCGCGTCGCTCTCGTCCCTTCGTGTGACAGTTGGCCAGTCGAAAGAACGGTCGCGGTCGGTGAGCAAAAGTGCCAAATCCTCCAACTTGCAAATCGTATCCGCAACCTCACGAAGTGTCGTGGACGCGCATGGTCGAAGTCCAAGCGTCGCGAAGCTTGTCAGCGTACTCGATGCGGTTTGGCCGGTCACCCGCCAACCGAAGCGAATCGCAAGGTCGAACTCAATGCTGTTGAGTTGATAGGTCCAATGTTCCGGCGGCGCGGATTTCAGAACTCCTTCTCCGCGCTCCGTCTCCTCATATTTATGCCAGGGCACGCCCAGCCAGCTTTCAAATCCCTCCATAGGGATTTGAATGTCGGCGATATCCTCGATCGGGGTCGTGCCAGCGGACTGGCGATCACCGATCAGACAATATCGTGCGATAATAGAGGGATGCATTGCTTCGATCTGCTCAAGCCGCACGAATCTGGCGCTGAATGGCAGATAGCCGAGGATCACGGTGTCCTTGCTTACCGGTGCGGTGAGGAGCGGATCGCCAAGTTTCAGCGTGATTTTACCGTCCGCGTCGATCTTTAACATACCGCTCGCGGTGTCGGCCGGCACTATGCGCGGCTCCTCGATCGGCGTGCCCGACAGCCAGAAGCGGCCGTGCTCGCTGACCTCGTTCTCTTCCATCTGCATGAGACCAATCGAATCCGTAGGGCGGGAAAGCGTAGCGTATCCCGCCATCAGCGGCATCTCCCGCCGTCGATGGTTTGGGCTGCACGCATTGCGCGAGTCGCCCGTTCCGCTTGCCAAACGCCAACGCGTGCCACGCGGCGGGATACGCTTCGCTTTCCCGCCCTACACCGTGGTTGCCTCGCCCGTGTCCTCCGGTTCCTCGCCGTTTCCTTGCCAATCGGCGGGATACAATCCAGCGGCGACGCAGCGGCGGAACGACGAGTATGGCCAGTCGATCGCGCGCGCAACGTGGCCGTGCTTCACCGGGTTGAAATGCGTGTAGTCCATGTGCGCCGCATAATCCCGCGCGTCGCGGATCGTGTGTTCCCAGTAGCGGCTTTGCCAGATGCCGCGCTCGCCCTTGCGTTTCATGCCCGGCGTCGGCACGCCCTTGCCGGCCAGCGCGCGGGAGAACGCCGCCTTGATCGCCCACCAGCGAGCGGGATAGTCCGCGTCGCCGTCCGGCAGCGTCCACAGACAATGCATGTGGTCCGGCAGCACCACCCAGGCGTCGATGTGGAACGGTGCGCGCGCCCGCACGCGCCGCACGGCCGCGCGCAACACCTCGATTTGCGTGACCAGCAGGTCGCTGCTGCGGTCGCGCAGGGTGACGGTGAAGAAATACGTTCCCCCGCCGGCACGCGGTTGCGGCGGTAGCGCGACATGCGCGCAGCATGCCGGACCGCGCCACGAATCGGAATGCGCGACCGCGATGAATCGCGTAGGGCAGGACAGCGCAGCGCATCCCGCCGTTCGTGGCACGGGAGGGCCGATCGGTGCCGCGCCTTTGCGACGCCCGCCGCCTCACCCGACGCCACGGCGCAACGATCGGGCAAACCGGACTGGCGTTTCGCCCGTTCGGCAGGCATCCTTCCGTGCTGACCACGACCCCGGCGGATCTGCCGGACGCAGTTCCACCGTGAAGGGGGGGACGGGAATGTGCGTGCTTTGCGTGCAGGGGCCGGGACGTCGCGCGGCCGACCATGCCCGGATCGTGGACCTTCTCGCCCTGGTCGAACATCCTGATGCGCTTGCGGCCGACGCCGCGCTGCGCATTGCCCGCGACCTGCTGGCCTGGGCCGGGCCGGCCGGGTCGCGCATCCGATGCGACGCGGTCAAGGCGCCCGTCGCGCCGCCGGACCCGTACAGCAGGAGGACCGAGTCATGACCGCCGACCTGCCTACCGCCACCCTCCCCGATCCGTCTGCGACACTCCTCGCCGAGCTTGAGGGGATCTACCGGGACATCCACGCCAACCCGGAACTGTCGATGCAGGAGCACCGCACGTCGGGACTTGCCGCGTCATGGCTGCGCACGTGCGGATATGAGGTGACCGAGGGAGTCGGCGGCACGGGCGTGGTCGGGCTGCTGCGCAACGGCGATGGCCCCACGGTGCTGCTGCGCGCCGACATGGACGCGCTGCCGATCAAGGAAAGCACAGGGCTGCCATACGCCAGCGATCGGAGCGGGACCGACCGCTTCGGACAGGCGACCGCGATCGCGCACTCATGCGGGCACGACATGCACGTGACCTGGCTGATGGGGGCGACGCGCATCCTCGCCGACAACAGGGACAGGTGGGGCGGCACGGTGATGGCCGTCTTCCAGCCCGGAGAGGAGACCGGTCAGGGGGCGCGCGCCATGATCGAGGACGGCATGGTCAGGCGCTTCCCCCGGCCGGACGTGACGCTCGCGCAGCATGTGATGCCGCTCTCCGCCGGCCAGATCGGCTGGCGCTCCGGCACCATGCTGTCGGCTGGCGACAGTCTGGAGGTGACGCTGTTCGGCCGCGGCGCGCACGGCTCGATGCCGCAAAAGAGCGTGGACCCGGTGGTGATGGCGGCGTCCGCCGTGATGCGGCTGCAAACGGTGGTGTCGCGGGAAGTCGCGATGACGGACTCCGCCGTGGTCACCGTCGGCACCCTGCAGGCCGGCATGAACGAGAACGTCATTCCCGATCGTGCCTTGCTGCGTCTGAACGTGCGCACGTTCAAGGATGCGGTCCGCGCGCGGGTGCTGGCGGCGATCAGGCGCATCCTCGAGGCCGAGGCCGCAGCCTCCGGCGCGCCCAGGCCGCCCGAATTCTCGGTGCTGAGCGAGTTTCCGCTGACCCGCAACGATGATGCCGCCATGGGCAAGGCGGTGGCGGCGCTGGAACGCCGCTTCGGCGCGGCCCGGCTGACGGAGATTTCCCCGGCGACCGCCAGCGAGGATTTCGGGCTGTTCGGCGCCGCCTGGAACGTGCCGGTGGTGTTCTGGGTGATCGGCGGCATCGATCCGCAGAGCTATGCCAATGCCGAGAAAGCCAACAAGCTCGATGAGCTTCCGGCCAACCATGCGCCGGACTTCGCGCCCGTGATCCATCCGACGCTGGAGACGGGGATCGCCGCGATGCTGGCGGCGGCGGGGGCCTGGATCGGTCAGGCGCCGGGGCGCGCGAGCTGATGATGCGGCTGGCTCGACCCGTTCATGCATAGCGCCTTTCTGCGGATTTCCATCGATGTGTTGGACTGGATGGGAACGCTGGTGTTCGCGTTCAGCGGCGCGTTGCTGGGCGTGCAGAAGAAGTTCGATCTGTTCGGGGTGCTTTTCCTTGCCTTCGTGGTCGCGGTCGCCGGCGGCATGATGCGCGACGTGCTGATCGGCGCGGTGCCGCCGGTCGCGATCACCGACATTCATTATTTCCTGATTTCGCTGTTTGGCGGCCTGTTGACCTTCTATTGGTATCCTCGCGTTGCATCGCTTCAGCATCAGATGCTGCTGTTCGATGCGGTCGGCCTCGCGCTGTTCGCCGTCACCGGCGCGCAGAAGGCGATCGATCATGGCATCAATCCGCTGATGGCGGCGATCCTGGGCATGCTCACCGGCATCGGCGGCGGCATGACGCGCGACGTTCTCGCCGGCGATGTTCCGTTCGTGCTGCGCGCCGACCTTTACGCGGTGACGGCGCTGGCGGCCGGCGCGACAGTGTCGATCGGACATATGATCGGCGTGTCGCCGTTCCCGCTGATGATGCTGGGCGCGGCACTCTGCGTGTTTCTGCGTCTGATGGCGATCTATCGCGGCTGGCGCGTACCCGTAACCCGGTGGGGCGGCAGCGGGGGCACCTGAGCGGCGCCACCGGAACGATGGGCACTCCCCCGGGGTCGTGCAGCCGGACGCCAGATTGCGCTTGCCCAGGACGGCACCGGTGATGTTAGTATAATTGTCATGCCGCCCCCCGCCCCTCCATCTCCGGCCGACCGGCTCGCCCTGATCATCGAAGGTCTGCGCCGGGCCGTGGCCGCGCAGATCGCCGGGCGGCGGCTCGCGGGGCCGTTCATCATCCTCATCTGCTCGCGGCTGGGCCGCCTCGCCGGCCGCTTCACCCGGCTCGCCGCAAGGGTCTCTGCGGGCACCGCCGGTCCCCGGCGTCGCGCCGCATCCCGTCAGCCGAGCAAACGGCCCCGTCCGGCCTATCAGCGCCTGCCGCGCCGGTTCGCCTGGCTGCTGCCGCTGGTGCCGGGGGAGGCGGCGGCGTACGGGTCGCAGTTGCAGCATCTCCTGGCTGACCCCGAGATGGCGGCGCTGATCGCCGCGGCCCCGCAGGCCGGCCGCATCCTGCGCCCGCTCTGCCGGATGCTGGGGGTCCGCCTGCCGCCCAGCCTGCGGCAACCAAGCCTGCGCCAACCAGGCCCGCGTGAGCCAAACCTGCGCCAGCCGCCACCTCCCGCGCCCCCCGCCACGCCGCCCCGCTCACGCCGCCCCGCACCGGGGCCGGCGCCGCTGCCGCCCCCACACGCCTGCGGTCCGCCCGTCCCGGCATGATGGCGCGGCGTGATGACGCGGTGCATCCGCTTGCCGACGATGTTCCGAAATAGCAACGACACCGTGTTACAGCACCCACCCCACCGCGACTTTCCCAGGTGCCAGCACCACTGTCGCCCAGATCACCGCCGAGGCGACATTGGCGATCTGGAACGGGATCGCGGGCATCGCGCAGATGCCGGCGACCAGCGGCATCACCGAGCGCAGCGGGCCGAAGAAGCGGCCGAGGAACACGCCCAGCGCGCCCCATTTGACGAAGAACGCGTGGCCGCGCGGCAGCAGGTCGGGATGGCGCGACAGCGGCCACAGCCGGCCGATCGCGTCCTTGTAGTGATAGCCGAGCCAGTAGGAAAACCAGTCGCCGGCCGCGGCACCCGCTGCCGCCGCGGTCCAGACCGGCCAGAACGGGATCTCCGACGCGCCCAGGATGCCGCCGGCGCCCAGCAGGATCACGGTCGCCGGCAGCAGCAGCGAGACGAAGGCGAGCGACTCGCCGAACGCGAGCGCGAACACCACCGGCGCCGCCCAGCCCTGGTGCTGTGCGAGGAACGCCAACAGACTGGCGGAATGGTGGGCGAGGTCAGCCGACAAGACGCGCCCGCCAGAATCGCTTGAGCACTTCAAGCACCAGCGGCACGCCGGCCACGATCGCCGCGAGCAGCGCGAGGTCGTCGCCATGCAGCGGGCCGAAGCGGAACAGGTCGCGTGTCGTCGGGAACGCCAGCACCAGAGCGAGCAGCGCGACCGTCACCGCACTCACCCAGGCCAGCGCGCGGTTGCGCGTGCCGATCGCCGCCACCAGGGAGGTGCCGAAAGTGCGGTTGACCAGCACCAGCGCCAGATCGACCAGCACCAGCGCGGCAAAGGTCAGGCCCCGTGCATCGGCTTCCGCGACGCCCCCGCGCAGCGTCAGCACATACAGCCCCGCCAGCGCCGCGAAGGCGATCGTGCCTTGCAGCAGGCTCCAGCCGACCAGCGCGGGCGAGAACAGGGGGCTGCTCGCCGCGCGCGGCGGGCGGCGCATGAGGTCGGCTTCCTCGCCCTCGGCCTCGAACACCATCGAGCAGATCGGGTCGATCACCATTTCCAGGAACGCGATGTGCACCGGCCCGAAGATCAGCGGCAGACCGGTGAGCAGCGGCAGCAGCGCCAGGCCGGCGATCGGCACATGCACCGCGACGATATAGGCCATCGCCTTGCGCAGATTGTCGTAGATGCGCCGGCCGAGCCGGATCGTGCGGACGATGGAGCCGAAATCGTCGTCCAGCAGCACCAGGGCCGAGGCTTCGCGCGCGACATCGGTGCCGCGTCCGCCCATCGCGATGCCGATATCGGCGGCCTTCAGCGAGGGCGCGTCGTTCACGCCGTCGCCGGTCATCGCCACCACGTCGCCATGCGACTGCAACGCGCGCACGATGCGCAGCTTCTGCGCCGGCACGATGCGCGCGAATACGCCCGCGCGCAGTACCGCCTGCGCCAGCGTCGCATCGTCCATCCGCGCGATGGCGGTCCCGTCGAGCACGTCGCTGTCGTCCAGCCCCGCCTGCCGCGCGATGGCGCGCGCCGTCAGCGGATAGTCGCCGGTGATCATCACCACCCGCACGCCCGCCGCGCGACATTCCGCCACCGCCGCCGGCACCGATTGGCGCAGCGGATCGGCCAGCCCGGCAAGACCCAGCAATGTGCAGGCAAAGCCGCGCGGTGTCGGCGGCAGCGGATCCGCCGCGCGCGCCTCGGCCACCGCCAGCACGCGCATCCCCTGTGCCGCCATCACGTCCGCCTGCGCCAGCAGCGCCGCCCGCGCCGCCTGATCGAGCCGGCAGAGATCGGCGATCGCCTCCGGCGCGCCCTTGGCGGCGACGCGGAATTGCGCCTCGCCGGGCACGCGCCAGACCTGCGTCACCGCCAGCAGGTCGGGCTGCAATCCATAGACGCGCTCCAGCGTCCAGCCGGCGGCGTCATCCCCGGCGCGGCGGGCGAGGTCGTGGAAGGCGCGGTCCATCGGGTCGTAGGCATCCGTGGCACTCGCGCGCGCGCCGGTGATTGCGAGATGCCGCAGCGTCGGCGGCAGCGCGGCGGCATCGGTCGGCGCGACAGTCTCCCCGCCGCTGTGCAGGGCCACCACCGACATGCGGTTCTCGGTCAGCGTGCCGGTCTTGTCGGTGCACAGCACCGTCGCCTCGCCCAGCGTCTCGATCGCGGCGGCCCGGCGGGTCAGCACGCGGGCGCGCGAAATCCGCCACGCGCCCATCACCATGAACACCGTCAGGACCAGCGGAAATTCCTCGGGCAGCATCGACATGCCCAGCGCGATGCCGGCCAGCAGCGCGTTCAGCCAGGAGCCGCGCAGCAGCCCGTACAGCACCACCACCAGCAGGCAGCAGAGCAGGCCGATCAGGGCAGCGGCGCGCACCAGCCGCGCGGTCTGGCGGCTCAGGCGCGGGGCGGCGGTTTCGATCGTGCCGAGCGTCTGGCCGATGCGGCCGATCTCGCTGCGCGCGCCCGTCGCCACTACGTCGGCCAGTCCCTGACCGCGCACGACCAGGGTGCCGGAGAACACATGCGGCGAGTCCTCGCCGCCCGGATGCACCGCCTCTGCCGGCACGCCGTCGGCGGCGCGCTTGCGGACGGGGACGGATTCGCCGGTCAGCAGCGATTCGTCGGTCTGCAACTCCCGCGACTCGCGCAGCACCGCGTCGGCCGGCACGCGGTCGCCCTCGGCGAGCAGGATCAGGTCGCCGCGCACCACCTCGCGCCCGGCGATGCGGCGGCGTTCACCGTCGCGGATCACCAGCGCGCGCGGGCTGGTCAGATCGCGCAGCGCCTCCAGCACCCGCTCGCTGCGGCTTTCCTGGATGACGGCGATGACCACCGAGAGCGAGGCGAACGCCAGCAGCAGCAGCGCCTCGACGGTATCGCCCAGCAGCAGATAGATCGCGCCCGCCCCGAGCAGCAGGGCGAACATCGGCTCGGCCAGCACATCGCGCAGGATGCGGGGCAGGTGCCGGCGTCCGGCGCGGGCCAGTTCGTTCGGACCCTCGGCCGCAAGTCGCGCGCCGGCCTCGGCGCTGGACAGGCCGCGCAGGCGTCAGCCCCGCGCCGCCGCCGCCGCCGCCGCCTCCGCGGTCAGCTGCTTCCGCTCGCCCACCAGCGCCTCCAGTTCATCGGCGTTCAGCGTCTCGCGCTCCAGCAGCACGCGCGCGGCCCGCTCCAGCACGTCGCGACGCTCGCGCAGCAGGTCGGCGGCGCGCTCCTGGGCATGGCGCACCAGATCGCGCACCAGCCCGTCGATCGCCTGCATCGTCGCCTCGCTGTTCTCGCGCCGCCACGGCTCCGGCATGCCGGCCGGGCCGCCGAGCAGGCTCTGCCGCTCCGTCTCGAACGTCGCCGGGCCGAAGCTTTCGATCATGCCGAAGCGGGCCACCATCGAGCGCGCCATGTCGGTCGCCTTCGCCAGATCGTCGGCAGCGCCGGTGGTGATCTCGTTGAACACCAGCATCTCCGCCGCACGCCCGCCCAGCAGCACCGCCATGCGGTTCTCCAGCTCGCTGCGCGAGACCAGGTAGCGGTCCTCGCTCGGCCGCTGGATGGTGTAGCCGAGCGCGCCGACGCCGCGCGGGATGATCGAGACCTTATGCACTGGGTCGGTGCCCGGCAGCGCCATCGCCACCAGCGCGTGGCCCAGTTCGTGATAGGCCACCATCTCGCGCTCGCGCGGACCCAGCACGCGCGAGCGGCGGGCAAGGCCGGCGATGCTGCGCTCGATCGCCTCGTTGATGTCGTTCATGTCCACTTCGGAGGCGCCGCGCCGGGTCGCCAGCAAGGCCGCCTCGTTGACCGTGTTGGCGAGGTCCGCGCCGGTCATGCCGGGCGTCAGCTCGGCGATGCGCTCGGGATCGACATTGGCGCCGAGCTTGATCTTGCGCAGATGCAGCGACACGATCGCCCGCCGCGCCGGCCGGTCGGGCCGATCGACCAGCACCTGCCGGTCGAACCGCCCGGCGCGCAGCAGCGCGGGGTCGAGGATCTCCGGCCGGTTGGTCGCCGCCAGCAGCACGATACCGGAGGTCGGATCGAACCCGTCCAGCTCGACCAGCAACTGGTTGAGCGTCTGCTCCTTCTCGTCATGCCCGCCGATGCCGGGGAAGGCGCCGCGGGCGCGGCCGAGCGCGTCGAGCTCGTCGATGAACACGATCGCCGGCGCCCGCTCGCTGGCCTGATGGAACAGGTCGCGGACGCGCGCCGCGCCCACGCCCACGAACATCTCCACGAACTCCGAGCCGGAGATCGAGAAGAACGGCACCTCCGCCTCACCCGCGACCGCGCGCGCCAGCAGCGTCTTGCCGGTGCCCGGCGGCCCGACCAGCAGCACGCCCTTGGGCACGTGGGCGCCGAGCCGCCCGTAGCCGACCGGGTCGCGGAGAAACTCGACGATCTCCTTCAGTTCCTCCTTGGCCTCGTCGGCGCCGGCCACGTCGGCGAAGGTGGTCTTGGTGTCGGTCTCGACATAGACCTTGGCGCGCGACTTGCCGATCGACATCAGCCCCCCCTCGCCGCCGAAGCGTTCGGCGTAGCGGCGGAACACGAAGGACCAGAACACAAAGAAGATGCCGATCGGGATCACCCAGGACAGGATCGTGCTCCAGAACGTGTCGGGCACCTGGCCGGTGTATTTGACCCCGGCGGCCTGGAATTCCTTTTGCAGGCTGTCGGGCACGGTGATCGAGGCGACCACGGTCCGGCCGTTGGGCAGCTTTTCCTTCAGCTGACCCCAGACGTGCTGGCCCTCGACATGCACCTCGGTCAGCTTGTGCTGGTGCAGCATGTCGAGGAACTCGCTGTACGACACGTTTTCCACGGTCTGGTGGGCGGCCCACCAGCCCTGGAACAGCATCAGCAGCGCCGCCGCGACGAACCAGTACCAGGCATGGGCGCGCACCTCCGGCGGCGAGGGCTTGCGCCCCTGCGGCCGTCGCAGGCCGCGGCGGTCCTGATGGTCCTCCATCCAGTCGCGCAGCCGCTCCCAGGCACCGGGTCTGGGCGCCTCATCGCGCTCTGCCGGCGGCGTCGCCTGCTCGCGCCGGTATTCCGCCGTGGTCTCGCCCATCTCGCCTCCAAGCTCACGCCATTCGCCCCAACGCGTGGCGATCCATGATAGTAACTTGGCACGCGCGCCCGTCGCGGCCAGGGGGGATCACGCAGGCGCATGGGCGGGAGGGGCGGATGGCGGGTCTGTGGTTCGAGCAGTTCAGCGACGGACAGGTGTTCGAGCACGGGCCGACCCGCACCGTGACCGAGATGGACAACGTGCTGTTCAGCACGCTGACCATGAACCCCCAGCCGCTGCACCTGGACGAGGAATTCGCCCGCGGCACCGAGTTCGGCCAGCGGATCGTCAACAGCCTGTTCACGCTCGGCCTGCTGATCGGGCTGACGGTGGGGGAGACCACGCTCGGCACCACCATCGCCAATCTCGGCATGAGCCGCGTGGAGTTTCCCAAACCCGTCTTCCACGGCGACACGCTGCGCGCCCGCACCAAGGTTCTGTCCACCCGCCGCAGTCGCTCCCGCCCCGATGCCGGCATCGTCGAGTTCGAGCACCAGGCCATCAACCAGCGCGGCGAGGTGGTGGCGACCTGCGTGCGCGCCGCACTGATGCGCTGCCGGCCCGCCGCGCCGTCCGGCTGACCGGCCGGGCTCTACTTCCCCGGCATCATCTGCGACATGTCGGTGCCGTTCACGGTCAGCTTGCCGTCGATATAGGCGATGTCCCAGACCGTCGTGGTGCCCTCGGTGCTGCCGATGCCCTTGAGGAAGATCAACCCCGGCTCGGCCTGCCGGAGCATCGGCACGGTCTGCGCGTCGTGGATCAGGTCGTTGAGCCCGGTCACCTGCACATGGGCGTGGCCCGAGATCTCGTCGCGGCCGAGCACGCGCATCTCGCCCGAGCCGGTCAGCGTCGCCGGGCCGAAATCGGCGGTGAGCGTGTCCAGCCCGATCGCCAGCGGCCCGTCATGTACGATCGCCTCGGCATCGCTCTCCAGCGTCGGATCCTCGCCGCCGGTCGCGGCGGCCCGGCGCAGCAGCGCCAGCACGCGATCCGCCTGCACGCCGCTCAACCGCGGCGTCAGCGCGATGTGGTGCGGCAGATAAGCGTGCAGCGGCCCGTCGCGCAGCATCGCGCTGTCCAGCCCGTCCAGCCCGATATGCATCCGCAGTTGCAGCCGCCCGTCGGGGGCGGCGGCGCTGGTGCCGAACTCCACCGCCTGCAGCGCGCCGTCGCCCATCGGACCCTGGAGGTGCACATCCTCCAGCCGCACCCGCTCGCCGAAGCCGCCGATCAGGCCGCCGGCGGCGTCCACCAGCGCGACCAGGGCGGTGCGCATCTGCGGCGTCATCTCCGGCTTGGGCGGCTTGTCGCCGGCGGCGATGGCGGCGGAGGCGGAAGCCATGAGCGGCATGACCACGTCGAGCACGGCATGGACGAGCGGTGGCACGCGCCCCGGCGCCAGCGCGTCGAGATGCGCGTCCAGCCGCGCGTGCGCCGCGCTGAGGGAGACCAGCCCGACTTTTTCTACGTGCGACGTGCTCGACAGCAGGTCGGTGCTCGCCGTCTCGGTCACGTCCACCCGGCCGTCGGCGACCGGCTGCCAGGTGATGTGCGTGACGACGTGCGCCGCCTCGGTGTGCTGCTCGCCCTGCGGCCCCTGCGAGCGCGCCGAATAGCCGCCGATGCGGCTGTCCCAGGTCGAGGTGGTGGCGAGCGACGGGTCGATGACGGCGTGATTGTCCTGGTCCTGCAGCGTCAGCGTCCAGGTTCCGCGCCCCTTCTCCGTCGCCGCCGAGACGCTGAGCGGTGAAGGCAGGCGGATGTCGTCCAGCGTCCAGCGCCCGTCGTCCAGGCCGCGGGCGGTGGCGGTGGCCGGCGCGCCGTCGATCGTGATGCCGGTGGCGCCGATCGGGCCGGCGATCGGCATCGCCAGCGCGAATCCGTCGCCCTGCGCCGTCGCCCGCACCGGCCGCTCGCCGAGGTCCACGCGCGGCCCGAGCAGGTTCGCCAGCCAGTCGTGAAGCTGCCCCTCCAGCGCCGGCGCGTCGGCGGCCCGCGCCGGACCGGCGCCGATGCCGAGCGCCACGCCGAGTGCCAGGCCCGGCAACCCGCCCCGTTTCCATCCGCGCATCCAGCCCGCTCCCGATCCCGTGTCGGGGCAGGATAGGAGTGGCGCGGCAGTTGCCACAACGCGGAAACCACCCTCACCGTGCCCGGATCGGGCAGCTCAGAAATGCAGCCCGATGCGCATGCCGAGTTCGTTGAGGCTGTCGGTCTCGTGCAGCAACGGCCCACTGGTGACGTGGTCGAACAGCACGAACAGCCCGAGGCGCGGCGTGACCTGATAGCCGATTTCCGCGCCCAGCCGGATCTGCGGGCCCATGTCCAGCCGGCCCGGCGTGCCCGGTCCGCCGAGCAGGTCGGGGCCGATCGAGAAGCCGAAGCTCAGGCCGTCGTCCTGGTGCAGCAGGCCGGTGGCGAGCGGCACCGTCCAGGTCAGCCCGGCATAGCCCTGATGGGACGCGACGGCGGTGTTGACCGTCGCGCCGATGTCGATGCGCGGCGCCGCCGCCCAGCGCAGCCAGCCGGGCAGGTTGGCGGTCCAGCCGGTCAGCGGCGTGTCGATCAGAAATTCGCCGTTCAGGTTGGCCCCCGGCAGCCGCGAATCGGGTGGCCCCAGATCCGGCCACAGCACGCCGAGCCGCACCTCCACCGGCGACGCGGCGGCGGCGGGCGGCGGCAGGAGAAGGATGCCGAGCGCGAGGCCCGGCAGGAGCACGCGGAGGCGCATCATGGGCAGCGGAATAGTTCCGGCGTTCCTTTATCAATCGCAAACAGGCGGCCGGTGTGAACTTGCGGCGACGGCGCGGGTCGTTCACGCGGTTGCGTTGGCTTGCAGCAATGCGCGCAACGCATCCAGAATTTGCCCGGGCGTGGGCGGACAGCCCCGGATGCTCAGGTCCACCGGCACCGCCGCGTCCACGCCGCCGAGCACGCCGTAGCCGCCCTTGAACACGCCCGCGTCGATGGCGCAATCGCCCAGCGCCACCACCCATTTCGGCTCCGCCATCGCCTCATGGGCGCGCAGCAGCGGCTCCTGCATGGCCCGCGTCACCGGACCGCTCACCAGCAGCACGTCGGCATGGCGTGGGGTTGCGACCAGGGTGATGCCGTAGCGTTCCAGGTCATGAACCGCGCCCGCCAGCATCCTGGCCTCCAGTTCGCAGCCGTTGCAGCTTCCGGCATCGAGGAAGCAGACCGCGAGGCTGCGGCCGAGCCGTGTCTGCGCCGCCGCCGCCATCCGCTCGGCCAGCGCCGCGGCGGTCGCTTCATCCGGCGGCGCGGCCGGCGGGGCGCCGCGCAGGCCCGCCCGGATTCTGGGCCAGCGCGTCACAGATCCATCCCCGCACAACTGTCGTGGAACGAGGCCAGGACGAGACCGAGATCCTCGACCGCGCCGCCGGCCATCGCCGCCTCGGCGAGCGGCCAGTGCAGCCAGGCCGGGTCGCGCGGGAAGCAGGCGGCGATCAGGCCGCCGTCCAGGCGCAGCCAGTGCCAGATGTCGCCGCGATAGCCCTCGGCGAAGCCGATGCCCTCGCCGGAGGCCGGCGGCAGCGCCACGCCGATCGCGCCCTCGGCGGGACCGGCGAGCAACTCGCGCAGCAGGGCGATGGCGTGCGGCAGCTCATCGAGCCGCTGGCGCACGCGCGCGTCCGCGTCGCCCGCCTGACGCGACGGCAGCGGCACGTCCAGCCCGTCATAGGGCGGATAGCCGGGATGGCGGCGCAGGTCGACCGCCCGGCCGGTGGCGCGCCCGACCACTCCGCCGGCCGCCAGCGCGCGCGTGAGCGCCGGCGTCACGACCCCGACGCCGACCAGCCGGCGCAGCAGGCTGCCGGACCCGTCATGCAGCCGCGCCAGTGCCGGCAACGCCGCCTCCAGCCGCGTCAGCGCCGCCGCGATCGCCGCCTCACCGCCGGGCGCGATCGCGGCGGCAACCCCGCCCGGCACCACGCAGTCCATCATCAGCCGGTGCCCGAACGCGGCGGCGGCGGCCTCCAGCAGCGCCTCGCGCAGCGGCAGGCACAGGGCGGGCAGCGGCGCGAAGCCGGCCGCCTGACCGAGCGAGGCGAGGTCGGCAAGATGGCCGGCGAGCCGCTCGATCTCCGCCATCACGGCGCGCAACATGGCGGCGCGCGGCGGTGCGGCGACGCCGCTCGCCGCCTCGGCGGCGCGGGCGAAGGCGATGGCGTGCGCAACCGTCGAGTCACCGGCCAGGCGCGCCGCGAAACGGGCCGCGGCGCGCGGCGACTTGCCGCGCAGCAGCGCCAGCGTGCCCTTGTGCAGCCAGCCGAGCCGCGTCTCCAGCCGCACCACAAGCTCTCCCTGCACGGCCAGCCGCAGTTGCGCCGGCTCGGCGATGCCGCCACGCACCGGGCCGAGCGGCAGCACGTGCAGGCCGGGGCCGTCGGCGGGGAGGAAGCCCGGCGGCTCCGGCGGGCCGCCCACGGGGACCGGACGCGGCGACAGCGGCGCCTGCACCGGCCAGCGCCCGTGATCGAGCCAGGGGCGCGCGTCGGTTCCGCCCTCGGCGGCATGACCCCAGAGATCGAGGATCATCCGCTCGAACCACGCGGCGGCGGGGCGCGCGGGCGACAGCGCCGGATAAGCTCCGGCGGCCACCGCGACCGAGGCCGGCAGGATCGCGCCCGTGTCCTCATCGCGGAACAGCGCGTGGACATGGCCGCTATCGGCCCACAGCGCCAGCAGCGCCAGGGCCGGCTGGCCGGGCAGCGCGGCGGCGAGCGCGCGCCAGGCCTCGGCGGTCAGCAGATGTCGCGGCCAGGGCGCGCAGGGCAGGGCGGGGGCGGCGCGGATCAGGGCGGCGGCCTCGCTCATCGCGGCGCGCCTGCCGCGGCGGCGAACCACGCGACCACCGGACCGGGCATGGCGAGGCCGAGCAGCACCGTCAGCCCCAGCATCAGCCACGCGGGCAGCAGCGCCAGCCATTCCGGCGCCGGGGCGCGGCCTGGCTCCGCCGCCGGCGGCGCGGCGACGCGCGCCGCCAGTGCCCAGGCCGCGACCGCGACGCCCAGTCCGAGCGGGGCGAGTAGCCACGGCAGGCGGCGCGCGGTCGCCTCGGCGATCAGGAACAGGCTGGCGAGCAGCCCGAACGGCGGCAGGCCGGCCAGCGCGACAAGCCCGGCCGCGAGCGTCCGCCGCCGTGCCGGACCGTCGCCGAGACTCAGCGCGCTCGCGGCCTTGGCCAGCGTCAGCAGCATCAGGTGCAGCAGGCCGGCGAAGCTGCCGCCGGGACCGCCGAGGCCGAAGGCGAAAGTGGCGACTCCGGTCTGCCCGATGAAGGCAAAGGCGAGCGCGCGGGATGCCTCACGCTGGCGCCACAGCGCGAAGGCGGCGAGCAGCAGCGAGGCCAGCCCCAGCGCCATCAGCGCCGGGCCGGGCGGTATCGCGGCCGAACTCGCCGCCAGCACCGCCCGCGCGCGCAGGATCGCCACCAGCGCGGCATTCGTCATCGCCCCGCCGAGCAGGCCGGCGAGCGGAGGCGGCAGCGCGGCTTCCGCTGCCGGCAGCCAGGTGTGCAGCGGCACCAGCGCCGCCAGCGTGCCGTAGCCGGCCAACAGCAGCGCGAACGCGACACTCAGCAGCCGTCCGTCCAGCGCCGGGGCGGCCCGTGCGAGTGCCGTCCAGCTTAGCCCCGCCATCCCCGGCCCGAGGGCCGGCCGCGCCGCGAGGTAGAGCAGCACCGACCCGAGCAGGGCCAGGCCCAGCCCGACGCCGCCCGCGACCAGCAGCCGCCAGCCGGCTGCCGCCGCCGTCGCATCATCGTGCGTCAGCCCCAGCAGCGCCGCGGCGGCGATCAGCGCCGCTTCCATCGCGAGCCAGGTCAGACCGACCCCGTCGGCGAACAGGGCGGCGAGCAGGGCGGCGAGCAGAGCAAGTGCCAGCGCGAGTTGCGGCCGGGCCAGATCGCGCCCGCGCCAGGCGCCCGCCGCGGCGACGAACGCGGTCAGCAGCGCGAAAGGCGTTGGCAGGCCTGGCGGCGCGGGGGACAGCACGAGGCCGAGGGTGCAGCCGAGCGCCGCCGCGCTGCCCGCCACGGCGAGCCACCAGGCCGCGCGCCGGGTGGGGACGAAGCACGCCGCCACCGCCGCCAGCAGCGGCAGCAGCACGGCCAGCGCGCTCCAGGATGCGGGGGTGGGGAAGCTCACGCCAGACCTTGCTCCACACAGAGCAGGATCGCCGCCAGGAACGCGAGCGCGAGCGCCACGGCGCCGCGGTCCGCCAGCCGCGCCAGCGGCGGCACGGCGCGCGCCGCCCGGGCCGCCGCCA
>JAKADX010000107.1 GCA_021818505.1 Pseudomonadota bacterium
GGCGGCGCACAGGACGCATTCGGCATCGCCGCAACGTGCCATGACCGGCTGAGATTCCCTGTTTCGAAATCACCGCGCCCTTGTGGCGCGTCGGCTCCGTTCGCTTCGATTCCACACCAAGGGGTACTCCGATGCATCGCAACCGATTGTCTTGCCGCCTCCGCGGTCAGCTCGCCCTGCTGCTGCTCGCCTGCATTCCGGCGCTGGCGCAGGCCGGCCCGGCCGAGAAGGTCTACATGCCGCAGGTCAGTTACCGCGAGTGGGAGATCGAGTTCCGCGGCGGCGCGCTCGACTGGCCCGGCAATCCGGACAACCGCGCGCAGCAGTACGTTACCGACATTGGTTACGGCATCGCACCGCGCTGGTTCACTGAGCTGGCCGTGTTTTACGCCAAGACCCCGGGCGGCGCTGCGCGGGTCGAGGGCTACGAATGGGAGAACGTATTTCAGCTGACCGAGATCGGCGAGCATTGGATGGACGTCGGTTTGTTCGCAGAGTTCGCCCACGACCGCTTGGAGAAGAAGAACTACGTCGAGCTGGGGCCTATGTTCCAGAAGGAATTCGGCCGTGCCTTGGTCAACCTCAATCTGCTGTTCAAACACGGACTCGCCCGTGACCGCGAGCCCGGCACCGAGTTCGAGTATGCCTGGCAGTGGAAATGGCGCGGCAACACGTCGTTCGAGCCCGGCCTGCAGGGTTTCGGTTCTTTCGGCCGCGTCGGCTATCTGCATGCTGCCGAGAACAAGATCGGTCCGGCCTTCTTCGGACGCGTCGCGCTGGGTGCGGGGCACACGTTGCGCTACGACGCCGCACTGCTGTTCGGTACGGTCAACGGCTCGCCTGATCGTACGTTGCGCTTTCAGCTTGAATACGAGTTTTTCTGAGCGGCTCAGCGACAGCGCACCGCTTCGGTACTGGCGAGCGCCGCCGAGTCCGGATGGCGCTATAGACGGAATATGCCGAAGCGCGTCGGCTCGATCGCGGCGTTCATGCTGGCGGCCAGCGCCAGAGCCAGCACGCGGCGGGTATCGGCCGGATCGATGATGCCGTCGTCCCAGAGCCGCGCGGTGGCGTAGTAAGGGTGGCCCTGGCGTTCGTACTGCTCGCGGATGGGTGCCTTGAAGGCCGCCTCCTCATCGGCGCTCCACGTACTGCCCTGCGCCTCCAGACCGTCGCGGCGCACGGTAGCCAGCACGCCGGCCGCCTGCTCGCCGCCCATCACGCTGATGCGTGCGTTGGGCCACATCCACAGGAAGCGGCCGCCGTAAGCGCGTCCGCACATGGCGTAGTTGCCGGCGCCGAAGCTGCCGCCGATCACCACGGTGAACTTGGGTACGTTCGCGCAGGCCACCGCGGTGACCATCTTGGCGCCGTCCTTGGCGATGCCGCCGTTTTCGTATTTCTTGCCCACCATGAAGCCGGTGATGTTCTGCAGAAATACCAGCGGCACGCTGCGTTGCACGCACAGCTCGATGAAGTGCGCGCCCTTCAGCGCCGATTCGGAGAACAGGATGCCGTTATTGGCGACGATACCCACCGGAAAGCCTTCGATGGCGGCGAAGCCGGTCAGCAGGGTCTTGCCGTAGCGCGCCTTGAACTCGTGGAAATCGGAATCGTCGATCAGTCGCGCGATGATCTCGCGCACCTCGTAGGGCTTGCGCGTGTCCGGCGGCACGATGCCGTACAGCTCCTCGGCCGGGTAACGCGGCGGATGCGGCGCTTGCGGTGGCTGCGGTGCGGGGCCGCGGTTCAGTCGGGAGATGGCGTCGCGCGCCAGCTGCAGGGCGTGGCGGTCGTCTTCGGCGAAATGGTCGGCCACGCCGGAGACGGCGGTGTGCACCTCGGCGCCGCCCAGCGTCTCGGCGTCCACCACCTCGCCAGTGGCGGCCTTCACCAGCGGCGGCCCGCCGAGGAAGATCGTGCCCTGTTCGCGCACGATGATGGTCTCGTCGCTCATCGCTGGTACATAAGCGCCGCCGGCGGTGCAGGAACCCATCACCACCGCGATCTGGGCGATGCCCAGCGCACTCATGCGCGCCTGGTTGTAGAAAATGCGGCCGAAGTGTTCGCGGTCGGGAAACACCTCGTCCTGCAGCGGCAGGAAGGCCCCGCCGGAATCCACCAGATACACGCAGGGCAGGCGGTTTTCCAGGGCGATCTCCTGCGCGCGCAGATGCTTCTTCACCGTCATCGGGAAATAGGTGCCGCCCTTGACCGTGGCGTCGTTGGCGATCACCAGCACCTCGCGGCCATGCACACGGCCGATACCCGCGATCAGTCCCGCGGCAGGCGCCTGATCGTCGTAGAGGCCCAGCGCCGCCAGTGGTGCGATCTCAAGGAACGGACTGCCGGCGTCCAGCAGCACGCGCACGCGTTCGCGCGGCAGCAGCTTGCCGCGCGCCGTGTGCTTGTCGCGCGCCTTGGCGTCACCGCCCTGCGCGACTTTCCGCAGGCGCTGGTGCAAGTCATCGACGCGCACCCGCATTTGCGCGTAACTGGCAAGAAAATCGGGGGAACGCGCATCGATGCGCGAAGGCAGCAGGCTCATGCGTCCGGCCCAGAGACAGGGTCGTCATGATAAGTCCGCAGGTCGACGCTTTGAACCCGTGCGGAAGATGCGCGAAAAAAAACCGGCCGCGCGAGGCGGCCGGTTCGGGGTGATCGGTGGAGACCGATCAGCCGCCGTGCGTGGTGCTGGCCGGGGCCGGAGCCGTCGTGCCGGCGGCG
>JAKADX010000072.1 GCA_021818505.1 Pseudomonadota bacterium
CTCAACCGCCTCGCCCGCCGCTTCACCGCGCTCGCCGCGCAGGTGGCCGCCGGCACTGCGGCGCCGCGCCGCCGGCCCGCCGCTCCCCGCCCGGCCACCGCGCGCGCCCGCAAACCCTATCCGCGCCTGCCGCGCCGCTTCGCCTGGCTGCTGCCGCTGGTGCCGGGGGAGGCGGCGGCGTACGGGTCGCAGTTGCGGCACCTGCTGGCCACGCCGGAGATGGCGGACCTGCTCGCCGCCGCGCCGCAGGCGGGCCGCCTGCTGCGCCCGCTCTGCCGCATCCTCGGGGTGCGCCTCCCACCTGCGCTGACGCTGCCCCCTCCAGCGCGGGCGGCTGTCGCCGCCGCTCGTTCCGCCGCCATCCGCCCGCCGCCGTCCCCGGCCGCGCCGCCGGCCGCCGCGCCGGACACGCCGCCGCGCCCGCCGCCGCGCGCCTGCGGGCCGCCGGGCGCGACGTGAATGCGGGGCGCGCCCGCGCGCGCGATTCGTTCCAGATAAAGAACATAATCGCGGGCTGCCGGCGGCGCTCCATCGCGGCTCAACGCGATTGCGACGGTTGCAGCAGCAGCGCGATCAGCGCGGTCCAGCCGGTCTGGTGCGAGGCGCCGAGGCCGCGGCCGGTGTCGCCGTGGAAATACTCGTGGAACAGGACATGCTCGCGAAACGCCGGATCCTGCCGCGCCAGCCGGTCGCCGGCCAGCATCGGGCGCTGTCCGTCCGGGCCGCGCAGGAACAGCCGGCCGAGACGGCGCGCCAGGTCGTCGGCCACGTCGCGCAGGGTCAGATACGTCCCCGACCCGACCGGGCACTCGACGCGGAAATCGTCGCCGTAATAGGCGTGGAACCGGCGCAGCGACTCGATCAGCAGGTAGTTCACCGGCATCCAGATCGGCCCGCGCCAGTTGGAGTTGCCGCCGAACAGCCGCGAGTCGGACTCGCCCGGCACGTAGCGCACCTCGAACCGTCCGCACGGATGCTCGAACACGTAGGGGTCGTGCTCATGCGCCTTGGACAGTGCGCGCACGCCGTAGTCGGAGAGGAACTCGGCCGGGTCCAGCATCCGCGCCAGCAGGCGCTTGGTACGGTGCCCGCGCAGCAGCGACAGCAGATGCATCTCGCCTGCGTTCGGCTCCGTCCAGCGCGATATCAGGTCGGCGAGGTCGGGCCGGTTGCGCAGCAGCCAGTGCAGGCGCGCGGAGAAATCAGGAAGCTGCGCGAACAGATCGGCGTGCAGCACCTCCACGGCGAACAGCGGGATCAACCCGACGATCGACCGCACCCGCAGCGGCACGGTCTCCCCCGTCGGCAGACTGAGCACGTCGTAGTAGAACGACTCCTGCTCGTCCCACAGCGCGACACCCTCTTCGCCGAGATCGCCGTCGCCCAGGCTGCGGCCGATATGCGTCATCGCCTTGGCGATGTAGAGGAAATGCTCGAAGAACTTGCTGGCGACGTCTTCATAGGCCCGATTGTCGCTGGCGAGTTCGAGCGCGATGCGCAGCAGGCTCAGCGCGTAGAACGCCATCCAGGCGGTGCCATCGGCCTGCAGGATGGCGCCGCCGGTCGGCAGCGGCTTGGAACGGTCGAAGATGCCGATATTGTCCAGCCCCAGGAACCCGCCCTGAAAGACGTTGCGCCCGTCAGGGTCTTTCCGGTTCACCCACCAGGTGAAGTTCAGCATCAGTTTGTGGAAAACACGTTCGAGGAACGCACGGTCGGCCTGTCCGGTCAGCGCCTTGTCCTGCTGATAGACGCTCCAGGCCGCCCAGGCATGGACCGGCGGATTGACGTCGCCGAATTCCCACTCATAGGCGGGCAACTGTCCGCTCGGGTGCATGAACCACTCGCGCGTCAGCTTGATGAGCTGGTCCTTGGCGAAGTCCGGGTCGATGGCGGCATAGGCGACGCAGTGGAACGCGAGGTCCCAGGCCGCGAACCACGGATATTCCCAACCGTCTGGCACCGAGAGGATGTCGTCGTTGTTCAGGTGCGACCACTCGAAGTTGCGCACCGTCCGGCGCTGCGCCGGCGGTTTCGGTTGCGCCGGATCGCCGGTGAGCCACTGTGGCACATCGAAATGATAGAATTGCTTGGTCCACAGCAACCCGGCAAACGCCTGCCGCTGCACCAGCCGCGCGTCGGCATCCCCGATGTCGCGCTGCACTTCGGCGTAGAATGCATCCGCCTCCTGCCGGCGGGCGTCGAACACGCGGTCGAAATCGGTGAAGGCATCGCCGGCTTCCGCCGCGACGCGCATCCGCAGGCGCAGGCTGGCGGCCGCGCCGGGCGCCAGCATGAGGCGGGCGTGCGCGGCGCATTTGGTGCCGCGCGGCGCGGCACTCAACGCCGCGCGGTTGCCGTGCACGACGAAGTCGTTGATGCCGTCCTTGAACGGGCCGGGGGCGGCGGTGCCGTACAGGCGATGCAGATTGGTGTCGTTCTCGCAGAACAGCCAGACGGCATCGCCATCCGCGTCGATGCGGCGCGGTCGCATCCGGACATGCTCGGTGCAGACCCAGCCCTCCGGCATCAGCCGCAGCGACGGACGCGGCGCGTCCTGCCGCCACGACCAGGTATTGCGCGCCCACACCTGCGCCAGCAGGTGCAGCTCCGCCGTCTCAGGACCGCGGTTGTGCGCGGTGATCCGCAGCAGGACATCCTCCGGACCGGCCTTGGCGTATTCAACGAACACGTCGAAATACCGCGCGCCGTCGAAGGCGTCGGTATCGGTGATCTCGAATTCCGGATCGTGCGTGCCGCGGCGCGCGTTTTCCGCGATCAGCCGCTCGTAGGGAAATTCCGCCTGCGGATAGCGATACAGCATCCGCATGTAGGAATGCGTCGGCGTGCCGTCGAGGTAGTAGTAAAGCTCCTTCACGTCCTCGCCGTGATTGCCCTCGGCGTTGGTCAGGCCGAACAGCCGTTCCTTGAGAATCGTGTCGCGGCCGTTCCACAGCGCCGGAGCCAGGCACCAGCGCTGACGGTCGTCGCAGAAGCCCGCGATCGCGTCCTCGCCCCAGCGATAGGCGCGGCTACGGGCTTGCTCATGGGGCAGGTATTCCCAGGCATTGCCGCCGGGGCTGTAGTCCTCGCGCACCGTGCCCCATTGCCGCTCGCTGACATAGGGTCCCCAGCGCCGCCACGGCTCGCCCTCGGCAATCGCGCGCAGACGCCGGCCCTCGGCGGTCTGCCAGAGCGGGTGCGGGGGGAAGGACGACTCGGGGTGGGGCGCCATGCGGCCGCTACCATGCCGCCGCGCCGCCGCGCCGACCAGCCGTTGCGGTCAATGGCCCTGCAATGCGACCGCGGTGACGCTGTTGAAGGCGCTGCCGCCGGTGCCCATGCTGATCGTGGACCAGACCAGATAGACCAGCACCTGCTTCTCGCGGTCGAACAGGCGCGACACCCGCACTTCCTTGAACAGCGGGCTCATCTTCTCATCGAACACAACCTGCTTGTCCGGGATCTTGCCGCGCAGGCTGACCGGGCCGGTGGCGCGGCAGGCGATGGAGAAGCGGTTGGGGTCGGTCGCCAGCCCGAAGCTGCCCTTCACCCCGCCGGTCTCGGCGCGTGAGACGTAGCAGCTCACGCCCTCCACCATCGGGTCATCGTAGCGATCGACCACGATGCGGTCGTTGCGGCCGAGCACGCGGAAGGTGGTGTCCACCGTGCCGATCCGGGTCGGCTGATCCCCGGCAAATGCCGGCGCCGCGCCGAGCAGCAGCATCGCCAGGACCGCACGCCGCATGGTCATTCTCCCGCCGCGAAGGGCGCAAACGAGCGCGCCAGCACCTGATAGACCGCGCGCTTGAAGTCGGGGCCGAGGCTCGGCAGTTCGGTCAGTTCCGCCCAGCGCCAGGCGTCGAACTCCGGGTGCGGGTCGCGGTCGAGGCGGATGTCGGTGTCCTCGCCCAGGAAACGCAGCGCGAACCAGCGCTGCCGCTGGCCGCGATAGCGCCCGCCCAGCGCCACGCCCAGCAGGTCCGGCGGCAGGTCATAGGTCAGCCATTCGGGATGCTCGCCGATGATGCGGGCGCGGTCGGTGCCGATTTCCTCGGCGAGTTCGCGCAGCACGGCCTCGCGCGGGTCCTCGTCGGCGTCGATGCCACCCTGCGGCAGTTGCCAGCCGCCCGGCGCACCCTCGGCGTTCGGCAGGTCGGCGCGGCGGGCGACCAGCACGCGGCCGTCGCGGTTGAACAGCGCCGCGCCGACATTATGGCGATAGGGCAGGGCCGATGATTCGGGCGGGGTCATGTCACGGCTTCTCCTCGGCGATGGGATGCGGCGGGGGCGGCGGCTGCACCACGGCACTCACCGGCGCCAGCACCAGTCCCTTCCGTGCCAGCGTCGTGGTCCAGGCGGCCAGCCGGTCCAGCGTGACCGGCCGCGGCACGCCGACCAGCCCGAGTGCCGAGCCGTGATCGCGCGCGATCTGCTCCAGCCGTGCCAGATTGGCCTCGATCTCGGTGCGCACCGCCGGCTCGTCGATCACGACATCGACGCTGCGTCCGACCACGAAGGGCGGATGCGCCGCACCGGGGCGCGGGTCGATGTAGAGCAGGCCGCGGGCCGCCAGTTCCCGCAGCACCGGGTCCATCAGCTCCGGCACGGCCGCGAACCGTTCTCCGCGCATTCCGTTCAGTGCGCCGGTGGCACCGGCATAGCCGGTGAAACGGGTCAGCGCCCATTCCAGCCGCTGGTGGTTCAGCGCCGCGAGGTTGCCGGTCAGCAGCGCGCGGTTGCCGGGATCGTCGAGCGGATAGCCCGCCGGCTCCAGCGGCAGCGAGAGCAACAGTTCGTGCCCCTCGGCCCGCGCCTCGCCGATCAGCCGCTCCGGACGGAACGCATAGGGCGAGACGGCGAGCGAGACGGCGCCGGGCAGGTTGCGGATCGCCTCCTCGCTTTCGGACTCCGACATGCCGATGCCGCCGAGCAGGACCGCGACGCGCGGGCGAAGGTCGGCCGGATCGAACGGCGCGGCATAGGCCCGCATCGGCGACAACCCGGCCGCACTGACGCGCGGCAACTCGCCACCGGGGAAGGTGGTGGAAGGTTCCAGCAGCGCCGCGTCGGGCGGCGCCACGGTGCCCGGCGTGACGGCCGGCAGCATGGCCGGCGGTGCCAGCGGCGGCGCGGGTGCGACCGCCGGCGCGGGCTGCGGCGCCGCGGCGACCGGCGGCGATTGCCGCGACGGAGGTGCCGGTGGTGCCGGTGGCGGGCCGAGCACCTGCAACACCGCCGCCGCGACGGCGACGGCGCACAGAACCACAACCCAGAACCACCCAAGGCTGCGCCAGGCACCCGATCCGGGTCGCACCGTCGTCCGCTGCACCCGATCGCCCCTCCTGCCCTGCTCGACCGAAGGGACAGTATAGCCGAGTCGTTACTGCGAAGCGTGTTTCTCCGGCGCCATCGCCCGCGCGACCGCCAGCGCCTCCTGCAACTGGAAATCCGTGGCGGACTTGGTCGGATCGAATTTCGGCCAGTTCTCCGGCGGCAGCTTGGGGATGTCCTTGACCATCGCCGGCAGGTCGGTGCGCGGCGGCGGTGCCTCGCTCTGCGGCACGCCGCCGGTGTTGCGCAGGGCCTTGTTCAGGTCGGCCTCGCGCTCCGGCCCGAAATGCGGCTGCTCGGTCCGCGTCTCCTGTACCGGCACGTCGGGGACGATTCCGAGGCCCTGGATGGACCGGCCGGATGGGGTGTAGTAGCGGGCGGTGGTCAGCCGGATCGCGCCGTTGCCGGCGAGCGGGATTACCGTCTGCACCGAACCTTTGCCGAAGCTGCGCGTGCCGAGCAGGATGGCGCGGCGATGGTCCTGCAAGGCGCCCGCCACGATCTCGGCGGCCGAGGCGGAGCCGCCGTTGATCAGCACGACCATCGGCATCCCGTTGGTCATGTCGCCGTCCTTGGCGTTCCAGCGCTGGCTGTCCTCGGGGTGGCGGGCGCGGGTCGAGACGATCTCCCCGTTCTTGATGAAGTCGTCGGAGACCGCGACCGCCTGATCCAGCAGCCCGCCCGGATTGTTGCGCAGGTCGATGACCAGCGCGCGCATCTTTCCGCCCGAATCCGCCTTCAGCTTCTCGAATGCCTTGCGCAGGCCGCTGTCGGTCTGTTCGTTGAAGCTGCTGATGCGGATGTAGCCGATATCGCCTTCCAGCCGCGCCTTGATGACCTGGATCTTGATCACCTCGCGCATCAGGCTGACCTCGATCGGCTTCTCGATCCCTTCGCGCTTGATGGTGAGCGTGATCTTGCTGTTCGGCGGCCCGCGCATCCGGTCCACCGCGTCGTTCAACGCGATGCCCTGCACACTTTTGCCGTCGAGCATCAGGATCAGGTCGCCCGGCTTGATGCCGGCGCGGCTCGCCGGCGTGTCGTCGATCGGGCTGACCACCTTGATCAGCCCGTTGTCCTCGGTCACCTCGATGCCCAGCCCGCCGAACTCGCCGCGCGTCTGCACCTGCATGTCGCGGAAGTTCTTCGGGTTCATGTAGTTGCTGTGCGGATCGAGGCCAGTCAGCATGCCGTTGAGCGAGTTCTCGATCAGGTCGCGGTCGGTGACCGGATCAACGTATTCGGCGCGCACCCGTTCGAAAACGTCGGCGAACAGATTAAGTAACTGATAGGTGTCGGCGTGGCCGCTGTCCTGCGCCCAGGCGATCGGAATCATGTTGCCGCCGATGTGGCGGACCAGCAGGCCGGCGGCCGGGCCGGCCGTGACGCCGGCAGCGAACGCCGCGCCAAGCAACAGCCCCGTGCGTAGCTTCATACTCGTCATCCTCTCGCGCCCAGGCGCATCAAGCGTGATCCGACCGGGTCCGCCACCAAGATAGGCGCGGACCCACTGGCTGCTACAGTGACGGGCTACGACTTCGCGTGCAAGAACGGAGCAGGGTCGATCGGCTCGCCGTCCTTGCGGAGTTCCACATACAGCGCCGGCCGCGCGGCGCCGGGGCTGCGGGGGTCCCACCCCGCCATCACGCCCAGGGGTTCCCCGATCGCCACGCGCCGCCCGGCCGGTGCATCCAGCCGGTCAAGGCCGGACAAGACAAAGTGATATCCGCCGCCGCAATCGACGATCAGCAGCAGGCCGAAGCTGCGGAACGGCCCGGCGAACACCACGCGCCCGCCGCACGGTGAGACCACGCGCGCGCCGGGCGGGGTGGCGAAGGTCTCGCCGGTGGCCGGCCCCGCCTCCGTCGCCGCGCCGAAAGCGCGCACCAGCGTGCCGGCGACCGGGGAGGCGAGTTGGCCTCGCGCCTCGCCCACGCCGGGGCCGGCAGGCAGCGCCAGCGCATCCGCCCGTGCCTGCGCCGCCGCTGCCGCTTGCGCCTTGCGGCGGCGTTCGGCCGCGGCGGCGTCCTCCCGCGCGCGGGCGGCGGCAGCGCGGCGGTCGGCCTCGATGCGGGCGAGGGCGGCACGCAGGCTGTCCGCCCGCGCGGCCTCGGCGGCGGCGCGGGCGGCGGCCTCGGCGGCGGCGTCGGTCGCCTCCTGCCGGGCCGCGTCGGCCTGCGCGATCTGGGCGTCGAGATCGGCGGCGAGCTTCGCCTGCGCCTGCTGCGCCGCGGTCAGTGCCGGCAGTGCCGCGTCAAGCTGCGCCTGCAGCGCGGCCACCTCCGCCTGTTCTGTGCGTACCGCCTCGGCATCGCGCTCCAGCCGATGGGTGAGGCCGGAGAGCACGATCGCACCGCGCACCGCCTGCTCCGGCGGCATCGGCACGGCGAGCAGGGTCTCGGCCGGGTAAAGCGACAGCCGCTCGATCGCAGGCAGCAGCGGGCGCAGCGCCGCGGCGCTCTGCGCGAGCCGCGTCCCCGCCGCCACCCGCCGCTGCGTCAGATCGGCGACGCGGGCGGCGGCGGCGGCGAGCGAGTCCTCCGCCACGCGCAGCCGCGCGGCGGCCGCGACGCGCGCCTCGGCGAGCCTTGCCGCCTCCTGCGCGGCGGCCGCCGCGCGGGCGGCGTCGGCGCGCTGTTCGGCGGCGGCGGTGGCGTGGGCGTGCTCGGCGTCGTGCAACGCCTGCGGCGTCGGCGGCCCGGCGGCGGCCAGGAGCAGCAGAAAGGCGGGAAGGCGCCGCCGCCGTGTCACGGTCCGATCAGCGATCGCCCGGTCATCTCCGCCGGCTGCGGCAGCCCCATCAGTTGCAGCAGCGTCGGCGCGAGGTCGGCGAGCCGGCCATCGTGCAGCGCGCGCGCGCCGCCGCGAAACAGCAGCACCGGGACGGGGTTGGTGGTGTGCGCGGTATGCGGCCCGCCGGTGTCCGGATCGCGCATCAGTTCGCAATTGCCGTGGTCGGCGGTCACCAGCAGCGCGCCGCCGGCCGCCTCGATCGCGGCGGCGATCCGGCCGAGCCCGGCATCCACCGTCTCCACCGCGCGGATCGCCGCCGGCAGGCTGCCGGTGTGGCCGACCATGTCGGGATTGGCGAAGTTCAGCACGATCAGGTCGTATGTGCCCGAGCCGATCGCCGCCACGGCGCGCTCCGTCACCTCGGGTGCCGACATCTCCGGTTGCAGGTCGTAGGTCGCGACCTTCGGCGATGGCACCAGGATGCGGTCCTCGCCGGCATATGGCTCCTCGCGCCCGCCATTGAGGAAATAGGTGACGTGCGGATATTTCTCCGTCTCGGCGATGCGCAGTTGCCGCCTGCCGGCGCGCGCCACCACCTCGCCGAGCAGGTTGCGCATGGTCTGCGGCGCGAACAGCACGCCGAGCAGCGGGGCCAGTTCATCGCTGTAATACGTCATGCCGACGGCGGCGGCGAAGCGGATGACGCGCGGGCGCGGAAAGCCGGCGAAGGTGGGTTCCAGCAGCGCGCCAAGCAGTTCGCGCACCCGGTCGGCGCGGAAGTTGAAGCACAGCACGCCGTCGCCGTCGGCCATGCCGCGATAGGCGCCGACCGCCGCGGGCACGATGAACTCGTCCGTCACCTCGCGGCTGTAGGCGTCGTCGATCACGCTCGACGCGTCGGCGAAGTGCGGTCCCTGCGCCTCTGCCACCGCGAGGTAGGCCTTGGTTACCCGCTCCCAGCGCCGGTCGCGGTCCATCGCGTAGTAGCGGCCGCAGACGGTCGCGATACGCGCGCCCTCCGGCAGTGCCTCCGCCAGTTCGCGCAGGTAACCGGCGCCGGCGCGGGGCGGCGTGTCGCGACCGTCGGTGAAAGCGTGCACCGCGACAGGAACGCCGGCCCGCGCCAGGGCGCGCGCCACGGCGGCGGCATGTGCCTGGTGCGAATGCACACCTCCGGGCGAGACCAGCCCCATCAGGTGACAGGTGCCGCCCGTTGTCTTCAGCTTCGCCACCAGGTCGCGGAACGCCGGCAGCGCCGGCAGTTCACCGGCGGCGAGGGCGGCGCCGATGCGCGGCAGGTCCTGCATCACCACGCGGCCGGCGCCGATGTTCAGATGCCCGACCTCCGAATTGCCCATCTGCCCGTCGGGGAGCCCGACATCGCCGCCGGAGGCGTGCAGGAAGGCGTGCGGGCAGCTCGCCCACAGCCGGTCGAAATTGGGCTTGCGCGCCTGTCGCACGGCGTTGTCGGCGCTCTCTTCCCTCCAGCCGAAGCCGTCGAGGATTGCCAGCATCACGGGGCGCGGCGCGTCGGGCATGGTGCGTGTCCTTCGGCGGGAATGCGCCAGCAGTACTCCCTCCGCCGCGCCGCAACAACGGCGGCGTCAGGGGGCGTCAGGGGCGCAAGCCGCGGTGATACGGATGGCCCGCGGCGATCGCCTGCGCGCGCCAGAGCTGCTCGGCCAGCATTGCCCGCACCAGCGCGTGGGGCCAGGTGAACGGCCCCAGCGAGAGCACGGCATCGGCACGGGCGAGCACCCGCGCGTCCAGCCCTTCGGCCCCGCCGATCAGGAAGCAGAGCGGACGATTGGCGGTGCGCCAGCCGGCCAGCAGCGCCGCGAGCCCCTCGCTGCCCGGTGCCGCGCCCGCCATGTCCAGCGCGACCGCGAAGCCGGCGGGGGGAAGGGCGCCGAGCAATGCGTCGGCCTCACGCCGGCGGATCTCGGCGGCGGTGCCGCGCCCGTCGGTCAGTTCGGTCAGCAGCAGGCGCGGGCGCAGGCGCGCGGCATAGCGCGCGAACAGCGCCGCTTCCGGAAGCCGGCCGAGCCGGCCGATGGCGATCAGGCGATGCTCAATCATGGGGCCGCGCGGGAGGATAGAATAACGAAGCGGGGCAATCGCGCCGGATTGACGGGCGCGTCGCCGGTTTCCGCCGCATTAACACGTTGCGGCCACGCGCGCTGACACGCGGGTGGGCGCAACGGTAGTGGCATCGGAGACGACGACGACCATGAGGTCCAGGACTGGCGCCGCGATGGTACTCGCCACTGCTTTCCTCGCCGGCGGCTGCGCTGGATCGAGGCAGGCCACGAGGCCGCCCGCGGTGCAGGGCACGCCGGTGGGCCCGGCCGAGCTGCGGGCGCTGTATGCCATGCCGCACCGCGAGGACGGCGTGGTGATCACGGGTCCGCACGCGGGCGCGCAGTGGACGAAGTGGACCAAGCCCGACGGCAGCATCGAGCTCAGCGCGGCGCACGGCATGTTCGCGGATTCCGGGAAATTCGTCCTGAAGGACGACGCGGTCTGCGCGAGCTGGGCGCATATCGACGAGGGCCGCGAGACCTGCATGCGTCTGACCAGGACCGGCCCGGACAGTTACACCAGCACGACGCTGGACGGCCAACCGGGGTCGCGCTTCCGCGTCCGTCCCTCGGAGGGGACGGCGCAGCAATAGCGGCGGCGCGTCAAACCGAGCGTCAAACCGACGTGGCCGGGCCTTCGTCGAGTTCTGCGCCCCACATCTTCTCCAGCGCGTACATCGCCCGCGCCTCGGGCTTGAAGAGGTGGATGACGATGTCGCCGGCATCGATCAGCACCCAGTCGGCCCCCGGGGCGCCCTCCACCTGGATGCGGCGCAGGCCGGCCTTGTGCAGCTTCTCCTCCAGATGCGTCGCCATTGCCGTGATCTGACGGTCGGCGAGTCCCGTTGCGATCACCATACGGTCGGCGAACGACGCGCGGCCGGCGAGGTCGAGCGTGACGATCGCCTCCGCCTTGTCGTCCTCCAGGCTGCCGACGATGACGCGCTGCAGCGTCTCCAGCCGCGTCGTCTCCGCCGGTTCCCGCGCGGCGGCGCGCGAGGGGCCGGCGGCAACGGCTTTCTTGCGCGGCGTGCCGGGCGGCAGCGGCAGCTTGCCGGCAGCGACGCTGCGCGGCGAAGCGCGGCGGCGCGGCGGCGTGGCGGCGCGGGCCGGCGGGCCGGGCGGGGGCTCGTCAGGCGGCGAGGGTGGGGCGGGCGGCTTGCGGGCGATGGTCGGACACTCCTGTTGCGGCGGCACGGATCGCGGAGGCGGAGGCGGCATGTTCGGCGGCGGGCAGGAACAGCCATGCCGGCGGGGTCGCACCGGCCAGCGCCACGGCGGCGGCGGCGCAGCGCCGGGCGCGATGCAGGCGTCGCGCCGCCAGCCCGGCGAGCGCGCGGTGGTTGTAACCGGGACGCGGCAGCACCGCGAACGGCACGTCGCGCGCGATCCACAGCCAGTGGTTCCAGCGCGGCAGTTGCTCGAGATTGTCCGCACCCATCAGCCACACGAAGCGCACCAGCGGAAACCGCCGGCGCAGCGCCGCCAGCGTCGCGAAGGTGTAGCGGGTGCCCAGCGCCGCCTCGATCGCGGTGGCGAGAATGCGTCGTCCGTCGCCGATCGCCCGCGCCGAGGCCAGCCGCTGCGCCAGCGGCGCCATGCCGCGCGCCGGCTTGAGCGGATTGCCCGGGGACACCAGCAGCCATACCTGATGCAGACGCAGCCGCCGCCGCGCCAGTTGCGCGATGTAACGATGGCCGCCATGCGCCGGATTGAACGAGCCGCCGAGCAGCCCGACGCGCGTGCGCCGCCGGTCGCCAAACCGCGGCAGCGCGTCGGGCGGACTCGCCGTCAGGGGCGCACCTGTCCGTTGCCGGTGACGATGTAGCGATAGGTGGTGAGCTGCTCCAGCCCCACCGGGCCGCGCGCGTGGATGCGCCCGGTGGCGATGCCGATTTCGGCGCCGAAGCCGAACTCTCCGCCGTCGCAGAATTGCGTCGAGGCGTTCCACATGCCGACTGCGCTGTCGATTCCGGCAAGGAATCGCGCGGCCGCCGCCGCATCCTCGGTGATGATGGCGTCGGTGTGCTCGCTGCCGTGACGGCGGATGTGCGCGATCGCCGCATCGACGCCATCGACCACCGCGACCGAGAGCACCGCATCGAGCCATTCGGTGTCGAAATCCTGTGGCCCGGCGGCCGGCAGGTCGGGGCAGATCGCACGGGCGCGCGCATCGGCGCGGAAGTCACAGCCGCCGGCGCGCAGATCGGCGATCAGCGACGGAAGCAGCGCCGGTGCCACGGCGGCGTCGATCAGCAGCGTCTCGGTGGCGCCGCAGATGCCGGTGCGGCGCAGCTTGGCATTGTGCAGCACGCGCCGCGCCATCCCGGGCTCGGCGGCGGCATGGATGTAGGTGTGGCACAGCCCCTCGGCATGGGCGAGCACCGGCACCCGCGCCTCCGCCTGCACGCGGCGCACCAGGCTCTTGCCGCCGCGCGGGATGATCAGGTCGATCAGCCCGGCGGCGCCGAGCATGGCGGCGACATGGGCGCGATCGAC
>JAKADX010000108.1 GCA_021818505.1 Pseudomonadota bacterium
GGTTTCGATCAGCGCCAGCCGCCCGGCCGAATAGACCGCGTAGCAATTGACCGACGTGCGCCGCGCCGGACGGAACACCGCGCTCAGCATCCGCGTCGCCTCGTCGGGGGCGATGTTGCGCAGCACCTCGACCGAGCCGTCCAGATAGCCGTCGGACAGCGCGGTGACGACGATATCGCCGATGCGGCGGTGATAGACGCCCGGGATCTGCCGGGCCGGAATCAATGCCATGAGAGTGCGCCTCCCCGCGCCGCTACACGCTGCCCCACACGTCCCGCGCCACTTCGACGCACAGCCGCAGCTTCGCCCATTGCTGCTCTTCCGTCAGGAGATTGCCCTCCTCGGTCGAGGCGAAGCCGCATTGCGGGCTGAGCGCGAGCTGTTCCAGCGGCAGGTATTTGCTCGCCGCCTCGATCCGCCGCTTGAGCTCGTCCTTGGTCTCAAGCGCGCCGGTCTTGCTGGTCATGATCCCCAGCACCACGATCTTGTTGCCGCGCGGCACGAAGCGCAACGGCTCGAACCCGCCGGCGCGGTCGGTGTCGTATTCCATGAAATACGCATCGGCGTTGATCTTGTTGAACAGCACCTCCGCCACCGGCTCGTAGCCGCCGGAGGCGACCCAGGTGGAGCGGAAATTGCCGCGGCAGAGATGCATGGAGATGGTCATGTCCGCCGGCCGGCCGGCGATCGCGTGGTTGATGAGGTCGGCATAGATGTCGAGCAGGCCCTCGACGTGCTCGCCGCGCGCTTTCAGTCCCGCCACCTGTTCGGGATCGCACAGATAGGCGATATACACCTCGTCCAGTTGCAGATAGCGGCAGCCGGCGGCGGCGAAGCCCTGCACGGCGCCGCGATACGCCTCCCCCAGGTCGGCGAAGAAGCCCTCGAGCTCGGGATAGGCGGCGCGGTCGATCGCGCCGCGCCCGCCGCGGAAATGCACCACCGACGGGGAGGGGATCGTCTGCTTCGGCATCGCCGTCTTCACGTGCCCGGCGAGGAAGCGGAAATCGTCGATCATCACCGGCTGGCGGTAGCGGATCTTGCCGCTGACCCGCAGCGCGTGCGGCAGGACGGCGCCCTTGAAGGCGATCTTCTGCTCGGGTTCGTAGATCTCCACCCCGTCCAGGCCGGAGACGAAATCGTAGTGCCAGTAGGCGCGGCGGTATTCCCCGTCGGTCGCCGCGCGCAGGCCGATCTCCTCCTGCCGCGCGATCGCCTCGATGATGCAGGCGTCCTCGATCGCGCGCAGCCCGGCGGCGTCCAGCGTGCCGGCCTTGCGGGCAAGCCGGGCGGCGGCGAGCCGCTTCGGGCGCAGCAGGCTGCCCACGTGATCGGCGCGGAACGGCGGGCTTGTGCGCATGCTCACGCCTGGCGGGGCGACAGCGGCAGATGACATCGGACGTACTCCTCTCGATCGCCCCATTCTGCGCGCCTGCGGCGGCGGCGCAACCGGGACGCGCGCGGGCGTTCCGGGCAACACCGCCGGCCTCGCCCGCGGCCCGCCGCACATGACGGTCCGGCACATGGACCAGGCGGGGCGGAGCGACTATCACCCCGGCCCGTCATGCGCATCCAGCCCCTGCTCGTCCACCTCGCCGATTTCGCCCGCCGCCGCGCCGTAGCCGTCGTGCTGGGCGGCGTGCTGCTCGCCGTCCTGTCCGTGCTGGTCGCCGGGCGGCAACTCGGCGTCAGCACCGACACCGACCTGATGTTCTCCGCCCACCTGCCCTGGCGCCAGGCGGCGCTGCGCTTCGACCGCGAGTTCCCGCAGTTCAACAACCTGCTGGTGGTGGTGATCGACGCCGCCGAGCCGGAGGAGGCGGACGCCACTGCCGCCGAACTCGCTTCCCGGCTGAAGGCCGATCCGGCGCTGTTCAAGACCGTGACCCGGCCCGACAAATCCGCCTTCCTGGATCAGGAGGGGCTGCTCTTTCTCGGCACCCGCCAGCTCACCTCGGTGATGAACCAGACGATCGACGCCCAGCCCTTCATCGGCCAGCTGGTGGCCGATCCGTCGGCGCGAGGATTGTTCTCGGCGCTGGCGCTGATCGGGCTCGGCGTGCAGCGGGGCGATGTCGATCTGAAACCCTATGCGCCGGCGCTGAACAGCTTCCATGCGGCCTTGCAGGCGGCGCTGGCGGGGCATCCGGCACCGTTGTCGTGGCAGACCCTGCTCGGCGGCGACCTCACCAAACTCGCCGGCAAATACCGCTTCGTGCTGGTGCAGCCGGCGCTCGACTACGGGGCGCTGGAACCCGGCGGGCGCGCCACCGCGGCGCTGCGCGCGATCGCCGCCGGGCTGCCGTTCGTCAAGGCGGGCGCGGCGCATGTCCGCATCACCGGCCAGATCGCGCTGTCGGACGAGGAATTCGCCTCGGTCGCCGAGGGCATGCTGTTCGCCCTGATCGGCAGCGTGGCGCTGATCACGCTCTGGCTGTTCCTCGCGGTGCGCAGCTGGCGGCTGATCGTGCCGATCCTGCTCACGCTGCTGCTCGGCCTGTCGCTCACGCTGCTGTTCGCCGCCGTGGCGGTGGGCACGCTGAACCTCGTGTCGGTCGGCTTCGGCGTGCTGTTCGTCGGTATCGCGGTCGATTTCTCGATCCAGTTCTGCGTGCGCTACCGCGAGCGGCGATTCGAGTTCACCGACCCGGCCGAAGCGATGCGCCAGACCGCGGCCCGCACCGGTG
>JAKADX010000027.1 GCA_021818505.1 Pseudomonadota bacterium
GCTCGACCTCGCGCAACAGCAACAGGCCGCCATCCGATGACGCCAACGCATCATCAAAGCGGGCCTCGATCGGCCGGCCACCCAGCGGTGACAGGCCCGGCAGCATGGGGGTAATCTCCGATCCGGCCGGCATCGCGGTCCTTGATCTGACGGGATTGGCTTCGACACCCAAATCCTACATCAAATCAGAGACTTGCGCTATGCCCGCCAGCCCTCGTGCATAATCCGGGCTAGGTCCCGGCACGCCTGCGCAACCGATACGCCGCGCTCCCTGACCAGCCGAACTGCCTCCACCGTAAATTCCCGGCTGAACTGCCGCCGTCCCATCGCCGCCCTTCGATCCCGCCAAACACCCTAAACCCGGTGTCCACGGAGCCGGCAGCAGCCCACACAGCATGGCACATCTCCGGGTGGAGGGCCGTCCACCGCATCGCCTCACTTCCAGATCGCCTCATTGAGCAGATCGTCCAAATCCTGTGCGTCGAGCGACCACCAAGCCGTGTTCCCCACCTTCAGCGCGAAACGACACCAGAAGATATCGGCCGATCCGGACTCGGCATGACCATCGCTGGCGGAAATTAAGCATGGAGGGGCATTGCGTGGACCTCTGCAGGTGCAGAATGCGGAGATTGCCCCGCTCGCCCGTCTGGGTCATTTTCGTTGACACGGAGTATGGAGAGGGTCAGATGACGGAGAAGAAGGGGCAACGTGGGCAACCTCGTCGTGCTCGAAGCAAGCCTCCGACGGAGAGGAGGCGATGAGCGGGATGCGCAAGGCGTTGGTGCTGCGCCGGCGGCCGCGCGGCGAGCCGGAACGCGATGACTTCCAGATGGTCGAGACGCCGCTGCCCGAGCCGCAGCAAGGGCAGGTGCTGACCCGCACCATCTGGCTGTCGATCGACCCCTATATGCGCGGCCGTCTCTATGACCGCGCCTCCTACGCCAAGCCGGTGCAGATCGGCGAAGTGATGACAGGGGAGAGTGTCGGCGAGGTGATCGCCTCCGCCGCGCCGGGCTTCGTGCCGGGCGATGTCGTGGTCGGCAGCCGGGGGTGGGAGACACATTCGCTGAGCGACGCACGGCAACTGGTGAAGCTCGATCCGCACGGTCCGCCGCTGTCCACCTATCTCGGCGTGCTCGGGATGCCTGGGGTAACGGCGTATTCCGGCATGGTCGATGTCGGGCGCGTGAAGCAGGGCGAGACAGTGGTGGTATCGGCGGCATCCGGGCCGGTCGGCTCGGTCGCCGGGCAGCTCGCCAAGCGCGCTGGCGCGCGGGTGGTGGGCGTCGCGGGCGGGCCGGAGAAGTGCCTGTGGGTGCAGGAGACGCTCGGCTTCGACGACTGCGTCGATCATCGCAGCATGGATCTCGAGGCCGCGCTGCGGGCGGCGTGCCCGAACGGGATTGACGTGTATTTCGAGAACGTCGGCGGTGCCGTGCAAGCCGCGGTGATCCCGTTGCTGAACGTGTTCGCCCGTGTGATCGTCTGCGGCCTGGTGGCGCAATACAACGACCCCAAGCCGCCGCCGGGTCCGAATCTCGGCTTCATGATCGTCAAGCGCGTGCTGATGCAGGGCATCCTGGTTTCCGACAAGCCGGAGCGCTTCGCCGAATGGCGCGCGCTCGCCACGCCTTGGGTGAAGGACGGCAGCCTGCACTACCGAGAGACCGTGATCGACGGGCTGGAGAACGCGCCGGAGGCGCTCGCGCTGGTGCTGCGCGGGGGCAATTTTGGCAAGATGCTCGTTCGCGTCGGCCCCGACCCGCAGGCCGAGGGCGGCCCCACGACCGCCTAAATCACCCCCTGCGCCGCCAGCCGCGCGATCTCGTCCGCCGTCATGCCCAAAAGGCTGCTCAGGACTTCGCTGGTGTGCTGGCCGAGCAATGGCGGCGCGGAGCGATAGCTGGGCGGGGTGGCCGACATGCGGATGGGGTTGGCCACCACGGTCAGGTCGGCGCCGACGGGGTGACGCAGATGCACCGCCAGTTCGCGTGCGCGCACCTGCGGGTCGTCGAACACCTCGCGCAGCGTGTTGATCGGCCCGCAGGGCACCGCCTCCGCTTCCAGCGCGGCCACCCAGTGGCGGGTCGGGCGCGTGCGTGTCACATCGCGCAGCAGGGCGAGCAGCGCCTCGCGATTGGCGACGCGGGCGGCATTGTTGCGAAAGCGCTCATCCTCGGCCCATTCCGGATGCCCGAGCACCACGCAGAGCCGCGCGAACTGCCCGTCATTGCCGGCGCCGAGGATCATGTAGCCGTCCTGCGTCGGGAAATCCTGGTAGGGGACGATGCTCGGATGCGCATTGCCGAGGCGACGGGGCGGCACGCCGGTGACGAGGTAGCTCTGCGCCTGGTTGGCGAGGGTGGCCACCTGCACATCGAGCAGCGCCATGTCGATCGTCTGCCCTTCGCCGCTGGTCTGGCGATGCAGCAGCGCTGCCAGGATCGCCGAGCTGGCATAGAGGCCAGTCAGGATGTCGGTCAGCGCCACCCCGGTCTTCTGCGGCCCCCCGCCCGGGTCCTCATCGGGGCGGCCGGTCAGGCTCATCATGCCCCCCATGCCCTGCACCAGCACGTCGTAGCCCGCGCGCGCGCTGTACGGGCCGGTCTGGCCGAAGCCGGTGATCGAGCAGTAGATCAGGCGCGGATCGGCGGTGCGCAACGTCTCCGCGTCGAGCCCGTACTGCTTCAACCCGCCGACCTTGAAGTTCTCCAGTAGCACGTCGCTGCGCGCGGCCAGCTCGCGCGCGATGCGCTGACCTTCGGGATGCGCGATGTCCAGGGTGACCGATTTCTTGTTGCGGTTAGCGCATTGGAAATAGGCCGATTCGCTGGTAGCACGACCATCATCGTCGGTCAGGAACGGCGGTCCCCAGGCGCGGGTGTCGTCGCCGCCGCCGGGCCGCTCGATCTTGATGACCTCCGCCCCCAGGTCGCCCAGCATCTGCGCCGCCCACGGGCCGGCAAGCACGCGCGTCAGGTCGAGCACGCGGATATGCGACAAGGCGCCCGACATGTGCGGCGAACCCTCCTGCCCTCTCATTGCGTCAAGGATAGCCCATTGCCAGCAGCGGCGCGACCTCCCCACAATGTCAAAGGAGGATGGGGGGAATGCAGGCGAGGGAAGACGAGAGCGGCGCGGCGCCGGTGCTGGAGCTGCGCGGCATCAGTAAATCGTTCCCCGGCGTGCGCGCCCTGCACGACGTCTCGCTCGCGATCCGGCCGGGCGAGGTCCATATGCTCCTCGGCGAGAACGGTGCCGGCAAATCCACGCTGATGAAAGTGCTGTGCGGCGTCGTTCGTGCCGATGCCGGCACGGTGCTGCACCGCGGGCAGCCGGTTGCGATCGATTCGCCGCAGGACGCGCGCCGGCTCGGCGTCGCCGTGATCTTCCAGGAGTTCTCGCTCGTCCCCTATCTGGACATCGCGCACAATATCTTCTTCGGCCGCCTGCCCCGCACGCGGCTGCGCGGGCTGGTCGATCGTGCGGCACTGTATCGCGAGGCCCGACGAATCCTGGAGTTCATAGGCCTCGACATCGACGCGCGCACCAAGGTGCATCGGCTCGGCGTCGCGCAGCAGCAGATGGTCGAGATCGCCAAGGCGCTGTCGCAGGACGCGCGCATCCTGGTGATGGACGAGCCGACCGCGGCGCTGTCGGACCGCGAGGCGGAGCGTTTGTTCGCCATCATGCGGCGCCTCAAGAACGACGGTGTCGCCATCATCTATATCTCCCACCGCATGGCCGAGGTGTTCACGCTCGGCGACCGCATCACGGTGCTGCGCGACGGCGCGCTGGTGCAGAGCCTGCTGCCCGCGGAGGCGACGCCGGAGGCGCTGGTGCGGCTGATGGTGGGGCGCAGCGTCGACACCACCTATCCGCGCCGCTTCCGCGCGCCGGGCGCACCGATGCTGGAGGTCAAGGGAATGACCGCGGCAACGGGCATCGCCGACATCACGCTCACCGTGCGCGAAGGAGAAATCGTCGGCCTGTGCGGGCTGGTCGGGTCCGGCCGCACCGAGGTGGCGCGTGCGATCTTCGGCGCCGACCCGATCCAGCGCGGCGAGGTGCGCGTGTTCGGCCGCGTCCATACCGGCGGACCCGACGTGGCGGCGCGGCGCGGCATGGCGCTGATCCCGGAGAACCGTAAGACCGAGGGTCTGGCACAGCTTCGCTCCGTCGAGGACAACCTCGTTCTTGCCGCCCTGCCGCGGCTCGCCCGCTTCGGCATGGTGCGCCCAGGCGCAGCGCGAGCGCTGGCGCGGGAAATGGTCGAGCGGCTTTCCATCGCCACAGGCTCGCTGCTGCGCAGCGTTGCGACCCTTTCGGGCGGCAACCAGCAGAAGGTGGTGATCGGCAAGTGGCTCGCGGCCCGCGCACGGCTGTTCATCTTCGACGAACCGACACGGGGGATCGATGTCGGCGCGAAGGCGCAGATCTTCGCGCTGATCGACGCGTTGGTGCAGGAAGGCGCGGGCGTGCTGATGATCAGTTCCGAACAGACGGAAATCGTGCATGTCTGCGACCGCGCCTACGTGATGCGAGAGGGACGCATCGCAGGTGCGCTCGGGCGCGGGTTGCTGACCGAGGAGAACATCGTGCGGCTGGGTATGCAGACGTGAGCGCCGCCAGCCTCGCCGCGCGCACGCCGGGCGCGGCTTTCATGCTGGGCGTGCTCGCGGTCGGGTTCGCCGCTGCGACGCCCGGCTTCGCCAGCCTGCCCAACCTCGTCAACGTGCTGCTGCAATCGAGCGTGTTACTGCTGATCGCGCTGCCGATGACGCTGGTCATCATGACCGAGGGTCTGGACCTCTCGGTCGGCGCCGTGCTGACGCTTGCCTCGGTGGTGCTGGCACTGGTCGCGACGGCGAGCGGGTCGGTCACGCTCGCGATCCTGGCCGGGCTGGCGGTGGGGTTCAGCTGCGGCGCCGTCAATGGCTGGCTGGTGGCGGGGCTGGACCTGCCGCCCTTCGTCGCCACGCTGGGGACGCTCGGCATGGTGCAGGGCGTCGCGCTGGCGGCCAGCGGCGGACAGAGCGTGGTGGGGCTGCCGCCCACACTGCTGGTCTGGTACGGCGGACATGTCGCGATGCTGCCGCTGCCCATCGTCATCGTCGCCCTCGCCTACACGGCGATGCACGTGCTGCTGTATCGCACGTCGTTCGGCAGCCACGTGTTCGCGCTCGGCGGCAATCGCGAGGCGCTGGCCTTCGCCGGCATCCGCTATCGCGGCACGCTCGCCGCGGTCTATGCGCTGAACGGGCTGATGGCGGGCTTTGCGGCGATCCTGTTCACCGCGCGGCTCGACGCCGGCCATCCGACCGCCGGCATCGGCACGGAGTTCGACGCTATCGCCGCGGTCGCGGTCGGCGGTACGTCATTCGAGCGCGGCAATGGCTGGCTGCCCGGCACCGTGCTCGGCGTACTGACCATCGGCGTGCTGCGCAATGGCCTCAACCTGCTCGCGGTGCCGTCCTCGCTGCACGTCGCCTGCATCGGGGTTCTGGTGATCCTCGCCTTCGTCATCGAGGGCGCGAAAGGGACAGCGCCGTGAGCCGCGCGCTCGCGCAACTGCTGGCGCGCGTGCTGGCGGTGCTGGCGTTGTGCGCGGTGCTGGCGCTGCTCAGCGATGTGTTCCTGACGCGCGGCAACATCGTCAATGTGCTGCGTCAGACCAGCCTGCTGTTCTTCCTCGCCTCGGGCCTGACACTGGTGGTGCTGACGGCGGGGCTCGATCTGTCGGTCGGCGCCAATATCAGTCTGGCTGCGTGTGTCGCCGGCACCGCGATGAAGGCGACCGGAGAGCCGCTGCTCGGCGCGGCGCTTGGTCTGGGCATCGGTGCCGCGGTCGGGCTGTGCAACGGGTTGATGGTCGCATTGCTGCGCATCCCGTCGTTCATCGCCACCTACGGCATGTTGTGGGTGCTCCAGGGCGCGGCCTATGCCTACATGGCGGGTCAGCCGGTGTACGGGTTCCCGCGTGCATTCCGCCTCATCGGCGTCGGCACGGTCGGCGGCATTCCGGTGCCGATCCTGCTGATGGCGGCGGTGCTGGCGCTGGGCAGCGTGTTCACCGCGCGCACGATCTGGGGCCAGCAGATCTACGCGATCGGTGCCAATGCGACGGCGGCGCGATTGTCGGGCGTGCCGGTGAAGCGACGGCTGATCCTTGTCTATCTGCTCAGCGGCGCGACCACCGGCCTCGCCGCGCTGATTTTCCTCGCGCGGCTCAACTCCGCCGAGGCCGATATCGGCGGCGAACTGACGCTGCCGGCGATCGCCGCGGTGCTGATCGGCGGGGCTTCGCTGTTCGGCGGCGTCGGCTCGCTGTTCGGCACCTTCATCGGCGCACTGCTGCTGACGCTGGTGCTGAACGGAATGAACCTGCTTGAGGTCGATGCCCGCTGGCAGCCATTTGTTACCGGCGCCATCATTCTGGCTGCCGTCTGGATTGACATGCGCACCGGCCGTATGTTTGCGGCCCGTGCCGAAAAGGGAGGATAACCATGAGACGAACGCTGCTTTTTGCCGTGCTGGGGATGCTCGCCGCCGCCGGTACCGCCCGCGCCGACGGCGAGACCGTCGCGGTGTTTACCAAGAATCAGACCAACCCGTTCTTCGCCGCCGAGCGCGTCGGCGCCGAGCGGGCGGCCGCCGCGATGGGCGCGCACGTCATCCAGTATGTGCCGACCAAGCCCGACAGCATTCCCGAGCAACTCAGCGAAATCGACGACGTGGTCGTCAAGAAGCCGAGCGCGGTCGTGTTCGTACCGGTGGACTACAAGGCCATGGTTCCCGGCGTGCAGCGCCTCAATGCCGCGGGCATCCCCGTCGTCAACATCACCGACCGTAGCGCCGGCGGTGACTTTGTCGCGTTCGTCGGTGCCAGCGACTACGAAATCGCAAAGATGACCGCACGGCGGCTGATGCACGCACTCGGCGGCAAGGGGAAGGTCATCATCCTCGAAGGCGTGCGCGGCGCGCTGACGGCGCAGGACCGGCTGCGCGGCTTCAAGGACGCGATCGCGGAGAATCCCGGCGTCACCCTGGTCGCCTCCCAGCCCGGCAACTATCAGCGGCTGCAGGGGATGCAGGTGATGGAGAACCTGCTGCAGGCGCATCCCGATGTCGATGGCGTGCTGGCCGCCAACGATGCCATGGCGATCGGCGCCCTGGACGCGCTGGCCGATTCGGGCCACTCGGCACAGGTGATCGGCATCAACGCGACGCGCGAGGCCATCGACGCGATCAAGGCCGGCAAGATGCTGGCCAGCGGCGACTACAACGGCTTCCTGCAGGGCTGCATCGGCACCATGATCGCGCTGCGCGCCGCGCGGCACGAAAGCGTGCCGAAGTCCGTGGCTCTGCCGGTCGTCGTCGTGGACAAGAGCAACTACCAGCCATACGCGGTGCCGGTCGAGAAGCGCGCCTGCCCGAAATGGGAGGATGTGCCGCAGCACTGAGCATGGCGCGGCGGCGCGAGCCGCCGCTCACCACGCCGCGGTCAGCATTTCTTCTGCGTGTACAGGCCCATGAGGTGAGTCTTGCGCTGCTGCGCCTGCGTGGCCTCGACCTGTTGTTCCTGCGCCGCGTTACTGCTCAGGTCACTCGCGGCCTGCGAGGCGACGTTGCCCAGCACCTGCCCGAATGCCGATGTGCCGCCGACGGACGACGACGCGGCCGTCGTCGCCGCGTTCGTCAATGCCCCCGACCCGCCGTTCGATGCGCTGGCGACGATCCCGTCCATCTGGGCCATCTGCGAGGTCAGTTGCTGACAGGAGAGTTGGTCGTCGCCGGGTTGGATGGTGGCGATCGGCGCCGGTGCGGTACCAGGCAGCCCCGACCCCGCGCAGCCGCTCAGGGCCAGCAGCGCGGCGGCAACCAGGGCTTTCGGGCTGGGCATCGGTGTCTCCTCCAGAATGTTCCGGCGGACCCTGCCCGAACGCGGACGATCACGCCATTGTCATCGGCGTCAGACTGGCCCGCTGGCGCCGAGCGTTCGAGCACGCGATTGAACCGGCTGGCGAACCGGTTTCGCGGCGCTTGCGCGCGCGCGATGAGCATGACGGTCACGCGCCCGGCAGCGTCCGCGCTCCCGGCATGGGGTGCTCGTGCGAGAGGTCGGGTTCACCGCAGTGTTCCAGCATGACTGCCCGCGTGCGGTCGCGCAGCCGCAGCGCCGCCGCGAAGTCCCGGCCCTCCGGCGCGAACGCGCGGGCGATCCGCACCGTGACGGGGCCGCGGCGGGGAAACCACTGATCCCCGCGCAGAACCGACCGCGTGCCGCGGATCGTGACCGGCACGACGGGAACGCCGGCCTCGGCGGCGACCAGGAAGGCGCCGAGGTGAAAGCCAAGCAGACCCGGCATCCGCGTGAGCGTGCCTTCGGGAAACCAGACCAGCCGCTGTCCGCCGCGCAGGACGGGAAGCGCGGTCGCGGCATCGGCGACGCCGCCCGCCGCATCCGTGCGCCGCAGGAACACTGTCCCCAGCCGCCGGAGGAAGGGGCCGGCGACATATTGTCCCGCCAGCTCCTGCTTCGCCGTGAAGGTCAGCATGGTGGGGCAGAGCGCGGAGAGTACCGCGCCGTCCAGATAGCTCGCGTGGTTGAGCGCCAGAATCGCCCCAGTGTCGGGCAGCGGCGCCTCGGCCTCCAGCGCCAGCCGGATCGCGGTCAGCCGGAAGAAGGCGCGCATCGCCTGATGCACCACGGCATACCGCCAGCGCCGCCGCGGCAGCCCGACCACCAGCAGCCAGACAGGGACGGCAATGCCGACCAGCACGCCCCACCACCACGCCGCGTAGGCGAGTTCGCCCAGATGCGTCAGCCCGCGCCGCAATCGCGGACCAATCCCGGCAGCCGAAAGGCGCGCGAGCTGCCACCAGACCTGCCGCCGTTGCCGCCCGAGCCCACCGCTTTCATACAGGGCGCGTGTTGCTGCTCTTCGCAGCTTGCCGCTGGAGGTTTTGGGGATCGCGTGCGGCGGCGCGAGCACGACCTCCTCCGGCGGCATGTCGGGCAGGATGGCGCGCGACGCCTCGATGATCCGCCGGCGTAGCTCCTCGCGCGCCGCCGGATCGCGCATTCGGGTCTCGGCGACCACCACCAGCCGCTCGGTGCCGCTGCGCGGATCGGGGCTGGCGATCGCGGCCACGCAGCCGCGCCGCACGCCCTCCACTGTGCCGACCAGTTCCTCCAGTTCCTGCGGATACAGATGCCGGCCGGCGCGGATGATCATGTCCTTGATGCGGCCGGTGATATAGACGTCGCCGGCGGCGATGTAGCCGCGGTCGCCGGTTTCCAGCCACGCGCCATCGAACAGGGCGCGCGTCTTCTCGGGCGCGCGGAAATATCCGGCCGTTGCGGACGGGCCCTTGAACTGCACGCGCCCTTCCTGGCGCTCGGGCAGTTCGCGCCTGGTTTCGTCCACGACGCGGATTTCGTGGCCGGGGATCGGCTGGCCGCAGGCGACGAGTTCCAGCGCCTCCGCCGCGTCGGGGCCGACCGGCACGGCGAGGCCGCGCGTGGCAAGGCTATCGCGGTCGATCCGGTCGATCACCGGCGCGCGGCCGGGCGGGGGAAAGGCGAGGGCGACCACACTCTCGGCCAGGCCGTAGACCGGCGCTATCGCATTCGCCCGCAGGCCGTACGGCGCGAAGCGCTGGGCGAAGCGGCGGATGGTGTCGGGGCTCACCGGCTCGGCGCCGTTGGCGAGCCGGCGCAGCGAGCCGAGGTCAAGGCCCGCGATGTCCTCGTCGCGCACGAGCTTGAGGCAGAGTTCATAGGCGAAGTTCGGCGCGGCCGAGATGGTCGCGCGGCGGCGATGGATCGCCCGGAGCCATCTGGCCGGATCGGCCAGGAAGGCCAGCGGCGGCATGATCGTCGCCGGCGCGCCGAAATACAGGCTGCCCAGCCAGCAGCCGATCAGCCCCATGTCGTGATAGAGCGGCAGCCAGCTTGCCACCACGTCCTCCGACGAGGCCTCCAGCGCCTGCCCCATGGCGCGGATATTGGCGAGCAGATTGGCATGCGACAGCACCACGCCCTTGGGATCGCCGGTGCTGCCGGAGGTGTACTGGATCAGCGCGATCGCCTCCGGCGTGGCGGACAGCGGCGCGTCCAGCGGCTCGGCCGTCGCGACATCGCCGGCGGTGACGACCGCGCGCAGGGAGGCGACGAGGCCCCGCAGCAGGCGGCCGACCGCGCCGACCTCCGGACTGGTGATCAGCAGGCTCGCCTCGGCGTTGCGCAGGATGCCGGACTGCCGGCGCAGATGGTCCTCGATCTGGCTCGGGCGGAACGGTGGGTAGATCGGCACCGGGATGGCACCGGCGTAGAGCACGCCGAAGAACGCCGCGAAGAAGCCCGGCTCGGTCGGCAGCATCAGGCCGACCCGCTCCCCCGGCCGCAGGCCGCGCTGCATCAGGCCCGCGGCGACGGCGCGCGCCGAGCGGTCGAGCGCGCCATAGGTGATGCTGTCCTCCTGACCGGGGCTGCGCCAGAGCCACAGATGCAGCCGCTCGCCGCGCGCGGCGGCGTGTTCGCCGAGCACTTCCAGCAGCGTCCGGGCCTGCGCCGGCTCCGGCACGGGCGGCAGGGCCGCGGGACGTGGCGCAACTGGCTCCGCGACCGGACGTGCCGGCCCTTGGGGCCGCGCGGCGCGCAGGGCGGCCAGCAGGTCGCCGGGCGTGCGCGCCTCGCCCAGCAGGCTCTCGGGCAGGGTGACGCCGAAGCTCCGGCCCAGCCGCGCCAGAAGCTCGGCCCGCCCGAGACTGTCCAGGCCCAGATCACGGTCGAGGTCGCTGTCGATGCGCACCACGAGCGTACGCGCCAGTCGGGGTTGCAACTCCACCGCGAGCGCCCGGACGATCCCGAGAAGCTCGGCCGCCATCGGGTCGGAGCGCGCGTCGTCCTGAGGAATCCTGCCCGGCTGCGCCATGCAAGCTGTTCCGGTCGGGCCGAAGCCCGCTTCCTGCCACAGGAGGTCCGCCGACATTAGCCGCCGAGTCCTCGGGCAGCCGCAATCACGAGTGGCGGCACGGCGCGTCGCGCGCCGCCGGAGCGTGATAGCCGTGGCGCGGCCCGGGTCGAGGGAGAGCGTTGGAGGAAGCCGACACCATCGCCGCCGCCGAGGCAGGAACGCTGCCCGGCCTGTTCCGGGAACGCGTGGCGCGCTCCCCGGATGCCGTCGCCTACCAGCAGTTCGACGCCGCGGCCGGGCAGTGGCGCGCGCATACCTGGCGCGAGATGCAGGCCCTCGTCGCGCGCTGGCGCGCGGGGTTCGAGCGTGAGGGACTTCCGCCCGGCGAGCGCGTCGCGGTGGTGCTGCGCAACGGCGTCGAGTGGGTGTGCTTCGATCTGGCGGCGCTGGCGTCTGGGCTGGTCGTGGTGCCGCTCTACACCACTGACAGCCTGGAGGGGCTGCTGCACGGCTTGACCGATTCCGGTGCCCGGCTGCTCTTGGTGGAGAGCGCGGAGCAGTGGCGCCCGATCGCGCCGCACCGTGCCGCGCTGCCGGCGCTGCGAACCGTTCTCTGCCTGCGGGACAGCCCGGCCGACGCCGCACGGCCCCTCGCGGACTGGCTGCCCGCGGAGCCATCCGGCGCGCCCGAGCGCGTGGCGGAACCGGGAGGGCTGGCCACGATCATCTACACCTCCGGCGCGACGGGAACGCCCAAGGGAGTGATGCTCTCCCACCGCAGCATCCTGTTTGTCGCTGAGGCCGTGCTGGACCGCAACCAGGGGATGCGCGGCGACGTGTTCCTCTCCTACCTGCCGCTTGCGCACAGTTTCGAGCGGGTGGTCGGCTACTACCTGCCGATCATGGCGGGCGGCCGCGTCGTCTATGCCCGCTCGGTCGAGCAGCTTGCCGAAGACCTGCTGACGGCAAGGCCGACCGTATTGCTGGGTGTTCCGCGCATCTTCGAGCGGCTGCACGGCGCGATCCGGGCCAGGGCGCAGGCGAGCCGCGCCGCCGCCCTGCTGCTCGGCCGCGCCGAGACGCTCGGCTGGCGCCGATTCGAGGCGGCGCAGGGCCGCGCATCCGCTCCCGGCCTGCTGGCGCGGTCGGAATGGGCCGTGCTGCGGCGCATCGTCGCCGATCCGGTGCTCGCCCGGCTGGGTGGCCGGGTGCGCCTGGCGGTCAGCGGCGGGGCGCCGCTGCCAGCGCATGTCGCCCGCAGCCTCACCGCCCTCGGCCTGCCGCTGGTCGAAGGATACGGGCTGACCGAGGCCGCCTCCGCCGTGACCGGCAATGACGTGCGCTGCCCGGTGCCAGGCTCGGTCGGCCCACCCTTGCGCGGCATCGAGGTTTCGCTCGGCGCCGAGAGCGAACTGCTGGTGCGCGGGCCGGGCCTGATGCTGGGCTACTGGAACCGGCCCGACCTGACGCGCGCCGCCATCGACGAGTCCGGCTGGCTGCACACCGGCGATACCGGCGCAATCCGCGACGGCCGGGTCTGGGTGCGCGGCCGGCTGAAGGACGTCCTGGTCACCTCGACCGGCGAGAAGGTTTCCGCGACCGAGTTGGAGGCCGCGATCGCAACCGATCCGCTGGTCGAGCAGGTCGTCGTGCTCGGCGACGGACGGCCCTATCTTGTCGCGCTGCTGGTGTTGCGCCGGGCGGGGTGGCGCGACCTTGCCGGGCGCCTGGGACTGCCCCCGGCCGATCCGGGGTCGCTGCGCGCCCCTTCCGCCGTCGCCGCCGTCCAGGCGCGGGTGACGGCGACGCTCGCCACGTTCCCTGACCACGCGCAGGTGCGCGGGATAAGCCTCTCGCTTGACCCGTGGACGATCGCCGAGGGCCTGCTGACCCCCACGCTCAAGCCGAAGCGCGCGCGGCTGGAGGCGCGCTTCGCCGAAGACATCCGGCGCCTGTACCGGGGACACCTGGGCGCGTGACCGCGCGCGCTCGATTCATGGTCCGACGCTGATCTCCAGCCAGCCACGGGGATCGAACCGTCCGCGATCATGCGCGCGCAACAGCACCGTCGTCGTCTCGGATTCGATGATGCAGGGTCCGGCGAGGTCATCGACGCCGAGCGCCGCGAACCGGTGGACCGGAACCTCGATCCAGGCACCGAGATGAATCCGCCGCCCCCGGCTCGCCATCGGCGCAGGCGGCTGGGACCATCCGGTGCCCATGGACTGGAACCGGCCGGTGACCGCGCAGCGCGCATTCACCAGCACGACGTCCTGGTCGCGCAGGGCGTAGGTGTAGAGCGCCTCGTGGCGGGCGTGAAACGCATCGGCGATCGCGTCCGGCAGTATGGCGTCATCGCGCTCCAGGCAATCATCCAGCGGGACCGGAATCTCGAACACCTGTTCGCCATAGCGCATGTCGGCGGACCGGCTCACTTCGAGCGGCCCCTCGAACCAGCGCAACCGCGCGCGCCCTTCCGCCTCCATCTCCGCGAACGCCGCGCGCAGCGGCGCGACCGCGATGCCGCCGCCCTGCACCTGACTGCGCGTCAGTTCGACCCGCAGGTCGGTGTTGAGCATCCCCCAGGCCGACAGCACCGAGGCGTGGAACGGGATCACGACGCGCGGGATGCCGAGTTCGGCAGCGACGGCCGAGACATGCAGCCCCGCCGCGCCGCCGAAGGCGAGCAAGGCGTGCCGGCGCGGGTCCACGCCACGCCGCACGCTCGCCACCCGCACGCCATCGGCCATCCGCGCGTTGACGAGACGATGAATTCCGGCGGCGGTTGCATCCCGGTCGAGTCCGAGGCTCTGGCCAAGCGATTCCACGGCACGTTCCGCCGCCGCGAGGTCCAGGCGCAGACCTCCGCCGAGCGAGACGGCCAGATAGCCCAGGCAGAGATTGGCGTCCGTGACCGTCGGGCGCGCGCCGCCACGGCCGTAGCACGCAGGCCCCGGATCGGCCCCCGCGCTCTCCGGCCCCACCTGCAGCAGGCCGGAGCGATCCAGTTGCGCGATCGATCCGCCGCCGGCGCCCAGCGTGACGATGTCGAGCATCGGCAGCGCGATCCGTGCATCGCCGATGGACCGGCCCGCCGACAGCATCGCGCGCCCGTCGCGTAGCAACGCGATGTCGGTGCTGGTGCCGCCCATGTCGAAGGTGATGAGGTCGCCGCCGATGCCGGCACGCGACAGCGCCAGCCCCGCCGCGACACCGCCGGCGGGGCCGGACAGCGCCGTGCCGACGGTCAGGCGCGACGCTTCGGCGGCCGAGGCGACGCCGCCATGCGACATGATGACGAACAGTGGCCCCGCGAAGCCCGATTCCCGCAGCCGTGCCTGCAGCCGCTCCAGATACGCATGGATGATCGGGCCGACCATCGCATTGGCGACAGTGGTGGAGAACCGCTCGAACTCCTTGATCTGCGGCAGCACGTCCGACGACGCCGTGACGAAGGCGTCCGGCAGGCGGCGCCGCGCCTCCGCGGCGACGGCCCGCTCATGTTCCGGGTTGCACCAGGCGTGCAACAGGCAGACGGCGACCGCCCGCACCTGCTCCGCCGTAAGGATGTCGAGCGCGCGCGCCACCGATCCCATGTCGAGCGGCACGTCCACCGATCCGTCGGCGCGCAGGCGTTCGCGGATGGGCAGGCGCAGGCGCCTGGGCACCAGCGGCGCGGGCGGCGGCATCCGCAGATTGTAGCGGTCGGGCTTCAGTCCTTCCCGCATGTCGATCACGTCGCGATGCCCTTCGGTCGTCAGCAGGCCGACGCTCGCGGTCTTGCGCTCCAGCAGGGCGTTGGTCGCGGCGGTCGTGCCATGCACGATGCGCCCGGTTTCACCCAGCAGTGCGCGCAGGTCGCGGCCGGCGGCCGATGCCGCGAGGTGCAGCGCCGCCATGACGCCATCCGACTGGTCCTGGGGCGTTGTCGGCGCCTTGGCGACTGTCACCGTGCCGTCCGACGCGGTCAGCACGATGTCGGTGAAGGTGCCGCCCACGTCGATGCCGATGGTCCAGCGCATCAGGCCAGCCCCTCCTCCGCATCGGCCGCGCGCGCCGCCGGGTCGCGCCGCGCGGGATCGCCCCATCCGCCGCCGCCGCCGGAGAGCACGTGCAGCACCGTCGCCGGCGGCATGACGATCCCCGTCTCCTTGGTGCGCAGCAGGCGCACGCCGGCTCCCGGCGCTGCCATCGTGTAATGGTGCGGTGCGCCATCGCCGCCCCCGCACATGCCGCGCGCGCCATGCCGCGCCCCGTCGCCGGCGGTGTTCGCGCGGGCCGGGCGCTCCGTCTCCAGCCGCAGCGACAAATCGCCCCCGGTGCCGCCGCGGAATTGTCCGTCCCCGGCCGAGCCGGGGCGGAATTCGTGCCGCTCGAAGAACAGCGGGAAGCGGCTCTCCGTCACCTCGATGCTGCCGAACTTGATGCCGCCCGCGGAGTGCCACTCGCCCGCCCCGTTCCACCCGTCGCCGCCGGCCGAGCCGCCGCCGCCGGGGCGCGCCTGGAACAGGTGCCAGATGAAGCGGCGACGGGTTCGCGGGTTCTCGCCCTCGATAGCGATACGGAAGCGCCGCCCCCATCCGCCCATCGCGCGCTGTGGACAGGCCGCCGAGAGTGCCACGATCACCGCCTCCACGATTTCGTTGGAGCAGTGGCTGGTGCAGAGCGTCACCGGCGCACCGACCTCGGCCCAGACGACCGTGCCGGGGCGCGCAACGACGGTGAGCGGGCGGAACGCGCCTTCGTTGCGCGCCACGTCGGGGTCGAGCAGGAAGGCGAAGGCCATCGCGACCGCCGACTGCATGTTCGCGTGCGAGGAATTCACGAAGCCACGGACCTGCGCATCGGAGGCGGTAAGGTCCACCTCCACCGAACTGCCGCGCTTCGTCACCCGCGCGCGGATCGCGATGTCGGTGGCGCCGTGGCCGTCATCGTCGAGCAGCGCCACGCCCTCGAACACGCCGTCGTCCCAGGACGCGACGATGGCGCGCGCATGGCGCTCCGCCGCGTCCAGCATCGCATCCACGGCCTCGTCCAGGACCGCCTCGCCGAGTTCGGCGAGGATCGCCGTGAGCCGCTGTTCGCCGAGACGCGCGGCGCCGATCATGGCGGCGAGGTCGCCGCGGAACTCGCGCGGATGGCGAACATTGGCGGCCAGCATCGCCGCCAGATCCTCCCGGATCGCGCCGTTCTCGGTCAGGCGGATCGGCGGGACGCGCAGCCCCTCCTGCCAGATCTCCGTGGCGGCGGGATTGTAGCCGCCGTGCGTCGCACCGCCGATGTCGCTCTGATGCGCGCGCACGACCGACCAGAACACTGTCCGCGCGCTGACCAGCACCGGCACGAAGGCAGTCAGGTCGGGCAGGTGGCTGCCGCCGTGATAGGGGTCGTTGAGCAGGTAGACGTCGCCCGCGGCCGGCGTCGGGAACGCGGCGGCAACGGCCCGCACTGCCCAGGGCATCGCGCCGACATGGACCGGTATATGGTCCGCCTGCGCGATCAGCCGCCCCGGTCCATCAACCAGGGCGATCGAGAAATCGCGCGAGGAATTGAGGATTTGCGAATAGGCGGTGCGCAGCATCGCCTCGCCCATCTCCTCCACGACCGAGACGAGGCGGTTCTGCAGGACGGCGACGGTGACCGGGTCGATGGGCAAGACGATGACCTCCTGACGGCGGGCGCGGGCATGGGCGGCGGCTGCGCGCCCACATCGGTGCCGTGCGCGTGCGCGGGATGCAACAAGGGCGTCGTTTTCTCGCAGGGTCGCCGGCGGCGCATGGTCAGCCGGCTTCGACGATCTCCGTCCGGCGCACGCCCGCCGCATTGGCCAGCAGCCTGAGCCGGTCAGCCACCACCTCACTCTCGGGCACCCTGGCCGTGCGCCGGACCTGCAGCAGGACCTTGCTGTCGTCGATCTGCAGGCGGGCGGATGCGAGAATGTCCGGGACGCCGCCCGACAGGCGATAGCCCAGCAGAAAAACGCGGCCCAGAAGCTGCGCCCGGCGCCGCAGTTCCGGCGTCAACAGCCCGATCGCGGGCTGCAGCGCCGGATCGGCGGCGGCACCGCCGTAGCGGGCATGGATGGTCGCGGCGAGGAACACCCGCTCGGCGTGGTCGAGCCCGATCAGCGGGAGCCGCAGCAACCGCCGGTAACTCTCCGCGGCGCGCAGCCCGGCCTCGTCTCGCCAGGCGTAGTCCGACAGCGCGCAGGCGGCGACGCGCAGCCGCTGCTCGGCCGCGGTTTCGCCGGCGAACAGTGGTGCCGTCCACGCCGCCAGCGCGGCGGCGAAGGCGGGCACGCGCGCGAATGGCAGACCGAACGCCTGAGCGCCCTCGACCAGCGGATCGAGGTAGCGTTCGGCGGGCCGGAGCTGTTCGTAGAGCCAGCCTTCCCGCACGCCCAGCATGGAGAACACCACGCGCCGCGACCGCACCCGCTTGAGCACGCGGTCGAGCACCAGGGCCGCCGCGGGCAGGCTGGCGGCCCGGCGGGTCGCAAGCCCCGGCAACGCGGCGATCTTCGCAGGCGGCAGCTTCAGGATCGACTTGGCGAAGTCGCGCAACTCGTCCGCCGCGACGGTGTAGCCGTGAACGACCTGCACCGGTGCCGCGCGCGCTGCCAGATGCACGCGGGCAAGCGCGCGCCAGCCGCCGCCCACGGCATAGAAGACGGGCCGGGTCAGGTCCTCGGGCACCAGGTCGCGCAGAGTTGCGTCGATGCGCGCGCGCGCGTCCGCCGTGCCGGCCTCCAGCATCGCACGCACCGGCAGCGCCCCCAGCGGCAGGCTGTGGCGGCGCTCGCCGACACGATCGTCCAGTGCCTCCGCGAGTTCCAGGCTGCCGCCGCCCATGTCGCCGACCAGCCCGGTCGGCCGGTAGAAGCCGGAGATGACGCCCAGCGCGCCGAAATACGCCTCCTCCGCGCCACTCAGCACGCGCACCGCAAGGCCCGTCTGCCCGGCGATCTCTGCCACCAGCGCGGGGCCGTTACTGGCCTGCCGCACCGCTTCGGTCGCGAGCACGTCGATGCGGCCGACTGCGAGGGCCTCGGCGATGGCCCGAAAGCGGCGCAGCGCCGCAAGCGTACGGGCCACCCCGTCGGGTGCCAGCGCGCCGGTGCGCGCGAAGCCCTCGCCGAGCTGGCACAGCGCCTTCTCATTGAATCGCGGGAACGGCGCCCGGCCGAGTTCGTCGTACACGACAAGACGCACCGAATTGGAGCCGATGTCGATGACCGCGTAGGGCAGGCGACCGGCGCGGCTGAAGCGTTCGGGCGACAGATCCAGGGGGCGTTCTGGTTCGGGGCCCCGGCCGGGCGTGTCCATCGGCGCTCCTCCTGCTGCTTCCCGGTGCATCGCCGCGCTGCCAACAGGCCCGACAGCGGCGGGTTGCATGGCGCTGCTTCGATCACCGGCGGAAATGCCCTCGATGAGCTTCGGTCGGCGAGTGTAATGCTCATCGTCACGCAAATTCCATTTGCCGCTCCGACGTGACCGTACTACCTTAAAATAACATTTATTATCGGCCTGACCGCCGCGCCGTCCGAGACCGGCGGCTGAATGGTTCCGGCTACAGACCAACCTCACAGAGTCGCGGTGCGTCGCCAGAACAGGGGACAGCGATGACTCGTGCCGTATCGCATCCGGCTCGCAATGGCTGATCTTCCCCCGGTGCTGATCGGTCCCATTCTCCGGCGCGTCGAGCCGCGCAGCGTGTCGGTCTTCATCGCGACGAGCACGGCGGCCGCGATCCATCTCGCGCTCTATGACGGCGTGGTCGATGCCGCCAATCCACCTGCCGCGCACGCGACGGCCGATGCGCAGACCACGGCCTTCGGCGCGCGCTTCCACGCGACGGTCGTCACAGTCACGATTGCCGACGCTGCCGTGCTGCTGCCTGGCCATCGCTACTCCTACGACCTGCGCATCACGCCGACAGGCGGCACGGCCAAGTCGCTCAAGGACCTCGGGCTGCTGAGCGACCGCACGGCGGACGCGTACTGGACGGCCGATCCGGACCGGCAGGACGTCGAGATCTGCGCGCTCGGCTATGCTGACGGTCAGCTTCCGTCGTTCGTCACCTGTCCCGACACGCTGAGCGATCTCGTGCTCGCGCATTGCTCGTGCCGTAAGCCGCATGGCGAGGGCCAGCCGGCGCTGCAGCATCTCGACGACGTGATTGACGGTCTGCACGGCGCCGATGCCGGCCGGCCGCACATGCTGTTCTTCACCGGCGATCAGATCTATGCCGACGATGTTGCCGCGGCCCTGCTGCCTGGACTGAACACGCTCGGCATCGCCCTGATCTCCAGCGATGCCGCGGGCGTCGAGCAGGTGCCCTCGCCGAGCGCGGGCGGCCCGTTCAACGTCAGCACGGTCGTGTTCCCGGCGGGATTCCGTCAGCGGCCACTCGGCCTTGCGGGATTCACCTCCGACGCTGCGTCGAACCATCTGATCGGTTTCGGCGAGTGGCTTGCGATGTACTGCATCGCCTGGAACCCCGATGTCTGGCCCGTACTCGCGGTGGCGGACAGCAGCGCCCCGGACATTCCCGCAACGCTCAAGACGCAGTTGCAGAAGGATGCGTCCCGCTCTCCCGACAACGCGCCGCGTGTGCTCGGCCGGCCATCACCCGACGCCGCGACGGACGTGATCACGCCGCTCTACGGCGCGCCGGCCGTGAATCAGAAGGCGCTGGCGGCGGAGGCGCATCGCTTCCTGGACTCGAAGTCGCTGCTCGATGCGTTCCGCCGCGAAGTCCCCAAGGTGCGACGGCTGATGGCCAACGTACCGACCTACATGATCTGCGACGACCACGAGGTCTCCGACGACTGGTTCATGACCGGCGCCATCCGCGCCAGGACCACCGGCAACCCGTTCGGCCGTGCGGTGCTGCGCAACGCGCTCGCCGCCTTCACCATCTGTCAGGCCTGGGGCAACGAGCCGCAGCGCTGGGCGAGTGACCCCGACCACAAGGCGCTGCTTGCCGCGATCGCCGGCATGTTCGGCACCGGCTGGACCGGTGGTCCGGCAATCGCCGCGGCGAGCGATACGGTCGATCAGACGCTGGGCCTTGCGCCGGCGGGGCAGCCGAAATTCGACTTCTCGTTCACCATTGACGGCCCGATGCACCGCGTGCGCGTGCTCGATACGCGCACCCAGCGCCTCTACAGCACGCCCTATGGTTCCCCCGGCCTGCTCACGCAGGCGGCGATGGACCGCCAGCTTCCCGTGCAGACTCTGCCGCCGGAGCACGTGCTTGTCGTCGTTTCGCCGGCGCCGGTGTTCGGGCCGGCGATGATGACGGAACTCGGTGGCGTGCTGGCCGCCAGCGAATACGACGTGGCCGCCTTCGCCCGCTCGACGACCGATCGGTCCATGGAACAGGCAGTCACCGGCCTGACCGATGGCCGCCCGCTCGGATCGCAATACTATGACGCCGAGCACTGGGGGGCGCAGCCGGCGGCGTTCGAGCGTCTGCTGGAGCGGCTGTCGCACTTCCCGCGCGTCGTGGTGCTGGGCGGGGACGTGCACTATGGCGCGGCCTTCGCGATGGACTGGACAGGCAGCGGCCGCAACAGCCGCATCGTGCATTTCACGTCGAGCGCCGCGCGCAACGCCTGGGCCGGCACGATCCGCAACCTGATGCTGCTGAACGGCATGTCGATCGGATTGCAGCGCATCGGGATGCCGATGACGCGTCTTGGCTGGAGCGCAACTTTACCGCCGGTCGTTGCCGACCTCTCCGCCGAGCCGCCGCTTGCGCGCGTGCGCGCGCAGACCGGACCGGTGCTGCTCTCCGACGAACTGTTCCGTCGCGGCCATCCGCTGACCCGCCCGCCCGATTGGATCTGGCGCGCGAGTCCGATCGTCGATACCCGCGCGCCGGCGGATCGGCCGCCCGCGGCGCGGATGGCCGGGTTCGCGACCGATCTGCCCGCCGGCACGGGCGCGGTGCGCCAGTACGGCGACGTTGCTGCCGCGCACGCCAAGGGTCTCGACACCGTGGCGATCGCGCGCGGGCTGCAGTTCCTCAACAACGCGGGCCTGATCCGTTTCAGTCAGGCCGCCGACGGGCTGCATGTGACACAGTCGCTCTACTCGCTGCGCGCGCGGCCGCAGCCCGATGAGAAGGGTGCCGACTATGTCGCGCACGCAGCACTGCTGGAGCCGGCGGCCGTGCCCGCGCCCGCCAGCATCGGGCCGGGAGGCTGACCGGCATGGCCAACAGCGATCTGTTTGCCAGGCTGGTCGGGTTCCTCGCCGATGTCGGACATGACATCGCGACGCTGCTGACCGACCCGAGCGCCGCGTCCGTTCTGCTCGCGCGCGCCGGGCGGCTGCCCGGCGCGCCGCCGCCCGCCGCCGATCCTGGCACCGCTGTGACTCTCGCCGCGTTGCGCGACCGCGCCAGCGCGCAGGGACCCAACGGCCTCGAACTATTGCGCGACCTCGCGGACGCGATGACCAGCCTGGTCGCCCTGGTCCAGCAGGCCGCCTCTCTGCAGTCCATCGACGACGCCTGGAATCTCCTGGCCGACTGGCTCGACCTGATCGCCATCGACCGGATGCGCCGCACCGATCTCGAACTCGTGGCGATGCTCAAGGCGGCGCATCTGTTGTCGGACGACCGGCTGCTGTTTGCCGACCTGATCCGCGCCCGCGCGCAATGGGGCGGCTTCCTGCTCGGCAACCCGCCCGATGACGACAGCAAGGCGGACAACATCGCGCTGCTGCTCGCCGCCGTGTTCGCGCTGATCGGCAAGTGGGTCCCGCCGGAGGACGACAAGGGCAAGGCCTGGCGTGTCGATATGCTGTTCGGCTGGGATCCGGATCCGGCCAGCCCCGCGCCGCGGGCACAGCGCGCGCTGCAGCGCACGGCGACGATGCGCCTCACGCACCGCGATATCGACGCCACTGTGCCGGTGGAGGAGCACGCCGGATTCAGCGCCACGGTGGTGCCGCCCCCGGACGGCGGCTGGGGCCTGTTCTTCGCGCTCGATGTCGGCGCCGGCATCACCTTTCCGATCGGCGAACACCTGCAACTCGCGCTGACGATCGATTCGCCGACCGCGCTCGATACCTTCTTCGGCGACCCGCCCTTCGTCACCGCAGGGCTGGAGCACAGCAACGCCAAGGTCGTGCTGCGCCGCAAACAGGAAGTCGCCGACCACTGGACGATCGGCGCCGAGAACGGCACGCATCTGGAGATCGGCACGTTCTCGCTCGGACTCCAGCTTGCCGATCCGCTCGGCTTCAGCCTCTCCGTCGGCGACGGCGCCCTGGCGATCCCGAAATCGGCGTTTGGGTTCATGGGCTCGCTGATGCCGCAGGCGGGTGCCAGGTTCACCTTCGATGTTGACCTGGCGGTTGACACAAAGGGCAAGCTGAGTTTCGCCGGCGGCGCCGGCATGACGGTGACGCTGCCGGTCAACCGCTCGCTGCTGATCCTGCGCGTGCGCGCGATCACGCTCAGCTTCACGCTTGAGGGCGGGACCAAGGACCTGCGCGTGGCACTCGCCGCCACCGTCGCCTTCGGCCTCGACTTCGGCGGCGTCTTCAAGGTCGAGGTGGACAATATCGGCGCGAAGCTTGCCTGGATGCTGCCGTCCTCGCCGCGGCCGACGGGGACGGCGGTGCCAGTCGTGCACGGCAATCTCGGTCCGCTCGGCGATCTCGGGCTCGACTTCGTGCCGCCACGCGGCATCGGCGTGGCGATCGACGCGGGGCCAATCAAGGGTGGCGGATTCTTCTATCTCGATGTGCCGCACCGCACCTATGCCGGCGTGCTGGAAGCCTCGCTCGCGCTCTGCGGCAAGGGCATCCAGATCAAGGCTGCCGGCCTGCTGCGCGAGACGGACACCGGTTGGGACTTCGTCCTGATCCTGTCCGCGCAGTTCCAGCCGGCGATCGAGATCTTCCTCGGCCTGACGCTGAACGGCGTGGGCGGCATGTTCGGACTGAACGTCAGCGTGGACGCAGCGAAACTCCGCGCCGGGCTGCACGACGGCAGCGTCAGTCGCCTGCTGTTCCCCGACGATCCGGTCGCCAACGCGCCCGCGATCATCGCCACCATGACCGCCGCGTTCCCCCACCGGCAGGACGGTGTGGTCGTCGGGCCGATGCTGCAACTCGGTTGGGGACGTCCCGACTCCTTCGTCACTCTCTCGGTTGCCGTCATCATCACGCTGCCGGCACCCGCGCAGCTCCTGCTGCTCGGCAGCCTGCGCATCGCGGTGCCCGAACCGGCGCTGGCGATCGTCAACATCCAGGCTGACTTCCTCGGCGTGATCGATCTTCAGGCGCCGTCGTTCTCGTTCGACGCCGCCCTGGTCAACAGCCGCATCTCGATGTTCCCGGTGACCGGCGACATGATGATGCGCGCCGGATCGCAGGGTTTCATCCTGTCGGTCGGGGGCTTCAATCCGCGCTTCACGCCGCCCGCCGACGTGGGCGCGCTGAAACGGATCGCGATCGACATCTCGGCAAATCCGATCACGCGGATTCATGCCGAGGCCTATCTCGCGATCACGTCCAATACTTTCCAGATCGGCCTGCACGCGGCGCTCGACATCGACGCCGGCGTCGCCTCGGTGCACGGCTGGCTCGACTTCGACGCGCTGCTGCGCTGGGAGCCGCGATTCTGGTTCACCGTGCACATGGATGTCGGACTCGAACTGCGTGTCGGCGGCGAGTCGATCGCCGGCGTCTCGGTGGACCTGCTGCTCGAAGGGCCGGGACCGTGGCACGCCAAGGGGTCGGCGAGTCTGCATTTCCTGTTCTTCACCGTCCACGCTGGTTTCGAGGTCACCTGGGGCGAAAGCGACGCCACGGCGCAACCGCCGGAGATCGACGCGGGCGCGCGGGTGGCCGCGGCCTTGCAGGAGGCCGGCGCCTGGACCTCGATCGCGCCCGACGGCGAGTCCTGGATCACCTTCCGCGCGACCGAGCGCGACGGCATCAGCGTGCATCCCTATGGCCAGCTCAGCGCGCGCCAGCAGGCGGTGCCCATCGGCATCCCGATCACACGCATCGGCCAGAGCCGCGTGGCCGGCGGCACGGCGACGGTGACGCTGGCCCCGATCGCCGGCGCGCCGGCCTCGACCCCGACCGTGGGCCAGTTCGCGCCGGCCGAGTTCACCGCCCTGACCGATGATCAGAAACTGTCGCGTCCATCCTTCGAATCCTACCAGGACGGCATCGCCTTCGGCGCGGCGCATTCGGTGATCTCGACCGAACGCGCGGTGTCGGCGTCCTACGAGACGATCATGATTCCGGCGGGCACGCGCGGGCCGGCGGCACCGCTGGATCGGCGCCTGTTCGGGCACGGCATCGAGCTGGGCGCGGTGGCGCGGTCGGGGCTCCATTTCGCGACGCTGCATGACGGGCCGCAGCAGTCCGTGACCGTGGCGGGGCCGCGCTATCGCGTGGTGATGGCCGATACCCTGGCGGCGGCGACGCCCTCCGCATCGCCCTCCGTTGCCGAGGCCTTCGCGGTGGCCGCCACGCTCGCGCCGCGCGAGCGCGTGCTGGTGGTCGGCGCGCACGAGATGGTGTCCTGATGGCCGACGCGACCTATCATTTCCTGTCTTTCGTGCGCAGCGGCTTCGCCGCCTCGATCACGCAGCCGGACACGTTCGGCGCCGGGCAGCCGGCCATCGCGACGGCGCCGGTCGGTGTCGCCGTCTCGGGGGTCGCGGCGCCGGTGACGCACAACGCGGTGGTGCGCGGTCCGGGCGACGTGATCGGCATCAGCCGCAGCCAGGTGGTGCGCACCGATCCGATCGACGGCGCGGTGGGCGTGGAGCCCAACTACTTCGCCCAGATCGAGTTCGACCGCCCCGACCTGCCGTGGCTGTTCACGCCAGCCGCGGCGGCGGGCGAACGGCTGCGGCCCTGGATCGTGCTCGTGGTCGTCGATGCCGAGGGCGAGGCCGCCTGCACCCTGCGACCGGGCGCGCCGCTCCCCGTGCTGAGCGTCCCGGCCTCGGGGGCCAGCGCGCTGCCGAACCTCGCTGACTCGCATCTGTGGGCCCATGCCCAGGTGATTCTGCCGGACGGCGTCGTCCTGGAGGCGGCCTTTGCGCCCCGTGCCGATCCGCGCCTGACTGTCTCCCGCCTGCTTTGCCCGCGCCATCTGGCGCCGAACCGCTGGTACATCGCCGCGGTCGTGCCCGCCTTCCAGGTCGGCCGCCTGGCCGGACTGGGCCTAAGCGTGACCCCTGCCGACGAGTCCACGCTCGCGCCCGCATGGCAGGCCGGCGCCGCCGTCGAGCTGCCGGTCTATCATTCCTGGCGCTTTCGCACCGGAGAGGACGCCGATTTCGAGCGTCTCGCGCGGCGGCTGACCGGCCGGCCGCTGCCGGCGGGCGTCGGCAGCCGCACGCTCGATGTCGGCCAGCCGGGCGCCGGTCTGCCCCCTCTGCCGCCGCCGGCGGATACGCAGGACACGCGCTCGATCGTCTGGCTCGACGGCGCGCTGCGGCCGATCGACTCCGCCGCGCTGCCGCCCCGCGACCCTGCGGCGGCGCAGGCGTTCCAGGCCAGCCTGACCGTTCTGCTCGACCGGCCGGCCGATCAGGTGCTGGCGGGCAATCCCGATCCGATCGTGGCCCCGCCGATCTATGGCGACAAGCACGCCCTGGTGGTGCGGCTCGACACCGGCCAGCCGCCGCCCTGGATCAGCGAACTCAACCTCGAGCCCCGGGCGCGCGTCGCGGCCGGACTCGGCACGCAGGTGATCCAGGCGCGGCAGGAGGATTACGTCGCGCGCGCGTGGCGCCAGCTCGGCGACGTGCTCGCGGCCAACCGCCTGCTGCGGGCGGCACAATTCGCCCGGTCGGGCTCGCTGCGGGTGCATCAGCGTCTCGCCGCGCTCCCCCCGGCGGAGATGCTGGCGATCACCTATCCCGCGCATCAGCGCGTCGCCGGCATCACGGCACCGCCGACCCTGCAGCGCGCGGTACGCGGCAGCCGTCTGCCGGACATCACCGTCGAGCCGGCGTTCCGCCGCCTGACGCGCCGCTCCGGCGCGGTGGCGCGCGCCGCGGGCACCGATGCGCTCGCCCCCGCCGCCGTCGCGCGCTTCGCCGCCCAGGCGTTCACCGCGCCGACGGACGGACCCGACGGCAGCGTCGCGATGCGGGCGCCGGCGGAGGTGATCGGCGCCGGCCGGTCGGTGCAGGTCCTGACCGCCTTGGGCGACGCGCAGCCCGGCACCGCCACCCGGCTCGACACCATGCTCGCCACGCTCAACGCGAGCCGCAAGGCGCTGTCGGGCGGGGCCGTCCTGCAGGCGGCCAGGCAGCGGACGGATGCCGGCGCGGTCGCGATGGTGACCAGCCTCGGCGCCGCGCCGGCGACGGCGGTCAGCGCGGTGCTCGCCGCCGCGGCGACGCCCGTCGCGCAACCCCCGGTCACGCATCCGCCCATCACGCACCCGCCCATCACGCACCCGCCCATCACGCACCCGCCCATCACGCACCCGCCGGTCGTGACGCCGCCGGTCGTCCGCACCGCCCCTCCCCACCCAGCTGTGACCGGGGTCGCGCCGCTCCCGCCGGTGACAAGGCACCTCGCCGCCGGCCTCGCCGGGACCGCTGTGCCACCGGCGCCGCTGGCAATCGGCCGCAGCGACCTCGTTCTGCAACCCGCCGGCCCGTCGCGCAGGATCAGCAACGAAGCCCTCGTGCGGAACGGGACCATCGTGATCGACAACGCCACGGTGCGGGCGATCGCCGGTGCGACAGCGACGGTCAGGGTGCTGGACGACGCGCAATGGCTCGCCTTGCAGCGCGGCACCGCCGGGCTGGCCGTGAACCGGGCCGCCGATCCCGTCAGCGATGTCGGCAGCCGGCTCGATGCGTTCCGCCGCGATCCGACGGCACTGACCGCGCTGGCGGGGGTGGCAAACGGCGATGCCGGCGCGGCGCTCACGCTCGACGGCCGTGCGGCGGCACTGGCCACGACCGGCGCCGCCGCGGTGACCCTTGCCGGACTTGCGGGCGGACGGTTTGTCCCCGCGCTGCCCAAGGTCGCCGCGCAGGTCACCGGCCCGGCCGACATCGCGGCGGGCCGCGAACTGCTCGCCGCCGTGGCCACTGTCGTGGACCGCATGGTCCTCGTCACCGATGCGCCGCCCGCCGCCGCCGGCCCGGCGTTCGACCTGGCCGCCGCCAGGACGGGCCTGCTGTCGCGGCTCAATCCCGCCACGACCATTGCCGCGCGCGTCAACAGCCGGCTGGCGATCGATGTCGTCGTCGGCGTGGCGCGCCGCGACGACCTCGACCCGGTCATGGCCTGCCCGCGCTTCGACGATCCGATGTGGCAGGCGTTGCGCGACCTCGGCCCCGACTGGCTGCTGCCGGGGCTCGAGAATGTGCCGCCCGACACCGCGACGCTGGTCCGCACCAATCCCGGCTTCGTGGCTGCGCACATGGTCGGCCTCAACCACGAGATCATGCGCGAACTGCTCTGGCGGGAGTACCCGACCGACCAGCGCGGCACGCCGTTCCATCGCTTCTGGGGGCGCAGCGGCGCGCAGCCCGACGATATCGGCCCGGTCCACCGGTTCACCGGGGCGCTGGCGGCCAATCTCACCAATCACGGCCAGGACGAGGTGGTGCTGTTGCTGCGCAGCGAACTGCTGCGCCGCTACCCCGGCGCGATCATCTATCTTTGCCGCGCCATGACCGGTCCGGGCGGCCAGCCGCAGCTCAACGACGACACGATCGAGCTGCCGACATTCCGCGGCGACCTGCCGCCGGATGTGAGCTTCATCGGTTTCGCGATCGGGCCCGACGCCCTGCGGGCCACGAATGACCCGTGGTGGTTCGTGATCGCCCAGCCGCCGACCGAGCCGCGCTTCGGCCTCGATGACTGGTCGAGCGAGACGCCCGCGACGCCGCGCACCGCCAACGATCTCGCCTGGAGCCACATGAGCGCCGACGGTCACCCCGACTCGCCCGCACCGTTCGCGCCGGGCCACGCGCCGGTGCTGGTGAACGTGCTGATCGACGGCCTGCCCTGGGGCGACCGCGCGGCGGCGCAGGCGCAGCTCACCTACCAGCACCCGGTGCGCGTGGCGATCCGCGCCGCCGCGCTGCTGCCCCCGGCCGGCGGAGCGCCCCCATGAGCGGGAACATCACGGCCCTGCGCGGCGCCGTCGCGCGGTCACGTGCGGCGTCGGTGCAGGCCCAGGCCCGCGTCGCCGATGCCGCGGCACGGCTCGCCCGCGTCCGCAGCACCGGCGGCGACATCGCCGCGACGCAGGCGGCGCTGACCGCCGCACAGAACGCGGCGAACGCGGCGCAGGCCGATCTGCGCGCGCGGCAGGGTGCGCTCCAGGCGGCGCTCGGCGCGGCGATCGGGGCGCAATCCGCAGCCGCGATCGCTCCGGCGGAGGTGCCGGTGGCGCTGCTGCCGGTTGGCGTCGAGACGCGGTTCAGCGGCAACACGCTGCTGATTCGGATCATTCCCGACCACATTCACGTCGAGGATCACGAGCCGGAACTCAGCGACGCCGAGGTCGAGGCGGGCCGCACGTTCTGGCGCGCGGTATGGCGCGGCGGCATCGCGGAGCCGGCGGCGACCGAGGCCGAACGCGCGGCGTGGGCGGGGCTGGCCGGCGCGATCGGCAGTTCGCGCCGCGCCGCCTGGGTCGCGGACCAGACGGCCCCCACCGGCGGGGCGCGTCCGGCGGCGGCAGTGCCGCCCGATCAGGCCCTGCCCGAGCCGCCCTTCGCCGATCCACCGCGCAAGTCCGGCGCCTGGCCGCAGCCGGCCACCGCGCGCACCCTGCCGGACCGTTTCGTCGCCATCGCCTACCGCCGCAGCGGGACCGGTGGCACCGCGACCTGGACCGAGATCGCGCGCGCTCAGGGCGGGCCGGTGGACGATGCGGTGCAGCTCGGCTTCGACCCGGCCGCGGCCCCGCCGGCGGTCGATGACACCGGCCCGGCGCTGCCCGAGGGCATGTGCTGGATGATCGACGCCGCGGCGGCCGAAAAAGCCGGGCTGCTGATCCGGCTCGGCCTGCCGGCCAACACCAACGCCATCGACCGGCTGGTCGTGCTCGGCGTGCTCGGTTCGCTCGATCCCGCCGCCTCGGCCGCGCGGCTTGCCGAGCTGCTGGCCGGACATCACTACACGGACGGGCTTGCCCTGCTGCCGATCGGCACGCCCACCAACAACAGCGCCGCAGAGGCCAGCGGGCTGGCCAAGACCGACGACCCGCTCGCCAGCTTCGCCGTCGAGCGCCGCACCCCGACCCCGGCCGACGGCACCGACGGCGCCCTGCTGGCCCGCGCCCTGGGCGTGCCGGCGGGGACATTCCGCGGGGTGGCACACAGCAACGATGCCGAACAGGCCGCTTCCGGGCGGTTCAACGCGCTCATCTGGCCGGCCGCCATGGGCTACTGGTTCGACAGCCTCGTGCAGCCGGGGCTGAGCGACGCCGTGATCGCGGACATCCGGACCCATGCGGTGCAGATGGTCCGCGGACGCGGCCCGCTGCCGCCGGTGCGCGTGGGCCGCCAGCCCTATGGCGTGCTGCCGGTGACCAGCCTGGCCAACTGGCACCCCGCGCACGAGCCGCCGGGCGTCGTTCATCTCGTGGGCCTGATGCGACTGGCCTATCCCTGGTGGCTGGACGGCGTTGCACGGACGCCCGTGGTGCGCGCCGGCGCCGACCCCGACCACGGCGTGCTTGACGCGCTCGGCCAGTTGCCGGTGTCGCGCTCGGCGGGCGTGCGCTCGATGGTGGGCGCCAATGTCTGCTACATCCCGAACGGCCTGCTGGTCGGCGACGACGCCGCGACGTCCATGGCCGGCGAGGCGAACCGGCAACGCTGGCTCGCCCTGCTCGGCTTCCGCGCGCTCGGGCTGCAGGGCTTTCCCTATCTCGGCCAGCTTGTCGCGGCGGCCGACCCCGTGCCGCTGCTGCGCCTGCCGTACACGGTGGACGACCGCCTGCCGCCCGATCAGCAGGCCGCCGCCTGGCAGGCCATCGTCGCCTACCTCACGGCGCTGCGCGGGCGGCGCACCAGCGACTTCAAGGCCGAGGACCCGCGCGGCCTCACATCCCTGCTGAGCCTGCTGGCGCGCCGATCGGTGATGCTGGAGCGGCTGCGCGTCGGGCTGCGGGACAGCGTCGGCGTGGTGGCCGGACAGTTCGTTGAGCCGCACCTGCGCATCGACAGCGCCGCCGTGGTGTCCGCGGCGCTGATCCCCACCACCGCCACGCTGCGCATCGGGCAGACGCTCTCCACCGCCGGCGCCGCCCTCGCCGCCAACGTGCAGCAGCCGAACGGCGCGGTGCGGCCGATGGCGGAGTATCTTGACCAGCAACTTGTGCTGGCAAGCGCCATCGACGACGTCCGCAATGCCGCCTACAGCGACACGCTGGCGGCCGCCGAGTTCGCCGCGACGCTGTCGCCCGACCGTGCCGCCCTGCTGCTCGGCGAGGCGGTGGATGTCGCATCGCACCGCTTCGACGCCTGGGTCACGTCGCTGGCGACGCGCCGCCTGTCCGACCTACGCGCCGCGACACCGACGGGGGTCACGCTCGGCGCCTATGGCGCGGTGGAGGATCTGGCGCGGCGCCCGGCCCGGCCGCCGGTGACCGCCCCGCCCCAGGGCGCGCCGACGCCGCTGGTCGGCGATCCCGACGGCGCCGGATACATTCACGCCCCCTCGCTCACGCAGGCGGCGACCGGGGCGGTGCTGCGCGCCGGACACCTCGCCCACGCCGCGCGCGACCCGAATGCCGCGGCGCTGGCCATCGACCTCAGCAGTGCGAGGGTGCGCGCCGCCCTCGGCCTGCTCGATGGCGTGCGCGAAGGGCAGAGCCTGGGCGCGCTGCTCGGCTATCAGGCCGAGCGGGAGCTGCACGAACGCGGCGCCCATACCGCCGTCGAAGTGGTGCGGCGCCTCGCGCCACCGCCGGTCGTGACCGCCGCCGGCACGCCGGAGGGACTGCCGCCGCGCGCCGTCTGCGACGGGCTGGCGCTGAGCCGGCTCGACCGCGCCACGGTGCTCACCGCCACCCGGGCCGCCGGGGCGGATGCGGGCGCGGTGACCGCCGTGCTCGACGCGTTGGGCGACGCCGTGGACGCGGTCGCGGACCTGTTGCTGGCGGAGAGCGTGCACCAGATCGTCAAGGGCAATCCCGACCGGGCCGCGGCGGCGCTCGACACGCTCAACCGCGGCGAGGGCGCCGTGGTCGCGCCGGACGTGGTGCGCACGCCGCGCGCGGGAACGGGGCTGACCCAGCGGGTGATGATCGCGATCGGCCCCGACGCGCCGGCGGCACCCGGCTGGCCGGCCGACGGTGTGCGCGCCCGCGCCGAGCCACTGCTCTCGGCCTGGGCGGGACATCTGCTCGGCGACGCCAGCGGCGTCGAACTCAGCGTCGGCGGCGGCGCGGCGCCGGTGCGCTTCCCGTTGGCCGAGCTGAATCTCGGGGCGCTCGACATCGTCCATGAGCCGCTGCTGCCGCGCGCGCTGCGCCACGCCCGCGGCAAGGGCGCGCCGGAGGGTGCGACGCTCGACCTCGCGGCGCCGCCGCTGGCCCCGCTGCTGGCCGTGGCCGTGCTGCTGCGCGACGTGCTGACCCGCGCGCGGCCCGGCAGCGGCCTCGACCTCGCCCGGCCGCAGGATCGCGGCAGCGTCGTGGAGGGGCCGCCGGCCGCCGCCGATGCCGCCGGTCCGGCCTTCACCACGCCGCTGCCGGACGTTGATCGTGGGGGTCGGCGGGCGCGGCTGGATGCCGCGCGCGCGACGCTGCGCGCCGCCTGCGCGGCACTGCCCGAGCTGCCGCCCGGCGCGCCGGCGCCGGCGGAGGCGGGCCTTGCGGCGACGCTCGATACCCTCGGCGCGTTCGGCCTGCTGCCCGGCGGCGACCCAGCCCGGCCGCCCGACGCCGCCACGCTGACCGCCCTGCGCGCCGCCGCCCTCGACCGGCTCGCCCGCGCCGATGCCGCGCCGGACGATGCCGCCGCCCTGTTCGGGGAGGGGTTCGCGGTGCTTGCCCAAGTCGCCGCCCCCTATCCGGCGGTGGCCAACGCCGCGCTCGGCGTGGACCCGCTGGCCGCCGCGCCCGACGCGCTGCTGGCGCCGATGGGCGGCAAGGCGGGGGCGCTTCAGAGCTGGTGCGAGACGACGGGCCGGGTGCGGCCGGCGGTGGGGCGGCTGGCCGACCTGCTGCTGGCGGCCCGGCTGCGCGGCACGGGCGCCGCCTGCGGCCTGCGCGCCTTGCAGCTTCCGGCCGAACCGTTTCCGGCCGCCGCGCCGGGGCAGCGCGGGCAATGGGTCGGACTGCGCTTCCCGTCCCCGCTCGGCGGCGAGCCGGTGACCAGCATGGTGCTGCATACGCTCGGGCGGATCGATGCCGCGACCGGCGTGGCCCTGCTGGTGATCGACGATTACGTCGAAGTGGTCCCGGCGGCGAGCACCACCACAGCTGTGTCGTTCGGCTTTGACGCCCCCGGCGCCCGGCCGCCGCAGAGCGTGCTGCTGGCGGTGCCGCCGGTGGCGGGAACGCCGTGGTCGCTGGATGCGCTGGCCGGGGTGATCGGGGAGACCCTGGACCTGGCCAAGGTCCGCATGGTCGATCTGTCGTCCGTTGCCTGGGCGGGACGGTTCGTGCCGGCGCTCTATCTGACCGACGGCGACATCGCCAACGGCATCGACCTGCCGATGAAGCAGATCGTGGCCCTGGCGCAGGCCCGTTTCCTGGCCGTCCAACCATGAGTCGCGCGAGGCCGCGATGACCGTCACCACCACCACCTGGCACCGGCTGGAGCCGCGCGTGCGCGGCGGCGATCCCGCGATCGGCCTGCGAGCCGCGATCCATGACCCGCTCTGGCTGCTCGGCCGGCAATGGCAGATGGGCGAGCTGCTCGGCGAGGACGCGGCCTTCCCCGTTGCCGTCCGCGTCGAGACCGAGAGCTATCCGTTGAGCCGGTTCCGGCCAGGCGATCCGGGCCGTCCGCCGGTTGCCTACGACCCCTCCGCCACCCCGCTGGAGGTCACGGTGGAGCGCGAGCCGCCCGAGGCGCCGCCGCTGCGGCTGCGCCTCGATGCCTGGACGCGGCTGAGTGGGATCCTGCGCGCGGCGGGCCAGGAGGCGCTGCTGCCGGCGCTGGCGGCGGCGCATCCGCTGCCGCCGCCGCGCGTGGCGACGGATGCCGCCGATGCGCGGCTGCGCCAGCTCGCCGGCGACAACGCCGCGGACGGGCTGGCTGTCGCCGCGACGCTCGCGGCCAACCCGGGGGCGGTGCCGGCGCCGGTCATCGCCGCCTTCCTGGCCTGGGTGGCGGCGCAGGCACCGGCCGGGGCCGGCGACTGCTGGATCACCGACCGGCTGGAATACCGCTTCGCCGTGGCGGCGGCGGGTCCAGCCGGCGAGGTCGCGCTGTCGGCGCCGGCCTATACCGGCGGACGGCTCGACTGGCACGACCTGGACATCGACGCCGACCCGGCGCACGCGCTGGGTGCGCCGGCCGCCGCGCCGACGCTGGCGGTGCGCCATCTGCTGCCCACCCGCGTGAGCTTTCCGGGGATGCCCGCCGAGCGGTTCTGGGAGTTCGAGGATGCGGCGGTCAATCTCGGCGCGATCAGCGCGGCGGCCGAGGATCTGGGCCGGCTGCTGGTCGTCGAGTTCGCGACCATGTTCGGCAATGACTGGTGGCAGGTGCCGGTGCCCGCCGCGTTCGGCGCGCTGGTCGGCGTGCGCAGCCTGGTGGTGCGCGACAGCTTCGGCCAGAACGTGCTGATCGAGCCGACCGAGCGTGCCGTGGGCACCCGGGCAAGCGCGCCGTGGCGCATTTTCCGCCAGAGCGACGCCGCCCTTGCCGCCGGCGCCGGCCCGGCGCCGGCCCTGCTGCTGCTCGCCCCGGTGATCGCGAATGCGCTGGAGGGCGAGGCGATCGAGCAGGTGCTGCTGCTGCGCGATGAGATGGCGAACCTTGGCTGGGCGGTGGAGCGCGTGGTCGAGGGGGCGGACGGCCGCCCGCGCAACCGCGCCACGGAATACGCCACGCGCCTGTCCGCCGCGGCCGATCCGGCGCGGGCCAGCCCCGCGGCGCTGATCTATGTGCTGCAAACCGCCGTCCCCGAGCACTGGATTCCGCTGGTGCCGGTGCGCGACCCCGCCAACCGCAGCCCGACCGGCGCGATCGTGCTGCAGCGCGGCTCGCTGCTGACGCAGGACGGCGCGATGCGCCCGATCACGGCGCAAGGCGTGCTGCTCGCGCCCGAGATCAGCCCCTGGTATTTCCACGAGGAAGAAGTGCCGCGCGCCGGCCTGCGCATCGCCCGCGTCCCGGCGGTGGCGCGCTGGCTGGACGGCGCGCCCCATTCGTGGGTGTCGCGGCGCGTGGGCAGCGGCGGCGGCGAAGGTTCCAGCGGCCTGCGCTTCGACATCGCGATTCCGCCGCTGCCGTCGTGAGCGGCTGTGCCGGCCCAGATCATCATTGTTTGAACGCAACAATGTGGACGCACGTTCCCTTCCTGTGTTCACGCCCGTTGCGGCGGCGGCCGGGCGGCGGGGAGGACGGGCGGGGCGGGGCGCGACGCCGCCGGGCGAGGCGGTCGCAGCGGCGGTGACGGTGACGGGGGACCGGCCGGCGGTTGCGGCGGGGCGGTGACAGCCTCCGGCGGGGCAGGCGGCGCGGTGCGCGGCGGCGGGGGCAGGGCGACCCCCAGCATCCGGCAGAGCGGGCGCAGCAGACGGCGCGCCTGCGGGGCCGCGTCCACCAGGGCGGCAAAGTCGGGGTCGGCGAGCAGGTACTGCATCTGCGACCCGTAGGCGCTCGCCTGCGGCACGAGGCGCACCAGCCAGGCCGGGCCGTGGGGCAGCACCCGCTGCGATCGCCGCCGCGGCGCCGGACGCGGCCGGCGGCGAGCGGGATAGCGCCGCTGCCGTCCCGCCACGATCCGCCCGGCCAGGGCGGCGAAGCGGACGCCGAGGCGGCGCAGCCGCGACCAGATCAAGATGACCAGCGGCCCCGCGAGCAGCCGCCGCCCGCCCGCCTCGGCCACGGCCCGGCACAGCCCGTCGATGACGCTGGCGAAGCGGTCGGTCGGGGTGGTTGGGAGGGCGGCGGATATGGCAGCATAACTAACACATCAGGTCGGAGCTGCGCAAGTGGTGGTGACCCGGCCGCCCGACGCCACGATCCGGCCCGCCGGACCGGGGTCGCCTCCCGCGAAGGCCGGAGATTACGAACGTGTTGCCCATGCCGGACAAGTCAGGCTTGTCGCGGTCGCCCTACCCGTCCGGCGTGGTGGCGGCTGCTACACAATACCGCAATCTTGGCGGACCCGACACGATTCGAACGTGCGACCTTCGCCTTCGGAGGGCGACGCTCTATCCAGCTGAGCTACGGGTCCGGCAGGGTGCAGATAGCGCGAAAGCGGTCGGGCGGGAAGCCCTGTGGCTCATGCCTGCTGGCGCGCCAGCCAGCGCGCCGCCGCCGTGTCGGCGGCCGAGGGCAGCGGGGCCGCGGGGGTGGCAAGCCAGGACAGCACGTCGCCGATCGGCACCGCGCGGCCGAGGTCGCGCAGCATCAGATGGTAGTCGTGCGGGTAGTAGGCGAGCTTTGTCCGTCCGTCCGGCGGCAGAGAGCGCCACATGGCCGCCGTTGCCTCCGGCGGCACCAGCTCGTCGCGCCCGCCATACAGGAACAGCCCCGGCGCCCGGAAGCGCGCCGCCGCCGCCAGCGCCGCGTCCATCAGGTCCACAAGCCCCCGCAGCGTGTCCAGTCGCGTCGCGTGGATGGTCAGCGGGTCGCGCGAAAGGCGGATCAGGGCCGCGCGGTTGTCGCTGGCGGTGACGCTGACCGGCGCGCCGGTCACCGCCAGCCCCGGCAACAGCGTCGAACCCAGCCACAGGCTGCTGCGCAGGAACACGTTCATCTGCGAGCGCCCCCAGACCGCGGGCGCCACCAGGACATAGCGCGCCCCCGCCGGGGCGAGCGTGCTCGTCGCGAGGCACATCAGCACCGCGCCGCCCATGCTCTCCCCCATCAGCACCAGCGGCACGCCCTGATGGCGCGCGCGCAACTGCCCGGCGATCTCGGCGGCATCGGCCGTCAGCGTCGCCGTGCCGACCCAGCGCCCACGCGCCGGCGCGAGGCCGAAGCCGCGCTGGTCGGGCGCGTAGAGCGCGCAGCCGGCGGCCGTGAAGGCCGCGGCCGGGATCTCCCAGGCATCGCGGCTGTCGTTGAAGCCGTGCAACGCCAGGATCAGCGTCCGCGCCGTTCCCTCCGGCAGCCAGCGCCGGTACGGGAGCGCGGCGCCGTCGCGCATCACGAACGCGCCGTCCTGCTGGCTCGCGCGCGTCAGCGCCGGGCGGGAGAGCTGCGGGCCGCCGGCACAGGCCGCCAGCGGCACGGCCGCGGCGGCGGCGAGCAGCGCGCGGCGCGGGATGGCTGCCTGGGGCGCGGCGGTTGAAAGCATGGCCGCCATGGCTATCATGGAATGGCCCGTGACGGGCATCCCCCATCGCGAGAGGTTCCGCCCCATGCCGGATACGATGCCGCCGGCCGCAACACACCCCGGTGCGCCCGCGCCGACCGAGATCATCCATGTGGACGAGCGGGTCGTCGCCTGCGACGGCGGCGACGGGCCGCTCGGCCATCCGCGCGTGTTCCTGCGCATCGACGGGCGGGAGGTGATGTGCCCGTACTGCTCGCGCCTCTACGTGCTCAACCAGGGCGCCGGCCACGACTCCGGCCACTGACGCGGAACGCCCGGCCACGGGCGCGCCGCATGTCGTGCTGATCGACGGCTCGGGGTTCGTCTTCCGCGCCTTCCACGCGCTGCCGCCGATGAACCGGCCCGACGGCGTGCCGGTGAACGCCGTGTTCGGCTTCACGAACATGCTCGCGAAGTTCCTGCGCGAGCATGTCGGCACGCATATCGCCGTGATCTTCGACGCCGGGCGCCACACCTTCCGCAACCGCCTGTATGACCGCTACAAGGCGCAGCGCCCGCCGCCGCCGGACGACCTGATCCCGCAATTCGCCCTGGTGCGCGAGGCGACCGCGGCGTTCGGCGTGCCGGCGATCGAACTGGCGGACTGGGAGGCGGACGATCTGATCGCCTCCTACGCCCGCGCCGCCGTCGAGAGCGGCGGGCACGCCACCATCGTCTCCTCCGACAAGGACCTGATGCAGTTGCTGCGGCCAGGTGTCGCGATGCTCGACCCGATCAAGCAGAAGCCGATCGGGCCGGCCGAGGTGATGGAGAAGTTCGGCGTCACGCCGGACAAGCTGATCGACGTGCAGGCGTTGATGGGCGATTCGGTGGACAATGTCCCCGGCGTGCCCGGCATCGGTCCCAAGAACGCCGCCCAGCTCATCACCGAGTTCGGCGACCTGGAGGCGGTGCTGAAGGCCGCCCCGGCGATGAAGCCGTCGAAGCGGCGGGAGATGCTGCTGGCCCATGCCGAGGATGCGCGCGTGTCGCGTGCGCTGGTCACGCTGCGCGATGACGTGCCGCTGCCGCTGCCGCTGCCCGAGCTTGCCGCGCGCGAGCCGGACCGGGAGAAGCTCGCCGACTGGCTGCGCGTGCAGGGTTTCCGTTCGACGCTGACGCGGCTCGGCCTCGACGGTCATGCCGACGCCGCGCCGGAGTCCGCGCACCCCGTTGCGGTGCCGGGGCCGCCGCCGGCGGTGGTGCCGTTCGGCCCGTATGACTGCGTCACGACGATCGACGCCCTGCGCGGCTGGATCGCGGCGGCGCGCGAGGCGGGCGTGGTCGCGGTGGACACCGAGACCGACGGCCTCGATCCGATGCGGGCGCGGCTCGTCGGGTTTTCGCTGGCAACGGCGCCCGGCCGCGCCTGCTACGTGCCGCTGCGCCATGCGAACGCCGCGGCGCAGATCGACGGCGATGCGGCGATCGCGGCCCTGGCGCCGTTGCTCATCGACGCGGCGGTGCTGAAGGTGTTCCATAACGCCAAGTTCGACGTGACGGTGCTGGCCCGCGCCGGCGCGCCGGTCGCGACGCCGCTCGATGATTCGATGCTGATTTCCTATGCGCAGGATGCCGGCGCGCACGGGCATGGCATGGACGAACTCTCCATCCTGCATCTCGGCCACACGCCGATCAGCTATGACGAGGTCACCGGCACCGGCAAGGCGCGCGTGACGTTTGCCGAGGTGCCGCTCGATCGCGCCACCGCCTACGCCGCCGAGGATGCCGACGTGACGCTGCGGCTGTGGCAGGCGTTGCGCCCGCGGCTGCGCCCGACGCGGGCGCTGGCGCTGTATGAGCAGATCGAGCGGCGGCTGATCCCGGTGCTGCGCGAGATGGAGGTCGCCGGCATCACCGTCGATGCCGACGATCTGCGCGCCATGTCGCAGGATTTCGCGCAGCGCATGGCGGTGATCGAGCAGGACATCCAGCGCCTCGCGGGCGAACCCTTCAACGTCGGCAGCGCCAAGCAGTTGGGCGAGGTGCTGTTCGACCGCATGGGCCTGCCGGGCGGCAAGCGGATGAAGACCGGCGCCTGGGGCACCGATGCCGCGGTGCTGCAATCGCTCGCCGAGCAGGGCCACGACCTGCCGCAGCGCGTGCTCGACTGGCGGCAGTTGCAGAAGCTGAAATCCACCTACGCCGACGCGCTGGTCGGGCAGATCAATCCCGAGACCGGGCGCGTGCACACCTGCTTCGCCATGGCGATCGCCAGCACCGGCCGGCTGTCCTCGACCGACCCCAATCTGCAGAACATCCCGATCCGCACCGAGGAAGGCAGCCGCATCCGCCGCGCCTTCATCGCCGCCCCCGGCCATCTGCTGGTCAGCGCCGATTATTCGCAGATCGAACTGCGCCTGCTCGCGCATGTCGCCGACATCCCCGCGCTGCGCGAAAGCTTTGTCAGGGGCGAGGACATCCACGCGCGCACGGCGAGCGAAGTGTTCGGCATTCCGATGGCCGGCATGGACCCGATGACGCGCCGGCGCGCCAAGGCGATCAATTTCGGCATCATCTACGGCATCAGCGCGTTCGGCCTCGCACGGCAGTTGCAGATCACGCCGGCCGAGGCGCGCAGCTTCATCGATGCCTATTTCGCACGCTATCCCGGCATCCGTGCCTACATGAACCGCGCGCGGGAGGAAGCGCGCATCGCCGGCTATGTGCTGACGCCCTTCGGCCGGCGCTGCTGGATCCCGGGCATTGCCGACAAGAACCCGGCCCGCCGCGGCTACGCCGAGCGGCAGGCGATCAACGCGCCGTTGCAGGGTGGCGCGGCCGATATCATCAAGCGCGCGATGGTGCGCCTGCCCGCCGCGTTGGCGCGGGCCGGGCTGTCGGCGCGGATGTTGTTGCAGGTGCATGACGAACTGCTGTTCGAGGCGCCGGAGGCTGAAGCCGACGCGACGGCAAGTGTCGCGCGCACGGTGATGGAGGGCGCGGCGACGCTCGCGGTGCCGCTGGTGGTGGAAACCGGCCACGGTCGGAACTGGGCGGCGGCGCATTGACCGCCCTCACGCACTGGTCAGGATGCGGCGACGGCGGAGCCGGGCGATAAGCAGGCGGTCATGGACACGATCTTTCGCGGCAACCTGATCTCCTCGCGCGGCCGGGCGCTGGCCTGGGCGGACAGCCTGCTGGTCGATCACGGCGTGTTCCGACTGGTCTGGAGCAATTTCGCCGTGGTGGTGCCGGGACGCCTCTATCGCAGCAACCACCCGACGCCGCAGCGGCTGGCCCGGGTGGCGCGCCGGCACGGCATCCGCACGCTCATCAACCTGCGCGGCCCCTGCGGCAACGGGTCGGACGCGCTGTCGCGCGCGGCGGCGCAGCGGCTGGGTCTGGCGTTCATCGACGCGCCGCTGTCCAGCGGCCGGGCGCCGCGGCGCGCCGAGGTGCTGGCCCTGGTCGAGGCGCTGCGCGGCGCCGCCGAACCGATCCTGGTCCACTGCAAATCCGGCGCCGACCGCGCCGGCTTCGCCGCCGCGCTGTTCCTGTTGCTGCAGGGCCGCAGCAGCGCCGAGGCGCTGCGCCAGCTTTCGCTGCGCCACGGCCACTGGCACCGCTCCCGCGCCGGGGTGCTGGACGCCTTCCTGCACGCCTATGCGCGCGAGGCGGAGGGGCGGGTGTCGCTGCTCGACTGGCTGCGCCAGGACTACGACGCCGCGGCGCTGGGGGCGGGGTTCCGCGCCGGCCATTTCGCCGATTTCGTCACCCACCGGCTGTTGCGGCGCGAATAGCGGGCCGGCACGGCCTCGACAGGCGGGCGACGTCCTCCATATGACGGCAGGTCGCCGTCGCCGGCTCAATAACGGGGGGAAACCGATGCGAGGATTTCGCTGCGAGGCCGTATCGTGCCTGCTGGCGCTCGGCGCCGCGCTGGCAATGGCGCCGGGGACCGCCCGCGCCGCCCCGCCGCCGCTCACGACCGAGGAGGCGATGATCCCCGTTCCGGGCGATCCGTCGTTGAAGCTCTACCTGCGCGAGAAGCATCCGGCCGGCATGACCAGTGTCCCGGGCGAGCGCATCCTGCTGTTCGTCCACGGCGCCACCTATCCGTCGGAGACGGCGTTCGACCTGCCGCTCGCGGGCGTCTCGATGATGGACCTGATCGCCCAGCAGGGCTGGGATGTCTGGCTGGTCGATGTACGCGGCTATGGCGGCTCGACCCGCCCGCCGGCGATGGAACAGCCGCCCGAGGCCAATCCGCCCTTCGCCGACACCGAACAGGCCGCGGCCGATGTGGGGGCGGCGGTCGATCACATCCGCCAGGTGCGCGGCGTGCAGCGCATCAACCTGATGGGCTGGTCCTGGGGCACCGCGATCATGGGCCTTTACACCAGCCGCCACAACGATCTGGTCAACCGGTTGGTGCTGTACGCGCCGATGTGGCTGTTCCAGGGCACCCCGCCGCTGGGCGGCGACAAGCCGCTCGGCGCCTATCGCACGGTGACGCAGGAGCAGGCGCGCGAACGCTGGCTCAAGGGTGTGGCCCCCGACCAGCAGGCGAGCCTGATCCCGCCCGGCTGGTTCGAGCAATGGGCGAAAGCGACCTGGGCCACCGACCCCGAGGGCGGCGGGCGGACGCTGCGCGCGCCCAATGGCGTGCTGGCCGATGTCCGCCGCTATTGGGCGGCCGGCAAGGCGCAATACGATCCCGCCGACATCCGCGTCCCCACGCTCATCATCCACGCCGAATGGGACGCCGACCTGCCCGACTACATGGCGCTGGGCTATTTCGCGCACCTGACCCACACGCCGTACAAGCGCCTCGTGCAGCTTGGCGAGGGCACACACACCGTGATGATGGAGAAGAACCGCATGCAGTTCTTCCACGAGGTGATGAGCTTCCTCGACGAGCGCGACCCGCAGGCGCTGCGCTGATCCCGCCATCCGCTCATCGCAACCGAGACGATCCGCGTAAAAACCGTTCCCGGGAGGAACCCGCCATGCACACCCTGCGACCGATCGCCGTTCTGTTCGCCGCCGCGCTGCTCGCCGGGGGCGCGGCGCACGCCCAGCAGGCGCCGAACCCGCTCGACGTCGTGCCCGACAAGATGCCGTTCAGCGAACCCTACGGCGCGCCGATCCCGCTCGCCCGCGCCCAGGCGGCGATCCAGGCGGCGGCGGCGGAGGCCGCGAAGCGCGGCTGGGCGGTCAACATCGCGGTCGTCGATTCGGGCGCCAACCTGGTCGCCTTCGCGCGCATGGACGGCGCGCAGCTCGGCTCCATCAGCATCGCCGAGCACAAGGCGCGCGCCGCCGTGAAATACCGCCGCCCGACCAAGGTGTTCGAGTATGGCGTGCAGAAATCCGGCCTGAACTACATCATGACGCTGGACGACGTGATCGCCTCGCGCGGCGGCATCCCGCTGATCGAGGACGGGCACATCATCGGCGCCATCGGCTGCTCCGGCGGCACCGGTTCGCAGGACGAGGTGGCGTGCACCGCCGGGGCCGCCACGATCAACAAGTAGCCGCCGGTCAGTACGCCGGATAGACGCGCGGATACGTCACCTTGTCGGGCGGCCCCGGCGGGGCCGGGGCGCCGGACCGGCCGCACGCCGCCAGGGTCAGCGCGACCGCCAGCCCGAGCAGCACCGCGCGCACGGTCACGCCAACCGCTCCAGCCAGCGCGCCGCCTGGGCCGCGACATGGGCCGGCGCGGTGCCGCCATAGCTGGTGCGCGAGGCGACCGAGGCATCGACGGTCAGCACCGAATAGACCGCCTGCGTGATCCCCGGCTCCTCCGCCTGCATCTCGGCGAGCGAGAGGGCCGCCAGATCCACACCTTTCGCCTCGGCCCGCGCCACCAGCCGGCCGGTGACGTGGTGCGCGGTGCGGAACGGCAGATGCAGCACCCGTACCAGCCAGTCGGCCAGGTCGGTCGCGGTGGCGAAACCGGCGCCGGCCGCCGCCCGCATCCGCGCCGTATCGGGCACCAGGTCGCGCACCATGCCGGCGGTCGCCGCCAGCGACAGCGCCCAGGCATCGGCGGCGTCGAACACGCCTTCCTTGTCCTCCTGCATGTCCTTGGCGTAGGCGAGCGGCAGACCCTTCATCACCGTGAGCAGGCCCACCAGCGCGCCCGTGACGCGGCCGGTCTTGGCGCGTACCAGTTCGGCCGCATCGGGGTTGCGCTTCTGTGGCATGATCGAGCTGCCGGTGGTGAACGCATCCGACAGCCGCACGAAGCGGAACGGGGCCGAGCACCAGATCACGATCTCCTCGGCGAAGCGCGAGAGGTGCATCGCCGAGATCGCGGCGGCGGCGAGGAACTCCAGCGCGAAGTCGCGGTCGGAGACGGCATCGAGCGAGTTCGCCGCCGGCCGGTCGAAGCCGAGCGCGGTTGCCGTCATCTCGCGGTCGATCGGGAACGATGTGCCGGCCAGCGCCGCCGCGCCCAGCGGGCACTCGTTCAATCGCTTGCGGCAATCGGCCAGCCGGCCGCGATCGCGGGCGAACATCTCGACATAGGCGAGCAGATGGTGGCCGAACGTCACCGGCTGCGCGCTTTGCAGATGCGTCATCCCCGGCATCGGGTCAGCGGCGTGTTCGGCGGCGCGCGTTGCCAGCGCGCGCATCAGGTCGGCAAGCTGCGCATCCAGCCCGTCGATCGCGTCGCGCACCCAGAGCCGGAAATCGGTCGCCACCTGGTCGTTGCGGCTGCGCGCGGTGTGCAGCCGCTTGCCGGCCTCGCCGACGCGCTCGGTCAGCCGTGCCTCGATGTTGAAATGGATGTCCTCCAGCGCGCGCGCGAACGGGAAATCCCCGGACTCGATCTGCGCCGCGATCGCCGCTAGACCACGCGCGATGTCCTGTTCGTCGGCCGGCGCGATGATGCCGCATTTCGCCAGCATGGCGGCATGGGCGAGCGAGCCGCGAATGTCCTGCCGCCACAGGCGCTGGTCGAAGCCGATGGAGGCATTGATCTCCTCCATGACGGCGGCGGGGCCGGCGGCGAAGCGTCCGCCCCAGTAGGCGTTGGCGGGCGGGGGCGGCGTGTCGGTCAAGGGAGTGGACCCATCATGGCAGTGATCGCGCGGCGTTCGGTGCTGGCGGCGGGGCTCGCAGCAGCGGCGGCGACCCTAGCGACGGCCATGCTGCTCCGCAAACCATCCGGGCCGGAGGTGGCGCGGCTGGCGCCTGACGCCAGCGCGGTGCGGCTGCAAGGTATGGCGGCGTTGCGGCCGGTCGATCCGCCGCGCGCACTGCCCGCGATTTCGTTCCTCGATGATGCGGGTGCCTCGCGCAGCCTGCGCGACTACGCCGGCAAGACCGTGCTGCTCAACCTGTGGGCGACCTGGTGCGCGCCCTGCGTGGCCGAAATGCCGGCGCTGGCGGCGCTGGCCCGCGACGGGGCGGCGCAGGACATCGTCGTGCTGCCGCTGTCCTCCGATGCCGGCGGTGCGGAGGCGGTGCGGAAGTTCTTCGCGGCGCACGGCATCACCGGCCTGCCAGTGCTGCTCGATCCCAAGGGCGCGGCGGGGGAGGCGCTGGGCATCCGCGGCCTGCCGACCACACTGCTGATCGACGCGCAGGGGCGCGAGCGGGCGCGGCTGGAGGGGGCGGCCGACTGGGCGGCGCCGGACGCGGCGGCGAAGCTGCTTGCGCTGGCGCGCTAACGGCGCCTTGACGCGCAGGAACCCGGGGCCACAGCATCCTCCGGTCCGAAAACGGACCGATAGGAGGAAACTGCCATGCAACTCACGCCCGAGCAGATCACGCAGTTCAGGGACGAAGGCTGGCTGTTCCTGCCCGAGCTGTTCACGCCCGAGGAGGTCGCGCTGCTGCGGCGGGAGGCGGAGGCGATCTACGCCGAGCAGCGCCCGGAGGTCTGGCGCGAGAAAAGCGGCGCGCCGCGCACGGCCTTTGCCGCGCATCTCTACAACGAAGCGTTCCGCCTGCTCGGCGCGCATCCGCGCATGATCCGGCCGGTCGAGCAGATCTTCGACGAGCCGGTGTACATGCACCAGTTCAAGATCAACGCGAAATCCGCCTTTGTCGGTGAGGTCTGGCAGTGGCACCAGGACTACGGCACCTGGAAGCGCGATGACGGGATGCCGCAACCGCGCGCGATGAACATTGCCGTTTTCCTCGATGAGGTGATGCCGATCAACGGGCCGCTGCTGCTGGTGCCGAAATCCCACATGGCCGGCGATCTTCAGGCGTCGCACGACGTGCAGACCACGTCCTATCCGCTCTGGACGCTCGACAACGACACCGTCGCACGGCTGGTGGACGCGGGCGGCATCGTCGCCGCCACCGGCAAGCCGGGCGGGATGCTGATGTTCCACGGCAATCTCGTGCACGGCTCGGCCGGCAACATCACGCCCTATCCGCGCAAGATCGTGTACCTGACGCTGAATGCCGTCTCCAACTACATCCGCACGCCCACACGGCCCGAATACATTGCGCATCGCGACTTCGCGCCGATCGTGCCGGTCGCCGACGATGCCCTGCTGCATGAGGCCAGGCGCTTCGCGGCGGCGGCGGAGTAACGGGATATGAATCTGCATCGCCTCGCCGCCGCGCGGGCCGCGACCGGGCGCCCGGTGCGCGTGGTGCTGATCGGCGCCGGCAAATTCGGCTCCATGTTCCTGGCACAGGTTCCGTCGATGACGGGCGTGGAGATTGCCGCGATCGTCGATCTTGGGCCTGACCGCGCGCGACAGGCGTGCCGGACGGTGGGGTGGGACGCGGCACGCGTGGCGGCGACCGCTTTCGGCGACGATGCGGCGGCGGCGATCGCGCGGGCCGATGTCGAGGTCGTCGTCGAGGCGACCGGCCATCCTGCCGCCGGCATCCGCCACGCGCGCCTCGCGATCGGCGCGGGCAAGCACATCGTGATGGTCAATGTCGAGGCGGACGTGCTCGCCGGGCCGCTATTGGCGGAGGAGGCGCGGCGCGCCGGCGTGGTCTATTCGATGGCCTACGGCGATCAGCCGGCGCTGGTCGCGGAACTCGTGGACTGGGCGCGCGCGATCGGCTTTCGCGTCGTCGCGGCCGGCAAGGGCACGAAATACCTGCCGCACTACCACGCGGTCACGCCTGATGACGTCTGGCAGCATTACGGCCTGACGGCGGAGGAGGCGAAGCGGGCGGGGATGAACCCGCAGATGTTCAACTCCTTCCTCGACGGCACGAAATCCGCGATCGAGATGGCGGCGATCGCCAATGCGACGGACCTCGACGTGCCCGTCGAGGGCCTCGCCTTCCCGCCCTGCGGGGTGGACGACCTGCCGCACGTCCTGCGCCCGCGCGCCGCCGGCGGGGTGCTGGACCATGCCGGCGTAACGGAAGTGGTGTCCTCGCTGGAGCGCGACGGCCGCCCGGTGTTCCGCGACCTGCGCTGGGGCGTCTATGTCGTCGTCGAGGCGCCGAACGACTACGCCGCCGCCTGCTTCCGCCAATACGGCATGAAGACCGACGACAGCGGCCGCTTCGCGGCGCTGTACCGGCCCTATCATCTCATCGGACTGGAACTCGGCATCTCGGTACTCTCCGCCGCCCTGCGCGGTGAGCCGACCGGCCAGCCGCACCAATTCCGCGCCGACGTGGTGGCGGTCGCCAAGCGCGCACTGCGCGCGGGCGAAATGCTGGACGGCGAGGGCGGCTACACCGTCTGGGGCCGCGCCATGCCGGCGGCGGCGAGCCTGCGGCTGGGCGCACTTCCGATCGGTCTCGCCCACCACGTCCGGCTGCTGCGCGACGTGGCGGCGGGCGAGGTGGTGCGCTGGGCGGATGTCGACGTCGAGGCCGCCGATCCGCTCAGGGCCTCCGCCGTCGCGGCGCGGCGGCAGATGGAGGCGGGAGAGGGGGCGCGGAACTGAGCCGCTCGGCTCAGCCCCGACCCTCCGCCAGTTGCGGATTGTCGAACACCGGATTGCGCAAGCGGTGCAGCGCGTCGGACAGCGCGCGGGCGAGGTCGCGTTTCTCCGCCTCGCCCAGGAACCGCCCCAGTTCCTCACGCACGCCGTGGGCGCTGACCCACAAGGCGGGCACACGGCCGGGGCGTTCCTCGATCCGCACGGCAAGCCAGGTCGGTTTCAGCACCCGCTCCTCGCGCCGGCCCCGGGCATCCGTGCGGAGCACGCGCAGTGCCTCGGGTGTGAGCAGCAGCAGTTCGCTCGCGCGCGCACCGAGCGCGTTGATCCGCAGCAGCACGGCGGCCAGCACCAGCTCCGCCCCGGCGAACCCGGTCACCGGCCAGGCGCGGAGCAGGACAGAAATCACGATGTTGGCGGCGGCGACGACGCCGATCGCCGCCATCACCAGCCCCAGTCCCCGCCGCGACAGACTGCGGTGGGGCACGATCATGGCTTCGAACATCACGTCCTGCATCCTGCATAGGTAACACTGCGCGGGCCGCATTTCAGCAGGCGGCTTGTCAGCGCGCGGCGCGGCGGCCAGGATCGTCGCCATGGCGAAACCGGCGCCCGCGCCGCGGCGAGCGATGACCCGTGCCGAGGTCGGCGCGTTCCTCGACGCGCTCGCCGCGGCCAATCCCGACCCGCGCAGCGAACTGCACTACCGCGACCCGTTCACCCTGCTGGTAGCCGTGGTGCTGTCGGCACGGACCACCGATGCGGGGGTGAACAAGGTCACCCCGGCGCTGTTCGCCGCCGCGCCGACGCCCGAGAAAATGGCGGCGTTGGGGGCCGAGGGGATCGGCCCCTTTATCCGCACGATCGGCCTGTGGCAGGGCAAGGCACGCAACCTCGCCGCCCTCGCGCGTGCCCTGGTCGAGCAGCATGGCGGCCAGGTTCCGGCCGACCGCGCGGCGCTGGAGGCGCTGCCGGGCGTGGGGCGCAAGACCGCCAACGTGGTGCTGAACGTCGCCTTCGGCGCGGCGACGATGGCAGTGGACACGCATGTCTTCCGCGTCGCCAACCGCACCGGCCTGGCCCCCGGCGACACGCCGCGCGCGGTCGAGGACGCGCTGGTGCGGCGCATCCCACCGGAGCGCCTGCGGCTCGCGCATCACTGGCTGATCCTGCATGGCCGCTATTGCTGCAAGGCCCGCACGCCGGAGTGCTGGCGCTGCGTCGGCGCGCAGTGGTGCCGCTATCCGGACAAGACCCCGGCGCCGAAATAGGCGCCGCTAGAACTTGCCGTACCGCAGATAGGCTTCCTGCGGGTCCATCCCGGCCAGGATCGCCGTGCGCACGCGGTTCTCGGTGCCGATCGCGGCTTCCGCTGCCTCCACCACATCGGCGACGATGCCGGCGGGGATGCGGACCAGCCCGTCGCGGTCGCCGAGCATGAAGTCGCCCGGCTCGATCCGCACCTCGCCGATCGTGATCGGCACGTCGGTCGCGCGCGGCAGCCAGTGGCCGACAATGTCGCGCGGGGTGAAGAACCGCGCCCAGCACGGAAAGCCGAGCCGCATGAGGAAGTCCACGTCGCGGATGCCGCCGTCGCAGACGCAGCCGCGCACGCCTTTGCGCTTCAGCGTCTCGCCCGACAGCTCGCCCATATGCGCGACCAGGCGGTCGTTCGGTTGCGACACCCACACCGAACCGGCGGGCGCCTTGGACAGCAGGCCGGTCCAGGCCAGCAGCGTGGCGTGCGGGTCGCTGCCCGGCATCGCCTCACCCTCGATGGTGAAGGCGGGGCCGGCCAGGGTCTGCGCGGGAAGGATCGGCCGCAGCTCCGGCGGCAGCACGAAGTCGCGCAGGCCGCGCGCGCGCATCACATCGTGCACGACGCCGGTGTAGCAGCGTGCCAGCCGATCGGTCAGTGCGGTGCTCATGCCTTGCGCTCCCATCCCCGGCCGGTCTGCTGCCAGTACGTGAGCGCGTGTCCCTCGGCCTTCGCCGCCTTCCAACGTTCCCGCGCCGCCGCCACCGCCGTCTCGTCGCGCCCGTCGAACAGGTCGAACACCCGCTCGAAGGCCGACAGCCGCGTGCTGGTCGCACCATCGAGCAGGAACAGGAACCGCGCCCCGTTCGGCGCGGCATCGTCGGTGGCGAGCCAGATCGGCTGCAGATCGGGATCGCCGGCCGCGGCCGAGCCGTGTGGCAGCCAATCCGGGTCGGGACAGAGCCACAGCGCCGCGTCCAGCGCCGCCACCCGCTCCGCACTGCCGCACATCACCGCCGCCCGCTGCCCTGCCGCGAGCGTGCGCCCGAGCAGATGCGGCAGCGCCTGGTCAGGCCCGGTGCGCAGCAGGTGGTAGAAGCCGATCTCCGCCATCAGCCTTCATAATTGTCCGCGACAAGCTGGTTCAGCATCCGCACGCCATAGGCGGTGGCGCCCTTGGGCGTCAGCGCCGAGTCCTTGTTCGCCCAGGCCATGCCGGCGATGTCCAGATGTGCCCAGGGCTTGCCGTTGACGAAGCGCTGGATGAACTGCGCCGCCGTGATCGCCCCGCCCGGCCGGCCGCCGACGTTCTTCATGTCGGCGATGTCGCTCTTGATCAGCTTGTCGTAAGCCTCGCCCAGCGGCATCCGCCACAGCTTCTCCCCGCTCGCCTCGCCGGCGGCGTGCAGGCGCTGCGCCAGTTCGTCGTCATTGGCGAAGAATCCGCCGATCTCGTGGCCCAGCGTGATCACCATCGCCCCGGTCAGCGTCGCCAGATCGACCATGAAGCGCGGGTCGAAATGCTTCTGGCAGTACCAGAGCACGTCGGCGAGCACGAGCCGCCCCTCGGCATCGGTGTTGATGACCTCGACGGTCTGGCCGGAATAGGTCGTCACCACGTCGCCCGGCCGCTGCGCGTGACCCGAGGGCATGTTCTCCACCAGCCCGACGATGCCCACCGCATCGACCTTCGCGTGCCGGCCGGCGAGCGCCGCCATCAGCCCGACCACCGCACCGGCGCCGGCCATGTCCCACTTCATGTCCTCCATGCCCGCCGCCGGCTTGATGCTGATGCCGCCGGTGTCGAAGGTCACACCCTTGCCGACGAAGGCGAGCGGCTTCACCCCGTTACCCTTGCGGCCCTTCGCCCCGCCGGCGCCGTGCCAGTGCATCACCACCATGCGCGGCTCGTTGACGCTGCCCTGTGCCACGCCGAGAAAGGCGCCGAAGCCGAGCTTGGCCATCTCCTTCGGCCCGATCACCTCGACCTTCAGCCCCAGATCGCCGAGCGCCTCGCAGCGATGGGCGAATTCGGCCGGGGTGAGCACATTGGGCGGCTCGCTGACCAGGTCGCGGGCGAGGAACACGCCGTCGGCGACCGGCCGCAGCGCCGCCCAGGCGGCCTCCACCGCCCCGGCATCCTCGGTCAGCAGCGCCAGCTTGCCGAGCAGCGGCTTGTCCTCGGCCTTCTCGGTGGTGCGATAGCGGTCGAAGCGGTAGCTGCGCAGCACCGCCCCCAGCGCCAGGTGCCCCGCCAGCCGCGGCGTCAGCGGCCCCGGCGCGACCGCCACCGCAGCCTCGCGCGACAGTTTCGCGATCGCGTGCCCGCCCGCCTCTTCCGCGCCGAGTTGCGTCAGTTCGCCCGGCTTGCCCAGCCCGACCGCGACCACGCGCGTCAGGCCCGCGCCGGGGGCGAGGATGGTCGCGGTCTGGCCCTTGCGGCCTTTGAACTCGGCGACCTCCAGCGCGCGGCTGACCGCGCCGCCCGTGGCCTCGTCCAGCCCGGCCCAGGCGACAGCGTGTGCCGCCCCACCTTCCTCCACCGGCAGCACCAGCGCGCCGGAGGACGGCAGGGCGGCGGGGGCAACGACGACATCGAGCATGGCGGAGCGGCTCCGGATGGTGCGAGGGGGCGGGCAGTCTAGCAGCGGGTGGCCTCTCCGCCAGGGGCGCGCTATAGCGCCGGAATGGACGACGCCGCCCTGCTCAGCCTCGCCGCCGACCTCGCCAAGCAGGCGGGGGCGACCATCCTGGCCGTGCGCGCGCGCGGCTTCGACACCCGCCGCAAGGCCGACGCCTCCCCGGTCACGGAAGCCGATCACGCCGCCGAGGCGCTGATCGTGGCCGGCCTGCGCCGCGCCACCCCCGACATCCCCGTCGTCGCCGAAGAAGAAATCGCCGCCGGCCACGTGCCCGACCGCGCCGACGCCTTCTGGCTGGTCGATCCGCTCGACGGCACCAAGGAGTTTGCCAGCGGCCTCGATGATTTCGCCGTCTGCATCGGCCTGGTGCGCGACGGGCGCCCGGTGCTGGGCGCCGTCGGCGTGCCGGCGCATGGCGAACTCTATGGCGGCATCGTCGGCCACGGCGCCTGGAAGCGCACCGCGGCCGGCGAGAGCCGCATCGCCGTCCGCGCCCCACCCGCCGACGGGCTGGACGTGATCGCCTCGCGCGCGCACGCCAATGACGAGCGGCTGTCCGCCTATCTGGCCGGCCGGCAGGTGCGCTCCCTGCGCAATGCCGGCTCGGCGCTGAAATTCTGCCGTGTCGCCGAGGGTGCGGCCGACCTCTACCCGCGCTTCGGCACCACCAGCGAATGGGACACCGCCGCCGCGCAGGCGGTGGTGGAGGCGGCGGGCGGGGCGGTGCGGGTGATCGAGACCGGCGAGCCGCTGCGCTACGGCAAGCCGGGCTGGCTCAACCCGCATTTCGTCTGCACCGGCGCGCCGTGACCGAGGTGCTGCCCGCCGACGCCGCCGGGATCGCCCGTGCGGCGGCGCTGCTGCGCGCGGGCGCGCTGGTCGCCTTCGGCACCGAGACGGTCTATGGCCTCGGCGCCGACGCGACCGACGCGCGCGCCGTCGCCGCCGTGTTCGCCGCCAAGGACCGCCCGCGCTTCAACCCGCTGATCTGCCACTACCCCGACGCCGAGACGGTCTGGGCCGACGTGGTGCCCACCGAAACCGCCCGCCGGCTGGCGGAGACATTCTGGCCCGGCCCGCTGACGCTGGTGCTGCCGAAGCGCGCGGGCAGCCGGGTCGCCGACCTGACCGGCGCCGGCCTGGACACGCTGGCGGTGCGTGTGCCCGCCCCCGAGGTCGCGCGCGCGCTGCTCCGCGCCGTCGGCCGCCCGGTCGCCGCCCCCTCCGCCAACCCCTCCGGCCGCGTCAGCCCGACCACCGCCGCGCATGTGCTCGACGGCCTGGGCGGCCGCATTGCCGCAGTGCTGGACAGCGGCCCGTGCAAGGTCGGCGTGGAGTCCACCGTGCTCGACCTCAGCGGCGGGCAACCGGCCCTGCTGCGCCCCGGCGGCGTGCCGCTGGAGGCGATCGAGGCCGCGATCGGCCCGGTCGCGACCGGCAGGCCGGCGGTGCTGCGCGGGCCGGGAATGCTCGCCGCCCACTACGCTCCCCACCTGCCCGTGCGCCTCGCCGCCGAGCATGTCGGCCCGGACGAGGCGCTGCTGGCCTTCGGGGAGCCGCTGCCGGGTGCGGGTGCCGTGTTCCAACTCAGCGCACGCGGCGACGTGACCGAGGCGGCGGCCAACCTGTTCGCCGGGCTGCGGGCGCTGGACGCGAGCGGCTGCGCGCGGATTGCGGCGATGACGGTGCCGGAGCAAGGGTTGGGGCGGGCGATCAACGATCGGCTGGCGCGGGCGGCGGCGGGGAGGGGGTAGGTGGCAGCGCACCGGCTGACTGCCACGGGGTCATGCGCCGGCGACGGCACGGGGCATCGCCACCCGCTACGACAAGCTCGCCCGCAATTTTGCCTCGGCCATTGCTATCGCGGCCGTCGTGCTCTGGTGGACTGCTTGGGTCTGGAGCCTAATACCAACGCTCTCTGATCAGAACCTGCGTATCCACTCGCGGATGCCGATCGACATGATGTGCCAGGGTTGGGCTTCGAGCTTGTTCCAAGCCTCGCAGCAGTGATCGACCAGATCGTCGGCGTTCAGGAAGACCTTGTTGGACAGCCAGTTGTCGCGCATGAACTGCCAGATGTTCTCCTGCGGGTTCAGTTCGGGGCACTTGGCCGGCAGCGGCACGATGGTGATGTTGGCCGGCACGGCGAGCTTCGGCGAGAGGTGCCAGCCTGCCTGGTCGAGCAGCAGGGCGGCATGGCGCCCGGGTGCGACATCGGCCGAGATGGCGGCCAGGTGCAGGTTCATCGCCGCCGTGTTGCACCGGGGCAGGATCAAGCCGACCGCCTTGCCCTCTTTGGGGCAGATGGCGCCGAAGATGTAGGTCGAGGCGGTGCGCTGGTCGCTCGGAGCGGACGGTCGGGTTCCACGCCTCGCCCAGCGACGGGTGAGCTTGTTCTTTTGCCCGACCCGGGCTTCGTCCCCGAACCAGACCTCGATGTCGCCGGGCGCGACACCCTTGTGCCGGGCGATCGCCGCCAGACGGGTGGGGAGACTTTTTTAAAGGCGATTATGTAGTTGACAAACACACCGGGAGCGTATAGGATTTTGGTCAAGGAGATAGACCGATGTCCGTCCTGTCCGCCGCCTACTTCCATGACGAAGCCGCCGCCTACGCGGAGCTTGAGGCAACCCTGTGGCCGAATGGGCCGGTTTGCCCGCGCTGCGGCGGCATGGAGCGGATCACGAAGGTGAAGGGTGGCCGGATGGGCCTGTATCGCTGCGGCCCGTGCAAGCGCCAGTTCACTGTGAAGGTCGGTACGGTGTTCGAGTCCAGCCATGTGCCGCTGCATCAGTGGCTACAGGCCGTTTACCTGATGTGCAGCAGCAAGAAGGGCATCAGCAGCCATCAACTGATGCGCGTCCTTGATGTCCAGTACAAGACGGCTTGGTTCATGACCCATCGCATCCGGGAGGCGATGACGGCCGGGAACCTGCCGCCGATCGGTGGCGCCGGTGAGGTTGTCGAGATCGACGAGACGTTCATCGGCCAGAAGCGCGAGAAGCCGAAGAACGCGCGCGGCTACGCGCATAAGCATGCGGTTCTGACGCTGGTGCAGCGCGGCGGCTCCAGCCGTTCCTTTCATGTGGACGGCACGAAGGCCGCTGACCTGCTCCCGATCATCAAGGCGAACGTGCATCCTGAGACGAGCGTGATGACGGACGAGGCTGGTCAGTATGTGACCCTCGGCAAGCACTTCACCGAGCATGATTTCGTCCGCCACGGCAAAGGCGAGTATGGCCGTGGCGAGACGCACACGAACACGGTTGAAGGCTTCTACAGCGTGTTCAAGCGCGGCATGAAGGGCGTATATCAGCACTGCTCTGAGAAGCATCTGCACCGCTACGTGGCGGAGTTCGATTTCCGTTACAACAACCGGGTGAAGCTGGGCGTGGACGATGAGAAGCGCACATATAATGCGCTGCGTGGCGTTGTCGGAAAGAGGCTGACATATCGGCGGTCTAACGCTAGCGCATAACAAAGCAAGAATCTGAGGGCGTCATGCGCTTAGCAGAAGTCATTTCCTCGCCGAAGAGCAACATCCGGTTTACTGAATGGCGACGAGGCAAGATGCAGCCCGGAGCCTTTAGGTTACGCGCCGACTTGAAAACGATCAGAGTCTGTCCAAGATCATTCGGGGCTTTGGCATAGGCTTCGCAGCATTCTCCGGACGGACGCCCAGTGCAGGAATGCGAGCGCGTTGCGGTTCAGGCACTCCCAGTCCTTGCTCAGCCGGCGGCACCGGTTCAGCCATCCGATGGTGCGCTCGACGAGCCATCGCTTGGGCAGCACCACGAACTTTCCGGTGTCACAGCGACGTACGATCTCGACGTTCACCTGGCGGCA